>JAFVQJ010000015.1 GCA_017504945.1 Clostridia bacterium
AAGCCGCAGGCTTGGCATATCATCACGACGCAGTCGTGTATATCATCAGCCCCTTTGGGGCTGTATCTCATCACGCGTCAGCGTGCATCCTCCTGCGGCTTGATGAGATGCAACACTGCGTGTTGATGATATGCAATTCCTACGGAATTGATGATATACAAGGCTTCGCCTTGATTTATTTGTGGAAAAGTAGTATAATTCTCTTGAAAGAAGTGATTATATGCCGAAAAATTATTTGCTGATATATTCTGAGCAGCTTGCAACTGAAATTGAATTGCTTTGTCAAAGCATTAAGGCCCCGTCTAACACTCTTTTCCAAATTCGTAAAAGTTCAAGCAGTATTTATGCAAATATCCGTGAAGCAAATTATGGGCAGAGTAAAGCGGATATGCTTTCAAAATTTGAAATTGCTCTTAAGGAATGTAGCGAAACCGAAGGTTGGTTACGTTTATTGTTCAATACGAATGCGATTGATGAAGAAATCTATAAAAAGCATAGAAATCTTTGCGGTCGAATCAGACGAATGTTGATTTCAAGCTGTAAAACATTAAAGGAGAGTATAAAATGAAACGAATTATTTGTTTTTTGATTTGCTTGTTGATGCTATTTTTATTCGTAGGTTGTGATTCTGATACAACCCCTGTTCTTTCCGGTAGTTATTATGCTGTTGGCGATTATGAAGAAATGTTAACGCCGTATCTGTCGCTTGATACAGATAACAATGAGTTTCGTTTTGGTGCCGGTTCTGTAGTTTCTTATCAGGAATATGGCTCTTATAAAATTGCAGACGGAAAGATTATTGCCACTTCACAAAGCACAACATTTGAATTTGAGATTAAGGATAAGAACACCCTTATATTGATTGACAATGGGGATAATGACTTTTTTAAAATTCCTATCAATACGCAGTTTGTATATAGTGAAGATTTGAAGTGATTACATTACTTTTGGTCGTTCTTACCCCTACTCACACTACTTTTGGTCGCTCTTTCGCACGAAAAAAGTCACTTTTGTCTACCTACAAAGGTGACTTTTTTCAATGATATCCGTTCCTCACGGAACGGGTGATATATCTTCGATATGATATCGCTCTGCGAGCGATGATATACGCTTCGCGTATGGAGGAACGGATATTATATCATACTTGCGAAGCAAGTATATCATACGGCGTTAGCCGTATATCATATCGCGTCAGCGATATATCATTGAAAAATACAACATTTTATGATATAATAAAACCGAAAGAGGTGATCCGCTTGAAAATCCACGGTGTTAAAAGAGAATGGTCAAGACCGTTTTGGGTGCGATTCAAGAAGCATTATTGCCCTACTTGTATGAATTTGCTTACAACGACCAAGGTATCAAAGATTGTCAACTCAAATTCCGAGGAAGCAAAAGACTATGATTTTTCTTCCGGTGACACCTATATGATAGGAAACATCAAATTTATTTGGACAGAGTTTTTATGTGCCACTTGCGGTAAAACATATTCACTACAAGAAATCAGAGAAAATGAGAAAAAGACCAAATAATAGGTACTACTTTTAGTGCTTTTTACAATGATATCCGTTCCTGTCGGAACGGGTGATATATCTTCGATATGATATCGCACTGTCGTGCGATGATATATGCCTGCGGCATATGAAGGAACGGATATTATAATCCTTAAAATATACTTAACGGACCGCAATTTTTATAAAAGCATTGCGGTTTTTCTTTTTACGTGTTATAATTTTACAAAATATTACAAAAACGGAGAAAATGAAATGCAAAGAGAAAAATTTGGGAGCCGCCTTGGCTTTATACTGCTTTCCGCAGGATGTGCCATCGGCGTCGGCAACGTTTGGAAATTTCCGTGGATGGCAGGTCAGTACGGCGGCGGAATATTCGTATTGATATATCTGCTCTTTTTGGCAATACTCGGTCTGCCGGTCATGGTAATGGAGTTTTCTCTCGGAAGAGCAAGTCAGAGCAGACCGGTAAGGCTTTATCAGAAGCTTGAAAGACCCGGACAGAAATGGCATCTTCACGGCTATGCGGCGCTTGCGGCAAACTTTTTGCTTATGATGTTCTACACCTCCGTTACAGGCTGGATACTTCACTATTTCGTAAGCTTCGTATCGGGTGATATGACGGGTATAACAAACGAGCAATCGGAGCAGCTTTTCGGAAATATGCTCTCTGATCCCGCAATTATGGTGGGCTTTATGGCAATAGTAGTAGTGCTCGGATTTTTGGTGCTTTCCTTCGGTCTGCAAAAGGGCGTTGAAAGAGTGACCAAGTATATGATGCTTGCTCTGCTTGCCCTTATGGTAATTCTTGCAATAAACAGCTTCACTCTTTTGGGTGTCAAGGAGGGACTTTCCTTCTATCTTACTCCCGATATTACCAAAATAAACGGCAACGTTATAGTTGCGGCGATGAATCAGGCTTTCTTTACCTTGAGCCTCGGCATCGGCTCAATGGCAATATTCGGCAGCTACATCGGCAAGGAACGCTCACTGCTCGGCGAATCGGTAAATATTCTCGTGCTTGATACCTTCGTTGCCATCACCGCAGGTCTTATTATCTTCCCCGCCTGCTTTACCTTTGACGTAGAGCCCGGCTCCGGACCGAGTCTTTTGTTCGTGGCAATGGCAAAGGTATTTAATAATATGGACGGCGGCAGGATATGGGGTTCGCTCTTCTTCCTCTTTATGTTCTTTGCGGCAATGACCACTATCGTTGCGGTTTTCGAAAACATTCTCGCTTGCGTAAAGGAGCTTACGGGCTGGGGCAGAGTAAAGACCTGCGTTATCTGCGGCGTTGCGGTGCTTGTCCTTTCGGTGCCCTGCGCTCTCGGCTTCAATCTGTGGTCGGGCTTCACTCCCTTCACCTCGTCAAGCTCGATACTCGATCTTGAGGACTTCCTGGTAAGCAACTGCCTGCTTCCCTTGGGTGCGCTTTGCTACGTTCTTTTCTGCGTAAGCAAAAAGGGCTGGGGCTTTGATAATTTCATTGCCGAAGCAAACGCCGGAAAGGGACTTAAAATGCCCAAGATCCTCCGTCCTTATCTTACCTACGTTTTGCCCGTAATAATCGCGGTGCTGTTTGTAATAGGAATAGTTACCTTCCAATTTGCCGACGGATTTACCGTTTGGGGCTGGTTTACGGGACTTTTTGCAAAATAATTTCCATTAACTGTAACGTGGCGGATAAAAAAACGAAAAATACAAAACGATTTGTATTTTTCGGTTGCAAAAGCTTTGAAAATGTATTATAATGTTAATATAAAATTTTAAAAGGAGTTTTGAAAATGGATATTTTAAAGAAAATTTTCCCCTTGAGCTTTAACGCTGCTGACACCAAGAAGTTTGTTATCAATCTTCTCATCTACATCCTTGCACCCACTGTTTTGGGAATCGTTACCGGTATAATCGCAATCATTCCTATTATCGGTGCTATTATTGCTTGGATCGTAGGAGCAATTTCCGGAATTTTCGGTCTTTACTGCCTTGTAGGTCTTATTCTTCTCATTCTTGTTTACGCAAAGGTCATTAAATAATCTACCTTAAAAAAACAAAAAGCAGAGCAATTTTTGCTCTGCTTTTTTTATTTTTATAATGAAATAACTCTGTCGGCTATTGCGATATCCTCCTCGGAGTGAGAGGCGATTATCACGAGAGCCTTTTTCGAAGCTTCCTTTGTAAGACGCCTTATTATCTCGGCGTTTTCCAGGTCGAGGTTTGCCGTGGGCTCGTCAAGGAGGATTATCGGGGCGTTTGCAGCCAAGGTAGCGGCAAAGCAAACTCGCCTTTGCATACCGCCGCTTAAATCGCGGGGGTAATAATCCTTGAAATTTGAAAGACCTACCTTGGAAAGAAGATCGTCGGCGTCGGCACCGTTTGAAAGAAGCTCGACGTTTTGCTTCGCAGTTAGCCACGGTAAAAGTCTGTTATCCTGAAAAAGAAAGGCGACGCCTCCGTCCTTTTTAACGGCGTCCGTTTTGATAAGACCTGCGATGATATTCAAAAGAGTGGATTTGCCCTTGCCCGAGCCTCCCGTAACGGCAACTATGCCGCTGTCGCCGAAGGAGTAGCTAAAGCCTTCGAAAAGGGGAGATGCGAAGCCGAAATCAAGGTTATTTATCTCAACCATTTTTAAACGCCTCCGATCTCTTTTTAAGTGCTCTTGACAAAAGCTTTTCGAGAAGCACGCTCAAAAGCACCACGACGGTGGTCCAAGCGAATATTTCGCCCGTTTCAAGATATATCTTGGCATTGTAAAGCCCGCTTCCTATCGAAAATTCGGGCTGAGTGATGACCTCTGCGGCAATGCCCGATTTCCAGGCAAGACCGAGCGAGGTGACCGCCGCCGAATTGAAAAAGGGAAGCACCGAGGGAATATATATCTTAAAAAGCCTTTTCGGAAGAGAAAGCGAGAAGACCGTTGCAAGCTCCTTGAATTTAACGGGTATCTCGCCTATTCCCGTATAGACCGCCTCCCAAACTATCGGAAGCACCATAAGAAGCGTTATAAAAACGGGAATTAAGCCGCGGTCTATCCATATCCACGCAAGTATTATAAAGGATACCACGGGCGTTGCGCGGATTATTTTGAGCATCGGCGCAAGCAGGGTGTTTAAAAGGGAAAAGCGTCGGCAGATAACGGCAAACAAAACGCCGAAAACGGTGCCGAGCAGAAAGCCTGCGGCGATTCTCGCTATGGTAAGAGATACCGCCGACCAAAAGCTTGCCCTTTTAACGAAACCAAAGAGCGTTTTTAAAACGGTGAGAGGGGAAGCGATAACAAGATCGCTTCCCACTGCAAAATACACTGCCTGCCATACCGCGAGCCAAAGGAACGCGGCAAAGACAGCTTTAAAATATTTGTTGTTAATTACCCGTGTAATAGAATGCATCATCCGGAAGCGCTCCTCCCACCGATGCGGAATTTGAATTGTAAAGGACCTCAAAGAAGGGTGAAAGCTTTGTCTTCATATCGGCACCCGTAATGCAAACAATGTTGCAGTTGGGAATTGCCGATTTTGCAAGAGCCTCATTGGGAACTATGCCCTTTTGCGCAATTATCGCCGCTGCCTCGTCAACGTTAGCGTTGACGTAGTCGACGGATTCCTTGTAAAGCTTCAAAAAGCGTCCGAGTGCCTCGGGATATTTCTCGGCAAAGTCGTTTGAAACGATAAGAGCGCCCATTGAGAGAGCGGCGTCGCTCACCTTGTTCCACTCCTCGTTGATATCGAGCGATATCTCAAAGCCCTTGTTTTTGGAAAGAAGGACCGATACCTGCGGCTCGGGGAGAAGCACTACGTCGGCATTTCCTGCTACTGCCTGGGTAACGACCTCGGCGTGCTCCGACAGGAAGGAGATGTTGCAATCGGTGATATTGTTCCTCTCAAGGATATATCTCATCGAATATTCGGGAGTTGCCCCCTGACCTGCCATATAAACGGTTTTGCCCTTTAAGTCCTCAACGGAGCTTACGGAGCCGTCCTTTGAGAGAATATACATAACGCTCAAGGTATTTATCGCAATTATCTTTATCGCGCCGTTTGTCTTTTTGTAAAGAGTTGCGGCAACGTTTGCGGGAACTGCGGCAATATCCACCTTGCCTCCGATGACGAGGGCGTTTACGTCGGTGGGTGCGCCGTAAAGGTCTACCTTGTAGCTGTCAACCGTCTTTCCGTCCTCTATCTTTCCGAAAAGACCTGCAAAACCCATACCGGTGGGGCCGTTTAAAGCCGCTATCTTAACGTCGGCTTTGTTTTGCGGAGCACAGCCCGCAAAGAGTGCGACAAAAAGGCAGACTGCCATCACTGCCGCGGTGATTTTTTTGATTTTGTTTAACATTTTAACCATTTCCTTTTTCGCCTGCAAAGCCTGTTTTTGAGAGAGCTGTTTTTACAGAGATGCCGTTAAGCCTGCCGAGCTTGCCCGTCATGGCGCCTATCTCGTCGTTCGTGCCGTCGAGAATGAGCGAGATGACCGAAACATCTCTGTCGTGGTAGGGAATACCCATTCTGCCCACGATTATGTGAGCGTATTCGTGCAGGATCTCATTAAGAGCGGCAACAGACGCCTTATTCTCAACTATTATTCCCGCAACACCGAGTCTTTTTTCCATAACGACATTCTCCTTTGAAAATAAAAAAACGCACTCCCACCTCGGAAAGCACGCTTTGCGATTTCCACCCCGTCAGAAGCACCTTCGGGTAGGCGAGATATTGTATTTCCTCGGTGCCGAAAAGATCGGCTGCCTCAGATAAGCTTATTATAACAGTAAAATTACATTTCGTCAACAGTTTTTTCGTATGCCGGAATAAATTTTTCCAAAAAGTAATCGACCTCGGGAAGCGAATAGCCCAAAAGGCGCTTTTTTATGGATCTTTCAGCCTTCAAAAAGTCCTTATTGCCGGCAAGACGCTCCTCGATGCACTTGATGTAGGCAGAGAGGGTGTCGGCTGCCTTGATAAGCTTTTTAAGATATTCGTCACCATCGAAATAGAAAACGTCGGCATAGTCGGACTGAAGCTCTGAAGGCAGCATTGCAAGAAGCTTTTCCTTTGCAACGGCGTCAACGCCGTCGAAGGCTGCCTTTATCTCGGGAGAAAAGTATTTGACGGGAGTGGGCATATCGCCGGTTATGGTTTCGGTCGCGTCGTGAAAAATGGCAAGGGTAGCGGCTCTGTCGGCGTTGAGATCCTTCTGAAAAACGCGGTTACCCACTATTGCAAGGGCGTGCGAGAGCATTGCCGTTTCAAGCGTGTGCTCGGCAAGATTTTCGTCCCGCGTGTTTCTCATAAGACCCCAACGGCGAATATATTTAACTCTTGAAAGAAAAGCGAAAAAACCGTATTCCATAATATTTTTCTCCAAAAACTCAAATTATATAATTATTCTAACATTTTAAAGCAAAATAGTCAAGGCAAACAAAATGATATTGAAAAATATTGCGTTGTGAGTTATAATAAAATAAATGAAAAAAGGCAGGTAAAGCATAATGTCAATAGAAGCAGGAATAAAAAACGTTAAAAAGATAACGGTAACCGACGAAATGACAGCCGCAAGGGTTGGAAGCGGACTTTTGCCCGTTTACGCCACTCCTCAGATGGCGGCACTGATGGAGCAGACAGCCGCCGAGAGCATCGAGACAATGCTTCCCGAGGGCTGCACCACGGTAGGCACCAAGCTTAATCTTTCGCATCTTTCGGCAGACCCCGTGGGTATGGAGCTTGTTTGCGAGAGCGTTCTCACCGCCGTTGACGGCAGACGCTTTGAGTTTCATATAACCGTTTCCGATAGCTTCGGAGTAGTCGGCGAGTGCGACCACGAGCGCTTTTCGGTAAAAAGAGAGAGCTTTATGGCAAAGACGAGCGCCAAGCTTGCAAAATAAAATAAGTCCCGAGCTATGCAGAAATGTTCTTAACGAACATTTTTGCAACTCTATTCGCCTGACGGCGAGTTATATTGCTTCGCAGTGATATTATGCTACGCATAGTGATATTGTCCTTCGGACAGTTTGCGGCGAATAGAATATCACTAAACCCGTAAGGGTTTAATATCACTTTCTTTTAAATCATCTCGCCATAGGCGAGGAATTTTAAAAGAAAATATCACGCTGACTTTAGTCAGCATATCACTTTACAGACAAAAGAAAGAGAAGACTCGTAGCAACATACGAATCTTCTCTTTTTCTGTCTCTGTGGGTTTGGGCTTCTGCCCAACTGTATTTGTACTTACAAATGCGATGCTGGTTCTATCTCGATATGTTTTTTCTGTGTTAGAATAAAAACTCGCTAACAATATAACCCTATTTGCTCGGGACGTTTTCTTTTTTCAGCTCTATCGTGCAGGTAAGCCCCTTTTCCATCTCCTTGTAATCGGAGAAGGCGGCAATGCCCGCCTCGTTTATTTTCTTCACCGTTTTTTCTATGGTGTTTTTGAAAATGCGGTAATCGTCAAAAGCCATTTTGATATGCATATCTCTTTTTGCTGCCTGACATTCCTCACTCAAAAGAAAGCTTTTGCGAAGATACAAAAGCGCCTGCTCCTCGGTTGCTCCGTTTTCCTTTAACATAAGACGTGCCGCGGCGGGTATCTTCAAAAGCAAAAGAGCGCGGGATATCTCCCTTTCGGGAAGAACTAAAAGCGACGCGGCTTCGCCCTTTGATAGAGAAAACTCGTTGATAAAATCGGAAATAAGCTCACATCTGTCGAAAAAGTGAGACGACACGGAGAGCCTTCGACAGCACTCGGCGGCGTAAAGCTCCGTCGGGTTTCCCTTTATAACGGCGCAGGGAATCGATTTTAACCCTGCCTGCTCGGCGGCGTAAAGCTCTCTTTCTCCGCAGAGCAGACGGTAGCCCTTGCCGCATTTGAAAACGGTAACGGGACGAATAAGCCCGTAGCGCTTTACCGATGCCGAAAAATGCTCGGCGCCGTCGCCGTCAAAAAGGGCGTCGTCGGTAATTATTTTGCTTATCGGTAAATATAATAGCTTTAGCTTCAATAAAAGCACCCCACACACTGTTTTGCAAAAATATTTTACCATTGCTTTTATTTTCTTTCCAGCAAAACCGTTTTACACTATTTGCGAAAAGTCGCCATAAAACGTTTGAATGAGATAAGTAAGGTCAAAAGCCGCCCGAATTTACTGTAAAAACGGGAGAAACGGGGGCGAAAAACGCGATATTTTCTATGTCTAAATATGACCTTATAAAAAACTGTTGTAATTTTCATACCAAAGTAGTATAATATATAGGTATTTTTATTAAACCGAAGGGAGATGGGCAGTTGGATAGCAGGTCAACGGGAAGTGAACAGACGATATTGAAGGGTACCCTGATAATCGCTGTTTCAAGCGCGATAGTTAAAATACTCAGCGCCGTATATAAAATACCTCTTTACCGTATCGTAGGCGATTCGGTAATGGGCTATTATCAAACGGGCTTTCAGATCTATTCGGTGTTGCTCACCTTTGCAACGGCGGGCTTGCCTGTTGCAATGTCGAGAATGGTTGCAACGGCAAACGCCTTGGAGCGCAGAAACGAGCCGAAGCGCATCTTTGCGGTGGCGCTTTTCACCTACGGCTTATTCAGCCTTTTGATAAGCGCGGTAATGTTCTTCTTCTCTAAAGAGATAGCGGTGCTTATGCAAAACCCCGGCGCCGACTACGCCGTTAAGGCAATAGCTCCCGCGGTGGCGCTCGTTACGGTCGGCGCGGTAATAAAGGGCTATTATCAGGGCAATCAGAATATGGTTCCCTCATCCATTGCAAATCTTATTGAGGCAGTAGTAAAGCTGATAGCCGGCTTTGCTCTTGCCTATATTTTCCTATTTTTCTTCCCCGAATCTCCCGAAAAGGTTGCGGGCGGCACGATAATGTGCGGTGCGATATCTGGCTTCGCGGCGCTTTCCTATCTGCTTATTCTTTCTGTGGGAAAGATAAGAAAACGTAAAAAGAGCGGCGTTTTTGCCGATCAGCGCTGCGTTCCCTCAATGTCTTATAAATATCTCACGAAATCCTTCTTTGCAATAAGCATTCCCATAATGATAGGCTCGCTCTCCACCACCTTGGCAGGCTCTGTTGATAATTATCTCATACTCGGCAGATTTCAGGATCTGGGTATGACCTCCTCTGCGGCAAACGATCTGTGGGGCGCATACAGCTCGATGCCCTATACCCTATACACTCTCCCCACCTTCGTAATACTTGCCATCGCAACGAGCATAATACCTGCGGTGTCCTCGCACTTCGCGCTGGGTGAAAAAGAACTTATAAAGAAGGATATCGACCTTGCCTCTCGCATCTGCGGCGTTGTGGTATTTCCGATAGCGCTCGGAATTGCGGTGCTTCCCGAGCAGATACTGAGATTTTTGTTCGGCGAAAGCCAATATCTTGCCGATTGCGCAAGCTCAATGGTATTTCTTTGCATCGCGATGATATTCCTTGCATTTTCAAACTGCTTTACGGGAGTGCTTCAGGCTATAAACAAACAGCATATTCCGGTAATAAACATAGTAATATCGCTCGTTGTAAAAACGGCGCTTGCATATATCCTTCTCGGAATTCCCGAGCTTTCACTTAACGGCGCGGGCATATCCACCGCAGTTTCTATGATGCTGCTTGCAATACTCAATTCCATATCGCTTAAAAAATACACGGGAATGTTCCCCGCCGTAATGCCCGCTATCGTAAAGCCGCTTATTTCGGCGGCGGTAAGCTCGGCGGCGGCGTGGCTTTCATATAAGGCATTTGAGGGCTTTTTCGGTGAAAATTCGGGCATCGCACTTATAGCTTCTGTGGCGGTTGCTATCGTTTGTTATATGTTTATGGCCATAATTACTCGCACAATCACCAAAAATGACCTTAAATTATTGTCTAAATCTAACAAAAAATGAAAAAATGCTTGAAAAAAGTTTTAGAAAGTAGTAAAATGAATAGTAAGAGAAATAATAATGCAAAAAAGGTTGAAGATCTTAAAAAAAAGACCGATTATACATTTAACGACCTTGTCGATATAATGGAGATACTTCGGTCCGAAAACGGTTGCCCGTGGGATAGGGAACAGCACCACAAAACGATAAGAAACAATCTTATCGAAGAGTGCTACGAGGCTGTCGAGGCTATTGACACCGAAAATTCCGAGCTTTTGCGCGAGGAGCTTGGCGACGTGCTTTTGCAGGTCGTCTTTCACGCAAAAATTTCGGAGGACGACGGCGGCTTCAATATCGACGGCGTTGCCGACCGAATTTGCAAAAAGCTTATTTTGCGCCATCCTCACGTCTTTGGCGACGTTGCCGTTTCCGATTCAGGCGAGGTCCTTAAGAATTGGGACGCAATTAAGAAAAAGGAAAAATCGCTTGAAAGCGGCAGCTCGGTAATGAAAAGCGTTTCTCCCGCTCTTCCCGCGCTTATGAGGGCGTCGAAGGTGCAGAAGAAGGCTGCAAACGAGCATTTCGATTTTAACAATACCGCCGAAACGATTGAAAAGCTCACAGAGGAGCTTTCTGAACTCAAGGAGGCAATAGAAAGCGGAAATAAAGATAATATTGAAGAGGAATTCGGCGATCTCCTCTTTTCCGCGGTAAATCTTTCGAGATTTATAAAGGTAAACGCCGAGGAGGCACTCACTCATTCAACGAATAAATTCGTAACGCGCTTTGAAAGGTGCGAGCATCTTGCTTTAAATGACGGAAAAATTTTCTCACAGCTTTCGTTTGACGAACAGAACGAATATTGGGATAAGGCAAAAAAACAGTTATAAGGCTCGGCAACTGTTTCCCGGGCAGTATATAAATTATAATATTTTAAAACGGAGGAAAATAAAATGAACAAGACTGAACTCGTTGCCATCATGGCAGAAGATGCCAAAATTTCCAAAAAAGCAGCTGAAGCAGCACTCAACGCATTTACCGGCGCAGTAGAAGGCGCACTCAAGAAGGGCGACAAGGTCACCCTCGTCGGCTTCGGTACCTTTGACGTAAAGAAGAGAGCAGCAAGAAAAGGCCGCAATCCCAGAACCAAAGAGGTTATCGACATTAAGGCAGCAAAGCTTCCCGTATTCAAAGCAGGCGCAGGCCTTAAGAAAGCAGTTGACTAATTAAAGATGATGACGCCTTCTGTAAAGAGGGCGTCAGAATTTTATAAGGCAGGGCACAAGACTATGAGAATCGACAAATATTTAAAGGTATCGCGTCTTATAAAAAGGCGTACCGTTGCCGCCGAGGCTTGCGGAAGCGATCACGTTACGGTAAACGGCAAGGCGGTAAAGCCCTCCTACGACGTAAAGGTGGGCGACGTAATATCGATTCGCTTCGGTGCAAACACCACGAGCTATAAGGTGCTTGCGGTGAGAGAGCACTCGCTTAAGGCCGATGCGAGCGATATGTACGAGCAGATACAGTAAAAATATAAAACCGCTTTATACGCGGTTTTTATTTTTTAAAAAAGCTATTGATTTTTTATCCCGTTATGATATAATAAATAAAACCGCCCAAAGCGGTAATAAAAAGTTGAGAACTCGGTGCGTGAAGTGTCGTTTCGGCAGGAGCAGTCGTGCGAACGAAAGGGGTTTAGCCTCTGCGGTACCGTTTTCCCGTTCCGCCGAAAGATAATGCGAGGCGGCAGGACCGAAGGTCAAGCCGTATTTTAAATTTCTTTTTGCGGATTGCAGAAAGGAATTGAAATTATGGCAAAGAGAAAGAAAAGACTCGTTTTGGCGGATATTACCGTCGTGGCAATGTTTATAGCGCTCGGCACGGCGCTGTCGTTTTTTGTGGTGCAGATACCGATAGGCGGTGTGCTTATAAAGCAGTTTTCCGTGTGGCTTATAACGCTCTACGCCGTAACGCTTCTTTACGGAGCGCCCGTGGGTATGGCGGCAGGCTTTTTATGCGATCTGCTTTCAACTGTCTTTAACCCATCCGGCGGCGCTTATAATCCCGCCTTTGCCGCGGCACATATAATAGCTCCTATTATCATTTGGCTCATTTCGGGCGTGCTTCTTAAAAAAACGCGCGGATTTATAAAATATCCCGTAACGGTTTTGGTAACGCAGGCTTTCGTTTATCTTCCGATAAACACCTTACTCATTTGGTTCTTCTTCTCGACGAAGGGCTTTTTCGAGCTGCTTGTAACGAGAAGCATCTCACTTATAGTGGAAATTCCGGTATTTTCGCTTTTGCTCATCGCAATAATGCCTATATTGCAAAAGCTTAAGAATAAGTTGCATTCTTAAAGGTATAATATTTGTAAAGGAGAATTTTTATGGCAGTTTTACATCTTACGAAGGACGATTTTGAAAAGGTAATAACCGAAAATGAAACCGTTTTGGTCGATTTCTGGGCATCGTGGTGCGGCCCCTGCAGAATGCTCGGCCCGATAATTGACGAGATAGCAAACGAGCGACCCGATATAACGGTCGCGAAAGTAAACGTCGACGAAGAGGAGGAGCTTGCCGCGCAGTTTGAGGTAATGAGCATTCCCACCGTAATTATCTTCAAAAACGGCGAGATAGCTCAAAAAAGCATAGGCGCAAAGCCCAAGCTTGCCTTGCTCTCACTTTTGGACTGACGTTTCAGAACAATAAAAAAACGGCGTATCCTTTTCGGATACGCCGTAATTTTTTTAATTAGTCTGCAGAGTAGGGCAAAAGTGCAATGTATCTTGCTCTTTTGATAGCGGTAGTGATCTTTCTCTGGTGCATAGCGCAGGTGCCGGTCATTCTTCTGGGAAGAATCTTTGCGCGCTCGGAAACGTATCTTCTGAGCTTTGCGGCATCCTTGTAATCTATAACGAGATTTTTATCTGCACAGAAAGCGCAAACCTTCTTCTTCTTTTTGTTTTTAAAGGAAGGTCTCTCTGCTGCGTTGTTCATTTCTGCCATTGTAGTTTCATTCCTTTCGTAAATTAGAAGGGAAGCTTATCATCGTCGTCGATAAGCTCCTGAAAATCAACAGCGGGAGCCGCTGCTTCTTTTCTCTCTGCCGGAGTGTTCATAAATTCGGAGCCGTTGCTTTCGGCTGAATCTCTTTTAGACTCGGCGAAATATACCTCGTCGGCAATAATTTCCCAGTTTACGCGGTTCTGGTTGTTGCTGTCGGTCCAGCTTCTTGACTGGAGCTGACCCACAACGAAGATGCCGCTGCCCTTTTTGAAATATTTGCAAACGAATTCTGCTGTGTTTCTCCAAGCGACGACGTTGATGAAATCGGCAACGCTCTGCTCGCCGGATCTTGCTCTGCGGTTAACGGCAACCGAGAAAGAGGTTACCGAAAGACCTGACGTGGTGGTCTTGAGTTCAGGGTCACGAGTGATTCTGCCCGATATCATTGCTTTGTTGAAATTAAGCATTTTAAAAGACCTCACTTAAAATTATTCTTCGGGGTTGATGATCATAGAACGGAGAATGCCGTCGGTGATGCCGAAAATACGGTCAAGCTCGGCGGGGAATTCAGGCTCGCTCTTGAAGCAAACGAAAACGTAGTAGCCTTCGGTCTTTTTATTGATCTCGTAGGCAAGCTTTCTTTTGCCCCATTCTTCGGTCTTCTCAACGGTGCCGTTTGCTGCGATAAGATCGGCAAACTTCTTAACGGTATCGGCAATAGCCTCCTCGGTAAGAGCGGCGTCGATGATGTAGACAAGCTCGTAAGAACGGATAACTTTTTCCATGTTTTATTTACCTCCTTTTGGACTTTGGCCCTCAATCTCTGAGAGCAAGGGTACGAAATATTATACATTACCTTTTTAAAAAAGTCAAGGTTTTTAAACGATTTTTTGCAATTATTTGCGTTTTTTGGCTAAAATCAGCGAGGTAATGCTGAAAATTATAAAGACAAGCGACAGAACGATTACCGAAATGCCGATAAAAACGCCGCAATCTATAAAAAATTGCTGCGGCAAAATGGCAAGAATTCCGTCACGTGTTATGTCAAACAGCCAGTTTGACTTGCCGTAAAAGAGAATTTGGTGAAAAAATTTGTAAGCCTCCCACTGATCTATCGCAAGATATATTCCGAAAAAGGCTATTGGGAAAATCGCGATCAGAGAGCCGAAAAACAGGGGAGAAATGACCTTTTTCTTTACGGCGCGCCGCTTGAATTTATAGATCGCATATCCCACCATAAAGAGAGATGTTGCGCCCAAAACGGCGTAATCGAGAAGAAAGAGGAATTTGCAATCCATAAAATGCGCCTTGGCGTCCTCACTGCAGGAGAAAACGCCCGTTTTAAACGGCGCGTTTGAGGTAAGTGAATCGAGAAGCTCGTCGTATGCGGTAATAACAGTTTCTCTGCTTTCGCCGCTTGCCTCGATAATGCCGTAGTGATCTATCCTTCCGTAGTAAAATTCACGGAAGGTAATGGGAAGGCTTATTGAAAGACTTAAAATGAAAAGTGCGGAAACGACTACTGTAAGAAAGTAACCCAAAGCCTTTAAAAGCTTCATAGCTTTCTCCTCTTATTCTTTATTTGCAAAGCGGTTATAAAGATCGTTTTTGCGAAGCCCCGTTTTTTTGGAGGCTTCCTTTACCGCGTCGGTGCGGGAAAGACCGCGCGCAAGCGCATCGTTATATATCTGCTCGGCGGTGTCGTAATCGGGAATTATCTCCTCCTCGGGCTTGCCGCCGACTATTACGACGAATTCGCCCAAGGGGTCTTTTTGCTCGTATTTTTCGATAGCGGCAAATAGGGTAGTGGTAATTATCTCCTCGTAATATTTTGAAAGCTCGCGCGCAAGCACGACCTTTCTGTCGCCGAAATATTCAGCCATATCCTTAAGAGTTTTCAAAAGACGGTGGGGCGCCTCGTAAAATACCATGGTGCGCTTTTCGTCAACAAGAGAGGAAAGATGCTCCTTCCTCGAATTGTGTGCGGTTGACAAAAAGCCCTCGAAGGTAAATCTGCCGGTGGGCATGCCCGATGCCGAGAGTGCGGTTATAACGGCGGAGGGACCCGAAACGGGGGTAACTCTTATGCCATTTTCGTGACATATCCTCACAAGCTCCTCGCCGGGATCGGATATGGCGGGCGTGCCCGCATCGCTTACCAAGGCAACGCTCTCTCCGTTTTGCATTCTCTCAATAAGCTTGCCCGAGCGCTCGACTATGTTGTGAGCGTGGTAACTTATCATCTCTTTTTTTATTCCGAGATGATTAAGCAGCTTGCCGGTATTTCTCGTGTCCTCCGCGGCGATGAGGGAAACTCCCGAGAGAACCTCGACGGCGCGCGGAGAAAGATCGTTTAAATTTCCTATAGGCGTCGCAACGACGTAAAGACCGCTGTAATCCATTTTATAACTCCTTGGTAATTATGTCGGGCTCGGTAATAACGCCCTGCCTTGCACCCTTTTTTGCCTCGATAAGCACGGCGTGCGGACTGCTTTTGCTGTCCTTTTTAATAAATCTTATCCTTTTTATTGAAAGACCTGCATCGGAGGAGATTTCGGAAAACTCGAAAAGACGCTGCGCGGGACATACGGCAAATAAAAGTCCGCCGTATTTTATTACTTTTGCCGCTGCAGTGATAAAGCTTTTGAAATCGCCGTGCCGCGCGGCAGCCATTTCCTTTGTTGCGGGCATTTTGCCGCTGCCGTCCTCGTAATAAGGGGGATTGGTAACGGCGATATCAAAGGCGTCGTTTAACTCGGCGGGAAGCTTGGAAACATCGCAAAGCATAGCGCTGTAACGCTCAGAAAGCCCGTTTAACGCGATATTTTTGTTAATCAAGGTGTAAGCTGCCTCGGAATTATCAACGAGCAGACAGCTTTTAACACGCTTTGAAAGCGCAAGCCCCAAAACGCCGGTGCCCGCGCCGAGATCTATTGCCCTCATGCTTTTTCCCGCTCTCACGAAATCGGCAAGGAAAAAGGAATCGGTACCTATTTTAAAAACATCGGGGGAGGAAAAGACTTTTTCTCCCGACGGCAAAAATTCACATTTGTCCATAAGCTACCTTAAACCGAAACACCCTGTGGAGACCACAGGGCGTTTTCGTTTTTTAATTTAATTACTCTGCCTTAGGAGCATCTACGGGGCAGGTCTCTGCGCAATTACCGCAATCAATGCAAGCGTCTGCGTTGATAACGTATTTGCCGTCGCCCTCAGAGATAGCTTCAACAGGGCACTCACTTGCGCATGCGCCGCAAGCAATGCAATCGTCACTGATAATGTATGCCATTTTGATACCCTCCTCTTTTGACTTGCTTCTATTATATCACAATTATTTAAAAATGCAAGAGTTATTTAAAAAACGTGAGAAAAAAGGAAAAAAATAAAGGCTTTACGCCGCAACGTAAAGCCTTGTTTGTTTTATATTTCGGGAATTTCTATTTCGATCTCCTTGCCGAGATCAGCCGATTTCTTAATGCCCGAGAGAATTGCCTGATTGTAGATTATCTCGCTCGAGGGGACGGGAGCCGCGCCGCCGTACTTAACGGCATCGACAAAGGAGCGTATCTTGACCTCAAAGCAGTTTACGTTGCTTTCCTTCATCGGTATTTCGGTGCAGACCTGCTCGCCGCCTACCTCCGAATATATCTTGAGGGGGCCGCCGATGGTGCCGTTCCAGCAGTCAGTTGAGGGAATGCGAAGTCCGCCCTTGGTGCCGAGGATAAGCGCATCTCCGGGAGTGTCCATATTCATTGCCCAGGAAATGCGGAAGTCAACGATTATATCGCCCTCAAGCCTTACGAAGCCTGCCGCGAAGTCGTCAACGCCGAAGGCAGCCGCATATTCGGGGTGACCCTGCTGGACGTAGCTGCAGTAATTCGGATCGGTTCCGAAATAGGCGGAGGTGTAGCCGGTAACGGTGAGAGGCTTGGGATAACCGATAGCGTTAAGAAGCATATCGAGCGAATAGCAGCCTATATCGCCGAGAGCGCCTATGCCGCCCGTTTCCTTTGCAATAAAGGAGGTGCCAAAAGGAGTTGGAATGCCGCGTCTTCTGCCGCCGCCCGTCTGAATATAGTAGATCTTACCCAAAACGCCCGACTGGACCACGCTTTTGACCATCTGCATATTGGGGTCGAATCTCGGCTGGAAGCCGATGGAAAGAACCTTTCCGCTTCTCTTTTCGGCTTTTCTTATTTCTATTGCCTCTTCAAGAGTAACACACATAGGCTTTTCAAGCAAAACGTTAATGCCCTTGTCAAGCGCGTAGATGGCGCACTCGGCGTGGGTGGCGTTGTAGGTGCAAACGCTTACGGCGTCAAGCTTAAGACTGTCGTCGTCAAGCATTTCCTTATGGCTGCCATAGCATTTTACATTTTCAAGACCGTAGCCCTTGAAAAAGCTTTCAGCCTTGCCGGGAACGAGATCGGCTCCCGCGACTATCTCAACGTCGGGCATATTTTTGTAGATCTCAACGTGAGGACCGGCGATCCAGCCTGTGCCGATAATACCTACTCTGACCTTTTTTGAAGTGTCTATCTCTGCAGCGGCAGAGGCAACGTTAAAATCGAGTCTTGCATCGTTATTGCTTTTTGCCATAGTTGATTCTCCTTTAATATAGATATATATTATAATAATACATTAAAACACGGTTGTCAACAGTTTTATTTGAAAAATTTTTATTTCGTGTTAACTCCGTTCCACCAGGCATTAACCTCGTCGGTTATGACCTGACCGCCGCCGTCAAGCCAGTTCTTAACTGCAGCATCCCAATATTCAACGGGATTTTCACCCTTTATTATTGAAAGTGCATCCAAAATCAATGCCGTTTCGATTTCTGCTCCGTAGGTGTCCATTCCTTCGGTGGGGATTCCGCAGAAGATATTTCTTGTGAAGTTAGCATTATCATACATATCGTAAAGCTTCATCTGAACGCCGTTTTCCTTGTTCTGTTCTACCATCCAATAGGTCTTATAATTTACTGTTCCGCTGTCTACTGCTTCCCAGTAGTCGTTAAAGGTTTTGAGCTGAGCGCTGTTTAAGCCTTCACTGTCCTTTGCCCAAAGCTTTTCTAAAAATTCCTTGCTTGCTTCAATATCGGTTGCGGGATTAGTTCGAAGCGGAGCGAACTGAGATGCAGCCCATCCCTCAACCTCTTCGCCTGCGGCATTTGTATATTTGCAGTTTGTTCTGACTGCCTTATATTCTTCCTCTTCGGAGCTCATAACCTCTAAGTAGAAATTATAAAGCTTCATTGCGGTTTCGGGATATTTATTATTGTTTCCTACCGCATAATAGAAATAAGTAGAGTGCTTCGTTGCTATCTTTACATCATAACCGCTTTCGGCGGGGAATATCGGAACCGCAACGAATCTTGCATCTTTGTTTTTACGCAAGGTATTTGAAGCAAAGCTCATTCCGAGACTGCCGAAATGCATACCCGATTTACCGTTTACTATTTCCTGTGAAGAATAATGAAGACCGCCTATAACCGCTATGTCATTTGCCTCACTGCTGTTAATAAGCCCCTCGGCATACCAGTCGTGCAATACCGTCAAAGCCTTCTTCATCGGTTCCACATTGGTAATTCCGAGGGCAACGGATCCGTCGTCCTTTTCATACCAGAACATGGGATTTACTCCGTACATATCAAAAACGGGATAATTGAGGATACCGCTATCGAGAGTAAGACCGTATGCGCCGTCTATATTGTTTTTAAACGCGCGCATTATATCTGTCATTTCCGCTATATTGGTGGGCTCAGACATACCTACGGCATCGAGCCAGTCCTTACGGATATAGAGAAATGCGTTTGTATCGGCTCTGAAGTCCTGTACCCAGGGGAGTGTCTTTATTTGGCCGTCAAAGGTGCCGGGATAGAAAATGCTTTCGCCAGCCTGCTCCCACACCGCAAGAACGTCCTCGGAAGGCTTTACCTTTTCGTTCGTTCCGTTAACGAATTCGGTAAGGTCTGTCAAAAGACCGTTCTGATTTGCCGTTTTAAGATTCGGAACACCGAAATACGAGTCACCTATGCAGGTTATATCTGCGAATTTTCCGGTTGCAATGTTAGCGGCAAGCTTTTCAAAATAAATGCCTATGTCCTGTACGTCGATGTCAAGCTTGAATTTGATACCGAATTCATCCTTTATCAAATCCATATAGGGATTTTTTGTGAGACTCCATCCCATAGCATCAAACGTTTCCAAATACTGAACGTATGAGATGTTGTTCAAGGTGAGAGTAATATTGGGGTAATATCCGTCCTCACGAAGAGGGGGCTCTCCCGGATCCTCCGGGGTTGTGCACGCTGCAAGACCGCTTAATACGGTTACGAGCATTATTGCACAAAGGAAAAATGAGAATGCCTTTTTCATTTGTAATCTCTCCTTTATATAATAAGTTATATATAAATATAATACCAACCCCCCCCGAAAAGTCAAGCCATTTTTAAAAATTTGCAAAAAAATCCCGCTTTTTAAAAAAGCGGGATAAAAAAGTTGAAAAAATCATCTTTTGGTGCCGAGAAAAAATACCGCAAGCGTTCCGGGACCCGAATGACAGCCGATGGTGGCGCCGATACAGTTTATTACTATATCCTTGGGATTGTATCTCTCTTTTATCATAGCGGCTAAAGCCTTTGCATCCTCGGGACAGTCGCCGTGGCTGATGAGTAAGGTCTGTCTTTCTATCTCAACGCCGAGATCGCCTATCTTTGAAAGGAGCTTCATAATGGAGTTTTTACGTCCGTTGGCGCGCCCCACCGATATGAGATGACCTGCATCGTCAACGTGCAAAATGGGTTTTATCTGAAGCACCGAGCCTATTACCGCAACGGTTTTTGAAACTCTGCCGCCGCGCTGAAGATAATCGAGGTCCTCAACGGTAAACCAGTGGCATACTTTCATCTTATAGCCCTCCGCCCAGTCGCGCGCGGTTTCGATAGAGGCACCCTCTGCCTGCAGCTCGGCACAGTTTAAAACTATAAGACCCTCGCCGAGAGATGCGGCAAGAGTGTCAACGGTGTATATCTTTCTCTCGGGATAAAGTATATTAAGATTTTTCAAGGTAGTCGAAACGGAATCATAGGTGCTTGAAAGCCCCGAGGAAAAGCCGATATACAAAATGTCCTCGCCGTCGTTAAGAACCTTCTCAAAGCGGCTTCTGAAATTTTCGCCGTTTGCCATAGAGGTTGAAAAGGCGTGCTTTTTCTCGCGCATAAGGTCGTAAAATTCCTTAATGCCGCTGCTTCCGTCGGGTGTAGGCACGTATTCGGTGCCGTTTATCGAATAGCAAAGCGGTATTACCTCAATACCGTATTTGCTTATTATCTCGTATGGCAGATCTGCCGTGCTATCGGTAAAAATTTTGTAGCTCATATAGTCCTCCAAAAGAATTGATGTAGTATTGAATACTATATTACATCATATTTTAAATTTTGTCAAGGGTTTTTCAAAATAATGTATTGCGTTTTTTGAAAGTTTATGCTACAATATTTAAAAAGAATTTTGTGAGGTAGAGTAAAATGCCCGATATTTCAGCGGATTTTTTCACTTGGAAAGAGAAGATAGTGTCGAAAAAGCTTCCGTCGTGGAACGAGATACCCGATATTGGTCTTTATATGGATCAGGTAATTCGTTTGATGGACGATTATCTTTCCGCATTTGAGAGCGAGGAGTCGGATGATAAGCTTATAACTCCTTCAATGATAAACAACTACGTTAAAATGGGAATAATTCCCGCACCTGATAAGAAAAAGTATAACCGTCTGCACGTTGCGCTGCTCATCGTGGTCTGCGTTTTGAAGCAAATAATGAGCATTGCCGACATAAAGATAATATTGGATAAAAAGCTTGAAGCAACCCCGCCCGACGTCTGCTACAATAATTTCAGGGACGTGGTAAACGAGTCGGCAATATCGGTCTTTTCGATAGTGGAGGAGCTCACCGGCGGAATAGACAAATTCGTCGAAAGCGAGGATCTTATAGATATCTCAATTCTCGTAGCGATATTTTCAAACGTCGGCAAATCAATTTCGAAAAAGATAGTTTCTTTAGAGTCTGCCGCAGACGCCGCCTTGAAGAAAAACGAGCTTTCCGAGAAGGCTGACGAAAAAAGGACCGACAAAAAAGCGGAAAAGAAAAAAGAAAAGAGCAGAGAAAAGGACGAAAAGAAATAACGGAGGCATAATATGAAAATTTCTAAAAAGAGATTGGCTGCTTCGGTATTCTTTGCCGCTGTCGCATTGGCTGTTGCCGTGATGATATTTGCTTTTTCGGCACAGCAGAGCGACGCCTCGACAAATTTCAGCAGCAGTATTACCGCAATGATACTCTCGGTATTCCCGAGCTATAAAAACGCCGATACCGCTTCGCAGCTTGCAATGTTTGAGCTTTGGCACCCCATATTCAGAACGTTTGGGCATTTTGCCGAGTTTTTTCTGCTCGGATTTTTCACAACGCTTGCCCTGAAGGGCTTTGACGTCGGTTGGCCCTCGACCTTTTCAATGCTCGTCTGTTCGCTCTACGCCGTGACCGATGAGGTGCATCAGTATTTCGTGCCGGGCAGAGCTTGCCAGTTTGGCGATATGATAATTGATATGCTCGGCGTATTCGCGGCGGTATTTATAATTTTTCTGATTATAAACCGAAAACGGAACCGCGAAAATAAAAAGCGCTCTGAAATAGCAAAACAAAACCTGTAAAAAATATCCACCCTCACGGGTGGATATTTTTGTGTGTTATAGGCCTATATCGTTTAAAAAGGCGTTCATTCGGTCTGCCGTATTTCTTTCAATATTTGCATTTGCAAAAAGCTCGGTTTTAGCCATACGGGCAACGCTCGGCCTTAAAAGCATAAACCAGCGCCTGATCTGCATAAAGGGTGTAAGCCAACGGTGCTTTTCCAATATCGGATAATACCGCTTGAGCTTGGCGTAGGGAATGAATATCCGCGAGAACAAATAGCCCAACCGTCCGCCCTTTTTGCTTTGCTGCAATGCAACGCGGTTTTCCGAAGAACCGTAAACGCCGCCGTGCAAAATGAAATCTTGCATTTTTAAGGTAAGATCGTCGTGCTCTTTGCCGCCAAACCAAACCTCACACAGCGAGCGTGAAGCATTTGCAAAAGTAAGTAAGTTACCCTTTTTAAGTAATTTATCGCGAGATGATTTTTCTGCGCTGTCTGTTTTTTCCAAAAGCCATAAGTCGATAAAAGACCTTATCCCGCAACCGCCATTTTCAAAATGCTTTGCCATATGTGCAATATGGTAGAAATAGAAGTAAGCGTCTGTCATCTCATACCAACAGTTGCTGTTTTTACGCAATACGGCATTGTCCCAAACAGAATGTAAAACGTCAACAGCGTTTTGAGCGCGGCCCTCTTCTACTAAGTCAAAGTGAAGCTCAACGTGAACGCTTTCGGGAGTTGTTAAAGAAATATCGTGCATTGCTTCAACGTAGTTTACGGTATATTGAAGCCTTTCGGTAAGGGCGGCGATAGCTTTGTCGATATCCTCGCGATGAAGGAGAATATCAATATCACAGCTCGTCCTCATCCAAGGCTCGGGATAGTAGCTGCGCATCACGGCGCCCTTTAGGGGAACAAAAGGAATAGCAAGCTCCTCCAAAACGGCGGTAGTTTGATTAAAGGTGTGATTTATCTGCTCGTATCTGTATACTGCAGCCAAAAGCCTTTTTTTAGAGGTCGTATCGTTTGTTATAAGACCGTTATTGTTAAGAGCCAAGACAATCAGGTGAGCTAAATCGTGCTTTTGCGCTATGGCAAGTAATTTAGACTGCATATCGGGATCATACAGCAAAGCTGTTTCTTCAGACAACGGTTGTCCACAGATCGCAGAACGCAATAAGGCAAAAAATACTTGAATAATCTGTTTTTCTATCACGGACACCACCCTTCTATAACAGTTAATATGTTGTTATTTTTCCAAAATATCCGCAATTCTCTTGCAGGCAAAGCCGTCGCCGTAGGGATTGCTTGCCTTCGACATTGCATCGTAAGCGGCTTGATCCTCAAGTAAAAGCTTGAAGTTTTCGTATATTACCTGCTCGTCGGTGCCGACAAGCTTAAGCGTTCCCGCCTTGATTCCCTCGGGACGCTCGGTGGTATCTCTCATAACCAGAACGGGCTTGCCAAGAGATGGAGCCTCCTCCTGAATACCGCCGCTGTCGGTAAGTATCATATAGCTGCGGGCAAGGAAGTTATGGAAATCCAAAACCTCAAGAGGCTCGATTATACGTATTCTGTCGCATCCGCCGAGCTCCTCGTCGGCAGCCTTGCGAACGATGGGATTCATATGTATGGGATAGATCGCCTTAACGTCGGGATGCTCGTCCATAACGCGACGGATCGCTCTGAACATATTCTTCATAGGCTCGCCGAGATTTTCGCGGCGATGGGCGGTTATCATAATAAGACGGCTGTCGCTCGCCCAATCCAATTCGGGATGAGAGTAATCCTCGCGGACGGTAGTTTTAAGCGCGTCGATAGCGGTGTTGCCGGTGATGTAGATGCTGCTCTCGTCCTTGCCTTCTTTAACGAGATTTGCTTTTGAAAGCTCGGTGGGTGCAAAGTTGTATTTTGAGATGATCGACACTGCCTGACGGTTAAACTCCTCGGGATAGGGACTGTAAATATTGTAGGTGCGAAGACCTGCCTCGACGTGACCTATTGCGATCTGCTTATAGAAGCAGGCAAGCGCCGTTACGAAGGTGGTGGAGGTGTCGCCGTGGACGAGAACGACGTCGGGCTTGACCTCGTCGAGAACGTCGCCTATTCTTGAAAGAATATTGGTGGTGATATCAAAGAGAGTTTGCCCCGATTTCATAATGGAAAGATCGTAATCGGGAACGACACCGAAGGTATCAAGGACCATATCGAGCATCTGACGGTGCTGACCGGTCACACAGACGACGGTTTTAATATTTTCTCTTGATTTCAGCTCATTTACGAGCGGACACATTTTAATGGCTTCGGGGCGGGTGCCAAAGACAAGCATTACTGTTTTCATATTTTTCTCCTTTATTTTACAAACGGCTATTGATATCAATTCAAAAGCTCAATTATCAATGAGATTTCCTTAAAACCCGTTAGCCAAAAGCTCTTCCCATCGCTCTTTTGCCGCATTCCAGCTCATATTTTCTTCAAGTATGCGCACCGAGTTGTAATCCTCGCCGACCTTCTTGCCGTCGACAATCTCAATAAGATATTTGAGCAAACCATCATATTCGGAAAAGACAAGTGATTTTATTCCAAACTCCTTATATTCCGGATATTCGAGCCAACTTGCATTCAGCAACACGGCACCTGCATAAAGTGCCTCAAGAACACTTGCAGACAAGCTATCGGTGGTTTGAGCGTTGATAAAATAATCAACACCGCACCACATTTTTGCCATCTCATCATTGTTCATAAATTCGGTAAAACAGCTGTATTCTATTCCAAGACTCTCCAATTTGTTTTTAACCGTTGTCAAATATTCCGTTGTTGCCCCGTAGGTCATTGGCACAAAAATCCTGATTTTTTCTTTTTGCTTTTTATCAAGGTTGCCAAACAAATCAAGCACCTGTATATGATTATGTTCTTTTATTCCGCTGTAGCCAACGCAAAAAACAATCTTTTCACTATTTCTTTTATATTTTTTCTTTTGATCTTTTATATTTTCAAACGCCGAAATGCCAAATCGGATAATTTCTGCGGAATCGGTTTTGGGATATTTTTCTTGGAAGGCATTAGCCAGCATTGCACTGCCGACCACGTGCTTGGTCGGATTACGAAGTAAAATACGGTTTAAAAGAAGATCCGTTTTACTTTTTCGCAGTAAATCGCTTCCGGCGTAATATACGACCGTTTTGGTATTTTCACCTTTTAATTTTTGAGTTATCCGAAGATCTCTGTGATTTACGAAAATATTTACGATCACGTCGTAATTTTTCCAACTATTCTTCTCCACAATGCGTTTTGCACTGTTCATAACGCGAGCAAACGGGATTTTTTTCGCAAGCCCAACAGGTCCGAATTCCTTATGTACGGTAACGCCTTCAGCCTTATAAAAATCACTGTATTTGCATTGTGCTTCGTTTCCGACAACGTCCACTTCGTAACCTATAGGCAGCAAAACGTATTCAATATATTCCTTTACCCATTTGGAATTGATATTTCCAAGCACTAAAGCATTCATTGGGCTTTTTCCTTTCTCAAAAACGTGTATATGAGATAGCCGGTACTTATCATTCCGGAAACAACAACGGTAATAAGAGTTGCAAGTGCCGCACCGGTTGAGTGCCATGCTTGAATCATTATAACGTTCAATGCGGTGTTCATAGCACACGCCAAAACCGAAATAAACAAATTGAATTTCAGCTTCCTTTGAGTTGTAAGCAGAATTCCCGCAATCGAACGAAACGTTGCCGAGAAAAAGTAACTGCAGCTCAAAATCCTAAAAGGAACGAGCGCGTCCAAATACTGCTCTCCGAAAAAAACGAGAATTATAGGCTTTGCAAAAATAAACATAGCGGCGGAAACTGCAAAATTAAAGAGACCGAACAGCAATACCAGCCTTTTATAATTTCGCAAAAGCCATGCTCTGTTATCCTTATTTCTTGTAAAATACGGATATAAAAACACCATGACTGCTTGAGGAATAAACTGCATCGCCGTGGGAATATGAGTTGCTATTTTGTACGAGGCTATCATACTGCTGTCTATAATTACCTGCCCCAATACAAAAATATCCAACAAATACATAAGCCTGCTCAAGCCGTTATTCAGCATTGAAATGGACGCAATAGATAGAAGGCTCTTTTTTGTCTCTTTGTTTAAACTGCAATTGCCGATATCTAGCTTTATTCCGTATTTTTTATAAGCAACGATAACCGAAATAATATGCGCTATGTATGCCGCAAGAATCAGACCGATCGACTTAAATAAAACGGCGAATATACACGATAACGCAAATATAACGATACTGTTAAGAGTATTGAGCCTTGAATACTCAACGTTTCTTGTCTCGATTCTCAAATAGGTAAGCTGAAGCTCGTTAACAATTACAACAATAGGCAGTCCCGCCATAAGAACGAGCAAAAATCCAGCATTTTCATACGGCATCGGAACGAAGGCTCCGACTAAAGTTATAATTACCGCAACTATAAGATTTACCGTAACACCAAACTTTAAGCTGTAACGATACAAAACATCCTTCTCATTTTTATCGGCAGTTTCGCTTCCGAGTTGCAAAAACGCTGACATAACTCCCAATCCGCTGAGTATCAAAAAGAACGAATAGAGGTTATGCGAATAGGAATAGACGCCGTATTCGGCTTTACTGACTATTCTTACTATTACCCACGTGCTTGCAAATCCGATGATCTTGTTTATGGTGCTTGATCCGAAAATATGGAAAAATCCCTTGGTCTTCAATTTTGCAAGTAAGGACAAAAACATTTTTTTCAGTTTATTCATCGGTCACACTCTTTTAAGAATTACACTTATTTTGCCAATTTGATCTTATTTCCGAGGTTATTTATATACGAGAATATCAATAGCCATAACGGCAAGCTGCTGAAGCTGTGAAGCATGAGCTGTACGTTATTGCAGAAAACACCCATCGCTACCATTGTTACTATACTGAAAATTGCATATACCTGCAATAAATCGTTTATTCTGTACATACATCTTTCAAAGAAAGCAAGCAGTTTAATGTTAAAAACAATGAACAACGGTTCAATGATCCAACAAATAATATCGCCGACATAAAGAGATGCCAGACTGTGATTAGGTAAAATATACGAAAGTCCGCCAATGGAAGCAACATACAACTCACCAGTGCTTTGACCGCTGCTTACCGCATTCAATACAAACCTTAAAAATGGCAGAGTGGAAAAGAGATCGCAGCTTAAAACAAGATCCTTGGCAAAAGTCATAAAATTGACTTGGCTGCGAACGGATTCAAAGTTCATTCGTGCATTTGCCAATATTGAAGGCCCTGTGGTATAAAGCTCTGCCATTTTGGAATAGTCGGCAATATTGACGGAAGAAAGACTGGATCCTACTTCGTATCGAAGAGTTCCTTCCATAAATACCGTAGCGACAAGAACAATACCGCCTACGCCGAAAATAACACTGAAAAACTTTTTGCTTTGAGGAAAAGCATATCTCAATACAAAGAAAGAAGCGATGATAAGTACCGCAAGGTCGGTACGCTCTCTGTATTCAAAAAACATAGTATTTAAAATTGCTGCAGCAAGAGAAATAATTACAGGGAGAATTCTAAACGAGGTTTTGTTGTACATTAGCTTCATTAAAGAAACTATGATCAAAAAAGCTATTGCTTTTACAATATTAAAAGCCATCATATCGTAGCCGAAAACGATATCGTTATTATCGACTCGCGTAAACCAAGTGGAAAGGTTTGAAACGATGTTATCCCAATGTCCTCTGAACATAATAAGAATAATGAGAAGGACGGCAAAAATAGCGCCTAACCAAGACAAACGGAATGTTACTTGGGACGGATCGTAGTTGACTTTTTTCTTGATCTGTTCTTTTTTTGCAAGATGCTTTGGCCAAACGATTTTTATTGTCAGCATTAAGATTATAAGCTCAAAAATCTCAACAAAAATTGCATACATATAATCTGAATCTCTTGCCATAATGGTCGAAACGGTCGATTGACTGACTACGATCAATATCGGTGTGACGATATATCTCACGAACGAAGTTGCATACAGTATAACGAGTCCAAAGCTGTGCAAGCAATAGGAGTATTCTTTTGAAAAAAATAAAATTGTGAAAGCAAAGGTCAACGGCAAAAGAAACAGGCAAGACAGACCCTCGTTCGGAACGTCGCTAAAACCAACAAACAGAGAGATAAGTGTAGATAAAATGAATGGAATTATCGTGCCGAGACCATAAATTTTTATTTTCATCATTTTTCCTCATTACAGATGTTATTAAAACAGCAAAAAATCACTCCAAAATTTTTTCAACGACGCAGTCGGCGCTCATCTCTTTATAAGGAGTCCATTTTTCATTACTCGTCATTATACGCGTAATAGCTTCGATTATATCTTCTTTTCTGTTTCTGCAGGTATAATATCTGTTAAAAGATTCTATAAATCCGTGCATTTGCTCGGCAAAGTCGCCGTCTTCTATAACCAAAACGGGTTTATTGTAAGCAGCATAATGATAAAGCTTGCCGGGAATTTGGGTTCCGCTTTTATTTAAAACACAAACGAATAAGTCGGTTTTTGCTTCAAACGAGCTTATATCTCCTCGCGGATAGACCTTGATATTTTCCGTTTCCTCAAGCGTAAGATCGGAGTTGCCAACTATATTGAGAGCTACCGTATTCCCCATTTGTGCACATGCATCGTAGAGCGGAATAATATTTCGTACGTTTGAGGGATAGGCGCCGTAATATCCTACAGTGAAGACGCCCTCGTTTTCGGGATATATCTTCTCTTCCAAATACGCAGTTGGCGTGAAGATCATCTTATCCCTGTACTTTGGGTAGAGCCGTTGCTCCTGCTCTAAGGTAAAGGGCGAAGTATAAACGATCTTATCTGCAATTTTCAAGAAATTCTTTTCTATGATTTTATATACGAATCTGGGATAAATGGATTTGTTTGTAATATCGCCGTAAAGCGGATCACCCCAATATTCAATCAGTTTATTGCAGGTAAGCCCTTGCTCAATAAGCCTTTTTGCCGCAATATGTGTGGTTTTCGGATCGGAAACGGCAACAACGTATTCATATTCCTTTGAAGGAAGAATATCTATTTTTATGTTCTTTGCAATAGCACCGGTATAGTTGTAAAGCGAAAAGGTATGATAAATTTTACGCAGTACCTTAACGGCGTTTTGCTTTAATCCGGTTTTTGCGCCCGATACAATTGAGTTATACGCCTTATTGGGATTGGCATAGATGATATTAACGTCTTTTAAAAAGTCATATTCTTTTTCGTTTACAACGTGTGTTGCACTCGTCTGCAGAGTGAGCATATCGACCTTAAAGCCCTTTTCAATAAGGCCCTTGACTACGGCAAGCGCTCTCAGCATAGATGAGTCCAAACCCTTAACGGGAGATAACTTTATTAATAACACACGTTTATTATTTATCACGTTTACTACCTCAAAACATTTTTCAATTTTTCCGATTGCCGTTTTGTGCCGAGTATTTCTTCTTTGTGTTCTCTGCATTTGGTCTCAAAAGCTTTGTAATACCCGATATCATCTTTAAGTTTCAACAAAACATCGACAAGTTCGTTTTTATCGGTGTGAGAAACGGAAACACCCACGCCGTACTGCTTTACCAATTCCGAAAGATAGGTGTTTTTGGCGACAATGAGCGGTAACTCACAATACACTGCCTCGTAAAGCTTGTTCGGAAGCGCAATTCTTACGTTAGGGTTATCGGCATCATATACCGAGAAAACGCAATCTACCATACCGTAGAGACCTGCAATATCCTCGTTATAATTATAGCGACCCGTAAAACGAACGTTATCTTTGCCGTTACAATACAGCTTTATCTCTTCGTATTCAGACGACGTGCCGCCCGCACCTGCAAATAAAACGTCGGCATCGATCATATCGGCGGCATCGACAAGCATCTTCATCTGCTTCAGATAACGGATACCGCCGATAAAACCCACCGTAAAGTTCCCGCCGTTCTTCTTTTGGTAGCCCTTAAATGCAGAAAGGTCGGGGGCGTTTGGAATAAATATTACCTTTCCCTCTTCGATAAGGGAGTGATAATGAATATCGTAAAATTTGGGAGAAGTTACTACCAAGCGATAAACACTTTTAAATGCCTTTTTCTCTTTTTTCAAAAGCAGCTCGGTAACGGCTCTCTTTGCAAGCGATTTGGGACGCACGATATAGTTTTCTCTTAAGTCGGCAACCTCGAAGATTATTTTAACGTCGTGCTTTTTCTTGTATTTTATTGCAATAAGCAGTGAGTCAAGGCTTTCCGCATAAATAACCGACGGTGCAAGCTCACAAAGCTTTTTGAGTGCTTTTTTTTGAAAATCTTTTGAAACGAAATATCTTTTCAAAAGATGCTTTGCGCTCGGCAGGTCAATATCGAAGATAAAATGAGGAACGTTTTTTGCAGGCTCCCAAATATTCTGGCTCTTTCTTCTCGTGCAAATAACCTGAACGTCTGCTTCCTCTTCAAAAACCTCAATACGCTTATTCATTCTCGGATTGGGAACGTGCGTTAATAAAAAACACACTCTGTTCTGAGCTTTTTCCGTTTTCATCAGGCAGCCATACCTTTCTCAGGTGCGTATTTCTTTTGCTTACAGTCTGTAAGTTCCGGGGAGATCGCAGCATTTACGGGTATCGAATACGATCTTGCCCTTGAGCTTATCCATATTCTCTTTTATCTGGTTGTGATTTACCATAATTACGACGAGATCGGTATCCTCAAGGAATTTATCAAAATCGTGATACTGATTGGGTACGATATCCTTTTCAAAATAGGGATCGTAGGATTTGATGGGAGATGCAAGATGTCTTTCCTGATTTTCAAGAAGCTGAATGGTGGGCGACTCTCTGGGATCGTCAACGTTTTCTTTATAGGAAAGACCGTAAAGACCGACTCTGCTGAAATCGGTTATATTGTTTTCCTTCATTATCTCAAGAATTCTGTTTAAAACAAACTCCGGCATAGAGTCGTTAACGTTCATAGAATCCCAGATGACCTTGGTAAGAGAGGGATAATCGCCTACCAAGAACCACGGGTCAACCGAAATGCAGTGACCGCCGACACCGGGGCCGGGCTGCAAAATGTTTACGCGGGGATGCATATTGCAAATGCGAATTATCTCGTAAACGTCCATATTGTCGTGGCGGCATATCTTTGCAAGCTCGTTTGCAAAGGCGATGTTTACCGCACGGAAGGTGTTTTCAACGACCTTGGTCATTTCAGCGGTACGAATGTCGGTTACGACAATCTCGCCCTGACAAAAGGAAGCGTAAAGCGCTTTTATCTTTTCGCCGATCTCTTTATTGTCGGCACCGATGGTGCGATTGTTATGAAGAAGCTCGTAGACCATATTGCCGGGAATAATACGCTCGGGAGCGTGAACAAGGTTTATATCCTTGCCTATTACGAAGCCGTTTTCTTCAATAGCGGGACGAACATATTTGTCGATAGTACCGGGGGAAACGGTGGATTCAATAACTACCGTTGCGCCCTTGGGACAAACCGCCATTACGCTTTTAACAGCGGAAACAACGTAACATGCATCGACCTTTTTGCTGAATTTATCGTAAGGGGTGGGGACCGAAACGATATAAGTATCGGTAACCTGATATTCTGTTGAAAATTTTATGCCCTTGCTTACCGCCTCTGCGAAAAGCTCGTCAAGACCTTCCTCTTTAAAGGTGGTCTTTCCTGCATTTAATGTTGCAACAAGCTCTTTGTTATAGTCTGTGCCGACGACCTCAACACCGTGTGCCGCCATCATAAGTGCCGTGGGAAGTCCTATGTATCCAAGTCCTACTACGTTAATCATTTTGTTTCTCCTTATATTTTTATATTTTTAATTAATTTCAAGCTTTATAACACTCTCTGCATTGCCGTTTTGCAAGGTTCCCTTGAAGCGTATTTGAGATATAGGCTCCTTGCAAAGATAATACAGGCTTCTTATTCCTTCTTTGATCTCAAATTCGAGAGTGCCGCTTATGGTGAGAATATGTCTGTCGTTATCAAACAGCAATATTTTGTTTTCGTTAACGGTTATCTTGCACGGCGTATTCAATATCAGCGAAAATTCGTCGTTTTTCTTGCTGCTTATTTTATCGAATATGTCAAAGCCGCCGTTGTGCTGCTTTATACGGCGTTCGTGCGTATATCCGTTTTTGGAACGGATACTGCCGTAAAATTCATCTTCGCAAATTTCGAAGCCCAGCCGCTTCGTTCTGTTATATACGAGAAAATTACCCTTTTTGTTCATCTGCTCGACGTTTGCAAGCTTAACCGTGTTGTGAGCCTCGGTAAGAGCAAGAGCCTTTCCGCTGCTGTCTGCATACGAATATGTGCCGAGGTCGCAAAGCGCGTTTACTCCGTTTATCCAAAGGTCGATATGGAGCTGGTCCATATGTGACGGACGCTTTTTATAGTCGTTAAGCACCGTCATGAGCCAAAAACCGTTTCCGCGTAAGGTAAAGAGCCCTGCCTGAAGGGATTTTATCGAGCTTCTTTGAAGAGGCTCAAAGGGAAGCGAGTCCGGAGCTTTTCCAAACCAAAGAAGCTCCTCGTCATAAATTCCGCTCTCATATATACGTTTGCCGAAAAGAGTGGCATAGAGAGATGAAATAACGGGACGGAAGTCGCGATACGGCGACGAGGAAACGGGGAAGATGAGTGCTCCGTCGTTTGCGCCGTAGTTCGGAACGTCGCCGCTTTGATCCTGACACTGATAGAAGAGATGTACGGTTCTTTTTATCCTTTCAACAGAATCCTCCGAAAGTGAGATGCCGGTTCTTTCTGAAATGCAAAACAGATATTCCAGATCCTGCAGTACAAGACGCAGATAGTTGAAGGAATACTGGGTATATCCTCCGTCGGCAAAAAACTGATCTGCAATGACCTTATCAAGCAACCGATATGCTTTTTTCAACCTTTTGTTATCACAACAGCACCATGCGCCGACGGTCATACCGACAAGCTCGGAAATCGTATGGTTGTTTTTAATACATTTATGTGCATAAAAGAAGTTTGACAGGATTTTTTGATAACAGCGTTTAATAAGTTCTGCAATATTTTTTTCGTCTTGCCCGTCGGCAACTCCTTTTGAACGGAAAACGTTGTAAGCGAGAAGTGCGTTCAACATACGGAGGGCGCATTCCTGACCGCATTTGTAATTTGCGCCGTAGGAATAGGGATTTTTCTCAAGCCAATCGGCAAGCTGCGATGAAAAAGCAAGATAATATTTTCTGTCGTCGGTGGCAAGATAAGCTCTTGCGAGGGTGACGAAATGAGAAAAACGGGATATTTCCCAAATTGCCTTTATGTCTCCGCGTTTTTCCTCGAAGTCGGGTATTTTATACCACTTATCTTCAATGCTGCAGCTTTTTTTCGTAAGAGGATTTAATTGCCAATTTACAGGCATACCGTAATCCATCAATACTGCGGAAAATCCCTTTACAGTTCCGCCGACTGCAAGATCTGCGGATCTTATAAGCTCTTCCTTTGCATCATTTGGAAGATTTTTGATAAAAGATTCTGTTCTCTCGGTGTTGTCAGGCAAGATATCGGTTCTTTTAACCGTTACGTTATGTTCGAACAACGCTTCGGTGAAGGGGAGCGCATTGAGCATTTTAAGCTTTGCGCTGTAAAGAGCCCGACAGCTCAACCACGGGATACCGAGCTCCTTTATAAGTGTTATTATCATTTTCCCATAACTCCTTCAATTACGTTAAGAAGCTTTTGGGTAAGTAGGTTGAAATCGAAATCCTTTGAGCCATCAAGGGCGTTTGAACCGTATTTGAGATATTTCTCACGCGGCATTTCGTAAAAATCGGTAATCGCCTTTGCCAAGCATTCGGGAGTGCATTCCTCAAGCTCGATGCCGCACTCGTATTTGTTTATTATCGAATAACCCATTTTTACGGTCGATATTATCGGCTTACCGCTTGCCATATATTCAAAAAGCTTATTCGAGCTGTTGCCGCGAGTCCAATTATATTCATTTTGAGAATAGTTAAGAACGTTTACAGATGATCTGCTTAAAATATACGGCATATACTTTCTCTCGACAAAGCCCTTAAGGCTTACATTACCGAGATTCTCTTCCTCGGCGCGCTTGCGAAGAGCATTGAGCTCGCTGCCGTCGCCGAAAATAAGAAAACGTACTTTGTCGTATTTCGGGTCCTTTTTTAATATCGCCGCGCAGTCAAGAAGATTGCCAACGTTGTTTACCGGTCTTACCGTGCCTGTGTAGACCACGTTGAAATATTCGCCGTCGGAAAGCTCGCTGTCATCAAGCACGACGGTGGATATCTGCTTCAAATAGGCTTCAAGGTCAACGCCGTTATTGATATAATGACATTTTGCAAGATCGATATCTCCGCCCTGCGAGGTGGTCCAGCCCTTTTCCTTGAGATAGTCGGTGTCGCCCTCCTTGGTAAATATAAGGGCGTCGGCTTTTCTGTATATCCAATGCTCGCCGGCAATAAGGATCCTGCCGATAAGACTCTTTTCTCTTGATTTGCCGAAGCTGAAAATGGCCTCGGGCCAAAGATCTCTTATTTCACATATACAAGGGATCTTCATTTTCTTTGCCAAAAGTATGCCCGCGACCATCGTGAGCGGATGAACGCTTGAAGCGACTATGACATCGGGCTTGCCGTGAAGACGGGCGTATTTTTTGGCAGAGGGGATAAGGTTTAAGAAAAAAGTGACCATATTCTTTACACGGTCAATACCGTTGCCGGTGTAGCTTGAGGTCTTTATGAAAACGAACGGTGTTTTATCCGAATCCGAAACGGTGAATTTTGCCTTTCCTGTGCTTATATTTTCGGTGTTATTTAAAAAAGTGGTGGCGCAAAAAACGGTTACATTATGTCCCTTCTCCTCGAGCTTTTTGGCAAACCAATAATGACGTCCCGCCTTATCTCTGAACATAGAAGTGGCGTAATGATTCATTAACCATATCTTCATAATAACACCTCCCGATAAAAAAATTAGTCGCGCCTTGCGGGCACTCCCTTATAGGTTCCTGCTTCGGTTATATCTTTAACGACTACGGCTCCCGCACCGATCATACAGTCGCTTGCTATTTTGATATTGTTTATAACGGTGGCTCCCGCACCGATCCACGTATTGCTTCCGATCGTTACCGAGCCTGCAACGTGAGCACCGACCGCAATGTGAACGTAATCGTTTACGATACAGTCGTGGTCAACGGAGGAACAGGTATTTATAATGCAACCGTCGCCTATTTGGGCGTCGGGATTTATTACTGCACCCGCCATGACGACGGTCCCCTTGCCGATAACCGCTCCGCTTGCAACGACGGCATTCGGGTGAATAAGAGATACCACCGAAAGCCCGTTGCGTTCAAGCTGCTCCTGCAACCTTCTGCGAACGGCGGCGTTGCCGACGGAAACTATAAAGTCGCAGTCGGGAAAATCGGTTGCACGGTCGCTTTTTCCCAAAACGGAATATTCCGAACAAGAAACTGTTTCTGCATTGTCGTCCAAAAAAGCTATTTCGGTATAACCGTTCTTTTTGGCAATATCGGCAATCACCTTGCCGTGACCGCTTGCCCCGATCAAAATAAGCTTCTTACTCATTGGTAACGTACTCTCTTTCACTGCCCATAAATTCTTCCATGGTGGCTGACGTTTCGGAGGAAATTCCCTCTCGCTTCATAACCACCGAAACGGTCTTGAAAATAATTTTAACGTCGAGTAAAAACGAAAGGTGGTCGACGTAATATACGTCTTTCTCGAACTTTTCTTCCCACGTGATCGAATTTCTGCCGTATGCCTGAGCGTATCCCGTAAGGCCGGGACGGACGTCGTGCCTGCGGCGTTGCTCCTCGGTATAGCGGGGGAGATAGGCCACGAGTAACGGTCTGGGTCCGCATATCGAAAGATGTCCCACTATGATATTTAACAGCTCGGGCAGCTCGTCGAGCGATGTGCTGCGAAGCCATGAACCGTATTTGGTAAGACGCTTGTCATCGGGAAGAAGATCTCCGTGCTCGTCTTTTGCATTGCTCATAGTGCGAAACTTAATAAGCTTAAATATCTTCTCTTTTCCGTTCTTATCTTTTTTTCCGGGCCTTGCCTGAAGGAAAAACGGGTTACCCTTCATTACTATCGCTCCGATCACGGTCAATATCAAAAAGAAGGGGGACAAAGCGGCAAATGCAATAACCGAAAGAAAAAGATCGAAAAATCTTTTAAAAAACTTTGCGTACATTATGTATTTCCTCTTTTGATTTTATTAAAAACAGCTTTTGATAATGTCGATTATTATATCCTGGTCGTCGGAGGTCATTTTATTGTCGGACGGTAGGCAAAGACCGCGCTCAAAAATATCGGCGCCTACGTCATAACCTTCTTCGCGTGAAACGAAGCCGTGCGTACGGAAGATGGGCTGCATATGCATGGGCTTCCAGATCGGTCTGCCCTCGGCGTTTAACGATGCAAGACGCTCCAAGATCTCAGTAGGACAGCTTTTGCCTTCTTCAGATACATAAGAGGCGGTTTTTTCATCTCTGGTCTGGTGACACATATATTCTCTGTCAATAACCATTGCCGAAAGCCAGTAATTCGGCTCGGTATCGGGAGTGATGGGATTCATCTGCACGGGAAGATCTTTAAAGCCGTTGCGGTATCTTTCGTAGATCTCCTTTTTCTGTGCAATATGCTCTTCGAGATGCGGATACTGACCGCGCACTACGCCTGCAACGACGTTGCTCATTCGGTAATTATAGCCAACGTCCTCATGCTGATACCATTCGGCGTTTTCTCTTGACTGCGTTGACCATTTGCGAGCCTTTGCAGCCACGTCGATATCGTTTGTTAAAAGACATCCGCCCGACGAGCCGGTAATAATTTTATTTCCGTTATAACTGATAGCCGAATAATCTCCGAAAGAGCCGCACTGTCTTCCGCAGACGGTAGCACCCATTGCCTCGGCGGCGTCCTCGATAAGAAGGGCACCGTGTCTTTCACAGATATCTTTGATAAGGTCAATGCGTCCGGGAAAGCCGTAGAGCTCTGCCGATACCACGAGCTTAACGTCGGGGTAAAGCTTGAAGGCTCTTTCCAAAGCAACGGGATCCATATTCCACGAGTCAGCCTCGGTATCTATAAAAACGGGAATTCCGCCCTCGTATACTACGGGATTTAAGGTTGCGGCAAACGTCATATCGGAGCAGAAAACTCTTTTACCCTCCAACGCACCGTGGCTTACGGCAGGCTTTCCGTAAAGACGCTCTCCCGCAATTTTAACGCAAAGATGAAGAGCGGCGGTGCAGCTTGAGAGAGCCACGCCGTATTTCATTTCCGATTTTTCAGCTGCTATTCTCTCAACCTCGTTTACGTTTTCGCCAACGGTACTCATCCAGTTGGTTTCGTAAGCCTTTTTGACGTACTTTATCTCCTCACCGTGCATAGTGGGGGTGGCAAGCCATATTTTATTTTCAAAAGCCTTGAAATTCATATTATTCCTCTATTCAACCGAAAATGATAAAATAAACCGAAATACTTATTATAATTGCGCAAAATTACACTGAATATATTATAATACAATAGCTACAATAAGTCAATATAATTATTTTTATTATATAAATACAAAACAAAGCTCCCCGATCGATCGGGGAGCTTTTTACAGCGTTTACTGTTCGGTTATGAGGGTGGGGATAAGCTCAAAGCTGTCATTTAAGGTGTAAACGAAGGTGGAACGCTTTGAGGCGTTTTTCGAGGGGACGCCGCTTTGCGGGCAAAAGCCCAAGGTTATCCCGTCGGTCCTTACGTGGAAGGTAAGTCCGTGCATATGACCGCAAATATAGCCCTTTGAGCTTCCGAGATCTTTCATCTCGGTGAAAAAATCGCCGCTGTTGCCGCCATCGGAGGCTGCCATTCTGTCGGATATTTTAATATCCTGATGATATACGAATTCCGCGTTGCCGTTTACTGCGCTTTTATATGCTTCAAAATGCTGCGGAAGCTGAATGTGTCCGTAAACGAGAGAGGGTATAACTCCGTTACCGCCGTGCTTTTTAAAGATTACGTTTAACCGCTCTATCTCGCCGCGGTACCAGTCGGTCTGACCGTCGGTTATCTCCTGATAGGCACCCTTGGAATAGTCGTAAACGCCGGTGTCGATAATAAGAAACGCGCCGAGAAGTCTGTCGGAGGCAACATCCTTTAACAAGACCGAGTAGTTTCCGTAACGGTTTTCCGACGAGCTGTCGGTATAACCCGATTTGTATAAAAGATAGGGCGAGCCGCAGCTTTCAAGATAGCTTGAAACGTAGCTTTTCGATAAGCCCTCGCCGAAAAGCTCGGCGTCGTGATTGCCGAAAACGAAAATATACGGAGTGCGGTATTTGTCCATCAATGCAACGAGCTTTTTGGCACCCTCGACGCCGGTGGACATAATATTGTCGCCGCCCAAAACGATGAGATCGGGCTTTTGCGTTTCAACAACGTAGTCCATAAAGGCTACCGTACGAGCCTCGTCGGCGTTGTGGTAGCTTTTGCCCTCGGTGCCGAAATGAAGATCTGAAAAATGGGCAATTTTGAGCGGAATTCCGCTGTTTTTGTACAAAACAAGGTCGTTTTCAACGGGTGCGTAGCAGGATATCAGCGACAGAAACAACGATAAAATTATTGCAAAACAAATCGCTTTTTTCATAAAAAATCCCAAATATCCAAACGGATATTTTCCTTATCTCATACCGAAATGCTCTATGACGTAATCCATATCCTTGTCGCCTCTGCCGGAGAGGTTTATAAGCACCGAGCCCTTGCCCATCTGCTTTGCAAGCTTCATACCGTAGGCAACGGCGTGTGAGCTTTCGATAGCGGGAATAATGCCCTCAAGACGCGAAAGCTTAAAGAATGCGTCGATGGTCTCCTCGTCGTTAATAACGTCGTATTTAACTCTGCCAAGCTCGTGAAGGAAGGCGTGCTCGGGACCCGAGGAAGGATAGTCAAGACCGCTTGCGACCGAGTAAACGGGAGCGGGCTCGCCGTTCTCGTCCTTGAGCATTATGCTGTTAAATCCGTGCATAATACCCTCGGTGCCGTATTTTAGGCTTGCGGCGTGGTCGCCGAGCTTGGGACCTCTTCCGAGAGGCTCGATTCCGTAGATATCAACGGGATCGTTTAAAAATCCCGAGAAAAAGCCTGCCGCGTTTGAACCGCCGCCCACGCAGGCGACGATAGCATCGGGAAGCTCACCCGTCATTTCGGTAAACTGCTCTCTTGCCTCGATTCCCACAACGCTCTGAAAATCGCGCACCATCATGGGGAAGGGATGAGGACCGAGCACCGAGCCGATGCAGTATATAGCGTCCTTATACTCTCTTGCATAGGCGGCAAAGGCGGCATCGACCGCCTCCTTGAGAGTCTGAAGTCCGTGAGTTACCTCAACGACGTTTGCGCCGAGTATCTTCATTCTCGCAACGTTGGGCGCCTGCTTCTTTATGTCAACGGAGCCCATATAAATGTCGCATTCCAAGCCGAAATATGCGGCGGCGGTGGCAAGAGCAACGCCGTGCTGACCTGCGCCCGTTTCGGCAATTACCTTTTTCTTGCCCATAAATTTTGCGAGAAGCGCCTCGCCCATGCAGTGATTCAATTTGTGAGCGCCGGTGTGGTTGAGGTCCTCACGCTTGACGTAGAGCTGAACGTTTCCGAGGCTGTTTGAAAGGCGCTCGAGATGAGAGATGGGAGTGGGTCTGCCCTGAAAATCCTTGCGGATCCGGCGAAGCTCGCTTATGAATTTTGCCGATTTGCAAATGGTGAAATAGGCCTCGGTGATCTCGTCCATAGCCTTCTGAAGCTCGGGAGATATGTAGGAGCCGCCGTATTTGCCGAAATAGCCGTTCTTATCGGGATAGTTTTTAAAATAGGTATCAAAATCAACGTTGTTAAATTTCATTTCAGTTTCCTCCGAAAAATATATTAAGATGTTGGATTCGTTTTAAAATGCGGCATCGCCATCGCTTTGTAAGCAACATAACAAAAAACCCCTGACAGAAAAGTTATCTGTCAAGGGCGAATAGACCTTATCCGCGGTGCCACCTTGATTCGCGTAAAACGCGCACTTTGCGGGATACCAACATATCCCCGACAGCTTACGTGTGCCGTACGTTGCAGAATACTTTGCCATAGGGCATTTGACTGCACCCTCAGCGGTCCATTTGACAACCTGTTTCTCACCCGACTCTCAGCACCACGGGCTCTCTGTAAAGGCATAATTGCCGTTATCTCCGCGTCAACGGTTTAGATATATTTTTTATTATTATAGCACTCAAACAGCGCTTTGTCAACACATTTTTCAGTTGTTTCCCTTTGAAAAGACGTGATTTCCCACTCTGTAAGAGATAGCGAGCGAAAGCATATATTTATTCGAGGTATAGCGCGGGTCGTAAAAGTAGATGCAGCCTCCGGTGGGGTCGGCGCCTGCCATTGCGTCCTGCGCGGCGCGGTATGCCGAATCGGTGGGCTCCAAATTTATCTGCCCGTCGGCTACCGTGTCGAAGGCGCCCTTTTGGTAGATAACGCCCGCCACGGTATTGGGAAAGGAGGGGTGCTTCACGCGGTTCAAAACAACGGCTCCCACCGCGACCTGCCCCTCGTAAGGCTCGCCGCGCGCCTCCGCGGAAATAACTCTTGCAAGAAGCTCCAGATTTTTATCGCGGTTGGGATTGTTCTTCTCCGACTCCTTTATTCCGAGTGAGGCAAGCGTTTTCTTTCCCGCTATGCCGTCGGCGACAAGACCGTTGTCCTTTTGGTAGCGCTTTACGGCGTTTAGGGTTTTAGTGCCGAAAATGCCGTCGGCATCGCCATCGCAAAGATAGCCCTTTTCGATGAGCTTTTTTTGAATGAGCCGCACCTCTTCACCCTGCGATCCGAGACGGGATAGCGCTTCGGCGTCCTTCGCGGATTCGAAATATCCCACCGAAAAAACGGTGAGCGCCGAGATAATGAGCCACGCCGTTAGCCTTAAAGCAAAGCTGACTGTCCTTTTCATTTTTATCTCCTTTTGCAATCGTTTTTATGGTAGTTTTTACCCAAAAAGCGCCGATATTCATTTTGTTAATGAAAATTTTACGATTTAAAAGGGTACAAAATTAAAAAAGTATGGTAAAATATAATAAAAAACGGTGATGAAAAAATGAAAAAAGGATTTAAAACGGTAATAGCGGCGCTTTCCGTTTTCGTATTTTTTATAATTGCAACGGCGCTTCGCTTTGCGGCAAATGCTCTCAATTCCGTTTTGAGTGCCGATATGCTTGGTCTTGCCGTCCTTTTCGTTTTTATGCTCGGCTATGCGTTTTTCATTTTTTACGGCTATAGCCTCACCGTTTTCGCATTGAACGAGAAAAAGTATTTAAAGGCGCTTCTTTTTGCTGCGTCGGCGGCGGTGGGCGCCATAGCATCGAACGTAGCACTCAACAGCTTTTACGGCACCAAGACAAGCATAGTTCCGATAGTTGCCTTCGCGGCAATGAGCTATCTTATTCCCTTTACTCTTTCGTTTATAATGAAAAACAGAGCGGTAATGTTTACCGTTACGGGAATAGCGCTTGTATTTTTGAATATACTTCTTTTAAACGCAATATCTCCCGAGGCGGCGACCTCGCTCGGCGCGGCGTTTCCCAATCTTCGAATAAATTCCGAGATTGGCGATAACAACGGAGTTTTATCGTATCTTCTTTACGTAGTTGTTTTCGGCGTTGAGTATCTTGCCCTGAGAAAAAGCTACAAAAAAATCTGTTAACGACGGGAACTGGTAAAAATGCCTATTTTAATGTATATTTTGGCGCAACCGCTTACTTTGATATTTTTCTCGATAATACTGATATATATCGGAGTAAAGCTCACCTCTGCACCGAAAAAAAGACGAAAAGGAAATATTGAAGAGGACGGCGCCATTCACACCGAGGCGCGTGAGGTAAAGCGTCCTGCAGATGACAGCGCCGTGCAGGATCTTGACTCAAACCCGAAGGACAACTGAAAAAAATTACACTCCACGAAAATTCGGGGAGTGTTTTTTTATTCTATTACGTAATCCGCTATATAGGTGTAAACGCGCTTTGGCTTGCCGTTACCGTGTATCGTAACGGTAAAATCTTTCGTTTTGTTTGACAAGTTGAAAGTTATTGTAATAAGCTTGCCCTCGTCGGAGGTTTCTTTATCGAAGATGAAACGGTATTCGTAATCGGATTCGGTTTGCTTGGAGCTCTTCTCAACGAGCTTATAGCCATCCTTATGCCGCAAAGAGATCTTTACGCGGTCAATGCCGTCCTTTTCATATTCATCAATGCTTACAACCTCAATCTCATCCGGCGAGGCATATTTTGCCGCTTCTCTTTCGCCTGCAATATAATTGACGACAAAAACACCCGCAAATATGCAAAGAAAAATAAGCGCAAGATAAAACAGCTTGTGGGGTGGGGTCCAGCGTCCGGGAAGTCTGTCGAGGTACTCCTTTGTCATATGCCTGGGCTTGTTGACTTTTTTTGCCATAAACGGTCACTCGCTTTCTCTTATTTAATTGAGGGTATCCTTATAATTTATTTTATCATATTTTTGCAAGTTTTGCAACCGATATTTTTCACTCAATTCCCGCAAGCTCTCTCACTATCTCGCCGGCAATGATAAGTCCTGCCGCAGACGGCACGAAGGAAATGCTTGCGGGCGTTCTCTCGCCTTCGCCGCTTTCGCAGGGCTGCTTTCTCGGAATTTCGTCCGACCACAGCACCTTTAAATGAGAAATTCCTCTTGCCTTCAGCTCTCTTCTCATCACTCTTGCAAGCGGACAGACCGACGTTTTTGAAATATCGCTTATCTTAAACCTTTCGGGATAGAGCTTGTTGCCCGTTCCCATAGAGGAAATTACCGGAATTCCCGCCGCCGTCGCCCTTTCGATAAGCAACAGCTTTGAGGTGACGGTGTCGATGCAGTCGGCAATATAATCGACGCGGGAAAGATCTATCTCTTTTGCGGTCTCGGCGCAGTATCTTATATCGAAGGTAATTATTTCACAATCGGAAACGTCGGCAAGATAGCGCCGTGCGACGTCGCACTTCTTTTGCCCAACCGTGCTTTTCGTTGCAAAAAGCTGACGGTTTATATTCGACGGCGAAACGGTGTCGAAATCAACGACTATCAGCCTTCCCACTCCCGCTCTTGCAAGGGCGGCGGCGGTGTAGGAGCCGACTCCGCCGAGTCCGAAAACGGCAACGGTCTTTTTTGAAAGAAGGGAAAGCGCTTCCTTTCCTATAAGCATTTCGGTTCTGTTTAAAAGGTCGTTCATAGCAAAAACTCCTTTTTGAGCTTTAAAATATTATATCACAAACAAAATTAATTGTCAAAACGGCGTAAAACCTTGACAAATCGGTTAAAAAATTATATGATATTATATCAGATATTTATACTTTGCAGGAGATATAAAATGGATAACAAGCTTGTTAAAGAAATTACCTCAATGGAAGAGGATTTCACCAAATGGTATACCGACATAGTAAAGAAAGCCGATCTTATCGACTATTCTTCCGTTAAGGGCTGTATGATATTCCGTCCCTACGGCTTTGCTATTTGGGAAAATATAAGAAATATTCTCGACGCTCGCTTTAAGGAGCTGGGTCACGAAAACGTTTCGATGCCGCTCTTTATACCCGAAAGCCTTTTGCAGAAGGAAAAGGATCACGTTGCGGGCTTTGCTCCCGAGGTTGCTTGGGTAACTCACGGCGGCGGTGAAAAGCTCACCGAGCGTCTTTGCGTAAGACCTACCTCTGAGGTGCTTTTCTGCGAGCATTACAAAAATATTATCGAATCCTACCGCGATCTTCCCAAGCTCTACAACCAGTGGTGCAACGTGGTAAGATGGGAAAAGACCACTCGCCCCTTCCTCAGAAATCTTGAGTTTCATTGGCAGGAGGGCCACACGATGCACGAAACGGAGGAGGACGCAAGAGAGGAAACTCTCCGTATGCTCCACGTTTATAACGATTTCTACCGCGATTCTCTCGCTATTCCCGCAATAATCGGTAAAAAGACCGAAAAGGAAAAGTTCGCAGGCGCTATCGACACCTATACCGTCGAGCCGATGATGCACAACGGCTTTGCTCTTCAGGGCGGCACCTCCCACTATTTCGGCGACGGCTTTGCCAAGGCGTTTGACATCACCTTTACCGACAGAAATAACAAATTGCAGCATCCGCATCAGACCTCGTGGGGCGTTTCCACGAGAATGATAGGCGCTATTATAATGACTCACGGTGACGACAGCGGTCTTGTTCTTCCTCCCGCAATAGCACCTATTCAGGTAGTTATCCTTCCTATTGCAATGCATAAGGCGGGCGTGCTTGAAAAGGCGGCAGAGCTTAAGGAAAGATTAAAGACCTCCTTCCGTGTCAAGCTCGACGACAGCGACAATTCACCCGGATGGAAGTTCTCCGAATACGAGATGAAGGGCGTTCCCTTACGTCTTGAGATAGGCCCCCGCGATATTGCGGACGGTGTTTGCGTTATAGTAAGGCGCGACAACCGCGAGAAAACGGTGGTAAAGCTTGAAAACCTCGAGGCAGAGATAAAAAGACTTCTTGCAGAGGTCCACAACGCAATGTATGAAAAGGCGAAGAAAAATCTTGAGGAAAAGACCTCGGTTGCCAAGAGCTACGACGAGTTTCTCGATATTGCAGCAAACAAGGGCGGCTTTATCAAGGCTATGTGGTGCGGCGATCCCGAGTGCGAGGCAAAGCTTAAGGACGTAACAGGCGGCGTAAAATCAAGATGCATTCCCTTCGAGGAAGAGGAGATAACCGACACCTGCGTATGCTGCGGCAAAAAGGCAAAGCATATGGTCGTCTGGGGCAGACAGTATTAAAACGAAAAAAGGAACTGCGGCTTGCAGTTCCTTTTTTGTTGTAAAAAACTTAATAGTTTTCTGCCTTTATCTCGAAATATGCCTTGGGATGTGTGCAAACGGGGCAAAGCTCGGGAGCGGTCTCGCCGATGTGAAGATGACCGCAGTTTCTGCATTTCCAAACGGTAACGCCGTCTACCTTGAATACCTTGCCTGCCTCAACGTTTGCAAGAAGCTTGTTGTAGCGCTCCTCGTGCTCCTTTTCGATCTTCGCGACCTCGGCAAAGAGGAAGGAAATGTGGTCAAAGCCCTCCTCCTTCGCAACGCGTGCAAAGTCGGCGTACATCTCGGTCCACTCGTAGTTTTCGCCTGCGGCGGCGTCCTTGAGATTCTCAACGGTGTCGGGAATCGCACCGTCGTGAAGAAGCTTGAACCAGATCTTTGCGTGCTCCTTCTCGTTTGAGGCAGTCTCCTCAAAAATTGCCGCTATCTGCTCGTATCCGTCCTTTTTTGCCTTAGATGCATAATAAGAATACTTGTTTCTTGCCTGCGATTCGCCTGCAAATGCGGCCATAAGATTGGCTTCTGTTCTGCTGCCCTTGAATTCCATTTTTAATTACTCCTTTATAAAAAAATTGGTATAAAACCTTTTTATTATCAAACCTCGGCTGCGACGGGAGCTTCGGCTATCGCCGCTTCTGCCGCCTTCTTTTCTGCCTTTTTTCTCTTCATCTTTCTCACTACCGAGCAAAGCACGGCATAAACCACTATAAAAACGATAGCCGTTATAACGAAGATGAGGCTTACCTTGGTCATCGAGCCGAGAATGAGAGATGCTATCAAAGCAACGTCGATTCCCTCAACCGCGGGAATAAAGGCGATCGCAAAGCCGCCCGCAAGGGACGCGACGAGGAAGATAAGACCCGAAACGAGCATCGGCACGCCGCTCCAACACATCCATCTGAAGGGACTGAAGCGAAGCAACGCGATAAGAAGGAAGAGGGACAAAAGTATAACGATGGGAGCAAGCTTGCCTATCGTGCCAAACAGCACGCTGAAGGCGGTGGATATTATAGCGTCGGGGTTTTCAACGCCGTTTTCCTCGAGAGAGGAATAAATAAGCTCCTTGGTTGCCTCGTAGGTGGGAAGCTGACTTGCAAGCTCACCCGTTATATTCTCTATTTCGCCCATTATATCGTCGGGTATCTCCTGACCGAGTATCTCCTCGATCTTGGGAACGACGTCCTCCAAAATGCCGTTTAAATATTCGGCGTCAACGGTTATTTCGGTAGAGCCGGTTGCCATAAACTCGTAAAGACCCTCGGCGTAGTCGGAAACGATAACGCCTATAACGTCGTCCTTGACTACGGTGATAAGAGCGTCAACGTCAACACCCTGATCGCGAAGCCCGTCGACGATCTCCTTTATTTCGGGGCTTTCCAAAAGGTCGTCGAGAGAGGGAATGGAAGAGTCTGCCTCAAGGGGAACCAAAAGGGCAGAGCCGTCCTTAAGTCCCACGCTTGCCGCTGCCTCGGAGCTTCCGCCGTTATTATTTCCCGTGGATATTGTTATCGAGGTAATTATTCCTCTTATCATATCGGGAGAGAGCGCGTCGGACACCGTCCAAAGACAGATGGTGGCGGTGGATACTGCGAAGATGACTATGGCAACTATAACGGAGAAAAATACTCCGATGCCCTTTAAGATATTCTTGAATACCTTCAAAATAAACACCTGCAATCAATTATTATAATCATATTTTATCACATTATTTAGTAAAAGGCAATAAACTTTCTCATTTAATTTTCAATATTTGTTTTTTTATCCGTATTGCAATTTATGCGGTATATATGTTATAATAAAAGGAAGGTAAAAACGGAAGGACGGGGAGAGGCTTTGAAGCTGTTTGATAAATCAAAAACGTTTTTGGGTCTTGCTCCGATGGCGGGCTTTACCGACTACGCCTTTCGCAAGATATGCGCTCTGTGCGGCGCCGACTTTACCGTTACCGAAATGATAAGCTCAAAGGGACTTTATTATAACAACGAGCGCACGGGCAGTCTTATGTCGATATGCAGAGAAAGCGGCGTGGGAGTGCAGATATTCGGCTCGGAGGAAAGGTCGCTTAACTATGCGGCGAGCTACGTTGCAAAAGAGGTATCTCCCGATTTTATAGATATAAATATGGGCTGTCCGACACCGAAGATAGTAAACTCGGGCGACGGCTCGGCTCTTTTGAAAGATCTCGATAAGGCGCTTTGCTGTGCAAGAGCGGTCATATCGGGAGCGGGCGACGTTCCCGTTACCGTGAAGCTTCGGCTCGGTTGGGAAAACGCTTTGCCAGAGCTTCCCGATTTTGTAAAGCGGCTTGAGGACGAGGGTATTGCCGCAGTGTTTGTTCACGGCAGGACCTCGCGTCAGATGTACCGACCGGGCGTTGATTACGGCGCGATAAAGAGAATAAAGGAAAGAGTGAATATTCCCGTATTTGCAAACGGCGATATAACCTCGCCCGAAAAGGCAAAAGAGGTGCTTTCGATTACGGGAGCCGACGGACTTCTGATAGGCAGAGGATCACTCGGAAATCCTTTCATATTCGGTCAGATAAAGGAATATCTTCAAAGCGGAAGCTACCGCACTCCCACCAAGGAGGAGATAACCGAGCTGGCGATAGCTCAGCTTAACGAGGCGGTTAAGGACAAGGGCGACAGACGCGCCTCCGTTGAGGCAAGAAGCCAGATAGCTCACTACCTCAAGGGAATGAGCGGCGCAGCCGAAAAGAGAAAAATGCTTTCGGAGGCAACCTCCTCCGACGAGATAATAAATATACTGAAACTGTGATTCGTGAGGTTTTGAAATGGAATTTAACAGTGACTTCAAAAAACAGCTTATAAAAGGGGAAAGGGAAGCGGTCGACACCGTTATCGACAGCTTCGGCGATAAGGCTTACAGCTTTGCGCTGTGCTATTTCGGCAACCGCCTTACCGCAGAGGAAGCGGTGAAAAAGAGCTTTTCGGCATTTTTTGCAAACGCCGCCGCTCTTTTGAGAGATTCCTCCGTGCCTGCGGCTTATTTTGCGTTGCTCAAGGGCTGGTGCGAGCACCGTATGAGCGAGGCGAAAAAAGAGGGAAAGAGCTTCGATTATTCCGCCTTTTCCGACAGATCCGAAATAATTCAGGCGATCGCCAAGGTCATCTCGGAGCTTAACCGCAAGGAAAAGAGCCTTTTCCTTCTTGCCGACGTGGTATGCCTTAAGCGAAACGTTCTGTGTGAGATATACGGAGTCGAATATGATGCGGTGGCAGACGCCGTGTCTATCTGTCGCGATAAGGTAATAACCAAGCTTTCCGCAATAGGCGATTTCAGCATGAAGGGCGGTGAGCAGGAATGATAAACGAATATACAAAGCGTATGATAAGCGATTTCGTTGACGGTGAGCTTCCCGCAAGCGAATGCTCGAAGCTGTTTGACGGCGGTGAGGAATCGCAGGAAAACAACAGATATCTTCATACTCTTCGCTTCGTTAAGCGTGCCGCGAGCGAGCTTACCGAAAGAGCGCCCGAAAAATTAAAATCATCTACTGCCGCCTATATAACTAAGACCGAATCGATGAAGAAAAAATCGACTGTATTTAACGTGATGTGGATAACGCTTACCGTGCTTCTTGTTGCAATTCTCGTCTGGGCGCTTTGGAATCCCGCGATGAATGACGGCGGCAGCACCTCCTCCGATATCACATCGTCGACGGTTGAAAACAGCTCGGCAGATCAACCCTCGTCGGATGTTTCCTCCGATATTTCCTCGGGTGAAGCCTCCTCCGACGTTTATTCGGGCGAAGCCTCCTCCGAGCCGATGGATTATTCCACCTACTTGCCCTACGGAATAGACGAGTATTTAAAGCAGTCGGAGAATTACGAGGATTACCGCGGCATGAAGTTCTCCTTTGTAATAATAGCTCACGGCACGAAGGTGAATACCCTTATAGATAACAGACCCGGTCAGTTTACCAACGTGGTTGACGAGCCGAGAGTCTGGGCGCTTATAACATCGAAGATGACCTGCAGTGAGACCGAAACGATGTTCAGAACAAACGAGTTTACCGACATTGAGGTCATTGAGGACGAAAGGTTCGACGGAATAGATAAGACCGCCGAGCTGGGAATCGTTTTCGTAAGAGCAGAGTAAGCGGTGAATAAAATGAACGCTAATTCAGCCTCCTTTATAACCTCTGTCTACGATATTTCAAGGCTGCCCTTCGACCGCCCCTTCGTAGCCTTTGCGGGAAGGTCTAACGTGGGCAAATCGAGTGCCGTAAACGCTCTTCTTGACAGAAAAAATCTTGCCCGTGTTTCATCAAAGCCGGGCAAGACCGCCTCTATAAATCTCTACGACCCCGGCGATAAGTTTTATATTGCCGACCTCCCCGGCTACGGCTTTGCAAAGGTATCGAAATCGGTGAAGCGCGAGTGGGGCGAGCTTATGGAGGGCTTTTTTGCCTCCCCTGCGGAGATAAAGCTGGTGGTCCATTTCGTTGATATAAGGCACGAGCCGCAGGTAACCGATATAGAGCTTACGCGTTTTCTCGCCGAAACGGGACTTCCTTTTTGCACCGTCTTTACAAAGGCGGATAAGGTGTCGAAATCGGAGGCAGAGAAGAACGCCGAGAGAAATACCAAAATACTTCGCTCACAGCTTAAGGGTACCTTCGCAAATATGCTCGCGCCCGTCATATTTTCTGCCGAAAAGAAGCAGGGAACCGATATTTTACGGGCGCTTATAGAGCAGCTCGCATCGGTGTAAAAGTCTTGAAAAAAAGATAACAAACGGCGCAAAAATGGTTTACATAATATGCAAAATGATATTTATGGTCAAATTGCACAATCAACATTGTTAACAGAGTTATCAACAACCTTCAAACGACGGTATATCGTGCTAAACACGGGTTTTCGACATAAAAACCGAAAGTCCGCAAACGAATATTGCAACGATGAGAAAAACGGCGTTTTGGTTTACATAATCTTCAATTTGGTAAAAAAGTACAAAAGAAAAAACTATCGTTTATAACCTCCTAAAAGGAGAGTGAAAGACAATGAAAAAAGAGAACGAAAAAGCAAATAAAATAAAGCGCGTAATGGCAATACACGATATTGCCTGCTACGGCAAAAGCTCGCTCACGGTGGTGCTTCCCGCAATGTCTGCACTGGGCGCAGAGGTGGTGCCGCTTCCCACGGCGCTTCTTTCATCTCACACGGGAATAAAGAACGCCACCTTCCTTCCGCTTGATAAGGAAATGCACGCGATACTCAACCATTGGGAATCGGAAAAGGTCGACTTCGATTGCATTTACAGCGGATTTTTGGGAAGTGCCGATCAGATAGATACGGTGCTGTCGGTCTTTGAAAAATATCCGTCCGCCTTTAAGGCGGTAGACCCCGTTATGGGCGATAACGGCGTGAAATACAAGACCTATACCGACGAGATGTGTGAAAAAATGGTGCGCCTTGTAACCAAGGCGGACATAATAACCCCAAATTACACCGAGGCGTGTATGCTTCTCAATATGCCTTATGAGGAATTTCCCGATCTTTCGAAGGTGGAGACCGCTGCCCGCAAGCTCTGCGAGCTCGGACCGAGAACCGCGGTAATAACCGGCGTAAGAGAGGGCGATAATATAATAAATGTCGCATACGACAGAAAAGAGGGAGTGTTTACCGGATCGTGTAAATACGTTAAGCGACGATATGACGGTACGGGCGACCTTTTTTCATCGGTCTTTTTCGGGCTTATGCTCGAAAACGGCGACGTAAAGGCATCGCTTTCAAGAGCCTCGGAATTTATTCGCGACGTGGTGAAATACACCGCGGAGAATTCCGAAAACGATATTATCTTATTTGAACCGTTATTATGGAAGATCAAGGAGCAATAAAATGAAACAGAATAAATTTAAAGAACAGCTTATGCAGCTTTGTCTTGCCGCCGTTTTTGCGGCTCTTACCTTTTTGGGTACCTTCTTTTTTAAAATCCCCTTCGGCACGGGCGGATATCTCCATTTGGGAGATGCGTTTATACTCATCGCCGCGGTGCTTATCAAAAAGCCCTACGCGCTTGGCGCTGCCGCAATAGGTGCGGGACTTGCCGATATAATCGGCGGCTTTGCCGCTTGGGCGCCCTTTACGATGATAATAAAGGCGGCTATGGTACTTTGCTTTTTACTCGTTAAAAGCAATAATATCCTTTCCTTTGCGGCGATAGCCTCGGCAGTCGTTGCGGGTATAGTGAATATTTTGGGCTATTACCTTGCAGAGTGGATACTTTACGGTAATTTTATAGCACCGATTGCATCGGTCCCGTGGAACGCTCTTCAGAGCCTTTTCGGTATAGTGATATTTTGCCTTGCCGGTTTCGTCTTTAAGGCACCGCCGATAAAAAAGATGATAGACAGAATAAAATAAAAAGATCCCTTTGCAGAATACTGCAAAGGGATTTTTGTTAATCTTCCATAGTTTTCAGCTTTTTATCGTAAATTCGCTTATAGAGGAAAGCCGAGAGAATAAGCGAGGCTATCTCTGCAATGGGGTAGGATACCCAAACGAGATCGAGATTTCCCGTAAGCGACATAAGGTAGGCAATGGGCAAGAGGAAAATAAGCTGACGCGCAAAGGAAACTATAAAGCTGTACATACCGTTTCCGACCGCCTGACTTACCGAGTTAAGACAAATGCACACTGCAGCTCCGAGGAAGGAGGATGCGATTATACGAAGGGCGGGGGCGCCTATTTTGAGCATTTCGTCCGATGCGGAGAACATCGAGAGCAAAAGCTCGGGGAATGCGACCATAAAGAGAGTGCCGAGCGACATAATTATTATGGCGTAAATAACGGCAAGCTTTATCGTCTTGGTTATTCGCTTTCTGCGGCGTGCGCCGAAGTTATAGGCAACGATGGGAACCATACCGTTATTAAGACCGAAAACGGGCATAAAGAAGAAGCTCTGAATTTTGAAATATGCGCCGAAAACGTTGGTCGCCACCTCGGTAAATGAGGACAAAATGGAATTCATAAAGAAGACCATTACTGAGCCCACCGACTGCATAAGAATAGAGGGGAGTCCCACCGAATAGATGTTTTTGATTATTTTGCCGTCGGGCTTAAAGCCTTTGAACGATATGTGGATATCCTTATTGAGCTTAAGATTTGCAAAAATTCCAACCGCCGTGCCCGCCGCCTGACCTATAACGGTGGCAATTGCGGCACCTGCGATGCCCATATCGAAAACGAAGATGAAAACGGGGTCCAAAATAATGTTTACGATAGCGCCCGTCATCTGAACGAACATCGAAAGAGTGGTTCTTCCCGTCGACTGCAAAAGGCGGTTGAAGCATATTTCGCCAAAGGAGAAGATCGAGCCTATCATACAGATAGAAAGATATTCACAGCCGTAGCGGACGACCTCGGCGTTTTCCGTTTGCACCTCGAAGAAGGGACGCACGGCAAAAATACCGAGCAGCAGAAAAACGGAATAAGAAAGCAGATATAAAAACATACCGTTTACGGCGCTTTTGTTGGCGGAGTCAAACTCCTTTGCACCGAGATACCTCGACAGAAGCGAGCTCATACCGACGCCCGTGCCGACTGCAACGCCGATAAGCAGGTTTTGAGCGGGAAAGGCGTAGTTTACGGCGGTAAAGGCGTTTTCGCTTATCATTGCGACGAAGATGCTGTCAATTATATTGTAAAGCGCCTGAACGAGCATCGACACCATCATCGGAAGCGACATAGTGATAAGCAGCTTATTTATGGGCATAGTGCCCATTTTGTTTTCTTTGAGTGTGGAGGAGGATTGGTTGCTCATATTTTTCTTCCTTTTTGATCTGCCTTTGTAAAATACTGTATATTAGCCTTAAAAATAACTATACCTTGTCTTTCGACAAGGTATAATAGTTTGCAAATATGCAAGACCTACAAAGCAATTATTTATCTGCTTTGTTGAATCTTCTGTTGAATCTGTCAACACGGCCGCCGGTGTCGATAAGCTTCTGCTTGCCGGTGTAGAAGGGGTGGCATTTGGAGCAGATTTCAACGTTTATATCGCCTTTTGTGGTATGTGTTTCGATAACGTTGCCGCAAGCACATTTGATAACTGCGGGCTTAAATTCGGGATGGATACCGTCTTTCATTGTGTTTCACCTCTAATATCCTATTTAACGCCGTATTATGATAACACAAAAATCGTATTATTGCAATAGTTTTTTGAAAAAAATTTTAAAATAGCTTAAATTTCGCTTTAAAATGATTGTAAAGCTTTACCAAAAAGCCGAAAAGCATTTAAAAATCGGGGTAATTGATATTATTCCGATTGCAAAAAGATGAAAATGTGTTATAATAATAGATAATAAAATGCGCGAAGGAAGTTATGAAATGAGCATTAAAAATCCGCAATTTACAGTTAAGGCAAACGAAACGAAAAGAAAGGCAAGAAAGCCGAGCGCCGACTACGCTTTTCCCTCCTTTTTGAATCAGCTTGAAATAAAGGACGTTAATGCAAATTGGATATGGGAAAACGGGTGCGAAGCGCAGAGCGCAGTCTGCTTTGTAAAGGATTTCACTCTTGATTTTATTCCCGAAACGGCAATTACCCGCATCTCTGCCGATAGCAAATACGTTTTATGGGTAAACGGCGAGAAAACAGTGCTCGAGGGCGGTCTTAAAAGAGGCTTTGCGCCCGATTCCGTTTACTGCGACGAGATAGATATCGCCCCTTATCTCAAAATGGGCGAAAACAGAATAGCGGCTTGGGTGCGCTATTTCGGATACGACGGCTACTCTCACGTTTCGAGCGGAGAGGGCGGCTTTTTGCTCGAATGCCGCGCGGCAGCCGTTCGCACCGATGCTTCCTTCAAATGCAAGCGCGACAGCGCATATATCCCCGAGCTCGACAGTGAAATGCTTACAAACTACCGTCTTGCCGAGGGCAATATCTATTACGATGCAAGAGAGGAATTGGGCGAGTTTTATCTTCCCGATTTTGACGTTTCCTCTTGGGAAAACGCCACCGAAAAGGCTTATGCCGGCGAGGGAGCTTACGGAAAGCTCTACCCGAGGATAATTCCCATGTTCAAGGATTTCGGAGTAAGCGACTTTGTTTCTACCGAAATTATTTCACAGAAAAAGCTTTTTGCCGATAAGATATACGAGTGTATTCTCCCCTATAACTGCCACATCGTGCCGATAATAGAGGTCGATGCCCCCGCGGGCAAGCGCATCGACGTTTATACCGATATGTACTGCGATGCAAACGGTCTTTCGCAGCGCCTTGTTTATATTACCAAAAAAGGCGTTCAGAGCTTTGAGAGCCCCTCGTGGATAAACGGCGGAAAGGTATATTTTCATATTCCCTGCGGCGTTAAGGTGATATCTCTCAAATACAGAGAAACGGGCTACGATTCCGAGTTTTCGGGCGGCTTCGAGTGCGACGATACTGTGCTTAACGCCGTTTACGAAAAGTCCCGCCGCACCCTCTACGTAACGATGCGCGACACCTTTATGGATTGTCCCGACCGCGAACGCGCGCAGTGGTGGGGCGATGCGGTAAACGAGTCGGAGCTTTGCTATTACTGTATGGACGAAAAGGCGGCTCTGCTTTTCAAAAAGGGAATTCTCTCGATGGCGGCTTGGCAGCATACTGACGGCGTGCTTCAGACCGTAACTCCCGATAAGATAGATCTTTTCGAGCTTCCGCTTCAGAATCTTGCGGGAATAGTGGGATTTTTAAATTACTATAAATTCACGGGCGACTCTTCGGTGCTTCCTGTTGCCTATAAGGCGTCGCTTGCATACCTTTCCCTTTGGGAAACGGAGGAAAACGGTCTGGTATCTCACAGAAAGGGCAGCTGGGACTGGCCCGATTGGGGCGTCTCGGCAGATATGCCGGTGCTTGAAAACGCGTGGTACTATTACGCTCTCTTAAGCGTTATTGAGATGCACAAGATAATTGGAAAAAATCAGGGTATTGAAATACTTGAGGAGCGTGCCGCAAGGCTTAAAAACGCCTTTAATCACGTATTTTACGACGGCAACGCCTATCTCTCCTCAAGCGGCTACGACGACAGGGCAAACGCCGTTGCGGTCATCTCCGGTCTTGCCGATAAGGATACCTACAAGGGCATTGCCAAGGTGTTCGATAACGTCTATAATTCAAGTCCGTATATGGAAAAGTACGTGCTTGAGGCTCTTTGCAGGATGGATCTTCACGAAAAGGCGAAAAACAGAATAAGAAAGCGCTATTCCGAAATGGCGAAGAGCGATTGCAGCACGCTTTGGGAATTCTGGAGCGCGGGCGCAGGAACCAAAAATCACGCGTGGTCGGGCGGACCTCTCGTGATAATGAGCCGTTATTTTGCGGGCGTATCGCCTCTTACAGCAGGCTACGGCACCTGTCTTATTAAGCCCGAGCTTGCGGGACTTTACGAGATAAACGCCGAAATACCCACTCCCAACGGCACGGTAGGAGTTAAGGCAAGAAAAACCGATAATGCGGTGAAATATATTATAGACGTTCCCAAAAAGGGCGGCGCGGTAATTGCGATAAGAGCCTCGGAGAGCGACGGCGTATTTATAAACGGCGAAAGAGCAGAGCTTTTACCCAAGGCACAGACCGAGGGAATGATATTCTTGAAAGCCGACGCGACACATCTCTATTTTGCGGCAACGGCAGGTAAAAAGGAAATAATTACTGCAAAGAGCGAATAAAATGAAGATAATAAACTTTCATACCCATATTTTTGCCGACGCGATAGCCAAAAGAGCAATATCGACGTTGGCGGAAAAATCAAACAAAATACCCTCGTACGACGGCACCGCGGGCGGACTCATAGCCGATATGAAGAAAACGGGGGTAGATATATCGGTGGTACAGCCCGTTGCCACCAAGCCAACCCAGTGCGAAACTATAAACAGATGGGCATCGGAGTTAAACGGCAAGGACGGACTTGTCTTTTTCGGCGCACTTCATCCCGATTGCGAGAATTACAGAGAAATAATAGCAAACATAAAGGCAAGCGGCTTAAAGGGAGTAAAGCTCCACCCCGATTATCAGGGCTTTTTTGCCGACGAAAAGAGAATGTACCCGATTTATGAGGAGATATTCTCAAACGGTCTTATACTTCTTTTCCACAGCGGAGTGGATATCGGTCTTCCGCCGCCCGTCCACCTCACGCCCGACAGGGCAGTTACTCTTGCAAGGGATTTTGACGGCGCGAAGATGGTGTTTGCGCACCTCGGCGGCTTTATGCTCTACAAAGAAACGGCAAGAGCGTTTGGCAAGGCGTTTGAAAACGGAATTCCGAGTGGGGTATATATCGATACGTCGATGGGCTCGCTTTATTACGACGCAGATGAATTTGGGGCGCTTCTTGACCTCTTTACCGAGGATAAGCTCCTCTTTGCAACCGACGGGCCTTGGGGCTATGCCGAGCGCGAAATAGCGGCGCAGACGGAGATGATAAAAAAAGCGGCGGGAAACGGTTACGAGAAGATAACCGAAAAGATAATGCATAAAAACGCGGAAAAGCTGCTGGGAATTTAAAACAAAAAAGCATTTGTTATTTGACAAATGCTTTATATTATATTTAAGACTTTTTGTGCAAATAAAAAGTCTTTTTGTCTATTTACCGATATTTATAAATTGTATAAAATAAAAACATAATTATTTCTTTCGGAGGGGAATTATGAAAAAAACGGTTGCAGTTGTATTGGCTCTTATCCTCATTGCCGTTACTGCGTCTGCGGTCTTTACGGGCTGTTCCAATGGGAAAGTTGGATTCAAGGGAAGTCTTACCGTTGCGCTTGACTCAAACGGTAAATACACCTCGGTAAAGTCCGGCGGCAAGGAGCTAATAACCCAAAGCGGAGCGGGCGGCTTCTTTATCTATAATTTTGAAGACAGAAGCTATTATGAAATGACGGAGGTCTCCGTTTCCAAAAAGGGAAGCAGCTACACCGTTTCGGGAAGCAACTCCGAGCTCGGAGCAACCCTTAACGCAACTCTTGAACAGAAAAACGGCGCCGTTATAGTAAAGGGCACGGTGAAGGATACCACCGGTAACGACCGCCGCTTCAGAGTAGAGCATTCACTTCCGATTGATGCAAACGGCTGGCGCTACGGCATTGATCTTAACAGCTCCGACGAGATAAAAGGAAAAAACGTATTTGCAAACCGCCACACCGTTTTAACCAAGATCTATCAGGCAAACTACCCCTTTGCTTCGATATCGAACGACGAAACGGGTATAGCGGCAACCAACTTGTTTGATTCGCCCGTCGTTTACGATTATTGTTACGATAACGAGGCAAAGCTTTTTACCCAGTCCTTCTATATGGGACTTTCCTCACAGACCAAAAACCCCTCGGAGGGAAGCTTCTCCTTCGCGCTTTACGATTTCAAGGGCTATCACGGCTTCAGAGGCGCGGCTGACGGAATGTATAAGATCGTTCCCGAGGCGTTTGAAACAAAAGCAGAGGAGCATGGCAACTGGCTTTTCCAGCAAAACGCCTACTATAACCTCAACGGTGTAGAGGACTACCTCGGAATCTTCAACGAATCTCCCAACTATATATTCGATAATAAATACGGCGTAGCCTCGGCAAAATACGTTGCTCCCGCCGAGATATGGATCTCGTGGTACGACTATGACGGCCCCAACGCCGTTCCCACTGCGGCAGAGCTCAAGAGCAAGCTTGAAAAAATGCTTACGATGCCCGAGTCGGCAAAGGATATGTACGATAACGTATCTCAAAAGGATATTGCGTCGGCGATTTTCAGCAGTGGCTATTATATAAACAAGAATAACGATTACTGGAACGCGGGCTGGAACTCCTCTTACTCGAAGATAATGGCATTTATTGCAAACGGCAATCCCAATATTCCCGCCCCGAGCAACTACAGCATTCACCGTCAGATATTCAACGACGAGGAGGCAAAAGCGGCATCGGAGGGATACAAGGTAACGGGTCTGTATATTGATAACGCCAACTACGGCTCACTTTCAAATCTCGATTACAATACCGCAAACTATAAATACAGCAGCTATCCTCTTCTTTGGGATAATTCCGGCACCCTTGCGCTTCCCTTGGGCTACTGCACTTGGGAGTTTATCGATGCCTTTACCGCAGAGGAAAGCGATAAGATATCTCTCGGAAACATCGCATTCCCCGATAACGGAAGCGCAACCGCGCTTGCTCATTTCTTTGATATCCCCGGCGGCGAGATAGGAAACTCGTGGGGACAGACCGACGAGGAGTTTATGCTTCGTCGCGTAAACGCCTACCAAAAGCCTTGGGCACTCCTTCTTACTCAAAACTTCAACGACGTTTTTGAAGGCGTTGTTGACAAAAACGAAGCAAACTATAAATCAAAAGAGCTTTTGATGAAACGCTCCCTTTTCTGGGGCGTTATGTGCAACGCTATGACTTTGACCGCAGATACTGCGGCGCTTGAAAGCGTAAGACCGCTCTTTATAAAATACGGCACGGCTCAAAAGCTCGTTTCGGAAGCTGGCTGGGAACCGATAACCCACGCCGTTCCCACCTCAAACGCAATAAGCTGTGAGAGATTCGGCGGCAACGGCAACGAGGCGGTTTGGTTTACCGTAAGAGCAAACCGCGACGGCGCCGAAAATGAGGGAATATACGTTCCGCTTCCCAATCTCGGCTTCAAAAAAGGCGATTATAACAAGCTTATTGCATTCGATGTTGTTGCAAATAAAATGCTTGACGTAGTTGTCGAAGGCGACATAATGACCGTCAAGACAGAGCTTTCCGAAACAGACGACGTTGCGGCGGTAATAATCGGCACTCCCGCGCAGATAGCGGCAGCACTCAAAGATGAAAACGCCACGGCAGCCAAACGCATAGAGGAAAAGCTTTCGGAACTTGAAAAGCTTGCCGACAAAAAGACCTCCGATCCCGCTGAGGTAATAGCTGAAATCAAGGAAATGAAAAAGGCAAATGCCGCATTCCTTAAAGCGGTAAATAAAGGCGATTTCGCAAAGGCGGCAGCCGAGCTTGAAACGGTAACGAGCCTCTCGCAGAGCTTTATCGACCAAAAGACCTTCGGCGCGGTGGAGGGCAAGGCAATTCAAACCGAGCTTACCGCAGTTGCCGAAAGATATATGAACAGATATAAAGCGTTATCGAAATAAAACGCTTAATATAATGAAAAAATATATAAAGGAGCAAAAATAATGAAAAAGATAATTGCAACAGTCTTGGCACTTGTCCTTTGTCTTGGGCTTCTTTCCGCCTGCACGGGCGGCGGAAGTCAGAGGATACCCTACGATTACGGCGATGGCTTTAAGCCCTATTCACCCGAAATAACGATAAGCGTTGCCAATCCCATGGCAGAAGACCTTGTGGCTTATCTCACCGAAAAGGGCGACAATCAGGAAAACAACGCTTGGAACAGGCTTTACCGCGAAAAGTTGGGCATTAAGATAAGATACGATTCTGCTTTCGGTATGCTCGGCGGCTACACCGAGAAGCTCTCGGCTGCAAGCATGGCAGATAACTTCCCTGATCTCGCGTATCTCGGAAGCGGCGAATTTGCCTACACCCTCATAAAGAATATGTATGAAAGAGATCAGCTTGCCGACCTCACCGACGCTATTGAAAAGCTTGCGTCCGACGATCTCAAAAACGCCTTCGAGGTTGCAGGCGATGAGATCTTCTATCCTGCCACCTTCAACGGCAAGAAATTTGCGATTCCGCAGATAATCGGCGCGGAAAACGAGGCGTATACCTATTATTTCCTCAGAAAAGACTGGCTTGATAACTTGAATCTCGCGATTCCCTCCACCTTTGAGGAGCTTCTCTCGGTCTGTGAGGCGTTTGCAAATCAGGATCCCGACGGAAACGGTGAGGACGATACCTACGGTCTTTCCTTCGGCGGCGACTTCAGAGAGACGGGCTCACTCTTCTTTGCGGCATACGGAGCATATCCCGGTCAGTGGATAAAGAGTGAGGACGGAAGCAAGCTCGTTTACGGCTCTTACACCGAAAACACCAAGAGAGCTATTGCACAGCTTCACGAGATGTATAAGAGCGGCGCTCTTAATCCTGCCTTCAACGAGACCGGCTTCGACGGACTCTACACTGAGTTCAACACCGGTAAAGCAGGCGTTTTCATGGGTAAGGTATATTATCCCTTCCTCCTTGAAAACCTCGTTATGAGAAACCCCGATGCAGAGATAGTTGCCGTTAAGGCAATGGCGGCAGACGGCGGTGAGGTAAAGATAATGACTCCCACCAACGCGGCGGCGTATTTCGTAATGAATGCGAAATGCAACTATCCCGAGGCAATGGTAAAGATGTTTAACCTCTACCTTGAGACCAGCTTGAATCCCGAGTCGGAGGAACAGTATTACGAGCTTATAGCCGACAAGGATACCGGTAAGAATATCTGGACTATGTCACCCGTCAAGACCGCTATTCCCGGTGAAAACGCCAGAAAGGCAAACATAGTTGTCGAGGCACTTCTCGAAGGCACAAAGGAAAATCTTCTTCCTCATCAGGTAGCTCTTTACGATCAGGTAGTTCAGTTTGAGGAGAGAGGCACCAAATCCCTCTACGGCGACTGGATGCTCTGGAAGGAAGGCGGCACCGAGTCCACCATTCAGGAGTATTTCGATAACGAATGGTTTATGCCCATCAACTTCAACGGCGCAAAGACCGAAAGTATGCAGCTTTACGGCGACGATCTTTACAGCGGCGAGGTCGGCGGCTTTATCCTTATGATAATGGGTGAAAATCCCATCGACAGCTTCGACACAATGTACGACGCCTGGAAGGATATCGGCGGCGCCGACGTTGAAAGAGAGATCAACGAGTGGTACAGCACCGTCAGAGCGCAGAACTGATAATTAAATAAAATAAAAACACAGACGACCCCGTCCGAAATTTGTTCGGACGGGGTCATTTTTGTTATAATAGAAGAAAAAACCTCGGAGGCATAAAAATGAAAAGGGTACTGACAGAAACGGAATTGGAGAAATTTGAAGGATATCTGCTCAAAGAGGAAAAAAGCCTGCGCACAGTGGAAAAATATCTGCGCGACGTCGGGCGGTTTATCACCTTTGCAAACGGCAGGGAAATAGAAAAAAGCACGGTAATTGCCTATAAAACCATGCTCGAGAAAAGCTATGCCGTTTCGAGTGCAAACACAATGCTTGCCGCCCTGAACGGCTTTTTTCGCTTTATGGAGTGGCATGATCTCACGGTAAAGCAGTTTAAATTTCAAAACAGAAGCTTTTGCCCGCAGGACAAGGAGCTTTCGAGAGAAGAATATGCGCGTCTCGTAACAACGGCGCTAAAACAGGGGAACGAGCGTCTTTCACTCATTCTGCAGACCGTGTGCAGCACGGGCATACGCATAAGCGAGCTTGAATACATAACCGCCGAAACGGTAAGGCGCGGCGAGACGGTTGTAAGCTGCAAGGGTAAAAAACGCGTTATCCTGCTCGTGCCCGATCTTCAGAAAAAGCTTGAAAGATACGTTCGCAAAAACGGGATAGAAGGAAAGCTTTTCGTAACGAATAGCGGAAAGCCCGTTTGCCGCACGAACGTCTGGCGAGAGATGAAGCGTCTTGCCGCCGACGCCGACGTGCCCGAGAATAAGGTCTTTCCGCACAATTTAAGGCATCTCTTTGCCCGAACCTTCTATTCAATGGATAAGGATATAGTCAAGCTTGCCGACATTTTGGGGCATACCAACATAAATACCACGCGAATATACACCGTTACAACTGCCGACGAATACAAAAAGAAGATGGAGGAGATGATGCTGATAATATAAAAACTGCCCACAGTCTTAAGACTGCGGGCAGTAAATCAAAGATCCTTGGTCGATTAATCCCAGCCGTTTTCGCCGGTAATGTAGTTTCCTTCGTTTTCACCCTCGGTAGTGGGGATAGAAACGGTGATAACGTCTTCGATAGCAAAAAGCTCAAATTCGATTTCAGGTGTAGTATATTTTTTCATTTTATTTATCTCCTTTCACCGAATTATGCGTTCATAGCATCGTTGATGCTTATAGCACGGAGACCACCGTAGGTGATGGTGCCGTCAGCATACTCAACGTAGCTTACTGCAAGGAAGATTCTGCTGAGCTGATCCTCGGGAATACCGATAAGAACTGCGGTAAAGGAGATCGAGTCGTCGGTCTTCTCGTAGTAGTTCTTTGCAACGATATCAAGGTAAGAGGTGCCGTCGATCTTGCCGTCTTGAGTATGACCGAGATAACCGCCGGTTACCTTGTCTGCGGGCATGATGATGGTGCCCATCTTTACGATAGAATCGTTGTTGTTAACGCTGTTAAGAGCAACGGTGGTCTTGAAACGAAGACCTGCTGCTACCTTCTCGGAAGGTGCTCTCCACTGTACAACGGGAGTGGTAGCCTTGTTCTCGGTTTCGTTGTAATAAGCATCTGCACCTTCGTATTTACCGGCGGTTATACCGTTGATTGCTTTGAATTCTGCGGTAGCACCGCTGGTGCCGTAGCCGGTCTGACCGACTATAACGTAAGCCTGATTGTTCTCATCAAGAACGTTGGTTACATTGAATTCGTAATCAACGTATGCGCCGGTGGGCTCTTCGGTCTCGGGATCGATCTCTTCAATCTGAAGTGCTGCGCCGTTAAGATAGATCTTAACGTATTTATTACCGTCAACCTCGTAAACGTCGCCTACCGAGAAGGTGTTATCAACGTCGTTGGACCAAGCGTTAGTGAAGGCTATGGCGCCTACAACACCGGATCCGTAGATAACGTTATCGCCGCCGACGTGGATAGCAAGAGCAGTTGCGGGGTTGCAATCGGGGAAATAGGTATTGACGGACATCTGGAGGCTGTACGTAGTGGGCTTGGTTGCGCTCAAGATGAAATCGGTGTGAGCGTTAGGAGAGGAAAAGGTATTAGCGGTTTTGTTTATAACTATCTCAAGTCTTGATGCGAAGAGCTTCTCGTTATAAACAACGCCTGCCTGACCCCAGTTTCCGGTATTACTGTTGAGTTTGATTATACCGTTGGGCTTATAAGAAACGATGCCGCCGGGAGTGGTTGCGTCTGCCATCCAAGGAGCGAGAACCGTCCAGTTAGAATCTGCGGGATCAAACTCAGCGGGAACCTCTAACCAAAGACCATAATTATTGGGAACAAAACCGCTGATATCAGAAATGATGTAGGTTCCGGTGGTATTGCCGCCATAGGTAGAAGCACCGAAGCCGAGAACCGCAATACCGTCTACAGAAAAGATAGATGCGGCATTTGCGAAGGTGTAGATAAGAGTGCCGTTAGCATAAAGATTAACGTCTGCACCGTCAATGCTGAATATGAAAGAGTTTACGTCGTTTACTTTGATGGCACTTACTACCTTATCTGCAAGAGATACACCGGAGTTAACACATGCGCCGTTAACATAAGTGTAGAGAAGTATCTGGTTGGCCAGATTGTTAACAAGTCTGAACTCAATGCTGTCACCGTTGGTAGTCTGAACGCAAGAACCGGCAGCGGTTGAAGGAACAGTTGTGTTAGCTGCGGTAGAAAGCATTACCGAGAAGTTCTGGAAGCAGGTGCCTGCATCCTTGCCCGTATCATCGGTAAGAGCTTGATTAGGAACAAAGATATCAAGAGAAATGTTATTGCCCGAATCGAATGCAACACCCTTTAAAGAACTGATAGCTGCGCCCGACCATGCACCGGCGCCTATGGAAAGGGTACCGTCTGCGTTGATTGCTGCTGTTGCATTGTTTGCAGCAGAAGTATTCCAAGTGGGCTCAACGTAAGTATAAGCCTCGTAATCTGCAACAGAGTCGTCGTTAGAAACTATTTTGAAGTTTCTGAAGGAGGGCATATTGTTCCAGTCGCCGCAGTCGCCGTTGGAGCCAAGAACAACGTATTTGCCGGTTGCATTTTCGGGAGTATAGGCGTTGCAAACAAGAACGTCGTTTACCCACATAGAAACAACACCGTTTGCTACAACGACCTTAACGGTATTCCAATCGCCGGATTCGATACCGATGATAGAATAGGGAGATGCTGCACAAGCAACTGCTTTTGCAGAAGTGTCAAAAAGTTCTACTACATTGTAGGTGCCCCAAGCAGCGTAGTTATCGGGGGTGCCTGCTGCCGTACCCTCGTAGTTGGCGAGTTTTACAGACATAGCGCCTGTCCAGTTTTTGTCTGCGCCGTCGGGGTATACACCCATAACGCCTACTACGGGAACACCGTTAGTAGTACTTGCGCTCTGGGTTGCGGGGACGTATGCTTCAACAGTAATAGTGTAGTTATTGTTGTAAGCAGAGGCATCATAAAGTGCGCCGAGGTTTGCAAAAGGAACCTCAGGATTGCCCCAACCCATAGAGAGAGAACCGTCAGCGTTTACTTTGAAGTTAGATGCGCTTGCGCCGCCGGTAGCGGTGTGCTCCCAACCGTCAGCAACTGCTGCCGATGCCATGGGGATTGCTGCAAATGCGAGAGGCAATATCATGATTATTGCGACCGCAATGCAAAGGAGTTTTCTTTTCATGGTTTTTTTCCTTTCTTAATAATAAAATTTTTTTAATTTAGTTTACTTAAACGGTCGACAAATACAACATAATGAACATTATGTATCAAAAAAACCGTGAAAAAAAACAAAAACCACCCTCTCGGGTGGCGAAAAGAAAACATAATGAACATTATGTTGCTTGAAAAAATACCGTTTTCGCCCTATTATATATAAAAAACATTATAATATAGGTGCCTCCTCGCGACAAATTTATAAATCCTCCCTTGAAATCCTCGAAAGCCGCACCACAGCTTGCTTTGCAGACCTTTTTTGCCGTTAAAATTTAAAAACTTTTGTCGATTTATACAAAAAATACACCTAAATTGACAATATTTTCTATAAAAAATAAAAATAAAGGCTTGCATTTTCCCTCTTGTTATGGTAAAATAAAGTGAAATTTAGTTTATTTAATATGAATTCATACAACATAATGTTCATTATGTTGTATTTGTCGACCGTTTAAGTAAACTAAATTAAAAAAATTTATTATTAAGAAAGGAAAAAAACCATGAAAAGAAAACTCCTTTGCATTGCGGTCGCAATAATCATGATATTGCCTCTCGCATTTGCAGCAATCCCCATGGCATCGGCAGCATCGGTTAAGTATATTTCTTCTGATTTTTCTTATCCCGCCGATATAAATGGAATTGCAATCAACTCAGACGGCTCTATGGGCGTTAGCTATGGTACACATGCTGAAAACGGTGTAAACTCTTACGTTGACTTTGTTGGCACCGCAAATCTTGGCAATAGCTACACCGTAGAGGTTGATGTTCGTCTTGCAGAACAGATGCAGTATGCAGCTGCTATCGGCTTGGGTGCAAGTGATTCTTGGGTAGGTGCAGGCTTGGTTGTTAAGCTCGGTAATAACGGTAATAATTATCTTGAACTTTACGACAACGCTCTTGCTCCCTTGACTCCCGCTGTTGCTTCTGCAGCAGACTTCAACATGCGCACTTACAGCGAAGGCTTTAACACCGTAAAGTTCGTTGTAGAAAACAACGTTGTTGACCTTTATATCAACGACGTTCTTGTTCTCGCAGATTATGCGATGACTCCCATCGGCGGCTATCTCGCTCTCGGTGTAAACGGAGATGCCGGAAACAAATACGTTCCTGTAACCTACAAAAATCTTAAGGTTACCAACGGCGAAGGAACCAAAAGCTATCTTGATCAGCCTTTGAATTGGAACTTACAGGATCTCCAGGGAATAGGCGGAGCCTCCGATATGGCTGCTGCAGACCGTATTAATCCCAGCACCTATGTTTTGAATAAAACAAACGGCTCTTTCGGAATTTATTCAAATGCATGGTCCGGATCGATCATTTCCTCTAAAAAGGCATTGGATATCAGCTCTGCCATTACGACAGAGGTGGTTATCGGCAATATGCCTTACGAAGCAACTGCCGGTCATGGAGCAAATCCCGCACAGTGCCACTCTATCGTTTTATCTGCATCGTCTCCCTCTATCATTGCTAATGCATTTGCAGAATCGACCGTATACAGCGGTATAGAGGTTAAATTCATTAAAGATGTAGACGGAAATATCGACGTCTATTTTATGGAAAACGGAGCATTGAAGCTTCTGTCAGAAAACTTGTTCGTTCCCGGTGACGTAGTAACCTTTGCCTTCAAAAATAACGGCACCGATATTGCGGTATATGCCGCCAAGGGCAACGAAGCAGAAGCATTGCTTTATACATATGCAAATGCAGCTGGCAATTTCGCAGGATATGCATTTTTGGCTTACACCGCACAGACGTATGGCGGCGCAGTAACAAATGAAATGACCGTAAATAAAGTAAATGGCGTTGCAGCACTGGATTACGCAGGCGGTATTGTACCTGTAGAAGTCAAAGACGGTTGGAGCGATGCTTTTGAAGCAGCATTTAACGCAAGTCAGAACGTACAGTGCGGTCAGGGTACTGTTGTTTTCAGTGCCAACGGTGAAATGAATCTCATTTCCGGTGATGGTTGGTTTGGACATGCGGGAACCGCATTGGTTGAGAAAGTAGCTCTTTCCGGTTTGTCACTTGTCGTTGACATTTCCGGATTTACAATTAATGAACACAATTTCGTCATATCTCTTACCAAGGCTCCCATTAGTGCAGCAGAATCTGCTGGAAGTTTCTGGTCTATTCCCGCATACGATAAGACCGCAACTACCAGCGATCTCGGCTTGTTCTTCGATAAAAACGGAGGAATCGTAACCTGGTATGGACGTAATGACTGCGCACAGGGTGCCTTTGAAATCGGAGAGGACGCTAAATTTACCGTAAAGTTTGGCGAGCCTTATGCTGACGGCGAAAAGACACTTGTTAAGCTGTATGTAAACGGCGCAGAAATCAGATCGTACGATATAACCGATTTATTGGACGAGGACGGTAAGGTATACCTTTCTACCGGAGTTACCGGATATGGAAATACCGGTTGTTCTGCAAAAGTTATCAGCGTAAACGGTGTTACTGCAGGTCTTTATGACGGTGCAGCTACCTACACCGATCACAAGGCTACCACTCCCGTTGTACAGTGGAGAGCACCTTCCGAGAAAGTAGCAGCAGGTCTTCGTTTCAAGACCACCGTTGCTCTTAACGGCGTTAACAACAACGATTCTATCGTAAAGATGGGCACCATCATCATGCCCGCAGACAAGGTAACCGGCGGTTATCTCGGTCATACTCAAGACGGCAAGATCGACGGCACCTCTTACCTTGATATCGTTGCAAAGAACTACCACGAGAAGACCGACGACTCGATCTCCTTCACCGCAGTTCTTATCGGTATTCCCGAGGATCAGCTTGATAGAATCTTCCTTGCAGTAAGCTACGTTGAGTATGCTGACGGCACCATCACCTACGGTGGTCTCCGTGCTGTAAGCATCAACGATGCCATGAACGCATAATTCGGTGAAAGGAGATAAATAAAATGAAAAAATATACTACACCTGAAATCGAATTTGAGCTTTTTGCTATCGAGGACGTTATCACCGTTTCCCTTCCTTCTGCTGAGGGTGAAAACGAGGGCGGATACATCACCGGCGAAAACGGTTGGGACTAATCCACCGATTTAACTCAATAATTAAAAACCGCAGGCATATTGCCTGCGGTTTTTTCGTTTATCATTGATTTTAACAGAAAAAAGTGGTAAAATATTATGAAAGGAAAGTGAGTGGATAAAATGAAGCTTCTCGTCATAGACGGTAACAGTATAATAAACCGCGCCTTTTACGGCGTTAAAAGCGCCCTTACCAATTCGGAGGGCGTTCCCACAAACGCCGTTTACGGCTTTGCAAATCTCCTTTTAAAAACGGTTGCCGACTACGCGCCCGACGGTATCGTCTGCGCCTTTGACAGAAGAGAGCCCACCTTCCGCCACGAAATGTACAGTGAATACAAGGCGACCCGAAAGGGTATGCCCGAGGAGCTTGCGGTGCAGATGCCGCTTTTGAAAAATCTGCTTGCCGCAATGGATATAACCTGTCTTGAGCTTGCGGGCTACGAGGCGGACGATATTATAGGCACCGTCTCCGAGCGCGGAAGGGAAAAAGGCGTCGACTGCATTATTTTAACGGGCGATAAGGACGACCTTCAGCTTATTACCGAAAACACCAAGGTCGCACTCACCGTAACGAAAAATCACGAAACGGTAACCGAGCTTATGGGCAAGGACGAGGTAATTGCCCGCTACGGCGTGGCTCCCGAAAAGCTTATCGAGGTAAAAGCCCTTATGGGCGACAGCTCCGACAACGTCCCAGGCGTTAAGGGTATAGGCGAAAAAAGTGCCTTCGAGCTTATTGCAAATTACGGCAGTCTTGAGGCGCTTTACGAAAATATTGAGGATATAAAGGGCAGCAAAAAGGAAAAGCTGCTTAGCGATAAGGATATGGCGTTTTTGAGCAAAACGCTCGTCACCATTGATAAAAACGTACCCGTCGAGCTTGATTTTGACAAGACGGGATATAACGTTACCGCAACCGAAAAGCTTCTTTCGGCGCTTCGCTATCTCGGATTCAATTCGATAATCAAAAAGCTCGGCGCGCCCGATGAGAGTGAGAATATAAAGAGCGCAGATGCCGTTTGCAAAAAAGAGGTGTCTGCCGCCGAAATAATAAGGACCTTTTCGAAAAGCGAAGAGATAGCCCTCTTTTTAAAGGATGATATTCTCTATTTCAAAAACGGCTCGGAGCTTTTATTTATCGCCGCAGATAAGATCGGCGAAGCGGCACAGATAATTGAAAACGAGAATATTAAAAAGGTCACCTTCGGATTAAAGGAGCTTTACCGCCTCTGCCTTAAGAAAGATATCGTATTAAGAGGCGCGGAGTTTGACGCCGAAACGGCAGTCTACCTTTTAAATCCCTCGGCGTCCGGCTATACCCTTTCGGGTGCGGTCTACGAGCTTTTGAAGACCGAGTGCCAACACGATGCCGATTGCGCCGTAAAGCTTTTTGAGCTTAAAGACGAGGCTGTTTCACGTCTTGAAAGGCTCAATATGGAAAAGCTTTACCGCGAGATAGAGCTTCCGCTCACCAAGGTGCTTGCCGAGATGGAGCACAGAGGCTTTATGGCTGACAAGGCGGCGCTTTTGTCCTACGGAGAAAGGCTCGGAGTCGAGCTTTCAGAGCTGACAGAGGCAATATATACCCTCGCGGGCAGAGAATTTAACATAAATTCTCCCAAGCAGCTCGGCGAGATACTTTTTGAGGAGCTTGGGCTGAAATCACGCAAAAAGACGAAAAGCGGCTATTCGACCGACGCCGCCACCCTTGAAAAGCTTAAAGGCGTTCACCCGATAGTAGAGCTGATACTGCAGTATCGCGGTGTGGCAAAGCTTAAATCCACCTATGCCGACGGGCTATTGAAGCAGATAGCCGACGACGGCAGAATACACTCAACCTTTTTGCAAACGGTTACGCAGACGGGCAGAATATCCTCAAAGGAGCCGAATTTGCAAAATATTCCCGTAAGAAAGGAAGAGGGCAGGGAGCTTCGCAAAATGTTTATCGCCAAGGAGGGATATTCTCTTATTGACGGCGACTATTCGCAGATTGAGCTTCGCGTTCTTGCCGACATAGCGCGTGACCCCGAAATGCAGGACGCCTTCCTTCACGATGAGGATATACACACCAAAACGGCGGCAGAGGTATTCAATATGCATCCCGCATTCGTAACGCCGCTTATGAGAACGAGAGCCAAGGCGGTAAACTTCGGCATAGTTTACGGAATAGGCGACTACTCTCTTTCAGAGGATCTGAAGATATCCGTTTCAGAGGCAAGAAGCTATATAAAAAGCTATCTCGAGACCTATCACGGCGTGGCGGAATATATGGAAAAAACCGTTTCGAAGGCGAAGGAAAAAGGCTTCGTTACCACGGCGTTTAACAGAATAAGATATATTCCCGAGCTTTCGGCGGCGAATAAAAATATCGTAGCCTTCGGTGAGCGAGTTGCGAGAAATACTCCCATTCAGGGCACGGCGGCAGACATTATAAAGATAGCTATGATAAGAGTTTCCGACCGCTTTGAAAAGGAAAATATGCAAAGCAGGCTGATACTTCAGATACACGACGAGCTTATTGCCGAGTGTCCCGATACGGAAACGGAGAGAGCGGCGGCAATAATGAAAGAGGAAATGGAAAACGCGGCATCGCTCTCGGTTCCTCTCAAGGTAGATATAAACGCAGGCAAAAGCTGGTTTGATGCAAAATAAGATTTAAAGGATAAATTATGTTTTTCGATACCGTAATTTTTGATTTCGACTATACTCTCGCAGACGGCACCGACGCTATCGTTGCCTGCTATAACTACGCCTTTTCAAAGCACGGATATCCGGACGGTGAGCGTGAGGCGGTGCGCCGCACGGTAGGCAAAACGGTGCGCGATTCGATAAGGGAGCTTACCGGCTGTAACGACCTTCAAAGCATTGAGGATATGCGTCTTTTGTTTCGCGAAAAGGCAGACGAGATACTTGCAAAGCAGACCTATCTTTATAACGACACCGTCCCGATGCTGAATTTATTAAAGGAAAAGGGAATAAAGATCGCAATAGTTTCCTCCAAGGAAAAGATAAGAATAGAGGAATCTCTGGGGATCGGCGGAGCCGACGGACTGATAGACCTTATAATCGGCGTTTCGAGCGCGCCCGAGCCAAAGCCCTCGCCCGTTGGCGTTAAAATGGCAATGGGGGAGCTTCTTGCGGAAAAGGCGCTCTACGTGGGCGACAGTCTTATTGACTTTGAAACTGCAAAAAACGCAGGGCTTCCCTTTGCGGCGGTAACCACGGGAACCACCGCGAAGGATGATTTTATTCTTGCAAATTCAGACGGTGCCGTAAACATCTTCGGTATTTTCGAAAGCCTCACAGAGCTTACGAAAAGCCTTTTTAAAGAGAGGACTCTTTACGTTACCGATATCGACGGCACCTTAAAAGAGGGCAGAGAGGCAATAGACGCTAAAAAAAAAGAGCTTTTGAATAAGGCTGCCGATAACGGCGTGCTTTTCACGGCGGCAACGGCAAGAGGAGTAAGCTCCGCCCTTTGCGCGCTTGACGGAATAAAGCTCACCGCACCGCTTATAACTCTTTCGGGTGTTGAATATTATAACGCAAAAAGCGGAAGGCTCAAAAGATATCCGCTTCCTGAAAAAACGGCAGTAAAAATAGAAAAAGAGGCGTTCTCTCTCGGACTTGAGGTCTTTTGCTATAAAACGGTGAGGGGCGATAAAACGCTTTACATATATCATCGCGAGCTTAAGAGCGATAGCGCAAGGCGCTTTAAGGATATGCGAAGCAAGGTAAACGGACAGCTCTTTTGTGAAAAGAGCGCATTTCCCCTTTCGGAAAACGAAGATATAGTTTACCTTGTGGTTATAGGCGATGAAAACGCCGTTTTAAAGCTTGAAAATACCGCTTTGCAAAGCACGGAGGTCGCCACCGAGCGCTTCTCCGAAAGCGGCACGGGAGTTTGCTACCTTGAGATTTTTTCAAAAGAGGGCGGCAAGGGAAATGCCGCGGAAAGAATAAAAAACGAGGTATTTGCAGACCGCGTAGTAGCCTTCGGCGATAATTTGAACGACCTTTCTTTTAAATCGGTATCTGACGAGCTCTATACCGTTGAAAGCGGTCTTTCAAGGCTCAAGCAATCAGCCGACGGCGTTTTGAAAAACGGCTGTGTTGCCGATTTTATTGCAAGCCGCGCGGGCGTGTGCGACGGAATTGAAATATCTCTTGCAACGGCAGAGGATATACCGTATATAGAAAAGCTTGAAAGAAGGTTTTTTGCCGAGGCATACGGTGCAAGACTGCTTTTAAAGGCACTTGAGAGCGAAAGCTCTTATATAATCACGGCAAAGGAATTCGGTGCCGTTTCGGGATATATCATCGCCGACGTATATGCCGATTTTGCCGAGATAGATAAAATACTTACCCTTCCCTCGTGCCGCGGCAGAGGTATTGCAAAAAGGCTTCACAAGGAGCTCGTTAAGACGGCGCTTGAAAAGGGAAGCGAAAAAATATTGCTCGAGGTGCGCTCGAAAAACAGTGCGAGAGCCTTTTACGAAAAGCTCGGATACACCGTTGACGGCGTGCGAAAAAATTATTACAGGGACGACGACGCAGTTTTGATGTCGCTCAAAATAAAGTAAAAAGGAAACGGAAATGAAGATACTCGGAATTGAAACGAGCTGTGACGAGACCGCCGCCGCGATAGTGGAGGACGGCAGAAAAATAATCTCGTCATCGGTGGTAACTCAAATAGAAGTACATAAGCTTTACGGCGGCGTCGTGCCCGAAATTGCATCGAGAATGCACACCGAGTCGTTAAACGCCGTATGTAAGAAGGCGCTTTCGGAGGCAGACCTTAACTACTCGGATATCGACGCCGTGGCGGTAACCTACGCGCCCGGACTCATCGGAGCGGTGCTCACGGGCGTTTGCTTTGCAAAGGGACTTGCTTACAGCCTCGAAAAACCGCTTATTCCCGTCCACCATATAAGAGGGCATATTTCGGTGCTTTATACCGAATTCAAGGAGCTTACCCCTCCCTTTCTTGCAATTTGCGCCTCGGGCGGACATACCAGCATAATTTTGGTAAAGAGCTACACCGAGTTTGAGCATATAGGCAGAACGCGTGACGATGCCGCAGGCGAAAGCTTCGATAAGGCGGCAAGAGTTTTAGGTCTTTCCTATCCGGGCGGTCCCGAGATAGATAAGCTTGCCAAGGCCGGCAACGAGAGGGCGTATAAGATACCGATTGTAAGCTTTGAGGAGAACCCCTTCGATTTTTCCTTTTCGGGTGTTAAGACCTTCGTTATAAACCTTGCCCACAGCGCAAGTCAGCGCGGCGAGGAGATAAATAGAGAGGATCTTGCCGCCTCCTTCAATTACACGGTGGCAAAAACTCTCGGCGATAAGCTCATTTCCGCCGCAAAGCACTATAAAATAGATAAGATCGCGGCAGTCGGCGGTGTTTCCGCAAACGACAGACTCCGCGCCTACTTAAAGGAGCAGGCGGATAAAAACGGACTTTCGCTCTATATTCCTCCGAAAAAGCTTTCGGGCGATAACGGCGTTATGCCGGCGGCGCAGGGCTACTTTGAATATCTTTCGGGAAATACGGCGGGGCTGGACTTAAACGGCTACGCCACAATGGAGATATAAAATATGAAAACTGTTGTAATAACGGGTGCCTCGAGAGGCATAGGAGCCGAAACGGCAAGACTTTTTTCAAAAAACGGCTATAACGTGGTAATAAATTATAATAAGAGCGAGCAAGCAGCCTTTAAGCTCGCCTCGGAGCTTGAAAACGCCGTGGCGGTAAAGGCAGACGTATCGACCGAAGGCGGAGCAAAATTTTTGATAGACGAGGCTCTTCGCATCTTCGGAAGCGTTGACGTTCTCGTTAACAACGCGGGCGTTTCAATGAAAAAAATGCTGTGCGATACCACTCTTGACGATTGGAAGCGCCATTTTGAAATAAACGTCGAATCGGTCTTTCTCTGCTCAAAGGCGGCAAGCGAGATAATGGTGCGAAACAAGTGGGGCAGAATAATAAACGTTTCGTCGATGTGGGGCATAAAGGGCGGCTCCTGCGAGGTCTGCTACTCTGCGGCGAAGGCGGCGGTGATAGGCTTTACCAAGGCACTCGCCCGTGAGCTCGGCCCCTCGGGAATAACGGTAAACGCCGTAGCACCGGGACTTATTGATACCGATATGAACGCCGACCTCACGAAAGAGGACAAGGAAATGATAATAGACGAAACTCCCGTTTCGAGAATAGGCACGGCAGCAGACGTTGCCTTAGCGATCCTTTATCTCGCAAGCGACGGCGCCTCCTTTGTGACTGCGCAGGTCATCTCTGCAGACGGAGGTCTGATATAAAACGGAATATCCCCGCCTCATTCGGCGGGGATATTTGTTTACCGCTTATCTTTGCTTGTTGCAGCCGTTGTTACAGCCGCAGCCTGCGCCGCTTCCGTCGGTAAAGAGAGCTTTGTTTTTAAGAGGCGGGAAAAATTCCTCGGTGGGGAATTTGAGCCTCTTAAAGAGCTCGCAGGGCTCCTTGTCGGTGCCGGGACATTCCTTGCAGGGAACGCAGAAATCGTAGGCGGGAATAAGCATCTGAACCTCGCGCTCAAGTCTTACCATAGAGAAAAGACCGAGTGTAACGAGAAGCTTGTTTTTCTCGCAGCTGTCAACCAGCTCGTCGTCGAAGCAGTTGCAGATAAATGCGGGAAGAGCTGCAACGTCGCACTCACAGCAGCAACAGTTGTCGCAGGGGTCTATCACCTTGGTGGCAAGGGCGAGCGGATCGACTGCCTCAACTACCGCCTTGGGCAGATTTGTCTTTTCGGGATACTGAAAATCGTATTCGCCGGGTGTTGCGAGAGAGGAGAAGATGCGCGCATTTCCGTTTGAACCGTAAAGAATGACCTTTTTGTCGGCAACGGCAAGACCCTCTATCTGAGTAGGTCTGCCCACGCCGCAAAATGCGTCGAAGGTAACTCGGAAGAAGAATTTGAGGTCCACGGTATAAAAACCGTCGTTGAAGGGGACTTCCTCGACGTCAATGTAAACCCAAATGACCTCAGCCGATCTTGCCTTGATGTTTATTGCTCTGTCGGCAACGCTTTGTCCCACTCTGGTGAGATAGACGCGCACGTCCTCAAAGCAGTCCTTGTCCTTGCAGCAGTCGTATATGCGGCTCGAGTTTATGCAGACCGATTCCTTGGCATTACCCGTAAAATATCTGTTGTCAGCCATACTTTTGTCCTCCTTGAAGATTTTGAAATTCAAAAGGGCATATAACCCTCAATCCATATTATGCCACAGCGCAAAAGAGGGTGATAAAAAAGTAATATTTTTCAAAAAGGAAAATATATATTAGTAAAACAGATTGAAGGGTGATAATATGGTCGTTTTTTCATTTAAAATGACGAAAGCGAAGCTGAGTCTTGCTTTGTTTTGTATAGTCGCGGTGCTGATTACCGCAACGGCGGTGGCAGACTCGGTTGCAAAAAATTCCGAAACGGTAAAAAGCATGGCAGGAGTTACAAATGAGGACAGAATAACCTTTCTCACCGGCAAGGGCTGGGAGATAGTTGCAAATCCCGTTGAGATAAGGGAGATAACGGTTCCCAAGGAATTCGATGCCGTTTACACCGAATATAACAATATTCAGAAAAGCGTGGGCATGGACCTTTCGGCATACAGAGGAAAAACGGTAAAGCGCTACAGCTACGAGGTGATAAATTACCCCGACGGCGATGAAAAGCACGTTGTGGCAAACCTTATGGTGCTTGAAGGCAAGATAATCGGCGGCGATATATGCAGCACCGCCCTCGACGGCTTTATGCACGGACTTACCGATATAAATTCGGTTAAAACGGCACTTATGCAAAGACCCGAATAGCTTTATTTCCCCGCCTCAAACGAGGCGGGGAAAAATTTTTTTAAAATATTGTCAGCTTTTTGCCGTCTTATGCGTTTTATAGGTAGAGGATTAAAAATCCCGATTAAACGGAGTCAAAGCTTTTTATCTGTCGATGTAAATTTCTTGACGAATAGAGGGTGATTTGCTACAACGGAAACGGGGGAATTTTCCTTAAATTTTTGAAAGGGGTGATTCCAATGGTGCATTTGGAAGAGGAAGAATCATTTCATTTAATATTGAAAGGAAGAAAAACTTATGAGAAGACTAAAACGATCACTTGTCTTTCTTACGGTAACCGTAATGCTTTGCGGCTCGCTTCTTTCCTTTGCAACGGCTTATGCAAATGAAGCCGTAAACGAAACGGAGCCGTTGATTAGCGAGCCGATCACCGACGTTCCGGCAATAGCGAGTGTAGGCGCAAGCGAGATAGAGAGCGGTAAAATTTATCGCATAAAAAATGCAAACAGCGGTCTTTATTTGGCATTGCCGGGAAACGATGCAGATCTTTCAAACATAAACCTTGCCGTAAAAGATAATTCTGCATTAAATCAACAGTTCAAGATAGTTTATGACGAAACCTACGGCTTTTACCGCATCCATACGATGATGAGCTCGTTTGGCACAAACAGAGTGTTGGATATCTTCAGCAATCCCAATTCGCCGCCCGCAAACGGAAGAAACGTTCACATTTACGTTATTGAAATAATTGAAAATTTCAACTCTTACGGTTGGCAGATAAGTGACGTTGGCAACGACAAGGTAAAAATTTGCGCCGATTACAACGAATCACTTGCACTCACCGCCGCCGCGGGAGGAACGGCTGCGGGAACCAACGTTTTGGTAAATACCTATAGCGGAGCAGAGCATCAGAAATGGATACTTGAAGAGGTAGTAAGCAACGCCGGCACAAACGCAAACGTCTCGTCACTTGTTGACGGCGGAATATACAGAATAAAGGATTTTAGCGGAAATTACCTTACGGTAGCACCTAACACCGCCGGAAATTTCGACGTAACACTGAATAACGTTGAGATGCGTCCTGCCGTGGCACATTTGTGTCAGGAATTCAAGGTAGAGCTGAACCCCGATGGAAGCTACTATATAAGAGCAATGATCTCGAGCAACGGCACGAACAGGCTTATAGACGTTTACAGCTCGAATATAGATCAGATAGTAAACGGAGCAAACGTGCATCTGCATCATCCGGGAGATGAAAACTCGAGCCGATGGAAAATAGAGTATATGTCTGTTGTGCGCTCTTTTTCAATAAAAATCGCCTGCAAGACAAATCTCGGAATGGCAGTTAGCGGCACCAACGTGCAAATGGCGTCCTTCCACGGCGGCTTGAGCCAGCAGTGGTTCTTCGAGCCGGTATCGTCAATCGTTTTAATCAATAACGCGCCCACAACGTCACTGCTTACCGGAGAAACCCACCAGCTTACAGAATACGTCTATCCTCCGCAAGCCGTTACTTGGTCCTCATCAAATACGTCTGCTGTAAAAGTTGACTCCAACGGCTTGGTTTTTGCCGTAGGTGTAGGACAGGCAATAATAACCGCAACAACTGCTGCAGGCGATTATGACCAAGTAACAATATCAGTGTTACAGCCTCAAATAGTCCAATATTTAGGAATATATAAATTCAAAACATCAAACGACAAATATTTATATTCGTATATGGACACTTCAGGCAATCCAATTGTTGGACTCAAGGAGCCGTTAATTGATGATTACGGAAATCTTGTTGAGGATTCAAGCGTATTATGGGCAATAGCGGAGTTAAATAACGGTTATTATTCTGTTATATCTATGAATACTCGCGCGTACGGTTCACCAACGTACGGATATAGCGAATATGCTTTACAATATTCCGAAAACGGCACTGTTTCAGTTGGACCGCTTTATTATTACGCCTCGCAACAATGGGATTTAACCCTTGACTTGGAGTATTGGGAAGTTTGGTTTGAATGCGTAAACAGTATAAACGGTCTTACAGTCGATAGCGACGATACTGTATCAACGGGAGTTTATTCGGAGTGCTTTGACGTTGAAGAGTATGTTCCCTCTTGCTATTTTGGCGGAACGTACACCAGAGGATTAACACAAGTAAACGGAGAAAACCATTTAGACGTTGCGATTTTTATAAGTGAAGATATCCTTAATGGCTTGAATATTTCATATACACCCGTTAGCTATAACTATGCAACCGAAACGGCAACCTTCACGGAAATTCCGTATTATAGCTTTCTGAAAGAATGGGCTAAATTTACGGATAACCTTACAATTAAGATTTATCCGTATGACCCGGATGACTTAAATGAATATAGTGTATTAAACCCGTTTTTGTATTTCGATGATTCATTTTTAGTATTTGTTAATAAGAAACAATATCCTGCATATGGAGTTACGTATGGTTACAATTTGCCGTCAACTGCAAAATACTTCGAACCAAAAGATAGATTAGAAGGTTTGGATGTTAATATTAATGTTGCTGAAATAGTGCTGAATAATGTGTCAACAAATGGTTATAATTACTTCGAATTATCGACGGTTGAACAAAAAGCTGTTTTGACACATGAGTTGGGTCACGCCTTGAAATTGAAACACCCAAACGAGGTAAAATCAGAAATAACTAACAAATTGGTAGATAAACCGTATTTTATTCCCACTTCTGTGATGAATAATCGTTTATTAAAATCCACTTGCATTCTCACTGCACACGACCACTTGACTTTAAAAGCAAAATGGGGGATTTAATTATGAAAAAAATAATAACAGTTATTTCAGTAACGATAGCTTTGGCATTAACGCTGATCTCTTTTTCGGGCTGTTCTCCGAAAATAATACAAGGAACATTTGAGTTAACACCGAGTGAAAATTTGTTTTACGCGAAAGGTTCGACAGAATCTTCGATGGAAATACTTTTTGACTCGTTTGAGGATTATGAAAAAGATATTGCCGATGATCCTGTAATAAGATTTGAACCTGTAGGAAAAAGCTTTAACGTTTTCAAAAATCAATATACATTCGGTGTTACAGACAACTGTTATACCGTTACTCCCGTAAAAATAAAAGAGGTTATTTATTGTGGCGAGGAATATGATTTGAAGGTCGGCGACATAATATATTTTACCGATTGGTACGTACACGTTACCGAGGAAGTATATAATGCCAGAAAGATTTATAGCAACGGTGTTATTGACGATTCTTTGGGTTACATTAAAAATAAAATCGGTGGTTATGAGCATGTTGCAGCGTATGACAGCCCATGGAAGAATTTCGTTTTTCTTAAAGAAGGAGAAGAGTATATTGCGAGAGTTTTCCTAATACATCATTATTGGAACGGGCGCACAGAAAAGTCGTTTATTTTCGAAAAAAACGGTGTTGAATTTGAACTTTTTCACGCCTCTATTGAAGGCACTTTTCCTATAACCGAGGAAATTGACCGCAGTAAATTTACCGGTAACTACTTGACTCTCTACGACGGCGTCATCGCTAAATACGGCAACAAGGAAGTCCTTGAATAACCCACCCCACCCCCGCCTTTTTCAAGGCGGGGAATTTTTTTAAAAATATTGTCAGCTTTTTGCCGTCTTATGCGTTTTATAGGTAGAGGATTAAAAATCCCGATATAGTAACTAAAGGAGGAAACCCAATGAAAAAAATAATTTCAATAATAATTTCAATAACCTTATTGTTAATTTGCCTTTCGGGCTGCGGAAACAGCTTTAAGCAAGGGAACGTAGTTATTTCCGACGATGCAAAGGTTGTTGGAGATTTTAACGGCGAAAGCATGTATATGTGGAGATCACCCCTTACTTTCGGAAATTTAAATGCGCGGTATACAAATGCTGATGCGTTATCTTCGTCGATTTTGTCCAGTTCTGCATTTGTTCCGAGTGAGAGCATTATTTTTAAAGGAACCGTTGTAGGAGATGCTATTCAGCTTGGGCCGAAAAATGAAGAAATCGACCTCAGCATATATTATCAAAAGGTTTTGTATCTTTCCTCGTTAGTTATACCCGTAAAGGTAGAAGAAGTGTATTATACCGGTAACGATTTGACAATGGAAGTTAATGCGGGCGATATTGTGTATGTTCATCAAAGTTTTTGCCGTATATTTACCGATGAGTTTTTAAACTTGGAGTTCGGAGGCAACCTATTCGAAGAGTTTAAAAAGAAAACAAATGCTTCTGCAGGTGATTTGTGGACGGAAGACCCATCACCATATAAAAAAGAGTTGCTTTTGCAAAAAGGCGAAACATACTTGATTTTTATAAAAGAATTTCGCGGAGAACAAAATGAATTCGATCCCGAAGGACACTTTTTTTGCAGTATGAGTTTATCTATGATGAGCATTTTCTGCCTATCAAAAGAACCCGGCACGCCGGAGGAAAACGGAGTGACAAGCGAGAGAGAAATCCGCATGTATAATCGTTACCTCCAAATCCGCAAAGATGCAATAGATTACTATATAAACGGCAACAAGGAAGTTCTCTCGTAAATTTTTGAAAATGGAGGTAAAACCAATGAAAAAACTAACAACAATAATTTCTTTTGCAATAGCGGCAATCCTTTTAATAACCGCGTTTTCCGGCTGCTCTCCGAAAATAATACAAGGAACATTTGAATTAACACCGAGTGAGAATTTGTTTTACGAAGCAGGTTCGGGAGAAGCATTGCTGGTAAAAGTATTTGATTCATTCGAAGAATACGAAGAATGGCTTAATAGCTCACAAATAATAATAAGATTTGAACCCGTCGGGAAAAGCTTTAACGTTTTTAAAGATCAATATACTCATGGCAGTGGCTTCTTCAACTACTGTTATACCGTTACTCCCGTAAAAATAAAAGAGATTATCGGTTGCGAGGAGAAATACGATCTTGAGGTAGGCGACGTAATATATTTTACCGATTGGTACGTATACGTTACCGAGGAAGTATATAATGCCAGAAATATTGTTGAAATAGATGGCTTCATTTACGACGGCTGGGATTACCTCGAAAAATATATCGGTAGTTATATGCATGCTTCAGCGTATGACAACCCATGGAGGAATTTCGTTTTTCTCAAAATAGGAGAAGAATATATTGCGAGAATCGGCCAAAGTTATCATACTTGGAATGAGGACGAAGAAAAGTCGTTTATTTTCGAAAAAAACGGTGTTGAATTTGAACTTTTTCACTCCGCTTTCGAAGGCACTTTTCCTATAACCGAGGAAATTGATCGCAGTAAATTTACCGGTCCCTACTTGACTCTCTACGACGGTTTTATAGAAAAATACGGCAACAAGGAAGTTCTTAAATAAAACACGCCCCGCCTCTTTCGAGGCGGGTTTTTTTTGTCAAAAGCTATTGCCTTTTTAATAGAAATATATTACAATATTTGTAAATAACAAACGGAGACAGAGCTATGAAGATAAAAAAGGTAAAAAGCAGCTACCGCGAGGTTTTAAATATCCCCGCACAAAAGGCGGCAAAGCCGAAAAAACCGAATATTCTCTTTCGCACCGTACTGAAGATCGCCTCCTTGCCCGATATGATCTTTACCGGCTTTAAGGTAAAAAAGAACGGCATCGACAGGCTTTCGAAAAACGAGCCCTGCCTTTATCTTATGAATCACTCAAGCTTTATCGACCTTGAGATAGCGGCGTCGGTGCTGTATCCGCGTCCATTTAATATCGTCTGCACGGCAGACACCATGATAGGCAAAAACTGGCTGATGAAGCAGCTCGGCTGTATTCCCACCAAAAAATTCATCTTCGATATGGCGCTCGTGCGCGAGCTCATCTACGTTACAAAAACGCTCAAAAGCTCGGTGCTTATGTATCCCGAGGCGTGCTACAGCTTCGACGGCACCTCGACCGTCTTGCCCGAAAGCCTTTGTAAATTCGTAAAGCTTCTCGGAGTACCCGTCGTGATGATAGAAACCCACGGCGCATTTTTGCGCGATCCGCTTTACAATAACCTTCAAAAGCGCAAGGTAAAGGTATCGGCGGAGATGACCTATATCCTCTCGCCGGACGAGATAAAGGAAAAAACGCCCGAGGAGATAAACGAAATACTTAAAGATTGCTTTTCCTTCGATAATTTCCGTTATCAGCGTGAAAACGGCATAAGAGTTAAGGAAAAATTCAGAGCCGATTTTTTAAACAGAACGCTATACTGCTGTCCGCATTGCAACAGCGAGGGCAAAACGGAGGGCAGAGGAACCGAGCTTGCTTGCAAAAGCTGCGGTGCGACCTACGAGCTTACCGAGTACGGCGCCCTTCTTCGCAAGGACGGAGAGGCGGCATTTGACCATATCCCCGATTGGTACAGGTGGGAGAGGGAGTGCGTGAGAAAAGAGCTTGAAAGCGGAAGCTATCTGCTCGATATTCCCGTTGATATTTGTATACTCAAGGACACGAAATGTCTTTACGAGGTGGGAGAGGGAAGACTTATCCACAACGCCGACGGCTTTGAGCTTAAGGGCTGTAACGGCGAGCTTGAATACAGCCAGACTCCTCTTTCGTCATACAGCCTAAACGCCGATTATTATTGGTACGAGCTTGGAGATATTATCTGCATAGGCGACCATAAAATGCTCTATTATTGCTTTCCGAAAACGGAGGGCGACGTGGTTGCCAAAACGCGTCTTGCCACCGAGGAGCTGTATAAGATGTGCAAGGAAAGGGTAAAGCAATAACGAAAAACAAAAAAACGCCCGATGGGCGTTTTTTTTATTTGCTTTTTAATTCAGAGACCGCCCTTACAAGCTCCAAGATCTCGTTTTCGGTGTTGAAAAAGCCGAACGAGGCTCTTAAGGTGCCGCCCGAGAGAGTTCCTAATTTACTGTGGGCAAGCGGGGCGCAGTGAAGCCCGCTTCGCAGGCAAAATCCGCTTTTTGAAAGAACAGCCGCCGCCTCTCCCGAGGAATAGCCCTTTATATTAAAGGAAAGGGTATTTAAGGCTTTGTCGCGCGGGGAAAGATAAAGCGTTACTCCGCTTATTTTTTCAAGCCGCAGGGCGCACTCCTTTAAAAGCAACTGCTCGTGCTCCGAAATTGTCTTGCGCCCCTTTTTTAAAATAAAGGTAAGCCCCGCTCCCAAGCCGATTATCCCGGGGAAATTCAAGGTGCCGCCCTCGAATCTTTCGGGAGTAAAGGAGGGCATCTCCTTCTCAACCGATAAAACTCCCGTGCCACCCTCAATAAGAGTGTCGGCGCCGCCTCTTGCTATCAAAAGCCCCGTTCCCATCGGTCCGAAAAGAGATTTATGCCCTGCAGTGCAGAGAAAATCGGCTTTTATCTCACCAAGGTCGATGTCTGCAAGACCTGCCGTCTGCGAGGCGTCGATAACGGTGGTGATGCCGTAGCGCTTGGCAACGTCGCAAAGCTTTGATACGGGAAGAAGCTTGCCGGTAACGTTAGAGGCGTGGGTAAAAACGGCAAGCGCGGTGTTTTTGGTGCAAAGCGCTTCAAAGCTCTTTACTATCTGCTCGGGACTTCCGTCGGTGTTGAAGATCTTAACCGTCGCACCGCCTTTTTCGAGCTTGCAGACGGGACGGTAAACGGCATTGTGCTCAAGATCTGAAATTATTATCTCGTTTTTTCCGCTTAAAGCATAGCAGCCTTTGATTGCAACGTTCAGCGCCTCGGTGGCGTTTTTTGTAAAAACGACCTCCTCGGGAAGCGCTCCGAAAAATTCGGCTGCCGCCTCTCTTACCTCGAATATTCTCTCGCCTGCGGCAAGCGAAAGCGGATGTCCGCTTCTTCCGGGATTTGCATAAGGTCCCATAAGCGCTCCGTAGACGGCGTTGCACACCGAAAGCGGCTTGGGATAGCTTGTGGCGGCGTTGTCAAAATATATCACGGCGACACCGCCTTGTCGGAAAGCTTAACTCCGCTTGAAAGAAGATAGTTTCTTACGTCGAAGCCGCTTCCCTTATCGTCATAGCGTATCAGATAAATACAGCCGCAGTCCTCGGCCTTTTTGATGACCTCTGCCGATATAGCCTTCTTTTCAAGAAGCCTTTTTCCCTTCATGGCGTAGGTAAACGATTTCACTGAAATTTCTTTTTTCATCCTTATTCGCCCCTCGGTTTTTGATACAGACAAGGGTCTGCACCTTCATTATATTCAGAAGCGGTAAAGTCTGTTAATAAGCTCCGAAACGGCGTTTACGGCGTCTGCTATAAGCTTGGGAAGCTCAAAGGAGAGAGTGTTATCGAAAATGACCAGAGTGGCGTTTTTGCCTATCAGAGAAAAGCTGAAAAGACCTGCCGTTCCGAAGCTTCCGAGATCTCTGTTTGCATAGTCGGCAACGGTCAGGGCAAAGCAGAATACAAAAACAGAGGCAAAAGCCGAAAAAAGCTTTAAGCTTGTTAAAAACGCTTTTCTCCTTTTTATAATATGCTGTTTACATTCCCCCGTAAGATAAAGAGAGGATACGGCGGTAACTCTTCCCGATAGTATTTTTTCTGCTCTTTCTTCAAGACTCTTCATTTTTCACCTTCCTTGCATCATTACCGCGTAGATGGCTTTGGCGGTGATGCTCGCCGAAAGCTTTGCTTCATCTGCGGTGTTGGACTGTGTTCCTATATTTAATAAAATTCTCATTGCCTTGCCGTCGAAGCCGTAGTTTCCCGATAATATCTCAACGGGACGGGTTATGGTGGGACATTCGCTTTCAAGCATATTGTGAAGCTTGGCGGCGAAAAGGAGAGATGCCTCAAACGACTCCTTTTCGGTGTTTTCGGGCACCGATGCGAATACCTGCGCCGCCGCCGCTCCGCCGTAGGAGGCGCAGGTGCGTATTCCCGTGAGGTTTTCTTCCTTTAAGCTGTCGCGGTGGATATCGAGAATGAGCGCGACGTCGGGGTCGTTTGCAATATATTGCTTTATAAATTCGCCGCTCCTCTCAAACGAGCCGTTTTGAAGCGGCAGATCGAAGGCGTTATCCTTTATCTCAACCTCAAGACCGAGAGCGTCGAGCTCCGCGGCAAGAGTAACTGCAGCAGAAAAGACGTTTTTGGTAATATCCTCGGTGTTCTGCGCATCGTTGTAATATTTTTCGGTGTCCTCGCTGTAGCCCTCTGTAAAATGGGTGGTAATTATAACTATTTTCCTTTTGGAAAAGTCGGCTTCGGAGCTTAACAGCGACTTGACGTCGGTATCCTTTCCCTTTACGAAAACTCTGCCGTAACAGCTGAGTCCCTTCGTATCGGTGGGAAAGAGATTTGCCGTTTTGCTCTTGAAATAGAGCCTTGAGGGAGGGTCCGAGCTTGCCGTGTCGGACGAAGATGGCTTTATCGGCACCGACGAAACGGGCGGTAAGGGCGTTGGCATCGGGGTTTGATTTAATGCATCAAAAAGCACCGAGGGCAAGGGCAGAGAAAGGGCGGGAGATCCCGTATATTTTGAAAGAAAAAGAGAGATCAGCTCCGACGTCGGCAGCGCGATCTTTGCCCAAAAGACGGCAAAAGCGATAAAAATGAGCAATAATATCGTAAAGATCGGTCTTTTAAAATTTATTTTCGTCCTCACGACCATATATTTACACAGCCCTTCTTTTGAAAGTCAGTAAAATTATATGACGGAAAAAGGGCGTTTATTCGTCAGGCGTTTAACCAATCGGATATGGAGTCGCAGTCAAGATCGCTGTGAAGAGCGCAGTTTACGGCGTAGCCGAGAAGCCGCGCACACTGCGAGATTATCTGCCTGATATCCTTCGGTGTAACGATAAGCGACGCCTCAAAGGGCGAAAGACTGTTTTTCAAAAGCTCATCTGCGGTAATATCGCTCATGCTTTTTCTTTCAAGAGCAGAGGAGATAACGTCGGAAACAAGACTTTCAGCCGAAACCACGGTTGGAACGCCCACCGAAATGCATTTTACCCCGAGAGTGCTTTCGCTTATCTCGGCGCGGCTGTTTCCCACTCCGCCGCCCGGGATAAGACCTCTGTCGGATATCTGTATTGCCTTTGTCAGCCGCTCGAGATTTCTTGCGGCAAGCGAGTCGATAAGCAAAACGGCGTCGGGCTTTATTCTCTTTACGACGCTTTCGGTAATTTCAAAGCTCTCAAGCCCCGTTTGCCCCAAAACGCCCGGAACTATGCCCGATACCTCTCTCATATTTTCGCTGAAGTAAAGCGACGGCGCGTTTTGCTTCAAGTGCCTTGTAACGATAGTCTTTTTGAGAACGAGCGGTCCCAATGAGTCGGGCGTGATGAGGTCGTTTCCGAGTCCCACCACGAGCACCGAGTCGCCCTCCTTGAGCTTTGCAATATCGGATATCTCGTCTGCAATAACGCGTACGACGGAGGGGAAATCCTCCTCGGGCACGGCAAAATCCTCTATCTCCACCGTGCTGTAAAGCCCTTTTTCGCGGTTAAGCGCCTTCTCACCATCCAAAGAGGTTACCTTCACTCGCGTTATCTTAACGCCTTCCTTTGTGCGCTCCGAAACGTTATATCCCTTTTCGTTTCCGCCACCCGAAATATTGCGGTCGCGCTCATCCAAAGCAAGATCTGAAAAGAAATCTTTCAAATAATCACTCCTTTTTGTATAGTTTTAACTCAAATTCCGTGAGATATGCTTTCATTTTGTCTATTTTATTATTGTATTAAAAATAAAAAAGTGATAAAATATTAGTATCCCAAAAATAAAGGAAGTAATTTAAATGTCTGAAAAGGCTCTTGTAAAAAAGACGTTTGGCGAAAAGGTAAAGGCACTTCTGAAGCTCGTTTTTCTCGATGCTATGAGCGGTATGGCTCTTGGACTGTTCTCAACTCTTCTTATGGGAACGATCTTAAGCACCATCGGTAAATATACGGGACTTGAGATTTTTAACACGGTAGCGTCCTTCGCATCGGGCGCAACGGGAATGGCAATAGGCGTTGCTATAGCCTACGCTCTTAAAATGCCTCCGCTTATAATCTACGCCTCGGCAGTCGTCGGAAGCATAGGTAACGCTCTCGGCGCGGCTCTTACCGACGGCAGCATCGCCGGCTGGGCTGTAACGGCAAAGGGCGAAGCCGATATTTTTTACAGCGCGGGTCCCGCAGGCGCGTTTTTTGCGGTTGTAATTGCCTGCGCGATAGGAAGCCTCGTTTCAAAGAAAACTCCCGTAGACATATTGGTAACTCCCGTCGTAACCATATTTGCGGGCTTTGCGGCAGCCTGGCTGCTTTGCCCCGCGGTATCCTACGTTATGTATTATCTCGGCGTATTTATCGCCGCCGCGACCACCTTCCAGCCCTTCTTTATGGGAATAATCGTTTCGGTGGTGGTAGGTATAATACTTACTCTTCCCATTTCGAGCGCGGCTATCTGCGCCATGATATTCTCCGCCTCGGCGCTTGAAGCGGCTACGGCAAACGGCACCGCAGAGGGCTTTTTGCTTGCGGGCGGCGCCGCCGTTGCGGGCTGCTGCGCACAGATGGTAGGCTTTGCGGTAATAAGCTTCCGCGAAAACAAATGGGGCGGTCTTGTATCACAGGGACTCGGAACCTCGATGCTCCAGATGGGCAACATAATCAAAAAGCCGATAATCTGGCTTGCTCCCACTCTTGCCGCCGCGGTAACGGGACCGATATCCACCATGATATTCAAACTCAAATGCTCGGGCGTTGCGGCAGGTATGGGTACCTGCGGACTTGTCGGCCCGATAGGTGTGATCGACGGCACCGAGCACAGTGCGTTTATGTGGATAGGCCTTGTTCTCGTCTGCTTCGTTCTTCCCGCAGTGCTCTCCTTTGTCTTTAACGAGATACTTCGCAAGCTCGGCTGGGTAAAAACGGGAGATATGAAGCTCACTTTAAATTAACTCACACAACTTTCACTTGAAATATTCCGTAATATATAGTATAATTTAACATATAGTGTTTTATACTGCTTTGTTTCGAAGGGAAAAGATTTATGAGAAAGACCATCTCCTGCATCGTTGCTTTAATATTGACCGTAACGGCACTGCTTCCGATATTCTCGGTATTGACATTTGCCGAGGGCACTCCCGAGTTTTATCTTGAGGTTGATAAGACCGAGGTGCATCCCAAGCAGACGGTAAAGGTAACGGTAAAGATAAAGAACTTTGCCGCATATCTTGAAAACGGCATTTCCAATATTCAGGCGGCGTTTGAATTCGACCCCACCTTACTTACGGTGGATAAGGATGAAAATCTCAAGCTCAGCGATAAGGTAACCGATTCAAAGCTCACCACCGAAACCTATCTCCACACCGATGAGGCAACTCCCAATAAGGCGGTCTTGGAGGTATGGATATATGCAATGAGCCTTGACGAATCTCTTTCGAACTATACCGAGGAGCTGTTTACCTACACCTTCACCGTTAAGGAGGAGGTAGAAAAGGATACCGTTTTGGAATTCAAGCTCGGCGAATTGAAATATTTCGTTGCAGACGGTTGGAACGAGGATAAATCGGATACCGTGTCTATAACCGATCTCACCGACGTTATGCTCGGCGAAGCAAAAACAGTTACGGTGGGCAAGCTTCTTTCGGAGGTTGCAACTCTTAAATCTCTTGCGGTAGAGGGCTTTGAGCTAAACCGTGATTTCTCCTCCACCCGCACCTCTTACGCGATAGCCGTTCCTTACGACGTAAAATCCGTAAAGCTCGATTACGAGACCTCGAGTGAATTTGCCACCGTAAAAACGAGCGGAACCTCGAAATTCACGGTAGGCACCAACACCGTGAAGATCACCGTAACCGCAGAGGACGGCAAAACCAAAAAGACATATACCATAACGGTAACGCGTCAGCCCGAGGAGACACCGTCGGATACTCCCTCCGATATTCCTTCCGACACTCCGTCGGATATTCCGTCCGATACCCCCTCGGATATCCCGTCCGATACCCCGTCTGATATTCCTTCGGACATTCCGTCTGATATTCCTTCCGATATACCCTCCGATATTCCCTCAGAGGATACCGGCAGCTCCGATGACGTTTACACCGGACTGCTTGAATCGCAGATAGAAAAGCTCGAAAAGGAAAATATTTTCTTAAAGGAAAAGGGCGCAACCGTAATTATAGTTTTTGCGGTATTTTCGGTGATATTACTCGCGGCACTCATTATAGTTTCGGTAAACTATAAAAAGGATATAAAATAAAAAGAAAAGCACGCCAAAAGCGTGCTTTTTGGATAAGGAAAGCAAAATGAACGAGATAATGAACGTTTTTGCCTCACGCCTTGCCGAAATAAGAGCGGAGCGCAAAATAAAGCAAAAGGACGCGGCGGAGGCGCTCGGTCTTTCGCAGGGGCTTTTGTCGCACTACGAAAAGGGAATAAGAGAGTGCGGGCTTGAATTTTTAAGCCGCGCCGCCGATTATTACGGCGTTTCGGTCGACTGGCTTTTGGGCCTTACCGACGATAAGAACGAAACCATTTCGGAGGATCCCGACGAAGCTGCGGTAAACGGTAAGATAGAGCAAAACGATAAAAAAATGGGAGCGTCGGTGCTTCCCGTTTTAAACAGAAGGCTTATCTTCAACGGCATAAACGTGCTTTATTATATGCTTGCAAAGATAGATTCAAACGAGCTTACCACCGCAATATCCGACGATATTCTTCTCTCGGTCTATAACGGCTTTCGCACGGCGTATCTTTCAAATCCCGAGCACAGCGAGGATTTTTTCTCGGTAAAAAGCGATTATTACGGTCTTATCACCGCGGCGAGAGAGCAAAATACGGTGGATATAATCCGCGCCTCCAAAACGGCAGACGGAGCCGACGTCACCGAGGAGGATCTTGCAAAAGAATTCGGCACGGTGCTGTCGTCGATAAACAATATAATGAAGAATTGTGAGAACAAATTAAGACAGCAAAACAAAAAATAAAAGCCTTACGGCAAATTTTCGGCAATAAATATTGCGGCGTTATCGTATAATGTCAAAAGCTTTTTTTAAAAAAACAAAGCTTTTGACATTATTTTTTTCCTTTTTTGGCTATAATCCACTTGAGAAAGCCTCCCGCTTTTATGAGAAAGGAAAGAAAGGTATGTCTAAAATTAAAAACGGATCGGTGATAAAGCCGAAAATAAAGGAATATTTGACCGAGCTGTATAAAAGGAGCGCAGAGCATTTTGCGGTATTTTTTTCCTGCCTTTTGCTCTCTTTAAACGGTATAATGGGAGCGGCGTCGCCGCTCGGAATAGCTCTTTTTGCGGCAATACCTGTGTCAAAGCTGTCGTTTGCGGGTTTTTTGGGAACGGCACTCGGATATTATCTTGCCGCAGAGCCCTCCTATTATATAACCGCCGCGGTAATCGCGGTGCTGAAGGTGGCGTTTACAAAGCGCGAAATGAAGGTGGGCAAGGCGTTTTTATCCTTTTCGGTCTTTGTCTTTTTAACGGTGGCAAAAGCCGTTGCCATGACGGAGAACGCCTTTGACGGCGGAGATATCCTCATTGCCGCCGTAACGGCGCTTTTTTCTGCTTGCTTTACCTTTATATCCTGTCTTGCGCTTGAAAAGGGAGAAAAAAGCAAAAGCGGCGAGACGGCAAGAGAAATATCGGTGATGCTCGTCGTTTCTGCGGTGGCGGCGTCGCTCTGCTTTTTTGAGGCGGCGGTCTTTAACGCGGGATATATCGCGACTGTGCTGATAATTCTCGTTGCCGCAAAAACGGGAAAAATAACGGGTGCAACCCTATACGGCGTAGCTGCGGGACTGTTTTTATCACTCTTTTCGCAAAGCGCCGTGCCGATAGCCGCTCTTTCGGTGGGCGGAATGACGGCGGGAATATTTTCGGAGAAAAACAGAGCGATATCGGCGTCGTTTATAGTGGTGTCGCTCGGGATATTTTCGGTTGCAACGGGAGAAAATCTCGTGCCTATGGTGTCAGCCGTGGTTGCGGGCGGAATATTCATTTTTCTGCCACAAAGAGCAACGGAGCTTGTCGGCAACAGGCTTTTTGCCCAAAACGGCTTGACTTCTGCTCCTTATAACGCGGCTATCGACGTGATCGCACAAAAGCTCGGCGCACTCGGAGGCGCATTTGACAGCGTAGCCGACATAATCGATGAAAAGGATCCGTATAAAGCGGCTTGCGCCGTGCCGCAAAAAGTTGAAGAAAAATTTTGCAAGAACTGTAAAAAGAGATTTGGCTGCTACGGCAGATTGTACGACGACACCCTTCTGGCAATAAACGCGGCGGCGTTTGAGAAGCTTAACGGTGTCGATGAAAGCGATAAAAAGAGCCGCTTTTCAAAGCGGTGTGAAAAAGCCGATAAAATATTTGAATTTATTGATAAAAGCACGGTGCTTGCTCAAAAAAGCGATTGCGAGGGCTACCGCCGTGCCGCAGAGGCAATAAGAGAGTTAAGCGGCGGCGTTTGCGAGATAGACGGCGACAAGGCGCTTGAGGGATATCTCGTTGCAAAGGGGGAAAAGAACCCGTCGGTCGCGGTCGAGCAGATATGCGGCGCAAAAAGAATAACCGTTTGCGGCAAAACGGCTTATTTGCCCGAGAAAAAGCGGCTTGAAAACGAGATATCGGAGATATACGGAAAAAAGCTAAAGGAGGTATACCGAAACGAAAGCGGTCACGGATATACTGTAAGACTTGTTGAGGAGCCGAGGCTTTTCGCGCAATTTTCGGGAGTAACACAGGGTAAAAACGGAAACGAGATATGCGGCGATTCGATAGTGCGATTTGAAACGGAGGACGGTAGATTTTTTGCGGCGCTTTCGGACGGCATGGGCTCGGGCGCAGAGGCGAAGTCCGATTCACAGATGACGGTGGACCTTTTAAAGAGTATACTCTCGCGAAGCTTCGACGGAAAAACGGCAATGCGCGCCGTAAATTCGGCGCTTCAGAGCAAAAATCTCGACGCCTCCTTCGCTACGGTGGATATACTCACTTTGAACCTTCATAACGGCAGAGCCGAATTTATAAAATCGGGCGCTGCTCCCTCATTCGTCAAAAGAGGAAGCACCGTTTACGAAATAACCTCGTCAACACTTCCCGCAGGACTTTCCTCGGGCGGTGAATACGATAAGATAGCCTTTACCTTAAAGCGCGGCGACACGGTGGTGATGATGTCGGACGGCGTTTACGACGCCTTTTCCGATATGCGCGGCGTACTCTCCCGAGCAGGCGGGCTTTCTCCCGCAGAGCTTTGCAAAAGACTTATTTCGGCGCACTCAAACGACGATAAATCCGTTATGATAATTAAAATAGGCGCCGCATAAAAGAACAAAAAGGGAGAAAAATAATTTAAAAACAGAAGAAGGGAAAGCTTATGATAAAGGGAACCAACAAAAACGCGGTAATTGTTAAAGGGAGAAGCGAGCTTTTCGAGCAGGCTATATTTATAGTAAGACCCGAGGCATCGAAAAGGGAGATATCGGGCGCCGAGATAAGAAGAGAAATTGAGATATTTATAAGAGAAAATACGGGGAGAAAAAGAAGATAGGAAAAAAAGCCGTTTTTCAAGCGAAACGGGCGTTTTTGCAAAAAAACGGCAATATTTTTATAATAAATATTAAAAAATCCTTGACATAAATACAAATTTGTGGTATAGTACTAAAGCCGCATATTTCGGGTTTGCAAACGGCGCATTTATTGCGACCTACCTGCCGTAGCGAGTCTATAAGAAAGTGAGGTGCTTTGTTTTGACATACGCAGTTATCGAAACCGGCGGAAAGCAGTACAAAGTACAGGAAGGCGAAATCATCTTCATCGAAAAAATCGAAGCAAACGAAGGCGACGCTATCAGCTTTGATACCGTACTTGCAGCTTGCAAAGAAGACAAGTTCACATTCGGTGCTCCCGTGATCGAGGGCGCATCCGTATCTGCAAAGGTTCTCAAAAACGGCAAAGACAAGAAAATCATCGTTTTCAAGTATAAAGCCAAGAAGACCTATCGCAACAAGACCGGTCACAGACAGCCTTACACCAAGGTTCAGATCGAGTCCATCAATCTTTAATCATGAACACCCTTACGTTTTTTAAACAAAACGGCAAGCTTTTCGGCTTTTCTTCGGTAGGGCATGCGGGTAGAGGCACTAAGGGCAACGACGTTGTCTGCGCCGCAATATCCGAGGCAGTGAGATACACCGCCAATATGCTCGATGCGTTTGCCCATCAGGTAAACGTTTCTGTTAACGAGGAAAATGCAACGGTTTGCGTAACGGTCAAAAACCCCGACATAAACAGTGAAACTGTTTTAAAGACGTTTTTGTCGGAGGCAAGACTTATCAAAGAGGAATATCCCAAAAATATCACTATTCACATTACGGAGGTGTGATAAATGCTTAGAATCAGTATACAGTTTTTTGCACATAAAAAAGGTATGGGCTCCACGAAAAACGGCCGTGATTCCGAGTCCAAGCGCTTAGGCCCGAAGAGAGCTGACGGTCAGTTCGTTCTCGCAGGCAACATTCTTATGAGACAGCGCGGCACGAAGATTCATCCCGGAAACAACGTGGGCATCGGCTCTGACGATACACTCTTCGCACTTATTGACGGAGTAGTAAAATTCGAAAGAGTGGGCAAAGACCGCAAGCAGGTCAGCGTTTACGCAAAAGCCTAACAAGATCACATACCCCGATATGCTTCATATCGGGGTATAATTATCTCATAGCAAAGAGGTAATGTTATGTTTGTAGATTACACGAAAATTTATATCAAGGCGGGCGACGGCGGCCACGGTGCCGTTTCCTTCCACCGCGAGAAATACGTTGCCGCAGGCGGTCCCGACGGCGGCGACGGCGGCAAGGGCGGCGACGTTTATTTTTGCGCCTGCCGCAATTTGAATACTCTTGCCGATTTTCGCTATCACAAAAAGTTTATTGCCGAAAACGGCGAGAACGGAAAAAGCAAGAAGATGACGGGCAGAGGCGGAAAGGACCTTATCGTAAAGGTTCCCTTCGGCACTCTTATAAGAGATGCCGCAAGCGGCGCGCTGATAAAGGATATCTGCACCGAGGAGCCTGTGCTTATAGCAAAGGGCGGTAAGGGCGGCTTCGGAAATACCCGCTTTTCAACGTCTACGAGGCAGATCTCCCGCTTTTCAAAGCTCGGAATAACGGGCGAGGAGTTTGAGGTAATACTCGAGCTCAAGGTAATAGCCGACGTAGGCCTTCTCGGCTTCCCCAACGCAGGAAAATCGACTCTTCTTTCCTCGGTAAGCGGCGCAAGACCCAAGATTGCCGATTACCCCTTTACAACCATCACTCCCTCGCTCGGCGTCGTAAGAGTCGACGATGAGGAGAGCTTCGTAATGGCGGATATCCCCGGAATAATCGAGGGCGCAAGCGACGGCGCGGGACTCGGTCACCGCTTTTTAAGGCATATTGAGAGATGCCGCCTTCTTTTGCATCTTATAGATCTCTCCGAGGGCGCCGAAACGATAGCGTCGAGAATAGAGGCGATAAACGGCGAGCTTTTGAAATTCTCAAAGCTCCTTTCGGAAAAGAAGCAGATAATAGTCGGCACCAAAAAAGAGGTGTGCGATGAGGAAATGCTCGAAAGCGCCAAAAAAGAGCTTGAAAAGCTCGGCACGCCATATTTTCTTATCTCCGCCGTAACCGGAGAAGGACTTAAGGAGCTTATTTCGGGAACGTGGGAGGCAATTAAGGATATTCCCGTGCCCGAGGAATTCGAGCCTACCTATCAGCCCGTTGACAACTCTGACGAGCAAAAATATACCGTTCGCCGTGTAAATGAAAAATATGTGGTGGAGGGAAGCTGGATAGAGAGGATAATGAGCACCACCGATACCGACGATTACGAGTCGCTTATGAACCTTCAAAAGCTGTTAAAGCGCGAGGGCGTATTTAAGGCGCTTGAAAAGGCGGGCGTTAAGGAAAACGACACCGTTGATCTCTGCGGCTTCGAATTTGAATACGTTTATTAAAAAAACACCCTGCGGTTTGGCGTGATACTCTTATCGGAGTATCACGCCGGTTCTATTCGCCTTTGGCGAGTGATATTGCTACGCAGTGATATTCGGCTTACGCCGAGTGGTATTCGCTTCGCGAGTTTATGGGCGAATAGAATATCACTGTGAGGCGTAGCCGAACAATATCACTGCCCGCAAGGGCAATATCACTCTTTGCGAAAGCAAAGAATATCACTCATAGACAACAGAAAAAGAGAGAGTCTTACGGAATTTTGCTTCCGCAAGACTCTCCCTTTTGTTTTATCGCCAGTTTCGCATTTGTTTTACAAATGCATCGGGCTGCGCCCATACCCCTATCTTATTTCTCCGATAAGGACATCACCCATTTACCGCAGGGCGTTTTAAATTCGAATTAGTCCTGTGCCCAGATCTCACCGTTTTTGTTGGTGAACTTCTTGAGGATTATCATAATGAAGTCGACGAGTGCGCCGATGCCGAGGCAACCGCCGGTGAGGAGCCAGATGATACCGGTTCCGATCTTGCCTGCAAGGAATCTGTGGATTCCGAGACCGCCGAGGAAAAATGAAATGAGGATACCTGCTACGTAGCTGATTTTGTTCATGATAAACTTCCTTTCAAAGAAATTGTTAATTTTATATTAACATAATCTTGCACTGATGTCAATATAAAAAAAGAAAAAATTAAAGCTTCCAATCAATTTCGGGAAGACCGTTTTCTCTTAAAAAAGCGTTTGCTTTGGAAAAATGTCTGCAACCGAAAAATCCGTTGTAGGCAGAGAGCGGACTCGGATGCGCCGCCTCCAATATAAGATGATCTTTGTTGGTAATAAGCTCCTTTTTCGAGCGGGCGTTTCTGCCCCACAGAATAAAGACGATGGGCTTTTCACGCTCGTTTAAAAGCGTTATGACCCGGTCGGTGAAAAGCTCCCAACCCTTGCCGCTGTGGCTGTTTGCCATGCCCTCGCGAACGGTAAGAGAGGTGTTGAGAAGCAAAACTCCGTTTTTCGCCCAGCCCTTGAGCGAGCCAGATATCGGCTCTTTAAAGCCGAGGTCGCTTGAATATTCCTTGAATATGTTTATGAGTGAGGGCGGCTTCGGAACTCCGTCCTTCACCGAAAAGCAAAGCCCCTCAGCCTGACCCCTTCCGTGATAGGGGTCCTGACCCAAGATGACGGCGGAAACGTCCTGATAATCGGTGTATTTAAGGGCGTTGAAGATATCGAACATATCGGGATAAACGGCGTAACGAGAATACTCCTGCTTTAAAAAGGCGCGGAGCTTTAAGTAATATTCCTTTTCGAATTCCTCTTTTAAAAGAGTGTCCCAACCGTTTCCGAGCGTTACCATTTTAACTCCTCCAAGAATTTGAGCGATTGCGCTATTTCGGTGTCTTTCCCGAAGCTTTTTCGGTAGACCTCAACGACGGCAGTACCGTCAAAGCCGTGATTTTTAAGCCTTTTGCAAATGCTTGCAATGGGGAAATCGCCTTTGCCGGGGAGCAGACAGTCGACCTCGGAATTATAGTCGTTAATATGAAAATGCTTTATTCTCTCTCCCATCGCGTCGGCAACGTCGAAGGGCGAAAAACCGGCGCGGTTTGCCTGCTTTATGTCGAAGGTGAAATTGCAGTCGGGGACGGCATTTTTCAAAGCTCTTATATTTTCGGGAGTGGAAAAGGCGTAACGGTTTACGTTTTCCTGACAAAACACAACGCCGTATCTGTCGGCGCGCTCCTTTAGCTTGGCGTAATATTCAATTCCGAGCTCCAACGAGTCCTTTCCGCTTAAAAATCCGCCGTGAAAATTAAATATGACGGGCGAAAGCGCCGAAACAGCCTCGAACATCCTCTCGTATTTATCAAGCGCCTCTTCTCTGCGCCTTATATACGGCGAGAAAAAGAGATACGGCTCGGCGTAACCGAAGGGGGTGTGGACCGAAACGATCTTAACGTTCTCGCTTTCGGAAAGAGCCTTTAACTCTTTGATATATTCCTTCGAGACCTCGTAATCGGTGTTTAAAAATACCTCCGCCGAGGAAAAACCCAGCTTTTTCACTCTTAAAAAGGACTTTTCCGGCTCCTCGGGGAAAAAGCAGGCGGTAGACATTGCGAAATTCATTTTTCCTCGTCCTCTCTTTCAAAGGCACCGAAGCCGTCGATATTTTTTCTTACCATCGCACCGAAGATGCGCTCGCGAAGACCCTTGTTGTCTTTTTCAAGCTCGCGAAGAAGCGATTTCATATTTTCTCTTTCGGTATGCTCGTTTGCGGGACAAAGAGAGGAGCAGATGGGAAGAGAAAGTCTTTTCGCGGCGCTTGAGCAATCCCTTTCGGGCATATAGATTATCGGACGAATAACGGTTATCTCACGTCTGTCAAGATAGCTTTTTGGTGAAAAGCAGCCGATGCGCCCCTCGAAAAAGAGGTTTAACATAAAGGTCTCAACGGCGTCGTCAAAATTGTGACCGAGCGCTACCTTGTTTGCACCCAAGCGCACTGCCTCCTCGTTAAGAGCGCCGCGCCTCATACGCGAGCAAAGGGAGCAGGGATTCGATTCCTTGCGCACGTCGAAGATAATTTTACCTATCTCCGTTTTTATAATGCGGTAATCAATGCCTTGCTCACGGCAATATTCGCTGATGGGAGAATAGTCGGCGCCCTCAAAGCCCATATCGAGAGTTATGCCTATAATATCGAATTTTTTCGGATAAAATTTCTTAAGCGCCGCAAGACCGGCAAGCAAAACGAGGGAATCCTTGCCGCCCGAAACGCCTACGGCAATAACGTCGCCCTCCGAGATAAGACCGTAATCGTCAACGGCGCGTCTTAACTGACTTAAAACCTTACGCATAAAAAACTCCGTAATAAATGTTATATAAATTATATAATAAACGGCGGGATTTTTCAATGATGAAATGAAAAAAAGAAAAATATTAAGAATTATGAAAAAAACACTTGCATTTTTTTGATCGTTGTAGTATAATACTAAAGCACTTTAAAAAGAGATTAACCGAAAGGAAGATATATAAGATGGCAAAATGCGAAATTTGTGAAAAGAGCCTCGTTTACGGAATCAAGGTTTCCCACTCTCACAGAAGAGCTAACAGAACTTGGAAGCCCAACGTAAAAAGAGTAAAAGCCATTGTAAACGGCGAAGCAACGCATATCTATGCATGCACCAGATGCCTTCGTTCCGGTAAAGTAACAAGAGCTTAATCACATAACCGGTTTTACCGGTTATAATATAGCGGGATTGTGTAAGGGTAGCACGACAGACTCTGACTCTGTTTGTGAGGGTTCGAATCCTTCTCCCGCTGCCAAACGAATAAACCACCCAAACGGGTGGTTTATTTGTTTTTGGAAAAGAAGGATTCGAACCGTTAATGAAATCTTATTTATTTCAGCGCCTTTTCCATATGAGAAAGATCGTAGAAGCCGCATATTTGCGCTATCTCCGATTTTCGCAGGTCGGTTTCGTTGATAAGACTGCTTGCACGCTGCTTTCGCAAAAATATAACATATTGCATTGGTGAGAGACCTGTGGTTTTCCGAAAAAATCGGGTAACGGTGGAGTGCGACATATTTGCCTTTGCCGCAATGTCCTTTACCGTGATCTTTTCGGAAAGATTGTTCTGTATATACTGAATGAGCATAACTATATCCTTGCCGTTTAGCTCCTCTGCCTTCTTCTTTTGCTTTCTGTTTGAGATTATGCAAAGATCGCAAACGTATTTAAGAGCAATAATATTCTGATAAACGAAAAGCTTTTTTTCGTCCGCCTCGAGAAGCAGGTTTATATCTCTCATCATATCGGCAAGCTCGGCATCGTTGAGATGAAGATAGTATTTACCTTCCCTTTGCTGACGCAGATGAGGCTCTGCATCAAACATAAAGGAAAAGCCCGCTATCTTTTCAAGATCCTTGAAATAGATCTTTAAAAATTCCTTTTTGAAAATAAGATGAAACACGTCAAGACCGCTTCCTTGCCGCTCGTAGCCGTGGTAGCTGTCGGGCGGGACGACGAAAACATCCCCCTTCTTGACCGAGACAGAGCCGTTTTCCATATGGTGAACACCCGCACCCGCAAGGACGATATTAAGCTCGTAAAAGGCGTGAGCGTGCATTCCTATATGGTAGCTCTTGTGAGTTACTGCCCTTACGAGATTGTATTCGTCGGAAAAAAAGGTCTCCGGAACGTTCCAATACCTCTTTACAGGTTCGACATAATAATTGCTGAAATTCATAATTCTCACCGATTTGACTGTATTTTACAATAAAATGATTTTATTATACTATGATTTTATCACTTTTTTTGATAAAATACAAGTGTAAATTTTCAGGGAGTGATAAAACGTGAACGATATTGCAAGACATTTTTACGAAAAGGGCGAATATATTTTGAGCGGTTTTTACGAAAGACCCGAAAGATCGCGCTTTTGCCGTCTGTGCGACGGCTTTGCAAGCTATTACCGCAATATAAGGCTTCCCGAGTACAGCGGCGGAAGTCTCTACCCCACGGGCAAGGCCTATTATATGAATATTCCCGAAATTACTATGGTGGCGGTGCCGCACCATTCTCCGGGGATGCTCTATTCTCCCGAACTTCTTGAAATGACTTGCGGTAAGGAATATGCAGATATGGTAGTGCGTGACATTCCAATGCTTCACCTGCTATTTCCGAATCCGCCCCGCACCACAGGCGGATTCGGATATACGCACGCTATCCCAAATTACAGCAGAATTGAAAAAGAGGGCTTTAACGGCTACCGTAAGCGTGTGCTTGCTCTTAAGGATTCCGATTTTAAGGACGGTATGCTTTCGCTTATCGACGGTATTGAGTGCTACGTTTCACGTATTGTTAAAATGCTTAAGGAGGTCGGCGGCAAAGCCGAGCTTATAGCGGCGTTCGAAAGAGTGCCCTTTGAGCCTGCAAGGAATATCTACGAGGCGATAGTTTGCCGCAATTTTATCTTTTATCTCGATTTTTGCGACGGCCCCGGAAGAATGGACACCGAGCTGATAGATTTTTACAACGGAGAGGACGTCGTTCCGCTTCTTCGGGAATTTTTCGTAAACGTAAACGAAAACGACGGCTGGGACCTCGCTCTCGGCCCCGATTACAACGCGCTTACTCTGCAGATTTTGAAGGCGTGCAAGGGATTTCGTCGCCCGTCGATAGAGCTTCGCGTTACCGAGGATATGCCGCGTGAGCTTTGGGAGGCTTCGATAGAATCTCTCAAAACCGGCTCGGGAAATCCCTGCTTTTATAACGAGGAACTTTACCAAAAGCTTCTTTCCGAGCGTTTTCCTCACATTCCTAAGGAGGATCTCCTTAAATTCAGCGGCTGCGGTTGCACCGAAACCACCCTTGCGGGCATCTGCCGCACCGGCTCGATAGATATAGACGTAAATGCACCGTTGGTTTTCAGAAAAACGATGGAGGAGTCGCTTGAAAAGTGCGACACCTTTGAGGAGTTTTATGAAAAAGCAGTCAGCGATATTGCCGACGCGGTATCGGAATCGGCGAAATTCGTTTATGATTTTTATGAAAAACGTTCGGAGCTGCTGCCGTATCCGATGAGAACGTTGCTTATTGACGATTGCATTGACAAGGAGTCCGACTTCAACGCGGGCGGCGCGAGATATTCGTGGAGCGTTGTGAATTTCGCAGGTACGATAAACGTTATTGATTCGCTTCTTGCCATAAAGGAGCTGATTTACGATAAAAGAGAGTTTGGCGCCGCCGAGCTGATCGGCTTGCTTGATAAGGGAGACCCCGTGCTTTATAAGCGTCTTGAGGCCTGCGCTCATTTCGGCGTTGACGACGAAGCGGCAGACTCTCTTGCCGCAGAGTTTTCAGACCGTCTCTTTGCAATGTTTGATAACTATTCGCTTCCCTTCGGCGATGGCTTTTTGCCCTGCTCGATTCAGTTTACCACCTACGTTGACAGAGGCAAATCCGTTGGCGCCACGCCTGACGGAAGAAGGGCGGGCGAACCGCTTTGCGACAGCCTTACGGCACTCAAGGGCAAGGCGACCAAAGGTCCTACCGCGCTTATTAACAGCATAACGAAGCTGAAGCTTTGGAGACTGCTTGGCACTCCCGTTGTAAATTTAAGCTTTTCACCCGAAAATCTCGATAAAGCGCTTGAGCCTATGATGAAGAGCTATTTCGAGCAGGGCGGTCTTCAGGCGCAGATAACCTGTGTTTCAAGGGACGATATGATCGATGCCCTTTCGCACCCCGAGCGCCACGAGGATCTTATCGTCAGAATCGGCGGATTTTCGGAATATTTCAACAGTCTTTCTCACGAGGCAAAGCTCTCGGTGATAGACAGAACGGTTATGATGTAAATGACAGGAACTATCTTCAATATCCAGCGCTTTTGCTTAAACGACGGCCCCGGAATAAGAACGACTGTTTTTATGAAGGGCTGTCCGCTTCACTGCGCGTGGTGCCACAATCCCGAGTCGCTCTCCTTTGAGAAGGAGCTGCTTTACAACGCCGAAAGATGCGTCGGTTGCCGTAAATGTGAGACCGTGTGCAAGCAGGGAGTGCATATTTTTGGGGACGGCGCTCATCTTTTGGAGCGTGAAAAATGTGTTTTCTGCGGAGAGTGCGCGTCTGCCTGTCAATTCGGCGCCCTTTCTCTTGCTGGGACGGAGATGACGGCGGCGGAGATAGTCGCCGTCTCGGAAAGAGATATAAATTTTTATCGGAATTCGGGAGGCGGCGTAACCCTCTCGGGCGGTGAGCCGATGGCACAGTTTGAGCTTTCTCTCGAGGTGGCATCGGCGCTTTATAAAAAGGGAATATCGGTCGCGATAGAAACGTCGGGCACGGCAAGCGGCGATAAATACCGAAAGATAGCCGAGTTTACCGACCTTTTTCTCTTCGATCTGAAGTTATCTAACGAGGAGCTTTACAAGAAATATACGGGCGGAAGATTGGAAACGGTACTGGAAAATTTAAAAGTCATAAGCTCTCTCGGAAAAGATGTAATATTAAGACTTCCGATAATTCCCGACGTAAACGGGGACGACGCGCATTTTGAATTTGCGGCGGCGGTCGCAAACGGGTATCCGACCGTAAAAAGCATTGAGATAATGCCTTATCACGCGCTTGGCGAAGAAAAGCAAAGACGGCTCGGAAGGGAAGCGGCTGTATTCAGAGCGCCCGATAAAAACGAAATTGACGGATATATCGAGAAGCTTTCAAGACTTACCGATAAGCCGGTGAAAAGGGGATAAATAAGAGGGTAAAAAGCTCGTTGCAAAGTTTTTTATATTGTTAATACCCATATTGTTAAACGAATAAGCCACTCGCTATGCGAGTGGCTTATTATTTCACGTCTATTTAATTATAACACCCTTATCGGTTGGCTTTGCGATAAAGCAGCAGTCAAATCGTGAGGCAAGCTCGCGGTGGCAACGCGACGCCGCGTCGGCATCGTCAAAGATTGCAAAGACCGACGAACCCGAGCCGCTCATAAGTGCCTTAAGGGGTGAAAATCGCAAAAGCTCGTCCTTAACGCTCTTTATTACGGGGAGCATAGAAAAACAAACAGGCTCGAATATGTTCTCCATACTTTCGCAAAGAGAGTGAAGGTCGCGACGGCAAAGAGCCGCTATCGCCTTTTCGCTGTCGGGATGAGAAAGATCGGAAAAGGTGTCAAACGTCTTATAGACTTCGCCTGCCGAAAGACCGCCGCGCGGCTTTACTGTAACGACGGAGCAATCGGGCATAGAGGGAAGGGCAGAGAGCTTTTCGCCAATGCCGCCCGCAAGCGCGGTACCGCCGAAATAGCAAAAGGGAACGTCGGCACCTATTTTTTTGCAAAGCTCGGTTATTTCAAGATTACTCAACGGACAGCCAAACAGCATATTGAGAGCAAAAACCACGCCCGCACCGTCAGCCGAGCCGCCTGCCATACCTGCGGCAACGGGAATGACCTTTTTAACGTTAATCCTCACGCCGTAGGTGGCGCCGACCGTTTCAAAAAACAGCTTTGCCGCCTTATATGCGGTGTTTCTCTCGTCCCGCGGGACGTAGGGCAGATTGGTGTGAAGATCGATTTTATTGCCGCCTATCGCAACACTTATCTCGTCGTAGAGAGAAACGGTCTGCATAATGCTTTTAATTTCGTGATATCCGCCGTCGGTAAGACCGAGGACGTCGAGTGTGAGATTTATCTTTGCGGGGCAAAGAACCGATATCTCTTTCAACTTTATCAAAGCTCCTTAATAAACTGCTCGAGCCTGAACATTGCGCGCTCGATGTTTTCTATTGAGTTTGCATAGCAGATCCTCGCATAGCCCTCGCCGCATTCGCCGAAGGCGTTGCCGGGGATTATCGCAAGCTTTTGCTCGGCAAGAAGTCTGTCGCAGAATTCATCTGAGGAAAGACCGAATTTTTTAATGTCGGGGAAGGCGTAGAAGGCACCCTTCGGGACGTAGCAGTCGATGCCGAGCATTTTAAGGGTATCGCAAAGGTAATCTCTGCGCTTTTTGTATTCGGCGCGCATCTCAAGGACGTCGGGCATACCGTTTTTGAGAGCCTCGAGAGCGGCATACTGCGCGGCGGTGGGCGCCGACATTATGGCGTACTGATGGATCTTGAGCATCGCCTGAAGAATATCGTCGGGTGCGACGGTGTAACCGAGACGCCAACCCGTCATTGCAAATGCCTTTGAAAAGCCGGATACCAGAACGGTGCGGTCCTTTAACTCGGGAAGTGAGGCGGGCGAGCAGTGCACGCCCTCGTAGGTAAGCTCGGCGTAAAGCTCGTCGGACAAAACGGTGAGGTCTGCCTCCTCTATAACGGGAGCGAGCGAGAGAAGCGCCTCCTTTGACATAATGGCGCCGGTGGGATTATTGGGGTAGGAAAGCACCAAAAGCTTTGATTTTTTCGTTATTTTTGATTTGAGCGACTCTGCGGTGAGAGCGAACTCGTTTTCCGCATAGCAGGGAACGGGAACGGGTACGGCGCCAAGCAGGGTGACTATTGCCGAGAAGCTTACGAAGCAGGGCTCGGGAATAAGCACCTCGTCGCCGGGATCGAGCACGGCGCGAAGACAGAGGTCTATCGCTTCCGAGCCGCCGACGGTAACGATTACGTCCGATGGGGGATAGCAAACGTTGAAGCGGTTTTCAAGATAGCGGCTTATCTCCTCGCGAAGCTCGGGCATACCGATATTTGAGGTGTAGTGAGTATGTCCGTTTCCGATGGAGCGCATACCCGCCTTCAAAATATGAAGAGGGGTAATAAAATCGGGCTCACCGATACCGAGAGAGATGCAGTCGTCGGTATTTGCCGAGATGTCGAAAAATCTTCTTATGCTCGACGGCTTTATCATTGCCGCCGTTTTTGAGATTCGTGCTCTTTTTTCCATAATTTCACCTTACTTATAATTTTTTCATTTCCGCTTTTCTCTTGGTGAATGCGGAAACGTATTTAAATCCAAGCTCCTTAAGAAGCTGTGTGGTCTCTTTTATTCCCACGCCGACGTGGTGGGGAAAATGGGCGTCGCTTCCGACCGTGATAAACTCGCCGCCAAGCTCGAGATAACGCTTTAAAACGTAGGTGGGCGGCATCGTTTCCTTCATTTTGTCGCGAAGCCCCGAGGTGTTTGCCTCAATACCCTTGCCTCTGGCAATAAGCGCCTTTAAAACCTCATCGGTCTCCTCTTTGTAATCGGCGATGGTGAGAGAGTAGCCCTGCCTCATTCCGTAGCGGAAGGGATAGGTAAGATGCCCCATAATATCGAAATCGGCGTTTTTGGCGTAGTCGAGAAGCCCGTCGAAATAGATAGAATAAAGCCTCGGAACGTCGTAATTCTTGTAATCCGCCTCCGAAAAGTCGGGATATCCCGCCATACAGTGATAGGAGCCTATAACGAAATCGTATTCGGGAAAGGAGAGTATCTCCTTTGAAAGCTTTGGAAACTCCGTTTGCTGCCCCATTTCAACGCCTATCTTAACGGGAATATCAATTCCCGCGGCTGCGGCGGTGTAGTCCTCAAAGCACTCCTTTGGGGAGTAGGGGAACTGCTCCATAAGATTTAAGTCGCAGTGGTCGCAAATCGCGATCTCCGAAAGACCTGCCGCGGCGGCTGCTTTTATCATCTCTCTCGTGTCGGCGTCGCCGTCCATGGAAAGATGCGTATGCATATGATAATCGGCAAAAAACATTTAAATACCTCTTTGAAACACTTTTATCTATATATTTTACAGTATTATATTAAAGATTTCAAGAAAAATATTGTAACAAATTAAAAAATATCGCAAATGACTTTACAAAAGAGAAAAAGTGTAGTATAATAATGCGGTAACACTTTAGCAAACTAAAGCGAAAGAAAGGAAAAAAGAAAATGAAAAAGATCTTATCTGTTGTATTGGCAGTAGTGCTTGCCTTCGGAATGGTGGCGGCATTCTCATCCTGCACCCAAAAGAGCGATTGGGAAAAGATTCAGGAAAAGGGCTACTTCTATTGCGGTATCACCCTTTACGCTCCCATGAACTATTACGAAAACGACGAGCTCGTCGGATTCGACACCGAATTTGCACAGGCAGTTGCCGAATATCTCGGCGTTGAGGCGAAATTCGTTACTATCAAATGGCCCCAGAAGTATCTTGAGCTCGACAGCGGCGCTATCGACGCTATCTGGAACGGCTTTACCTACGGCGACGAGGAGGGCATCTCCCGTACCGAGTACGTTGACTTTACTCACGCTTATCTTGAGAACCGTCAGGTTATCGTTACCAAGGCTGACAAGTTAAGCACCTATAACACCAAAGAGGCATTTGCAGGTCTTAAAGCAGCTGCAGAGGGCGGCTCCTCGGGCGAGGCGGTTGCAAAGGAACTTGCCGGCGCAAATACCCTCGTAACTCCCTTTGACGCACAGAGCAGCGCACTTATGGAGGTAAAGAGCGGAATGGCGGAGTTTGCCGTTATCGACTATCAGATGGCAAACGCAATGGTAGGTAAGGGCGACTACGCCGACCTTTCCATAAACCCCGCATACGCACCCGAGTCCGAGGTATATGCAATCGGTTGCCGCAAGGGAAGCGACTTCACCGCAAAGCTGAACGAAGCTATCGAGGCTCTTTCCGAAAACGGCACTCTTGCAGCGATCGCAGAGAAATACAAGCTTACCAACGACCTTATCGCAAACATAGGCAGTGATAAATAATGAGCTTTTGGGAAATATTTAAGCTTCTTTGCGAGGGCTTTTCGCAGTCGTGCCTGCTGTTTTTGCTCACACTCGTCTTTGCAATACCGCTCGGCTTGGTAATCTCTTTTGGCTCGATGTCGAAGTTCAAGCCGCTCTCGTGGTTTTGCCGCACGGTAGTGTGGATAATTCGCGGCACGCCGCTTATGCTTCAGCTCTTTGTAGTCTTTTACGTTCCCGGAATGCTTTTTGAAATACAGCTTTTCGGAGGCGTAAACGGCAGATTTGAGGCGGCGCTTTTAGCCTTCGTAATAAACTACGCCTGCTATTTCTCCGAAATATACAGAGGCGGAATAGAGAGTATTCCCAAGGGTCAGTACGAGGCGGCACAGGTACTCGGAATGACACAGAGAGAGACCTTCTTCCACGTAATACTTATGCAGGTGGTAAAGCGCATAATGGCGCCCATGAGCAACGAGATAATAACTCTCGTAAAGGATACCTCTCTTGCAAGAGCAATAGGCGTTGCCGAAATATTTTTCGTCACCGAAATGAAGCTTCTCTCGAAGGGACTTATATGGCCGCTCTTCTTCATAGCGGTATTTTTCCTGGTATTCGTCGGCGTTCTCACGCTGTTACTCGGATATTTCGAGAAAAAGCTCTCCTATTACAGAATATGAGGTGGCGCTATGGCATTTCTTGAAATAAAAAATCTCAAAAAGAGCTTCGGCAAGACCGCAGTCCTTCACGGAATCGACTTTTCGATGGAAAAGGGCGAGGTTACCTGCGTTATCGGCTCCTCCGGCGGCGGAAAGACCACCTTTTTGCGTTGCCTTAACTTCCTTGAGCGAGCAAACGAGGGAACGATAACCATTGAAAACGCCTTTCATTTCGACGCCGCAAGGGAATATACCGCCGCGGAGATAAGAGAGATGACGCTTAAGCTGGGTCTCGTTTTCCAGCAGTTTAATCTCTTTCCGCAGTACAGCGCACTTGAAAACGTTTATATACCCCTTCAGCTTCGCTCCAAGGAGAAGATCCGCAAGGCTGTTCCCTTTGGCAAAAAGCGCAGAGAAGCGATAAAGGAAGCGGAAAAGCAAAACAGGGAAAGGGCAACGGCACTTCTTTCGGAGGTTGGACTTTCGGAGAAGATGAACAACTACCCATGCGAGCTTTCGGGCGGTCAGCAGCAGCGCGTAGCAATAGCGAGAGCGCTTGCAGAGGAGCCCGCTATCCTTTGCTTCGACGAGCCCACCAGCGCACTCGACCCCGAGCTTACGGGCGAGGTGCTTAAGGTAATAAAGGAGCTTAAGAACGAGGGAAGAACGATGATAGTCGTTACTCACGAAATGGAATTTGCAAAAAGCGTTGCCGATAAGGTGGTCTTTTTTGCAGACGGAGTTATCGAGGAGGAGGGTACTCCCGAGGAGATATTCAATTCACCTCGCTCTCCCAAAACCGCGGCATTCCTCAGAATAGGCGAGGAATCCTTTTAACTCGACACAGACTATTGACAAATTCTTCCGTTAGTAGTAAAATATAACAAGCAAAAAAATCAGGAGGCTTTTGCCTCCTGTATTTTTGCGTTTTATTTAAAAAGGTGAAGCAAAAATGGTAAAAAAATATTTTTCCGACCTTAAAAACGAATTTAAGGGCTATAATCTTTCAAAGCTTATAAAGGACCTGTTAAGCGGTGTAACGGTAGCGGCGGTAGCGCTTCCGCTTGCACTTGCCTTCGGTGTTTCGAGCGGAGCAACTCCCGCTGCGGGACTGGTAACGGCAATTATCGGCGGCATAGTTATCGGGCTTCTCTCGGGTGCCTCCTTTCAGATATCGGGTCCCACGGGTGCGATGAGCGCCATTCTCATCACCGTCGTTGCAAACTACGGCTTGAACGGAATGTTCGTCGCCTCATTCTTTGCGGGAATCATAATCCTTCTTGCAGGTATTTTCAAGCTCGGTAAGCTGGTGTCCTTCCTCCCCTCGAGCGTGGTTATGGGCTTTACCTCGGGTATTGCAATAATCATCGCAATGGGTCAGATAGATAACTTCTTCGGCACGGTAAGCGAGGGCACGGGCGCAATTGAAAAGATAGCCTCCTATTTCCGCATAGGCTTTTCTCCCTCGTGGCAAGCGGTGCTTATCGGCGCCATCGTAGTGGTATTTATGCTTCTTTGGCCCAAAAAGCTTAACGAAAAGGTGCCGGGCTCGCTCCTTGCAATAGTTATTGCAACCGTTATATCCACCCTCTGCGGCTTTAAGGACCTTGCCGTCGTGGGAGATATTCCCAAAAGCCTGCTCCTCTCCGACTCGTTAAAGCTCTCGGGAATAAATTTTGAAATGGTTTCGGGACTTATCTCTCCCATCATCTCGGTTGCGGCACTCGGAATGATAGAGAGCCTTCTTTGCGGCGTAAGCGCATCGAGAATGAAAAACGAGGAGTTTGATGCAAACCGCGAGCTCGTTGCACAGGGAATAGGAAATATTTTGCTGCCCTTCTTCGGCGGCGTTCCCGCAACCGCGGCAATAGCAAGAACGAGCGTTGCCATAAAATCGGGCGAGCAAACAAGACTTTCGGGCATTTTTCACGCTCTCTTCCTTCTTGCCTCAATGATGCTTCTCGGCGGAGTAATGGCACGTCTTCCTCTTTCGGCGCTTGCGGGCGTGCTTATGGTCACCGCGTGGAGAATGAACGAGTGGCACGGAATAAAGCATATCTTCAAAAATAAGATATACAGCGCTATCATCCAGTTCCTCGCAACAATGATAGCCACCGTAATATTCGATCTTACGATAGCAATAGTAATCGGTATTGCCGTTGCGGCACTTCAGTTTATCGTATCGGCAAGCCGCGTTTCGATAGAGACCACAAACGTTCACAGAACGCTTGAAAAATATGAAAGCGGCGACGATAACAGAGAAGTGCTTATATCCTATATTTCGGGTGCTCTCTTTTTCGGAAACACCGATACACTTTTGAAATATTATAAGGACTTGAACGTTGAGGGCTGCCGCCATATCATCCTTTCGCTTCGCGGAGTTCCGAGCGTTGACGTTTCGGGCAGCGCCGCATTGCTTGAAATATGCGAGCTTCTTAAGGCGAAGGATATCGACGTAAGGATATGCGGAGTAAACGACAGGATAAGAAAAAATCTTGATAAAAGCGGAGTTACCGCCGCTATCGGAGAGCAGGGCTACAGCGCCACCTCGTCCGATGCGGTTTTAGACGTGGTTCACAAGGGAATATGATTTTAAAGACCGCCGTATAGGCGGTCTTTTTTGCAAAAAATTGCTCAATTTAACTAAAGCCCTTGTAAACGGCTTGATTAATTGTTATAATAATAACAAATTTTTTAAATAAGGGGCGAATCCCGATGGTAGAAATCAAAAATCTTGCAGAAATTATTAAAAATCCGTCAAAGGACTGCTATCCCGTGGTTATGTGGTTCTGGAACGACACTATCACCGAGCGCGAAATAAAGCGTCAGCTCGGCGAATTCAAGGAGAAAAAAATATACGAGTTTTTCATTCATCCTCTTTGGGGTCTTACTCTTCGCTATCTCTCGAAAAGATTTTTCGAGCTTATAGGCGTTGCGATAGACTACGCCAAGGAAAACGGAATGACCTTTTGGATATACGATGAATACAACTGGCCCTCGGGCACCGCGGGAGGCACTCTTATAAAGAAGCATCCGTGGACAAAGGCATCCTATCTTTCCTATGCAAAATTCGAGTTAAAGGCGGGCGAAAAGCTTGAAAGAGAGCTTGCCTGGCCCGTTATCGACGGATTTTTCACCCAAAACGGCAAGACCGCCAAGGCGAAATTTTTCAAAAAGAGTAAAAACAGCTTCTCTTGGCAAAACACCACCGGTGAGGACGGCGTTCTCACCGTAGTTTACCGTCAGCGCCATCAGGGAATGACGACCACCGCCTACGGTGCGAAATATTCAAACGAAGAGCCCGGATATTTAGACCTTATGAGCGGCAAGGCGGTTGACCTTTTCTTAAAATCCACCCACGAAAAATATAAGGAGTATTTCGGCTCGGAGTTTGGAAAAACTCTTCGCGGCATATTTACCGACGAGCCCTCCTTCTCCATCTTCGTCGATACCAAGGACGGTGCCGTAGCCTACACCGACGAGTTTTTCAAGGAGTTCAAGGCGCTTAAGGGCTACGATGCCCGTAAAAATATGTGGAAGATGTTTGAATCGCCCGAAAACAAGGCGTATTCCGCCTTTAAAAAGGACTGGTACGAAACTCTTTCTCACCTCTTTGAAAAGAACTTTTCAATAAAATACAAAAAGTGGTGCGACGATAACGGCGTACTGCTTACAGGCCACCTCATCTGCGAGGAGGTCCTTGCGATACAGACCTATCAGAACGGCTATTTTTACGATATACTCAAGCATTTCGACCGTCCCGGAATGGACACGATTCTCTCGAAGGAAACGGTCGACGGTGAGGGCTTTAATATCGCCGGCTACCTTGCGGGCGCAATCGGCAAGTTTGCAAATAAGGACAGAATACTTTGCGAGACCTACTCGGGCTCGGGCTGGAACTGCTCTCATACCGATATGAAGAGAATAGCCAACCGTCTTATGATACAGGGCGTAAACTTCCTTATGTATATGGGCGCCTACTATTCGATGCGCGGCATGAGAAAGATACTTCCCGGCGGCTATCCTCCCACCCATAACGGACTTTCACCCCAGTTCGAATACTACACCGAGTTAAACGATTACCTTGCGGCAATTCAGGAGATCTCCTCCAAAACGGTGAGCGACGCGAAAACGCTCGTCCTTCACCCCATAACGAGCTGTATGGCAAACGCCGAGCCTCACTATATCTATAACGGAAATATGGTGAGAAAGGACTATTACAGCGAGGGCACCCACGTTAAAGAGGACGCTACCCTTTGCGGTATAGTAAACGCCCTTCAGGAGATGAACAGAAGCTTCAATCTCGGCTATGAAACGGCACTTGACGGCGCGAGGGTGGAAAACGGCAAGCTCGTCGTTGCGGGCAGCGCATACGAGATGATAATACTGCCCTGCGTAACGGCGGTAAAGGCAAACACCGCAAAGCTTCTTTCACAGTTTGCCGCAGAGGGCGGTGTTGTGGTCCTTGCAAACAGCGATGCCGTTTACGATATCGAAAACAAAAATAAAAGAATATTCAAGGCTCCCAAGGAGGCGGTCGAGGCTCTTTGCGAGCAGAACGCGGGCAATGCGGAGAGCGAAAGACTCAGCCGCGTATTTGCAACCAAGGGTCTTGTTACGCTTATCACCAACGACGTTTGCGCAAAGCAGAGAAAGAGTCTTATGTCGGCACTCGATACGGTCTACGAGCGCTTCGATATAACCGAGCTTTACACGGTAAAGGGTGAAAAGGTATTTTCGGGCATGAGAAAGGACGGCGACCTTTATTATATCCTTCTCGTAAACGACCTTTATAACAAAAACAGCGTGAAATTTGTCTTGAACGAGGCAGAATGCGCCGCCGTTATCGACCTGCAGAGCCGTAAGCTCTGCGCCGCGGTAAATAGGGACGAGGCTGTAAGGCTTTGCTTCGGCGGTGCCGACGGCAAGCTCGTAATTGCGGGCAACAGAGCCGAAATAGAAACGATAGCCTCGCAGTTTGAAGAGGATAAAAAGCTTTGTCTTTGCGAAAAGACGGCGTATCCGCTCGAAATTACCGCAAAATTCCCCTATAACCTCAAGCGCTTCTTCTACCGCGTTTCAAAGGTTGAAAAGACCGATGAGCTTTTGAAGCTTTCATATAACGAGCTTGAAAAGGCTCTTTGCGAGAATAAGGAGGAATTTTTAAAGCCTATGGGCGAGCTTGGCTACGGCACGGGCTTTTCCGCCGCCGACCAGCGCCTTTATCCGCTTCTCGATTTCGGAAGACCCTTCGTTGCCTTTGCCGAATTTGAGGTAAACGAAATTCCCAAAAGGGTAAAGCTCGGCATTGAAAAGCTGTTTGACACCAAGGTGATATTGAACGGCAAGGAGGTAACCGATTTCAAACAGTCGAGAGTATTTAATCCCGACGACCTGACAAAAGACGTTTCCGATATGCTGAAGGTGGGCAAAAACACCTTAATACTTATAGGAAGCTGCGTAGATTGGGGATATTTCCACACCCTCCCCTTTACCGCGCTTATGGGCGATTTCTCGCTTTGCGACGGCAAGATAGCGGCGCCCGCACAGCTGAAAGCCTGCGATATAACCGAAAACGGATATCCCAACTTTGCGGGAATCTACGAGTATAACGCCACCGTGAAGGGCGACGCTTCCGCAGTGCTTTCACTTGAGTCGTTCGATGCCGTAACGGTTTTCGTAAACGGCGAAAAGGTGCGCGACCTCGTTCACGCTCCGAGAGTCTGCGATATTTCAAGGTATCTTAAGAAGGGAAACAACAAAATAAAGCTCGTTATGAGAACCAAGCTCAACAATATCTTCGCAGAGCCCGAAAAGACGGGCATTACCAAAGCGGAAATATACAGATAACGAAAAAAGAGAGAACCCAAAAAAGGTTCTCTCTTTTAATTTTAAAGATCAAACTATCTGAAAAACGAGAAAGGCAATAATGCAAATAACGCTTCCCAAAAGATTAAGCCTTGAATAAGGCTCTTTTCTTATAAGGTCGATCAAAAACAGTAAAACGAGCACCAGCGGCTGAATAAAGGAGTAATTTACAAGGCTTATCAGGACGACGGCGTTTTCCATTATCGAGGCGGCGGTGTTGGGAATTCGCGCGATAATAACGCTAAAGGCGCCCTTTTTCTTTTCGGTAAAAAGCTTTTTTAACTGCAAAAAGGGCAAAACGGTAAGTGCCGTAACGGCAAGAGCTATAACGAAAAGAAGGTTCGGTGAGATAAATGACGCAAATCCCTTTAAAATTGCGCCGTAGGCAAATTTTGAGATTATGTAGAAAAACAGGGGAACGGCAAGCGCCCTGTAATTTATCTTCACTCTTTTTTTCGATTTAACGATAAGCGCGAGTCCGAATATCATAACGAAAAGGCAAATGAGGCGAAAAACGTTAAAGACGGAGTTGAAAAGCAGATCGCCGAAAAATGAGATGATAAGAGTGATGCCGAGCCACGCCTTAAGCTCAAACGCCGATATCTGCTTAAGAATAACGGTGCAGGTGTGAAACTCAACGAGCTTTTCGACGGTGAGAAGCAAGATCGCCAAAAAGGTCTGCCACGAAAGGACGAAAACGTTATTCTGAAAGGGAAGAGTGAGCCCCAAAAAGACTGCGATCGGCGCGCACATCAAAAAGGTAAATTCGTTGCCGTTTAGCTTGAATTCGGATATCGCCCTTTTGTCGTTCAAATTGCAGTAGGCGTAAAGCGCGGCAACGCCGATCATCATAAAAAACGCAGTCATAAAGCGCTCCCTTCGAAAATGTTTTTATAATTATAGATTAAAGCAAAGAAAAAGTAAAGCGCAAAGAAGCAAAAAAACTCAAATATATTGAAAAAATGACAAAGGTCGGCAAAATGTTGCCGACCTTTTAAGCTTAAACGAATTGGCTTGTAATTTTATATTTCTCTGCCTGCACGTTAAACATGTGCGCGTAACGCGCGTTTTTTGCCATAAGCTCCTCATGAGTGCCCTCCTCAACTATCTCGCCGTGCTCCAAATAGAAAATTCTGTCACAGTGGATTACAGAGCAAAGCCTGTGCGAAATGAGTATTGAGGTCTTTCCTTCCTCGGCATCGGTCATATTTTTGAACATCTCGTGCTCGGCGATCGGGTCGAGCGCGCTTGAAGGCTCATCGAGGATAATAATATCGCTTTCCTTTGCAAAAACGCGGGCAAGCGCAATTTTCTGAATTTCACCGCCCGAAAAGAGAACTCCTTCCGAATTGAATTCCTTCGTTACGTCTGTGTATATACCGTTTGGCAAAGCTGCGATTTTGTCGTAGATGCCCGCTTTTTTCAAGGCTTCATAAACCGTTTTTTCATCAGCTTCTTTATTGTCTATCTCTCTCATCAGAACGTTTTCCATAATATTTACTGCGTAAAGGTTGAAATCCTGAAAAACGAGTCCTAAGGCTTTGCGGTAACTATCGGAGTCGTAGGCTTTGACGTCCTTTCCGTTGATAAGGATCTCACCGCTGTCCGGATGATAAAGTCGTGTAATAAGCTTTACCAACGAGGTCTTTCCGGCGCCGTTGTGTCCGACGAAAGCAACGCGCTCTCCTTTTTTGATTGAAAGGTTTATATTTTTCAAGGTGGGTTCTTTTTCTCCGCGATAGGTAAAGGTTACGTTTTTCATTTCGATGCTTGCCGCGCCTTTTGGCTCGTATTTCTCTCCTTCGGCGGTTTCCACCTTCGGCTCGCAGTTTAAAACCTTATTTAAATTGTCAACGTAAAGACTGTTTCGCTGAAATGCCGAAAAGGTCCAAATAAGCCACGAAAGAACTGAGGGGATTTTCGCTACGGCGTTTACGAGTACGGCTGCCGTTCCCAATGAGGTGCCGAGGTAAAAATACTGATATCCGATTATCATAAACGGTAATCCGTATTGTAAAAGGAGATTTAAAAGGTGATAACACATTGAAATTAAAGTTATCTTTTTTGCAAATTGCATATTCTCCTTTATCAAAGCGGCAACGCCTTTTGAATAAAGATTTTTGAGAATTTCGGGAAGCCCCTTAAAAAGCTTTATCTCCTTTGCGTATTTGGGCTCGTAGATAATGCGCTTGGAGTAATTTATCTGCCTTTCGGGATAGGTGACGGCAAGATTACGCTTATAATCAAGCTTGTTCTCAATAAAGGAATAACCGCATTGGAGGACGAAGGTGAGCACCATTATTATCAGTAAGCCGCTGTTCATTGCACCGAAAAGGGAAAGCATAATTATAAGATTAAAGAATGCATCGAAAAACCAACCCAGCATATTGAAGGTGTTTAAGACCTGCCCCTCTAAATCGGCAAGCGCACGGGTGTAGTTGTCGAAAAATTCTGCATTTTCATAGCATTCGAGATCGAGCTGCTTTGATTTTTCAACAAGCAAAAGATTTAACGATTTAAAGGTTTTGTTTATATGCAAATGACCGAGCAAAAGCTGATAATAGCCTCTGTAAAAAATCGGGAATATAATGCAAACGGAGGCGAGAATTAAAAGCGGCAACACGGCGTCGAAGGTCTTGCCGCTTTCAAGGGCGTCGAATATCCATTTTATCGTGTAGACCTCGAAGAAGAATTTTACAGCAGATAAAAATGAAAGAGAAAGCTTACCGAAAATGGCGGATTTGTTGTCTTTCCATATAATTCCCAAAATAAAAAAGTTGTTTTTAAAGAAAGTTAAAATTTTTTTCATTTTAAAAGCTCCTCCTTTTCGAGAATTTGGTTTTGACGGTAGCTTTCAGCTTGAAGATTAAACATTTCAGCGTATTTTCCGCCCATTTCCAACAAGACTCCGTGGGAACCTTCTTCTTTAATACCGCCGTTTTCGAGATAAAGTATTTTATCCGAATCCACCACGGAGGAAAGCCTGTGCGAAATAAACAAAACCGTTTTGTTTTCTGCGGCACGGAGCATATTTCTGTTCATCTCATGCTCTGAAATCGGGTCGAGCGCGCTTGAAGGCTCGTCGAGAATAACGATACCGCAATTTTTGGCAAGAACGCGGGCGAGTGAAAGCTTTTGGTTTTCGCCGCCTGAAAGATAGATTCCGCTGTCACTAAACTCCTTTGTTACGAGAGTATCAAGACCGCCATCACTGAGCTTTGATAAAAGCCCTGAGCCTTTGAGTGCATCGTAGGCCTTTTTTCTCTCTTCCTCGGAATAGTCGGGCGTAAGTAAAACGTTTTCCAAAAGCGACATTGCGTAAACGTTGAAATCCTGAAAAATGAGTCCGAAGGCATCGCGGAGCGAAACCGGGTTGTATTCTTTTATATTGATTCCGTCTATGAGAATTTCACCGCTTTGAACGTCGTAAAGACGTATCAAAAGCTTTATGATAGTTGATTTTCCGGCGCCGTTGTAACCGTAACCAACGAGAGCAACCTTTTCGCCCTTTTCTATTTTAAAGGAAAGATCTTTTAAAATTTCCGAGCCGCCGGGATAAGCAAACGTTACGTTTTTAAATTCGATTGAATGAGCAACGTCCCCGGAAAGCAAAATGCCGTTTTCACTTTCTATTTTCGACTGATAATCCATAATAACGTTCAGATTCTCAATGAAAAGACTGTGTGCGTGGTAGTCCATAAGGATATACGCCATATCTCTGAAATTGGCGTTTATTTGGCTTATGACGTTTATTACGACCGAGGCATTTGATATCGTGAGGGTTTTATTTATGACGTTTACGGCAATGTACCACCAAGGGATAATAGTGCGAAGGGCATCATCGAGAAACATCTGAAAGGTATAGACGGCAATTTTTTTCGGCTCATACTTTTTAATCAGATTGTTGTGGCCTTCAACGCCTTCGCTGTAAACTCGTTTAAGTATTTCCTTGTGCATCGGAAACAGCTTTATTTCTTTTGCATATTCCGGCTGATAGATTGTTCTGTTTACGTATTGGCGTCTGCGCTTGAAGGGCGTGCCCTCAAGATCCTCTTTGTAATTGGTCTTGTTGTAAAAAGCGTGGCAGGCAAAGGTTACGCCGACGTTAAATAAAGCAAGCAAAATGAAAAGCGGCTCTATGGTTGAAATCAGCTCAACGGCAACGGCAATTGAAGCAATTGTTCCGAAAAGCTCGAAAAAGGTATTTGTTACCTCCAGTGCTCTCGAGCCCGTCTCGGCGAGTGCGCGGGTGTATTTATCGTAGAATTCGGAATTTTCAAAGCATTCGTAATCTATCGATTTGATTTTTTCAATAAGGGCAAGGTTTATCTTTTCGGAGATTTTAACGTTTAATTTAAGAGTTATAAATCGATCTAAAAAGGTGATAAGCGAATAGACCGCGACGGATGCGATCACGAAAATACCGAGAAAAGCAATAAGCTCCTTAAAGGGTCTGCCGCTTTCCAAAATTTCAAAAAACCATTTTATGAGATAAACGTTTAAAAAGGTGTAAGCTGCCTTGAATAATGCGTAGAGAGTATGAAGAAGAAAATAAAATTTTGAATAGCGAAAAACGAGCCGTATCATTCGAAAATTGTTTTTTATAACCTTTAACATACTGCTGATTCTCCTTGCCGATAATAAATGATTATATTATAACATAAATTTCGGGGGGGGGTAAAGAGTTTGCAAAAAAATGTCAGAAATTTTTTAATGAAAAACCACTTGACAAAACTCCAAATATGAGCTATACTTTTATAGCATTAAAAATGCGGGTGTAGTTCAATGGTAGAATTCCAGCCTTCCAAGCTGGTCGCGTGGGTTCGATTCCCATCACCCGCTCCAAAAAATAAAGGACCTCTTTAGAGGTCCTTTTGTTTTTTAAAACGATGGGAATCGAACTGCGAATGGGAGCGTTATTTGTATCTTTTCATATTATCGGTCTCGCCGAGTAAATAATCAATACTTACACCGTAAAAACGGGATAACTTGATGAGTATTGCCGTGGGAATATCATTCTCACCGGTTTCGTATTTTGAGTACCCGGTTTGAGACATACCCAACATTTTTGCTACTTGCGTTTGGTTTAGATCTCTGTCTTCTCTCAAGTTGCGAATTCTTTGATACATATAACACTCCAAAAAATAAAAGTATATACGTATTATATCTTAATCTGTTTCAGAGTATTGACATTTAATCTGAAATAGGTTAAAATATTGAATATAATAAATTGAAATTTGTGAAACTGTGAAAGAAGGAATTATAATGATTGAAACAAAAATTATTACTATTTCCCCTAGAGAAGAACAAACCATTAACGAGTATGCTTGCTTCGGTTGGCAGCTAGTATCTAAGACAACGGCATCTGTCATAACTACTGGTACAGGAAATTCATCAACATCATCAGCCAACGCAGTAACCCTCACATTCCAGCGAGATACCAATATGAAAAATTACGAGGTATTAAATTCCCTATTTTCTCGCTATTGCAATGAAGAAGATAGAATTGCAAATGCAGTATTTTTCGCAAAAATACCGAAGAAAATATTCGTTATTTTTGGCCTCATCGGAATGATAATTTCGTCGATCGTTCTTTTTAGCACATTGTATGTGGAATGGACTGAATTCCTTAGCAGTAGTGATACTTTTATGTACATATTATTTGGGCTCCTAATGTTTATCATTGCAGCGCTTGTAACTCTGGTTGTTATCGTTTTGCCGATTGCTATAGTTAATGACTCCAGAGAAGGAAAAGCAAGGGTAAAAATTGCTCCCGAAGCATACGCAAATATGAGCCAAATTGCAAATGAAGCAAGAAAATATTTATAATATAAATAATTAAAAGAAGGTATTTAAAATGAAAAAAGTATTTTCTTTAATCTTAGCTTTAGCAGTGTTCTTATTGTTAGTTGGTTGTGCTGGAACAACAGTGAAAGTTGAGCTGCCCGAAGCTCCATTTGCTGTAACCGATTTAACTCCCTCAGCAGAATGGTCGGAAAATGGCAAAGATAACATTTATACGATTACGTCTTTTGAGTATGCGATTTCTCAGGAAAATCCAGATGGCACTTGTGATGTGAAACTCACGTTGGCGTACGAACACACTTGGAATGCTAGAAATAATTTTAGTTCCAACTTTAACTTTTACTTCAATCTTTATGATTCAGAGGGTTATGCTGTATCAAAAGGTCAGCATAAAAATTCTATTAAAACCTATGAAGGAGACAAAGTGAAGACGGAGTTGACTTTTAAAGGTTTAGACCCTAATGAAACATATAGATTAGAGATTATTGATCATTATTATTATGAATAAAAAAGAAGGTATTAAAAATGAAAAAAGCATTTTCTTTAATCTTGGTAGTGGCAATGATCCTCTTGTTAGTCGGGTGTACCGGAAATTCGGGAAATACGCCCGGTAAAGAGAAATTAAAAATTGATTTTCCCGAAACACCCATAACGCTAAATAATAACGCTTATAAAATTACTTCTTTTCGATGCGAGGTTACTCAACAATATTCCGACGGAACTTGCGATATAAGAATTTATTATTCTTTCGAATATACTTACAAGCCAGATCCGAATCTTCCTGCAGATCCTGCTCCTTATGAGAAACAGTTTCACTTTAAAGTCAAACTTTACGATTCCGAGGGTTATTCAATCTTTATGAATAATGGGAATGATATAGCTACTTCAACTTTCACGGGTGAAGCAGGAACTAAGGTGCAAGACTATATAGAATTTTGTGGTTTGGATACCAATAAAACCTATACATTAGAAGTTAAGAATTGGTAAAATCATAATTCTGAACATTTATAACAATTAAATAATATCACAAAGTATTATAGCCAATAACCTTAATCGGTTATTGGCTCTTCTATTTCCCCTCAAGTTTTCATATTGTTAACCTTTCCCTCCTTGTAAAAGACTTCGTTTTGTGCTATCATATTACCATAAAAGGAGCGAATGCAAATGGAATTTCTTTATATCGGTCTTGCGGTTCTTGCCGTGTTGCTTGTTGCGTATTTTATCGTAATATACCTGCTTTTCAAAAAATCGTTTGGAAGAAATAAGGGCAATAAGGTGGTTGCGGCTGATTTCGGACCCTTTTTAAACGACGTAAAGGAGGGCGAACGTGATCTTATCTCCCAAAACGCCGAGGTCCTCGAGATTAAAAGCTTCGACGGACTTACTCTTCGCGCCCTCTGGCTGAAATGCGATAACGCCAAAAGGACCGTCCTTTGCGTTCACGGCTACCAGAGCCGCGGCACGAGAGATTTTGGCTGCGTTTGGCGCTATTACAGCTCGATAGGCTGCAACCTCCTTATAATCGACCACCGCGCCTGCGGAAAGAGTGAGGGAGAATATATCACCTTCGGAGTAAAGGAACGCTTTGACGTTGCCGCGTGGGCAAAAAAAGCGGCGGAAACGGCACCCGACCTGCCGATATTTTTAGACGGCATCTCGTTGGGCGGCGCTACGGTATTGCTCGCCTCCGAGCTTCCCATGCCCGAAAACGTGGTGGGAATAGTCGCCGACTGCGGCTTTACTTCCCCTTGGGATATCTGTAAGCACGTCGTCAACCACTATATGAAGATCCCCGCATTTCCGTCTTTGAATATCGCAAACCTATATTGCCGCGCATTTGCAGGCTTCTCGCTAAAAGAAACAAGCGCCCAAAGGGCGCTTGAAAAGAATAAATATCCTATATTCTTCCTTCACGGCGGAAAGGACGATTTCGTCCCCACCGAGATGAGCCGAATAAATTTTGAGGCGGCACGCTCCGAGAAGGAGCTGCATATAGTAGAAGAGGCGACTCACGGTCTTTCCTACCTTTACGAGCCCGAAAGATGTCAAAAGGCGCTTAACGATTTCTTTCTTCGTTACGATAATCGTTTTTCACGGTAAGCTTCATAATTTTATCGTAGAGCTTCGTCGGACAAAGCGCGTGCGCAATAACGAATAGATCGGCGTATTTGCCCGCGCGGTATCTCGCCTTAGGGTGCTTTGAATTCATAGCCTTTAAAATGGTTTTTGCAATTACCGAGGGATGCGAATATTTAAAGCCTCTGTACATACCTTCAACGCCCTTTGCCGTTTCGTAATAGACGGTGCGTGCCGAATCTGTTTCGAGGTTGTCAAACATTATGCCGCTCCACGAGGTAGAGATAAGCCCCGGCTCTATCATTACCACCCTTATGCCGAATTGCTCCGCCTCAACGCGAAGGCAGTCGGAAAGACCCTCAAGAGCATGCTTTGAGGCGTGGTAGTAGCTTCCCATGGGAGTGTATATCTTTCCCGCAATGGAGGTAACGTTTATTATAAGACCCTCTTTTTGCTCTCTCATAATAGGCATAACTGCCCTTACGGCGTTTGCGGCGGCAAAGAAATTGACCTCGAACTGTGCCTTTGCGGCGCCCATCGAGACCTCCTCGACTGCTCCGTAAAGACCGTAGCCCGCGTTGTTTATCAAAACGTCTATCCTGCCGTTTTCCGAGAATGCTCTGCTTATGAGAGCGAAAAGCTCCTCCTCCTTGGTGACGTCGGTCTCAACGGTAATAACGCCAAACTCCTTTAACGGCTCCATTTTATCAAGCCTTCTTGCCGCGGCATAGACCTTTTCGCCGTTTTTTGCAAGAAGCATTGCCGTCTCAAATCCAATGCCCGAGGACGCGCCCGTAACTATACATACCCTGTTTGCCATAGCGGTTCTCCTTTAAAATAAATGATGAATATATTATAACATTATCGGCATAAAATATAAAAGAGGATAGCGAAAAATATTTTTAAAAAAATTTCGAAAAAGGTATTGACAAATATTAAAACCCGCGCTATAATATTAAAGCGCCTTGAGAGAAGGCGGCGAACATTCGGTGAGGGAGCATAGCTCAGCTGGGAGAGCATCTGCCTTACAAGCAGAGGGTCACAGGTTCGAGCCCTGTTGTTCCCACCATATACGGCTTTGTAGTTCAGTTGGTTAGAACGCCGCCCTGTCACGGCGGAGGTCGAGGGTTCGAGCCCCTTCAAAGTCGCCAT
>JAFVQJ010000003.1 GCA_017504945.1 Clostridia bacterium
AAGCACATGCTTAGCTTCGGGGAACCCCTACACAAACATAAAGGGCAAGGATAAAATGATATAAAGACTTCTATTCTTGATCTGTTTTTCTTTCTGTCGATATGTCAAGTTCGTTGACTCGATATGCTTTCACTTCGTTCAAGCTCGATATATTGTCGCTTTGCGCCAATTCGATATGAGATAAATCCCTCGTTTACGGAGCAAACGTATCGAGCCGTAGGCATATCGAGTTGCGTTTTCAACATATCTAAAATCCCGTTCGGGATTTATCTCGATGCGTGATCTGTCCGTTAAGGACATCACGCATAACGCCACGGCCTCTTTTAAATAAAAAGCGGCGGTTAGACCACATGATTTAACCGCCGCAATTTTCCTATTTTTACTTTTCGTTCTTGTAGATTTCCTTGAAATACTTATAGGTGTCAACCTTAAGCTCGCCGCAAGCCGCCTCGTCACAAGCGATGATGCCGTCCTTATGCAGCTGCAAAGCGCTGATCGTCCAAGCGTGATCCACGCCGCCCTCTACGCAGTGGCGAAGCGCACGTGCCTTATTGTGGCCGCTGATCAGAAGCATAACCTGCTTCGAATCGCAAACGGTGCCAACACCGACGGAAAGCGCGGTCTTGGGAACCTTGTTCACGTCGTTACCGAAGAAACGGGAGTTCACGATCAGGGTGTCCTCGGTCAGCGCACGAACGCCGGTTCTCGAGGTCAGAGAGGTGAAGGGCTCGTTGAACGCGATATGTCCGTCAACGCCGCTACCGCCCATGAAAAGATCAATGCCGCCGTAAGAAGCGATCTTATCCTCATAGCGCTGGCACTCCGCCTCAAGATCCTCTGCCATACCGTTCAGAATGTTAACGTTCTCTGCGGGAATATCGATATGGTTGAAGAAATTATCGTGCATAAAGTACCAATAGCTCTGGTCATGCTCTCTGGGAAGGCCAACGTATTCATCCATGTTGAAGGTCACTACGTTCTTGAAGGTAACCTTGCCTGCCTTATTCATTTCGATAAGCTTCTTATAGACGCCAAGGGGAGAAGAACCCGTGGGTAAACCGAGCACGAAGGGGCGATTTTCTTTATGATTGTTGATCGCGTCCGCAATGTGATTGGCGGCCCATTCGCTCATTGCATCATAATTGTCTTTGATAATTAATTTCATTTTCTATTCTCCTTAAGTAGAATTTTTCTATTATTTAGTATACCACTTATTCTTTGATTTGTAAAGCATTTTGCGATATTTTTCAAGAAAAGATATATCGAAAAAACGCCCCTTTTCTTCCCCTTTTTTCCTCATACGTAAAAAAACGGCTCGCTCCCCGTTTTTTCGATACGAAAGGCGCAGCACAAAGGAAATTTTCCGTCATTTCCTTCCTCTTCCCTATATAAAAAGCGAAAGCTCCCTTACGGTGCACCATAAAAAAAGAAAAACCATATAACCTTTACTGGTGCACCTCCAGGGTAAACGAGAAAAAAACAGTTGAGAACTGTTTTTTCGAGGTGCCCGATGAAAATAAGGAGTATCGCAAGTAGCTTTAGCCACGCGAGAGACGACTATATTTTCGAGCCGTCGGAGAACCCTTTATCAACCTTTTTTCTCTTTCCGTTTTTTTACTTGCTTCGCAAGGTTTTGAATCGGGACTCGATTCGCGGCGCGAACTACGCGCCTTGGTCGGCCGCGGTCACGGACGTCCACCGGAAGTCCGCTCTGTGCCGCGGCTCCTTCGAGTCCCTTACGGTGCACCATAAAAAAAGAAAAACCATATAACCTTTACTGGTGCACCTCCAGGGACTCGAACCCTGGACCCACTGATTAAGAGTCAGTTGCTCTACCAGCTGAGCTAGAGGTGCATATAAGGTTATATGGTTTTTGGCTCCCACTGCTGGGTGAGAGAGGCAAAAAACAATCCAGCGGATTGTTTTTACCGAAGCGATCGCCGCAAAGCAAGGAGCGCGAGAAGGGCTTAACGCCCGACAATGCGCGACTATGCGGCCGGCGCGGAGAGAACCTGCGACAGTTTGCGGAGCAAACGATCGGTGGCGAGATGCCCGCAGGGGGAGCACATCAAGAGCAACTGACAAAAAGAAAAAACCATATAACCTTTACTGGTGCACCTCCAGGGACTCGAACCCTGGACCCACTGATTAAGAGTCAGTTGCTCTACCAGCTGAGCTAGAGGTGCATATAAGGTTATATGGTTTTTGGCTCCC
>JAFVQJ010000016.1 GCA_017504945.1 Clostridia bacterium
CACGGCAAGACCACCCTTACCGCTGCTATCACCAAGTATCTCGGACTCAAAGGCGGCGCTGACTTCATGGCTTACGACATGATAGATAAGGCTCCCGAAGAGAGAGAAAGAGGCATCACCATCAACACCGCTCACGTTGAGTATCAGACCGATGCAAGACACTATGCACACGTTGACTGCCCCGGACATGCTGACTACATCAAGAACATGATCACCGGTGCTGCACAGATGGACGGTGCTATCCTCGTTATCGCTGCATCCGACGGCGTTATGGCTCAGACCAAGGAGCACATCCTTCTCGCTCGTCAGGTTGGCGTTCCCGCAATCGTTGTATTCCTCAACAAGTGCGATCAGGTTGACGATCCCGAGCTTCTCGAGCTCGTTGAGATGGAAGTCAGAGAGGCTCTCTCTAAGTACGAGTTCCCCGGCGATGACATTCCGATCATCAAGGGTTCTGCACTCGGCGCTCTCCAGGCTGACAACGATCCTTCTCTTCCCGCTTACGCTTGCATAGCTGAGCTTATGGACAACGTTGACAGCTACATCCCCACTCCCGACAGAAAAGCTGATCTTCCCTTCCTTATGCCTATCGAAGACGTATTCACCATCACCGGTCATGGTACCGTTGTTACCGGCCGTGTTGAGAGAGGTACTCTCCATATGTCCGACGAAGTTGAGATCGTTGGTCTTGCAGCAGAAGCAAAGAAGACCGTTGTAACCGGTATCGAAATGTTCAGAAAGCTTCTTGACGAGGCTCAGGCAGGCGATAACATCGGTGCACTTCTCCGTGGTATCAACAGAACCGACGTTGAGAGAGGTCAGATCCTTGCAAAGCCCGGCTCTATCAAACCCCACACCAAGTTCACCGGCGAGGTTTACGTTCTTACTAAGGAAGAGGGCGGACGTCATACTCCTTTCGTAAACAACTACAGACCTCAGTTCTACTTCAGAACCACCGACATCACCGGCGTTATCAACCTCTGCGGCGGCGCTGAGATGTGCATGCCCGGCGATAACGTTACCATGGACGTTGAGCTCATCAACCCCATCGCTATCGAGCCCGGACTCCGCTTCTCCATCCGTGAAGGCGGCAGAACCGTTGGTTCCGGCGTTGTTACCAAAGTTGAAGATAAGTAATTTTACTTTTTGAAACCGTAACAAAATTAAAATCCCCGAAGAGATATTCTTCGGGGATTTTTTGTTTGTGAGATTATTTATTAAACTCAAAAAGGTCTTCACATTCAGGAAGATGACGCAAATAACCGTCAATAATTGCTTTGTCTTTGCTGATAATTATGGTATAAGAGCTGTCGAAAGCAAAAATCTCAAGAGTTGAAAGCGGATGCTGCAAGGAAACGGGATTTTGAAAATATCCGTTGTAATCGCGGGCAAGCGGCAACGGGTATGAGAGCGCTTCTTCCAATGAAACGTCTTTTTCAAAAGCGCAAAGCACGCCCCATATCCATTGAAAATCGTCTTTTTTAACGATTTCAGAAAGCTCCTTTCCCGAAAGCCAACAGTATTCCTTGGCAAACAGCTCTTCATACTCTTTTATATTGGGAAAACACTCGGTGTCGGATATCAACCAATTATAATCCTTTTCGATGCCGTCGAGTGCAGAAAATACGTTTCCGAGATGCGTATAGGTTTTATGATTTTTTCTGTCTACTATACCATAATACATTTTCATTCTCCTTTGGCGGTTTTGATAGAAGAGATGAGCATTCTGCGAATTGAACCGCAGTTATGCAAAGCATTCGTCGCAACATCATTGGTAATAATACCGGCTTTTTGTGCTATTTCAATCCAATATTCTGTTTCATAGCATTCCTTTAATGCAATCTGCAGCTTGGCAATAAAATCAGGGCGGCTGTGAGCATATTTCGCCTCGCGGATATTTGCTCCAATGCTTGTCCCGCTTCGTTCAAGCTGATTTGACAGAGAATAATGTCCTTTTATATTTTCTGTCAGTTTTAAAATTTGAATTGCAAATTCTGTTGACATATCAGCAAGTTTATTTTCAGCCATTGAGATCACCTCTTTGAATACATTATATCACAGATTTCCATGATTTTCAATGAAATCGCGCAAACGCGATGAAATCCTCACTCCGTTCGGATGAAATCTTCGGCTTTGCCTCAGATGAAATTAAATCCGCCTTATATATCCCGACGAAGTCGGATTTCATCGCGAAGCGATTTCATCCCACGAAAGTGGGATTTATCCCGTCCGTAAGGACGGATTTAGTTGAAAAGAACCCACCTTTGTCTACGACAAATGTGGGTTCTTTTCTGGTGCCGCTGATCGGACTTGAACCGATACGGAGTTGCCCCCAAGGGATTTTAAGTCCCTCGTGTCTGCCGATTCCACCACAGCGGCGTATTCTTTACCGAAAAATTATAGCATTTTAAAAGCGGTTTGTCAACAGTGAAAGGAGAAAAAGATATTTTATCATTGAATAAAGCCAAAAAGTGTGTTACAATATAATATACTGAAAGGGTGAAGGGAAAATGGTAAGAGGATACGTCGAAAACGACAGAGAACGCTACGAAAAATTCGTAGCAAGCCACGAGAACGGCTCGTTTTTGCAAGCAAGCTTCTGGCCGAGCGTAAAAAAAGAGTGGAAAAACGAAATAATAATATCCGAAAACGAAAACGGCGAGATAAACGGCTCTCTTTCCTTGCTTATCAGAAAAATGCCGGTGCCGCTTTTCAACGTTACCGTCGCCTACGCCCCGCGCGGACCCGTTTGCGATTATACCGATATTCAAACGGCGTCGGAGCTTATAAACAAGGCAAAGGAGGTCGCGAAGGGCTATGGAGCCTGTGTTGTAAAATGCGATCCCGACAAAAGCCATGAAAACGGTCAGCTCAAGGCGCTTGCCAAGGAGCTTGGGCTTAAAATAAAGGTGCACGGCCTTGCCTATGAGAATATGCAGCCCATCTGCAACCATAAGATCCCCTTAAACGAGATAAAATGCGAGGTAATAGATTTTTATAACTCCAAGACCCGCAACAAAATAAAAACGGGCTTAAAGCGCGGCACCGAGATATTTTACGGCACGAAAGAGGACCTTCCCGCCTTTTACGAGATAATAAAGCAAACGGAGGAGAGAAAAAACATCTCTCTTCGCGATATGGACTATTACAACAGAATGTTTGAGGTCATACCGCCGGAGAATATGCTGTTTATTCTTGCAAGAGCGGAGGGCAGAGTTATCGCGGGAGGAATTTTTATCCTCTACGGCAAGACGATAACCTACTCCTACAGCGCAATGGCAACCGATGCGGGTCATTACCACGCAATGCACCTTATCCAGCACGAGATAATGAGCTACGGCGTCAAAAACGGCTATGATATCTACGATATGGGCGGCGTTGACGGCAACGATCTCAAGGAGGGCGTTGCGGTGTTCAAGAGCAACTTCGGCGGCGGCGTTATAAGAAATATCGGCGAGCTCGACGCGGTAATAAAGCCCCTTGAATATTTCATTTTCAACTTTTCTCTCGGAACGGGAAGAAAGATATTAAGGGCAATAAGAAAGAAAAAGTAATATTTTACGTCCCACGCAATATCCTTTTATAAGGAGGGATCTGAATGCGTGGGATGTCGTTTTTTATAATATTCATAACGGCGGTGACCGCCGTTTTTTTACCGTTTACGGCAATAGAGGCGCATGCTTCGCCGAGCGTTTCGGCATACGCCGCGGCGGTGATCGAGGCGGAGAGCGGCAGGGTGATATATTCAAAAAACGGAGATAAGCGGCTTCCGATGGCATCGACCACCAAAATAATGACCGCCGCGACGGTTATAATGCTCGAGAGAGATACCGAGAGAAAAATAACCGTTTCGGAAAGTGCGGCGTCGGTGGAGGGGTCGAAAATGGGAGTGGCGGCAGGCGAGGAGATAACGCTTAAAAGCCTCTTATACGGGCTTATGCTGTCAAGCGGCAACGACGCCGCCACCGCAATATACGAGGCGTTTTGCGGCGAAGCACTCGTTGATATAATGAATATCATCGCGAAGGAGCATCTGGAGCTTAAAAACACCAATTTTATAAATACTCACGGACTTCCCGCAAAGGAGCATTATTCATCTGCCTGCGATATGGCGGCGATAATGCGCTTTGCTCTTAATTTCGGGGATTTTTGCAAAATAACCTCAACGAAGGAGGAGAGCGTTTCATCGGGAGAGCGCCGCCTTTATCTTAAAAATCACAACCGCCTTCTCTCCGAATACGAATGGTGCGACGGCGGCAAAACGGGCTACACCGAGGCGGCGGGCAGATGCCTCGTTACAACGGCTGAAAAGAACGGCGTGCGGCTCATCTGCGTTACTTTAAACGCCCCTGACGATTGGCAGGACCACACCCGTCTTTACGAGTGGGCGTTTTCGGGGCTTTTAGGCAAAACGGTGAGCTTTGAGAAGGGAAGCTTTTCGGTTTCGGTAACAGGCGGCGAAAAAAGGAGCGTTAAAGCCTCCTCCGATCGCCTTATCCTTCCCGTTTTCGAGTGGGAGAGCATTGAAACGAGAGTGGATATCCCCTCATTTTTATACGCGCCCGTAAACGCGGGCGACTGTATCGGGAAAATAGATTACTATTCGGGTGATACACTCGTTGCATCAATGCCGATATACGCCGAGGAAACGGTGAAAAGGGAAAAGGAAAAGGGAAGACTTTTAGAGGCATTTTTGAATATATTGCTTTAAAAAATAAATAGCCGCCGAGATTGTCGGCGGCTATTTATTTTACCGTATTTGTCTTTCTTTGCCAAATAAAAGTGTGTTTTACCGTTAAATATTAAATACTGCGTTTTTTAAAAACCGCCTGCCTTTCCTTTTGCGCCGCGCCTTGCTCCCAATAAGACGTGCCGCTTTTTAAAATTCCCAAATTGAGAACCCTCTGCATATAAAACGCATGAGCTGTCCAAATGCTGACAATTTTTTAAAAGAAATTTAAAAAGCGCCGAAAAAGAGTTATACCGAGAGTATAATTTAAGAAATATTTGTGAAATCTTCAAATTTCTCTTGAAAAAAACTCGTAAAGATGTTATATTATAATGAACAGTATTTTAACTGCCTTTAAAAAGGTGGGTAAGTGTATGAAGGTAGCGATAGTCGGCTCGCGAAACTCCTGCGAGGAGGACTATAAATTTCTCTTAAACGAAATACCCGCAAACGCCTCGGAGATAATTTCGGGCGGCGCCAAGGGAATAGATAAGCTCGCAACGAGATTTGCAAACGAAAGGTGCTTGAAGCTTACCGAAATAACGCCCGATTACGAGAGCGCGCCCGCCGCAAGAAGCGCACCGCTCATAAGAAATAAGGAGATCGTCGATAAAGCCGATATGGTCTTTGCTTTCTGGGACGGTGAATCGAAGGGCACTGCCTTCACGGTGAGCTACTGCTTAACGAGCGGCAAGCCGGTGAAGGTGATAATACTCAAAAAAGGCAGCAAAAAGCCCGAAATTATGGGCTCCACCCTCAGAGAAGGTATAAATATCGGCTTATTTACCGATTTATAACATATTTCCCAATCCTAAAAGGAGGCTTTCGCAAATGCCCAAGAAAAAGAAATATCCGGTGATAATCTATATCGTGCTGGCACTGCTCGTTACTGCGTGGGCGGTATTCGGCGCATACGGATTTTTGCTCGATAACTACGAGATCGATCTTAAGGGTATCCGTCAGATAAAGGCTGACGCCTATCTCGGCAAGGGAATTGAATACACCTTCGCCGCAAAGGACGCTGACGCAGATATCACAGACGAACAGTTCAACCTGACTTTTGAAAGACTTAACAAGCGCGTAGAGCACATAAGAGGCGTTGAGGTAGTTGCAAACAGTGCAAACAAGACTCTCACCGTTTTGCTCCCCGCCACGGGCGACAGCACCGCTGACTTAAGCAAGCTAAACGGTATCGACGTCCGCTATTATCTCAAGGCGGTAATTGCCGAATACACCACCAAGGAGGACGGCAGCTTCGTTATCGACAAGGAGCTTGAGACCATCTTCGATTCCGACGACATAGAGAGCGTCGGTATTTCGGCAGGAACCACCTCCACGAGCTATTACTACGTCCTTGAGCTCAACCTTTCGGAAGAAGCTCAGGCAAAGCTTGCCGAGGTAACCGAGAGAGTTTATAACGAGGCAAAGGCAAAGGCGGAGGAGGAAGCCGCCAAGACTCCCGAAGCGTCCGACGATGAGGGCAAAAAAGAGGAGAACAAGGTAACCGTTCCCACTCAGCGCTATTTCCTTCTTATCGACGGCGAGGTGGCTCAGGCATACACCTTCAGCGGCAAGGTAGAGAGCAAATCTATCGGCTATGGCAACTTTACCGATCAGAACGCTCTTATTGCGGCTGCCAACTTTATCGATATCGGACCTCTTGCTTATGAAATAAAGAGGACCGACGCAGTTTACACCACTCCCGTTTACGGCAATCTTCTCGACGTTTGCGGCATAGCTCTTGCAGTGGTTACCGTGCTCGCACTCGTATTTTTCGTAGTATACGGCAAGGCGGCGGGCGCAATAGCCGGCATTATCTGGCTTATGCAGAACTCGCTCGTATATATCGTTTACGCAGCGTTCAAAAGAATCTACTCGGTTGAGGCGCTCTTTGCCTTTGCAGCCGTTTTTGCCCTCTCCTTTGCAATGACCGCTTATATGCTCACAAAGCTCAAGGCAGAGTATAAGAAGGGCAAGACCGTTGAGGGCGCAGTGGTTTACAGCTTCAGCTCAATGCTTCCCACCGTCCGCACGGCAGGCTGGGGCGTAGCACTTTTGGGCATCGTATTGCTCTTCTTAAACGAGCTTTGCATAGATCTCGGCATTATCTTCATCACTGCAGGCGTGGCGCTTCTTGTCTGCCTCATCTACGTAACGAAATGGTGCCTCATTTCATCGCAGGCTTTCGGCTTCATGCGCAAGCCCGGCCTCTTTAAAAGCAAGAAGGAGGCAGAATAATGGTTAAATATACTAAACTTTCAAAAATATTGGCTATCGTCGTTGCTCTCGTTATCGCGGCGGCAGCAGTGGTATTTTTCGTATTCGGCGCCGAAAAGGGCGGAGCAGGCTACAACGGCGGCTTTGAGGCGGTCTACACCTCAACGTCGGAGGACACTTCCGCTATCGCCAAGGCAGTAAGAGCCGAAATAGGCATAACCCCCGCAGTTAAAGTCGCATATAAGGCAGAGGGCGGCATAAACGGCACCGTTAAGCTCGTGTTCGACGGCGTTTCGCTTTCCGACGATCAGCTTGCCAAGGTTGACGCCGCAATGGCATCGGTCGACGCCTCCGCCGCAAGAAAAACGGCAGGCGAGATAAAGACCCTTAAGGACGGCAAGATAGATATCTGGAATATCGTTATTGCAATAGCGGTCGTTGCAGTGTTAAGCTTCCTCTATTGCATATTCCGCTTCAAAAAGATATTCGGCGTAAAGCCGGCGGCTCTGGCAGCAGTTACCTCCGTTGCCGCTCCCGCTTTTGCGCTGGCACTTATGCTCATATTCCGCTTAAGCCTTTCCTCCTTTGCAGAGTATATCTTTATCGCCGTGTCGATAGCTTCGGCGGTAATTGCCTTTATCTGCTTCGAGGTAATAGTCGATAACAAGGCGGCAGGCACCGCGAAGCCCTTCTCGAGCGACGTTGTAAACGGCGCGATAAGCACCGTTTCAAACCTCCTCGTTTTCCCCGCAGAGATAATCTGCATTGCCCTCGTTGCCGTTTTCGCGGTAACCTTGATAATGGGCTTTGCTCTTGCGGCAACAACCGTGATCGAGATAATATTTGCAATCGCGGCAACCGTTATCCTTCCCGTTTACGTTATTGCTCCCTTAATGGCAAAAGACTGATAAACAAAATAAAAAAGGCGGTTTTGCACCGCCTTTTTTTATTTTCAGACCTTCCCGCTTTTGCGGGGAGGTCTGCTATTTTAAAATGCCAGTAATATCTGCCACAGGGCAAGCAAAAGACCCAAAACGGTAAGTATGGTAACGAGGGTGTTATTATGCTCCGAATAGATGAGAGAAAGGTCGCCCTCCAAAAGCTCAAGCAGATATTTTACCTGATCGACGATAGGCGAAATATGCTGGCTTTCAAGCAGTATCGAGCTCAATTCTCCTATTTCGGCTATCTCGGTGCGCTCGACCTTCTCGAGAACGAGAATTATCTTGCGCCTGAAATCTCTCGTCATTTTAATGCGCTTATAGTAGGTGAATTTCTTTTTGGAAAACTCCGTTTGGAAAAGAAGAACCTCATTTATAAGACCTTTAAGCATCATAACGAACTCAACAGAGAAGAGAATACCGTGGTTTACCGTGAGCGGACATTCGCCCATAAAGAAATAGGGGTCGGCACCGCCGTAAATATCGCCGCCGAACTGCGTTTGACGGTCAAGATATTCGAGCCTTGCGGGAGAATCGAGAAGATTTAAGAATAAAAACGATTTTCCGCCGGCGTAAATTCGAATAAAGTTTCTGCTTCCCCACGATGCCGAAAGACGCTCTCTTACAAGCTCCTCCGGAACGAAGGCGTAGCCCTCGTCGCCCGAGAGAAAGCCGTACATTCTGTTGGCCTGCTCGCGCTCTATCGCCTCGAGATCGGTATAGTCGCCGAACTTGGTTATCTCGCAGAGATAGCTTTTTTCGCAGGGAGTATCGGGGAGCGCCATTTTCGAGGCGATAAGGGAGGCAAGCTCGCTGCAGGAGAATTCTCCGCCCTCGAAGAAATGCTTTTTATTAACGCCCGACTGCTTTATTGCAATGAGCTGGTCGGTCGTCCTGTCCTTAACGGAGTAGTGGAAGGAAAGCCCCGCAATATTGCTCTCGGTGAAATAGGTGATCATAATGCACCAGCCGGCAAGACCGCTCTTTTCAAGGTCTATCTTGTTGTCGTCGGTGAGGAAAAAGCGCTTTACCTGATAGGTCTGGCTTCCGCCCTTCAAAAATCTTTCGGCAGTCTGCATATCAACGAGATAGGGGTGGTCCTGCTTCTCGTTAAGAGCGTAGCCTATCGCGTTTGGCCAATTTTGGCGCACCTGCGCGACGAATTCGTCGATAGATTCGTAAGGGGCTGTGTAGAAAAAGGAGTGGGAGATATTTGCGTTAAATATATCCTTCATTTTCCGGTGTCCTTTCATATAATGATTATATGGTAAAATTAAAATAACAACGAAAGACCGTGTACGGCGTATCCTATTGCCGTGCCTGCAAGAAAGAGAATAAGTGAAATGATAACGTTTTCCTTTAGGCTCTTATTGGACTTGAACAGAACGAAAAGACCTATTCCCGCACCCGAGGAAAGCCCCGCGCAAACGGCGGCAAATGAAATAGCACCGTCGAGATAAAGGTCTGTGAGAAGCACCGAAACGGCGCAGTTGGGAATAAGCCCGAAAAGCGCGGCAAGAAGAGGGGTAAGGCCCTCTGCGCCCGAAAGCAGACGCGCCATTTCTTCCTCTCCGCCGAGCAGATGCATAACGGCGGTGAGTAAAAAATTAACTGCGAAAATAAAGAGCGATATCTTTGCCGTGTGCTTCAGCGACGGAAACAGAATACCCTTTAAAAAGCCCTTTTCCTGCCCATCGTGATGACAGCCGCACTCGCCGTGACGGTTGCCGCAGTCGGCGTCCTCCGAGCATTCGCCCGCGTCGTGATAATGCTCGCATTTATGCTCGTGGCGGTGATGCGAAAGCTTTTTTGCGGCAAGGTCGATCACCGTGCCGAAAATAAAGGCAAATACCAATTTTACCGCTATCAGCATTACTGCCGTCAGGGCGGCGTCGGGACGTGAGGCGACGCTTGAAATGAGCATCGGAAGAGCCTCGTCGCCCGTGGCGATAAAAACGGCAAAGAGAGTGCCGACAGTTATAAAGCGGTGAGAATAAAGCTCGGCGGCAATACCCGAAAAGCCGCACTGCGGAATACAGCCGAAAAGGGCGCCCCAAAGGGGAGCGGCGGCGTTTTTATTGCCGAGCCTTTTTAAAAATGCGCTCTGACGGTACTTTTCAAGATATTCAATAAGAAAATAGACCAAAAAGAGAGGGAGTATAAGCTTTACCGTGTCGGCAAAGGAATGGTGTAGAATTTCAAGAAACTGCGTCAAAAGTGCACCTCTTTTGCAAAAAAACGAAGCAAAGACAGAGTAAAAACAAAAATATGAAAATTTTTACTTGACCTTGAAAGCAATATGATGTAAAATATTAAAATAAAAGCTTGATAATATTATAACAATAAATTAAGGAGTTGTAAAGATGAGAAAAATATATAATTTTTCTGCAGGCCCTTCAATGCTTCCCGAAAAGGTTCTTTTAAAAGCGGCTTCCGAGATGACCGATTATAACGGCACCGGCGAGTCGGTTATGGAAATGAGCCACCGCTCCGCAGAGTACGATGCAATAATCAAGGAGTGCGAGGCGCTTCTTCGCGAGGTAATGAATATTCCCGAAAACTATAAGGTGCTCTTCATTCAGGGCGGTGCCTCGGCACAGTTCTCAATGGTTGCAATGAACCTTATGAAAAACAAGAAGGCAGACTATATAGTTTCCGGTCAGTTCTCCAATAAGGCGTTTAAAGAGGGTCAGCTCTTTGGCGAATGCACCGCAATAGCATCCTCCAAGGATAAGAACTTCTCCTACGTTCCCGTAGTTACCAAGGATATGATCTCGAAGGACGCAGACTATCTCCACATCTGCTTCAACAATACCATCTACGGCACCAAATACCCCTATATTCCCGAAACGGGCGACGTTCCTCTCGTAGCCGATATGTCCTCCTGCATTCTCTCCGAGCCGGTTGACGTTTCCAAGTTCGGCATTATCTATGCGGGCGTTCAGAAGAATATGGGACCTGCCGGTATGGCTGTTGCCATAGTCCGCGAGGATCTTTTGGAGGTCAAAAACGATTTCGTTATTCCCACCATGTATAAGTATTCTACCTATGCGGAAAACGATTCGATGTATAATACTCCTCCCACCTACTGCATCTATATCGTAAAGCTCGTTCTCGAGTGGATAAAGAACGATATGGGCGGTCTTGCAAAGATGAAGGAGCACAACGAGAAGAAGGCGGCGCTTCTTTACGATTATCTCGATAATTCCAAGCTCTTCAAGGCACCTGCCGAGAAGGGAAGCCGCTCTCTTATGAACGTTACCTTCGTAACGGGCAACGAGGATCTCGATAAGAAATTCTGCAAGGAGGCTGCTCAGGCGGGCTTCCTCAACATAAAGGGTCACCGTTCGGTCGGCGGTATGAGAGCCTCTATCTATAACGCAATGCCTATCGAGGGCGTTCTTAAGCTCATCGAATTTATGGCAGAGTTTGAAAAAGCAAACGGTTAATAAAGGAGAATATCCGAAATGTATAATATCAAAACGATGAACAAGATCGCAAAGATCGGCCTTGATAACTTCACGGCAGATTTCGCCGTGAGCGACAGCGTCGAGAATCCCGACGGTATTCTCGTCCGCTCGGCATCGCTTCACGAGATGCCCATAAACGAAAATCTTCTTGCGGTAGCGCGTGCGGGAGCCGGCACCAACAATATCCCCTCCGATATTATGGGCGATAAGGGTGTAGTCGTATTCAACACCCCCGGTGCAAACGCAAACGCCGTTAAGGAGCTCGTTATTTGCGGAATATTGCTTGCCTCGCGTGACGTTGTGGGCGGCATAAATTGGGTAAAGGAAAACGCTGCCGACCCTGATATAGCAAAGGCTGTTGAGAAAAATAAATCGCAGTTTGCGGGTAACGAAATAAAGGGAAAGACCCTCGGCGTTATCGGCCTCGGCGCAATAGGCGGACCTCTTGCAAACGCCGCACGCCATCTCGGAATGAAGGTCTACGGCTTTGACCCCTACCTTTCCGTCGAAGCGGCTTGGAACCTCTCGAGAGATATAATCCACGCCAAATCCAAGGAAGAGATATACGAGAAGTGCGACTTTATTTCGGTCCACGTTCCGCTTATCGCAAGCGACGATCCCTCAAAGAACACCAAGGGTATGATAGGCGAAAAAGAGATCGCCATGATGGAGGACGGAGTCGTTATCCTCAACTTTGCGCGTGACGCTCTTATCGACGACGCCGCAATGAGCGCCGCACTCGATTCGGGCAAGGTAAAGCGCTACGTCACCGATTTCCCCAATCCCGCATCGGCAAATATGAAAAACGTTATCGCAATTCCCCATCTCGGCGCATCCACCGAGGAGAGTGAGGATAACTGCGCGGTTATGGCAGTACAAGAGCTTTCCGATTATATTTTAAACGGAAATATAAAAAATTCGGTAAACTATCCCAACGCCGAGCTTCCCCGCTCGGGTAAGGCAAGAGTTTGCGTAAACCATAAGAATATCCCCAACGTTTTGGCACAGATATCGGGCGTTATGGGCGAAGCGGGCGCAAACATCGAGAATATGATAAACAAGAGCAAAAAGGAAAACGCCTATACCATTATGGAGGCTACCGACGAGATACCCGAGGGAGCTTACGAAAAGCTTATGGCTATCGAAGGCGTTATCAGAGTAAGAATTATCCATTAAATGTAAGCCAAAAAGCCGTCTGCAAAAGAAGCAGACGGCTTTTTATTTTTGTAAAAAGAATGAAAATTAGTGTTTAAATGTAAAAAAATATAAGAAAGACTTGCAAAAGGGTAGCCAAAAGAGATATAATATAATATCAAGTAGAACTGTATTTAAACGGAGAATTGATATGAGAACGAAGGAACCCTTTTCTTACGCGAGAAATTTAAAAATATTTATTATAGTTTTGTGCTGCCTTCCGCTCGTCGGCATTGCGATGATGATATTTTTACCCACTCCCGCAAACGGCGTAACGGTCGAGCTTGTGCCGTACAGTGAAAGCTCGCAGGTCGAGTTCGACACTCTCTTGGAGGAGATAGAAAATCCCGGCACCGCAACCGACAGTGAGGCGGTCCGCAAGGCGATGGTCGAGCTTGTTGGCGAGATAGGCAAGACCTATTCGATAGCTCCCGCGGTAATTGCCACCGAAAACAGAGTATTCTTCGTAAACCCCTTCAATAACGGTGTGGAGAATACCGTGGGCGTTGAGCTTTTCGTTTTCGAGTATGAATACGGCTATTACGAAGAGGACGATTTCGGGCTCTTATTCTTAAGCGCTCCCGACCTTTCGAAATTCGGCACTCTTTCAGAAAACGAGCGCTTCGGTGCGATGAGCTTCAATTTCGAATATGCAAACAGATATCTTTTTAACTATAACTATAACGACTACACCGTTTCCTATTTTTCGGGCAATGAAAAGTTCGTCGATATAAACCGTATCGAGATTGATCTCACGGAGGACAGTGTTACCGACCGCGTAATAAACACCGTTTACGCCGAATCGGCGGTATATACCAACGAAAACGGGCTCCTTAACGCCGACGATATCGAGATACTCTCCAGAATTATCCCTGGCGGCTTTAAAAACACCGAAAAGACCGAAGGCACCTCGGTCCTCACCAAAACGGCAACCTCCGACAATAACGAGAAGGGTGCATATTTAAGAGTAAAAACTGCGGAGAAGAGCAACGATCTCTCGGGCTTTATTTTCAATATCCTCAATATCGAGAAGGATAAATTCGACGAAGAAATGCCTCACCCCGCATTTAAAATAGAAATGAAGATATATTTCACCAACGTGGAAGAGAAATAACGGGAGGAATATAAATGGCTCCTAACGGAAAAAAGAAGATATCGGCATCCGATTTAAAGAAAAATCTGCTGAAGGGCAAAAAGGAAAAGATAACGGCGCCCGAGTATAACAAAAAGGGCGAGGCGGTTATGCCCAAAACCAAGGGACAAAAGGTCTTTGGCTTTTTGGTGCGTCTTGCAATAGGTCTTACGGCGTTCGGTCTTGCAATGGCAATAATGGGCGGCGTCTGCTTCTTCCATATTCTCAATAACTACGAGAATATTGAAATAGCAAACACCTTCAAGACTCTCAATATGAAGGCGACCACCTATATCTACGCCTACGACGAGGAGCTCGGCACCTACGTTGAGCTTGAATCTCTCTTCGTAAGCGAGGACCGCCAGTGGATAAGCTTCGACGATATTCCCGAGTTGTTCAAGCAGGCGACCATCGCGATAGAGGACGAGCGCTTTTACGAGCACGAGGGCGTCGATTGGCCCCGCTTTATTCTCGCAACGGCAAACAGCTTTTTGAATTTCAGAAGCCGCTTCGGTGCATCGACCATAACAATGCAGCTCGTTAAAAACGTTACCGGCGCAAACGAGACCACGGCGATAAGAAAGGCAAAAGAGGTATTTAACGCCACCTATATCGAGAAGATATACGAAAAAGAGGATATTCTCGAGCTTTATCTCAACTATATCAACTACGGCGGACAGATACAGGGCATTATGTCTGCCTCGCGCTTCTATTTCGGCAAGGACCCCTCGCAGCTCTCTCTCATAGAGGTCGCGAGCATCGTCGGCATTACCAACAACCCCTCGATGTATAACCCCTACTACGCCGACAACCGAGAGGCAAATCTCGAAAGAGCAAAGCTTATCGTCGATCAGATGTACCGCCTCGAGATGATAACCGAGGAGCAGTATAACGAGGCGAAGGCTACCACCGAGCTCTCATTTGCCTTCACCACAGTAAACGAAAGCGCCGATAAATCGGTTCAGTCGTATTACGTAGACACCGTTATCGACGTAATTTTAAAGGACCTTCGTAAGACCTACGGAGTATCCTCCGCGGTTGCCACCAGAATGCTCTATCAGGGCGGCTACAAGATATATATTCCCATGGATATAACCGTTCAGAATATTATGGACGGATATTACGAAAACCGCGATAATTTCCCGAAAAACACCGCGACCGACGCCGTTACCGGCGAGATAGAATATCTCGAGAGCGCCATGATAATAATGAACTACAATAACGGCGACGTTTTGGGCGTTGTCGGCGGCATCGGCGAAAAGGAGCTCGACAGAGGCTTTAACCGCGCTACCTCGGCATTCCGTCAGGTAGGCTCGGTAATCAAGCCCATAGCGGTTTTTGCCCCCGGCGTTGAGCTTAACGCGGCAGACGGCCACTCGGCGTTAAACGACCTTCCCAACTCCAAGGAGGGCAATTGGCCCGTAAACTTTATCGACTATTACAGAGGAATCATGCCTCTTCGTCGCGCATTGGCAATGTCGCTCAACGGTCCTACCGTTGACCTTGCCGAGCAGATAGGTCCGCAGGCATCGTTCGATTTCCTCTATAATAAGTGCGGCGTTAAGAACCTCGTGGGAACGGGTGCCGCAAACGACGTTTCTCTTTCGCTTTCATTGGGCGGCGTTACCAACGGCCTCACCGTTACCGAAATATGTGCCGCTTATCAGATATTCCCAAATAACGGCGTTTATAACGAGCCGAGATTTTACACCTCGGTAGTCGACGGTCTCGGAAACGTCGTGCTCGATAACCCCGTAAGATCAACGATAGCCCTTTCCGAGCAGAGCGCCTTTATTATGAGAGACCTTCTTTACGAGCTCGTTTATAACGGCTACAGCTCGCAGTCGCGCTTCTCCACCTCAAACGGCGTAAAGATAACCTGTTACGGCAAGACGGGAACCTCTGCGCACGACCACGATTTCTGGTTCTGCGGCTTTACAAGCGAGTTCCTCGGCGCCGTCTGGATGGGCTTTGACAGCAACGCAAGGATCGACTCGGGCGAGTCCGGTCAGGCGGCGGCGTTCTGGTCGAGAGTAATGCGTTCTATCTACGACGCAAAGGGTCTTGGCGACGGCGAATTCAGCAAGCCCACAGGCGTTACAGAGGTTGAATACTGTAAATACAGCGGCAAGATAGCAACCGACATCTGCAAGCTCGACCCGAGAAATACCGAAAAGGATCCCGTAATTATGAAGAGTTGGGTAAAGGAGGAAAACGTACCCACCGAGGAGTGCGACGTTCACCACGCCCTCTACATCTGCGAGGATTCGGGCAAGCTCGCTCACGATAACTGCCCGAACGGCAAGGTCTACGCCGTTGCATTTCTCAACGATTACAGAGATTATATAAGAACCGACCTCTATATTGAGGACGCTCAATACGTATTCCCCTTAATAGCAAAATCTCCCACGTTGCCCCTCTACGTTTCCGAAAGACTTCCCGCCTATATGAATATCTATATCAATCCGATAGGCTGGGAAAATTATATGGGATATCCCAACGATTCCTACAATCCTCCCAAGGAGGGCGAGGGTGGCACCACACCCCTTGTTCCGCCCGTCGATCCCGATGGAAAGCCGCTTGCTCCTGCAACGATTCGCAATCCCGGTCAGGTCATGAGTAAATTTGCCTCCTCCGATATAATGAACGCGGTATGTCAGGCACATACTCCCAATGAGATAGCATATCTCCACCCGTGGAACTTCTCGGGCGGTGCGCTTATTACCACGCCTACTCACGAGCCCGATCCCGAGCCGGAGCCCGATCCCGAAAACCCCGAAAATCCCGAGGATCCCGAAAACCCCGACCTCAACTCCTCGGACGTAAGCAGCGACGTTACCGAGAGCGGCAACGAATCGTCCGATATCCCGTCGGATACTCCCGTTAACAGCTCGGAAAGCAACGACTCCGAGGCAAGCAGCGACGAAAGCGCCGCTTCGAGCGAAGCCGCAAGCGAGACGGAAGCTACCTCATCGCAGGACGGCGGTCAGACTGTTGAGGCATCGTCAAATGCAGAGAGCTCCGAGCCCGATCCCAACGGAAATTCAACCGAAGTGTGAAAAAATCAATAATTAACAAAATAAGCATTGACTTTTAATATTTTCACTGCTATAATCAAAGCATAAAAGTGTAGAAAACGGTATAAAATATCTAAAAAAGATAAGGAGATATAAACTATGGACAAGAAAGTTTTTGTTGCTGCAGCCATTGGTGCAGTAGTCGGCGCCGCCGCCGCTTTGGGCGCAGTTGCCGTCGTTTCCAAAATGCGCACCGGTAAATATTGCCTCTGTGTGCCCGAAAATACCGATTACGACGATTGCAATTTCCGCATTGAAGACGACGATGTCTGCGATTGCGGCTGTGATTGCGGCTGCGAGGAGCATGCAGAAGAAAACTGCTGCGAATAAACAATTTAAAAATGAAACATCTCCCGCTTAAAAGGCGGGAGATGTTTTGGATTAAAAAAGGAGAATACCCTTGAAGATAATAGATATGCACTGCCATATTTTCCCCGAAAAAATAGCGCAAAAGGCGGCAGCTGCAATAGGAAGCTTTTACAGCATAACGATGGCGCACGACGGCACTCGAGAGAGGCTTATCTCCTCCTGCAAGGAAAACGGCATAGTGAGAGCGCTTATTCATTCGGTTGCGTCAAACGCATCGCAGGTGGAGAAGATAAACGATTACATAGCCTCCTCGAAGGAGGAATGTCCCGAGCTTTTCACCGGCTTTGCCACCATGCACCCCGACTATGAAAATATTGCGGCTGAAATAAAGCGCGCAAGAGAAATGGGACTTAAGGGAATAAAAATACACCCCGATATGCAGCACTTTGCCATCGACGACAGGCGCGCCTACCCCATCTACGAGGAAATAGCGGGGAAAATGCCCATTCAGGTCCACACGGGCGACCCGCGCCACAACTATTCGCACCCCTATATGATGGCGAAGGTAATGAAGGATTTTCCGAGCCTTGCCGTTATCGGCGCCCATTTCGGCGGCTGGTCGGAGTGGCGAGAGGCAAAGGAGTGCTATAAGGGACTTGACAATCTCTATATCGACACCTCGAGCAGTCTTTACCAAATACCTGCCGACGAGGCGGCGGCACTCATCCGCGCCTACGGCGTTTCGCGTTGCTTTTTCGGCACCGATTATCCCATGTGGAGTGCAAAAGAGGAGATAGAGCGCTTTATGTCGCTTCCTCTTACCGACGGCGAGCGCGAGGCAGTGCTTTATAAAAATGCCGAGGATTTTTTGAATAATTTAGCTTAAATCGCAAAATACTAAAGCAAAAGGAACGGTGGAAAATGGAACTTTTGCTTAGCTTGTTAAAGGCGTTTGCGGTGGGCGGCGCAATATGCGCGATAGGTCAGATACTTATCGACAAAACGAAGCTCACGCCCGCGAAAATACTCGTAACGTTTTTGCTCACGGGCGCACTGCTCGGAGCGTTTGGACTATACGGTAAGCTCACCGAATTTGCAGGCTCCGGCGCTGCGGTGCCTATATCGGGCTTCGGAAACGTGCTTATCAGCGGCGTGAAGAAGGCGATAGACGAAAAGGGTTTTATAGGCATCTTTACGGGCGGACTCACCGGTGCCTCTGCCGGGATTGCGGCGGCAATTGCCTTCGGATTTTTGTTTGCCCTCATATTCAAGCCGAAAAGAAAATAAAAAACAGCACCTCGAGCTTTGGCGTGATACTCTTATCGGAGTATCACGCCGGTTCTATTCGCCTTTGGCGAGTGATATTGCTACGCAGTGATATTCGGACTTCGTCCAAGTGGTATTCGCTTCGCGAGTTTAGATGCGAATAGAATATCACTGTGAGGCGTAGCCGAACAATATCACTGCCCGCAAGGGCAATATCACTCTTTGCGAAAGCAAAGAATATCACTCATAGACAGCAGAAAAAGAGAGAGTCTTACGGAATCTTGCTTCCGCATGACTCTCTCTTCTGTTTTTATTGCAAGTTTCGCATTTGTTTTACAAATG
>JAFVQJ010000017.1 GCA_017504945.1 Clostridia bacterium
GAGAGTAAGAAAAGCAAAAATCCCCTTTCACTCGCACACCTCTTGGCGCTTTGCGCCTGCGAAGGTGTGAAGGCGAAAGGAGGCTTATGCAAAACACAATGTTTTGCGTCACTCACCTCACCCCTCGGGCAAGTAACCGAGTGTGGACGCGCACCAAAAGAGGGGTAGGTGCGAGCGAGGCGAAAGCCTTTGGCTTTGTGCGTTCTTGCCTTACGCATAAGAAATAGCAAAGGGAGCGGAGCGACGTTTGCATTTCGCTTAAGCGTAATGCGTTTTGTACCCTTTTTATTCTCGTGAGCATAGGGGAGCCTTCCCCTTAAAAAGATTCTTTTCCCCCTTTTCTCATCTTTGAGAAAAGGGGAGCCCCCGCGGCTTGAGCGGAAACAGGCGCCCCACGCGTAGTGGAAATTAAAGCCCCGCGCGTAAGCGGAAAGAAAGCCCTGCGGCTTGAGCGGAAAAATGAGCGCGACGACTCCGCGGTCTTTATCAAAAAATCCGCTCCTCAATCTATCACCGTCGGTGTTTTTCCTATTCCGAGCGCCTGCGAGGTTATCGCCTGCCAGCTTCTGCAGCCGCAGATTCCGTCGGCGGCAAGTCCGTTTTCTCTCTGAAACCGACGAAGCGCAGAGAGGGTGCGGTTGCCGAAAATGCCGTCGAGTCCCGAGCCGGTGTAACCGAGAGCGTTTAAGGCGTCCTGCAGAATAAGCACGTAAACGCCGCGGCTTCCGTAGGAAACGGTTATATATCCGCCCGTGGCGCAGGCAGGCGGAGAGAGCCGCTTATCAAAATGCACCCAAGTGGGAGTAAGACTTCTCGGCTCAACGTAGCTCCAGCGTCCGAAGCTCCTTGCCGAATTCCAAAGCGCCCTTCTTCCCGCCGCCGAAAGCACCTGTCCGCAGTCAAACGAGCCGCCCGCGTAGTGCTGACTTTGTCTGCCGTGTCCGCCCTCCCATATTCTCTTAAAGGCGTATCCCACGGGGATAATTTTTCCGTAGTAGCGCCTGAAGGCCGCAAAGGTCTCCATAAAGCGTCGGTCTGTCCAGATAATGTTTGCGCGCGACGAGCCCCGAAACTCGCCCACGGTAAGTATCGTCCCCGAGGTATAGGGCATCGGCGATGAGAGCGAGCGGTAATATCTCTCTATTCTGCCGGTAACGTTGTTATATACTAAAACGGTAGTCATCTTTCTCCTCCAACCAGTAGTTTCTCTTTTATTTTATGCCGCGGCGCCTCTTTTTGAGATTGTTTTTCTTGACTTATTTTCTATAATATTGTAAAATTTATAGTGGTATATTATATATAGTAAGGTGTATCAAATGAAGTGCAAAAAATGCGGCAACGAGATAATGGAATACGACGTCGTCTGCTCAAACTGCGGAGCAGACGTTAAAAACACCGAGATAACCGTTTTGGAGGAAGGGACTGAGGTGGGCAAAAAGTCCGCTCCCCTTTCGCGCCGTGCAGGCACGCTTGCCCTCGGAATTATTTTTCTCACCGTTATTTCTCTTATAGCGGTGCTTATCGTTTTCATATCGTCGGCGGGCAAGCGCTCGGCTGACTTCTCTCTTGCGCCCGTTGCGGTGGGCGAAACGCTTTTTTACAACACCGGCGAGAGCTTTGTCCGCTTAAACACCGCCACCGACGAGGTAATGGCATCGAAATTCGTAAACGGAAAGCTCCTTTCATTTGCGATCTCGGGCAAAAATCTCTATTATATCGTCGACGGCGAGCTTTATCTCACCGACTTTGCCTTTAAATCGGAGAAAAAGCTTTTGTCCGACGTTGAAAACGCCGTGATATATAAAAACGAGATATATTACACCTCTCTTTCAAATCCGTCGCAGCTCAAAAAGTGCAATTTGAACGGCAAAAACAGCCGTCTTGTTACCCTGCTCGGAGCAGACGACAGAAGCGCCGCCAAAAAAATATCGGCTTCGGGCGGTATTGTCTATATATTAAAGGGCGAAAGGCTCTACTGCTTCGATATTCAAAAGGAGGAGATATCTCTCGCTCTCGGCGGTGAAAAGGAGATACTCGGCATCTCTTTTGCAAAGGAAAACGGCGTTTTGATATATAGGGACGGCGTTAACAAGCTCCGTCTTATCGGAAAAAGCGAAAAGGAATACGACGCCTCCGTTTCGGCGGCGGCAATTTGGGACAGAAGCGTTTACGGCGCAGTTATCTCCGATAACAGCGTTGTTGCGGGAAAAATAGATCTCAACAAAGGCACCGTTTCGGAGCAGCTCTCTCTTACGGTAAACGGAGAGGCAAGAGTGCTCGGCTTGAGGGCGGACGGAAACGCGTTTTATCTTTTCATCTCGGTAAACGAGGGAGAGGTAACGCGATACGGCATTTATAAAATGAATTCGAGCAAAAAGGGCTGCGAAACAGTCTATTCCGACATTTCTTAAAAGCAAGGAGAACAAAAATGGAAAGACGCGACAAGGAAAACTACTATCTCGACATTGCACAAACGGTGCTTGAAAGAGGCACCTGCCTTCGCAGAAACTTCGGCGCGATAATAGTTAATAACGATATTATCATATCAACCGGATATACCGGCGCTCCGAGAGGAAGAAAAAACTGCATCGACCTCGGAAAATGTATTCGCGAGGAGCTTAAGATAAACAGAGGCGAAAGATACGAGCTTTGCCGCTCGGTACACGCCGAGGCAAACGCAATCATCGCCGCCAAAAGAGAGGAAATGCTCGGCGCAACTCTTTACCTCGTCGGCAAGGAGATGAAGACGGGCGAGATAATGAAGGACGCAAACTCCTGCGCGATGTGCAAGCGCCTTATTATAAACGCGGGCATCGCGCGAGTGGTTATAAGAAACGATAACGAAAGATATACCGTGGTCGACGTCCGCGACTGGATATATAAGGACGACTCTCTCGGAGAGACCTTCGGCTACTGATAAAAGATTTCCAAGGAAGTGAAGCACGGGTGTACGCAACGGTCTGGTCGGTGGGACTTACCGGCATAGTAGGTCAAAGGGTTAAAATAGAGGCTGATTTTACCGAAGGAAAATCCTCCTTCGATATCGTCGGTCTGCCCGACGCCGCTGTTAAGGAATCGAAGGAGCGAGTCCGCTTTGCAATGCAAAACAGCGGCTTTATCTTCCCCGAGGGAAAGATAACGGTAAACCTCGCCCCCGCCTGCGTGAGAAAGGAAGGCTCGGCTTTTGACCTTGCCATCTGTCTTGCTCTCACGATAGCGAGCGGTCAGGCTTCTCCTGCGAGCGACGATGCCGCCTTTTTGGGCGAGATTTCGCTAAACGGCGAGCTGGTTGCCACCAAGGGAATTCTTCCCGCGGTAATTTCCGCCGCGGAGCTTGGCTTTAAGGAAATTATAATTCCCGCCGCAAACGAGAGCGAGGCGGCGGCTGTTAAAAGCACGGGCGCACGCGCGGCTCACACCGTGAGAGACGCCGTTTCTCATCTTTCGGGTAAAAAGCCGCTTCAAGAGATAGAATACCGTCCCTTTGAGCCCACCTTTTTTGCCGACAGCGGTCTTGATTACGCCGACGTAAAGGGTCAGATAATGGCAAAAAGAGCTATGGAGATAGCGGCGGCGGGCGGTCATAACGTGCTTCTCATTGGCCCTCCCGGCTCGGGAAAGAGCATGATAGCAAAGCGGCTTCCTTCAATTATGCCGCCGATAAGCTACGGCGAGGCAATTGATACCACCAAGATATATTCCGTTGCGGGCCTTCTCTCAAAGGAGCGCCCCGTAATTACCGAGCGTCCCTTTCGCTCGCCCCATCACACCGCAACCGTTGCGGGACTTACGGGCGGCGGCTCTGTGCCGCGTCCGGGAGAAATATCGCTTGCCCACAACGGCGTTTTGTTTTTGGACGAGCTTCCCGAATTTCAGAAAAACGCCCTTGAGGTGCTTCGTCAGCCGCTTGAGGACGGCAAAATAACGATAGCGAGAGCCGCTCTCACCGTTTCCTATCCCTCCGACATTTTAGTGGTTGCGGCAATGAATCCCTGTCGCTGCGGATATTACGGTCATCCCACGAGAAAATGCGTTTGCACCAAGGACTCCGTTTCAAATTATCTTCAGCGTGTTTCGGGTCCCCTTCTTGACAGGCTCGACCTTCACGTCGAGGTGCCCGCCTCTCCCTTTGAGGAATTGAGCAGCAAGGCATCTGCCGAAAGCTCGGAGAGCATCAGAAAAAGAGTTATCGAGGCAAGAGAGCGAAGCGCCGAGAGATGCCGTGCGGCAGGAGTCCACTCCAACGCGCGTCTTTCGGGAAAGGCTCTTCGCGAGTGTGCAAGGCTCGATACAAAAAGCGAGGAATTTTTAAAGAGCGTTTTCGAAAAGCTCTCGCTCACCGCAAGATCTTACGATAAGATTCTTCGCATTGCCCTTACGGTAAGCGATTTGAACGGAAACAAAGAGGTAACGAAGGCGGATATCGCCGAGGCACTTCAGTACCGCAGTCTTGACAGAAAATATTGGAGCAGATAAAATGAAGCTAACCGATATAAACGAAATAAAGCGTCTTGCCGCGCGTCACGGCTTTAAATTTTCAAAAACGCTCGGTCAGAACTTTCTTACCGACGAATACGTTGTGGAAAGCACTGCAGAGGCGTCGGCTGAAAACGGAGTCGAGTATGCTCTTGAGGTAGGTCCCGGCTTCGGAGTTCTTACCAAGGAGCTTTCAAAATACTATAAAAAGGTAGTCGCGGTTGAGATAGACCGCGCCGTGCTTCCTGTTTTGGAGGAAACTCTTGCGGATTGTCAGAACGTTACCGTCATAAACGCCGACGTTATGAAGACCGACCTTCACGCCCTTATAGACGGGCATTTTAACGGCGGTCCCGTAAACGTGGCGGCAAACCTTCCCTATTACATAACCACCCCCGTTATAACCTCGCTTTTGGAGTCGGGAGCAAATATCTCCTCTATAACCGTTATGGTGCAAAAGGAGGTCGCCGACAGACTCGTTGCCGCCCCCGGCTCGAAGGATTGCGGTGCAATAAGCGCCGCCGTTGCCTATCGCGCAAGGGCAAAAAAGCTGTTTGACGTGCCGCCCGAATGCTTTATTCCCGCCCCGAAGGTAACGTCAAGCGTTATAAAGCTTGAGATGCGCGACGTCCCCGCCGCCGCGGTGGAGGACGAAAAGCTGTTTTTCGCAGTCATAAAGGCGGCGTTTGCACAAAGAAGAAAGCAACTTATAAACTCGCTTGCAAACGCTTTTCCCCATTTTTCAAAGGAGCAGATAAGGCAAGCTGTTGAGCAGTCGGGGCTTTCTGCCGACGTGCGCGGCGAAAAGCTTTCGCTTGAGAGCTTTGCAAAAATTTCAGATCTTTTATCCAAAGGAGTTAATATATAATGGATTACTTTTTTTCAGACAGGATTTCGGGCCTAAAGCCGAGCGCAATAAGAGAGATACTCAAATACGGCTCCGATCCCAAAATGATAGGCTTTTCGGCGGGAAATCCCGCTCCCGAGTCCTTTCCCGTTTCGGAGATGAAGGAGATATCGGCGGAGATATTCGACACTATGGCGTCCTCTGCCCTTCAGTACGGCATCACCGAGGGATATACCCCTCTTCGCGAGAAGGTAAAGAGCCGTCTTATTACCAAATTCAACAGCGTTTCCGAGGACGACGAGGTCATCATCACCTCGGGCGGTCAGCAGGGACTTGAGCTTGCCTGCAAGGTGCTTTGCAACGAAGGCGATACCGTTCTTTGCGAGGACCCCTCCTTTATCGGCGCTTTAAACGCCTTTCGCTCCTACAACGTAAATCTCGTGGGCGTTAAGACCGACTCGGAGGGAATTATTATCTCCGAGCTTGAAGCGGCTTTGAAAAGAGAGAAAAAGGTGCGCTTTCTCTATACAATTCCCACCTTCCACAACCCCACGGGAAAAACCCTCTCGCTTGAGAGAAGAAGAGCAATATACGAGCTTGCCTGCAAATACAATATAATAATCCTTGAGGATAACCCCTACGGCGAGCTTCGCTTCAAGGGGAAAGACGTTCCCACCTTAAAGTCGATGGATAAAGAGGGCAGAGTCATCTACTGTGGAAGCTTTTCGAAGATACTCTCTGCGGGAATACGTCTTGGCTTCGTTTCGGCAAACAAAGCTCTCGTTTCGAAAATGACGGTTGCAAAGCAGGTGTCCGACGTTCACACCAACCAATTTTTCCAGATCCTTGCCGACAAATATCTTGAAAAATACGACCTCGATGCACATATTGCAAAAATACGCGAGCTTTATCTCAAAAAGGCAACTCTTATGAGAAACGGATTGCTTGAAAGCTCGAAGGATATTTTGGATAAGGTCAACTACACCGATCCCGAGGGCGGTCTCTTTATGTGGGCAGAGCTTCCGAAGGGATTTGACGTTATAAAGCTTTCGCAAAATCTTCTTGCAAGATGCGTGGCAATAGTCCCCGGCGTTGCCTTCGCGGCGGACCCCTCCCTTCCCGTTTCGGCTTTTCGCTTAAACTACTCCACTCCCTCCGACGAGCAGATAGTTAACGGCACGAGGATAGTGGTCGAGGAAATTGCAAAATTACTTTAATAAGGTGAAAATATATGGCTAAAATTGATTTTAACGCTAAAAAAGGCTTTATCTGTGATATGGACGGCGTTATCTATCACGGAAACAAGGTGCTCCCCGGCGTTGCCGAGTTTATCGAGTGGCTTTCGGCGGAGAAAAAGGATTATCTTTTCCTTACCAACAACTCAAGCTACACTCCCCTGGAGCTTCAGTATAAGCTCAAGAGAATGGGACTTGACGTTCCCGAGCATCACTTCTACACCAGCGCTCTTGCCACCGCAAGCTTTTTGAAGGAGCAGGCACCCGGCTGCTCTGTTTACGTGCTCGGCGAGGCAGGTCTTACCCACGCGCTCTACGAGGTGGGCTGCACCATGAACGACATAAACCCCGACTACGTCGTTATCGGCGAGGGCAGGACCTACAATCTCGATACCCTCACCAAAGCGACCAATCTCGTTTTGAAGGGCGCAAAGCTTATCGGTGCAAACTCCGATATTTCGGGTCCCATCGAAAACGGCATTGCTCCCGCTTGCCGCGCCCTCGTTGCTCCCATTGAGATGGCGGCGGGCGTTGAGGCATATTTCTGCGGAAAGCCCAATCCCCTTATGATGCGCTCGGGTCTTAAAAAGCTCGGCGTTCACTCGGAGGACGCCGTTATCATCGGCGACAGAATGGATACCGATATAATCTCGGGTCTTGAATCGGGCGTTTCCACCGTGCTCGTGCTTTCGGGCATTTCAACGATGGATACCCTTAAAAGCTACGGCTACGGTCCCTCTATGGTGCTCGACGGCGTAGGCGATATCGTAAGGATCGCAAAAGAAAAATAACCGACTTTTTGTGCTATTGACATATTCTGCTGTTTTTGATATAATCATTTGGTAATATCCTTTAATTTTATATGAAGAAAGGTAGTAAAACAATGAAAAAACTCACAGTTATCACACTCGTAATGGCACTTTTACTCGCACTTTGCTTTTCGGGTAATGCGGCGGCGCTTCCCGAGGGCTGGATCCACACCCAAGAGGGCGGTGCATCGGCAAACAACTTTTATTTAAACGATGACGGCTCCATCACTATGGGCTGGGGAGATCCCAACGTTTACTGGGCAAACCTCGGTGTATCCTACGACGTTTCGGAGTTTAACAACAACTATACCGCAACGGTTGACGTTTACGTTCCCTCAAAGGTAATAAACGGAGAAACCGTTATTACCGGTGCTCCCGTAATCGGCGTTAAAGCAAACTTTGACGGCGGCGTTGAGAAAAACTGGATCCCCTCCTTTGCCTTCAAGCTCGTAAACTACGAGGGAGCCCCCAATATCGATCCTTCTGCGTTTGAAAACTGGGGCGGCACCTGGAACGTAGTTGAAATCTGGGACTGCGCCCTGACCGAAACCTCGGTTACCCCCTCCTGCACCTTCTTCTCCGACCTCAATATCGTTGCGGGCGGCTGGAATAAGGTAACCATCGTCGTTAAGGGCGACTACGTCGGCTGTGTTATAAACGGTCAGGTAGTTCTTGATGCGGTTGAGATATTAAACGCAAACGGAAACTATTTCGTGCTCGGCTCAAACGGTGACTGCGGTGATAAAGCAAATATGCCCTCATACAAAAACCTTATAATCAAATCAAATGATGATTCCATTGCAACGCTCACGGCGTTTACCGTTGATGAAAACGCGGAAATTCCCGAAATTCCCAACCTCTATTTCCCCTCTAACACCACAAAGCCCGAGTCGTCCGAGCCCGCTCCCTCCACTCCCGATTCCTCGATAACCATTCTTCCTCCCGCCGAAGAAAAGGGCGGCTGCGGAAACAAAGCGTAATAAACGAAATAAAACTCCCACCCTTTAGCCTTGGGTGTTAAAGGATAGTTAAAAAGCCGATATGGAAATAAATCCATATCGGCTCTTTTCTATTTTCACTACCGCCCCCGGTGGTGAGTAAGTGCGCTTTTCCTGATAGTTTTTAGTGATATGCTGTCTTCGCCAGCGTGATATTTTTGCTATCGCAAAAGTGATATTGCAGAGGCTTCGCCTTGCAGTGATATTCTATTCGCCTCCTAAACTCGCGTAGCGAATACCACTCGGCGATAGCCGAATATCACTGCGAAGCAATATAACTCGCCGAAGGCGAATAGAGTTGGCGTTGTGTCCTTATGAACACAACGCCTTCGGGCGGGAGTTTTTTTGTGAATAGTGTGAACCGCTCAAACAGTGGGGCTATAAAATTTCGTCAACTCCTTTTAATTTTTTGCAAAAAATTGCTCTCGGAATCGGAAAAACAGCAATTTGTTTTCGGCTTTTTGCACAAAACCATGTGCGTAAAATTGTGCATCATAAACAAAAATATGCATTTATATAAAACTGTCTTGAAAATACAAGCATTTCATTATATAATAATTACAATATAATATTGAAAGGAATTGTTACAATGAAAAAGTTTTTATTGATTGCACTTACTCTTACCTTGGTACTTTCTTTAGCTGTAGCTCCGGCAGCGGCATCTATTCCCGACTGGACTGATGACGGCGGCGCAACCTACGAGATAAATTCTAACGGTTATCTGGTAATCACCGCTCTTCAGAATACCGCTATTGCTTTTGACAAGGAGCTTACCGGCAACTACTCCGTAGAGCTTGAGGTTTTGTTACCCAAGACTCCCGACCAGTCCGACAATAAGTTCGTTATAAGCGTAGAGTGCTCTAATGCAAGCTGGCTTTCCGGCTTTTGGTTCAGAGCGGTTCATCACACCGACGACTCCGGCTATATTCAATTTAACGACGGAACCGATGGCTCCTATGCCTTTTATGATCCCATTGCAACTCCCGTTGTTAAGACCGGTGATGGCGAATGGAATAAGATGGCAGTTGTTTGCAACAACGGTGCGTACGAGTACTATATAAACGATCTTCTCGTTTTAGATTCCGCACCTGCAAATACCAGCGGCAATAAGCTCGTTATCGGCGCAAACTGCGCAACTCTCGCAGCAACCACTCCCGATTACGGAAGCTTTGTAGTAAGAAACCTTAAAATAACCACCTCTGAAGGCACTGTTACCTATTTTGGCGGAAACGCTAACCTCGGACCTGCCGATATCGAAGTAGTTGCTATCGCAGGCGCAATGATCGTCGCTCTCATGGCAGCAGCATTCGTTGTAAAGGCTCGCAAGGCATAAGTTAATTAAAACCAAAAGATCCGCCCATACGGGCGAATCTTTTTATTTTTCTAAAGTGCGGAGCACCTGTTTCTTGTAGCGACAAGAAATAGGAAAAGAAGCGCTTTAAAGAGAAAGTTTCCCCTATACTCGCGAAAGAAAGGAAAACAAATCCCTCGCGATCTTGCAAAAATCCCACCTTTTAAACCCCTTCACGCCCAATCAAAATGCAAATATTATATATTTACATTTAATTTACAGAAAAAGTGAAAAAATGCTTGCAATCGCGTCCTCGATAATATATAATATTTCTATACCGATTTCTCTGTCTTTGTAAAATTTCACAAAAACTTTTGTGCAATTTGTATAAATGCAAATTCAGAGTCAATTCAAAAAGGAGTGTAAACCTTGAACTATCTTGAAACAAACAAAATCCGTAACGTCGTGCTGCTGGGTAAGGGCGGCGCAGGCAAAACATCTCTCGGTGAGGCGATGCTTTTCGTATCGAAAGCTACCGACAGGTTGGGAAAGATAGCAGAGGGAAACACCGTTTCCGATTACGACAGTGAGGAAATCAAAAGAAAATGCTCGGTTTCCGCATCACTTTTACCTGTTATGTGGAAAAACAGCAAAATAAATATTATCGACACCCCCGGCTTCTTCGACTTTGAAGGCGAGGCTGTTCAGGGCATACGTGCTGCCGAAGCCGCGATCATCTGCGTTTCGGGCAAAAGCGGCATCGGCGTTGCGACCGACAGAGCCTTCAACCTCACAAAGCGTATCGCGATGCCCCGTGCTTTCTTCATAAACAAGCTTGACGACCCCAACGCCGACTTCTTTAAAGTGCTTGCACAGCTTAAGGAAAAATACGGCAGCCACGTCGTTGCAATGCAGATACCGATAATCGAAAACCGCGAGCTCAAAGGCGTTTACAACGTCGTTGAGATGAAGGCTTACGTTACCGACGCAAAGGGTAACCGCACCGAGATCGAAGTATCTGACGAGATAAAGTCAAAGGCAGAGGAATGCAGAAACGAGATAAACGAGGCAGTTGCGGGCGCGAGCGAGGAGCTTATGGATAAGTTCTTCGGCGGCGAAGAATTTACCAAGGAGGAAACTCTTAAGGGTCTTTTGCACGAGCTCGTTGCAGGCTCTATCTATCCCGTTTTGTGCGGCTCGGCGTTTTCGCTTTGCGGCGTTTCGGCGGCGCTTGACATAATTGAGGGCTTCTTCCCCTCTCCCGCAGAAAAGCCCGAAAGTGCGGCCAATCCCGACAAAGAGGAGCATATGGTCGATTACGACGAAAGCAAGCCCTTCTCCGGTTACGTTTTCAAAACCATTGCCGACCCCTTCGTTGGCAAGATGTCGTTTATCAAGGTGGTAACGGGCGCCCTCACGCCTGATACCCAGATGGTAAACTTCCGCACGGGCGAAGTCGAAAAGGTTGGCAAAATGTTCTATATAAGAGGCAAAAAGCAGGTCGATGCCGAAAAGGTCGGCGCAGGCGATATAGCCGTTATTACCAAGCTTTCCGCCACCCTCACGGGTGATACTCTTTGCGCTCCCGGCAATCTGCTTGAATACAGAAAGATAGCTTATCCCAATCCCTGTCTTTCAATGGCGGTATTGCCCAAGGCAAAGGGCGACGAGGAAAAGATATCCTCCGGTCTTTCAAAATTGAAGGACGAGGACCTCACCTTCAGCCTCGTTAACAACACCGAAACTCACCAGATGGTCATCTCGGGACTCGGTGAAACGCACATCGACGTTCTCGTTTCCAAGCTCAAGAACAAATTCGGCACCGAGGTGCTTTTGGAGGCTCCCAGAGTTCCCTACCGCGAGACCATCAAGAAGAAGGTCAAGGTTCAGGGCAAGCATAAGAAGCAGTCGGGCGGCCACGGTCAGTACGGCGACGTATGGATAGAATTCCAGCCCAATCCCGAGAGCGAGGAAATGGTATTCGACGAGGCAGTTTTCGGCGGCGCCGTTCCCAAAAACTTCTTCCCCGCAGTTGAAAAGGGTCTTCGCGAGTGTATGCAAAAGGGCGTTTTGGCAGGATACCCCGTAGTTAACGTAAAGGCGACCTTGGTCGACGGCTCCTACCACGACGTTGACTCCTCCGAAATGTCATTTAAGATAGCGGCGTCTATCGCGTTTAAAGAGGGTATCTCGCAGGCGATGCCGGTAATTCTCGAGCCGATAGGCAACCTAAAGGTCTCGGTGCCCGACTCGATAATGGGCGACGTTATCGGCGATATCAACAAGCGTCGCGGCAGAGTTCTCGGCATGACTCCCTTTGAGGACGGAATGCAGATCGTTGAGGCAGAGGTTCCCATGGCAGAAATGGCCACTTACGCTATCGACCTTCGCTCGATGTCGCAGGGCGCCTCCTCCTTCGTTTTGAAGTTTGAGCGCTATTCCGAGGCACCCGCCAACGTTTGTCAGGCGGTAATCGAGGAAGCAAAGGCACTTCAACAGTAAAATAACCCACCCCGCCTCTTTCGAGGCGGGGATTTCGTTTATTTGCACAAAGGAAAAGGGCGGATTTTATGCATAATGCTGAAATTTTTGCCTGCCGAAATAAATTTATTGACGGGCGGTGGGTAGTATGGTAAAATGGAAATGGGGAAATTTTCCTCAAATTTTTGAAATGGGTGAGTCCAATGGGTTGTTTGGAAAATGAAGAACGATCAATATTGATGATGAGCGTTGAATATTACGGTTATGTATACGATGAAAAACTGATAAAGAGATGGACTATAGGAGATGGAGAAATTGAATAAAGCATTGAAAATGGTGAGCAATATATTAAAATGTGTATTTGTGATTTTTATAATATTGCTTGTCGTTATATTGGCAGCAGTTCACGGTTGGCGTTTGTTCGGCTTTAAATATTGTGTTTCTCCCGACGAAATAATAGTGGATTCGGTAGACGTGAACACTTACAGCGTTATAATTGAATCATGGTATCTTCCCAGCATGTCTTTGGGCGTAAGAAATCCCCCAATATATAAGATTGAGGGTAATACTTTAAAAGTCGGTTACGGACCTCACACAGTGCTGTCTATAATTTTCGGCGGCTCGAATCCCGATGAAAGAAAAATTCCCATCCCCGAAGGCGTTGTTATTGACAAAGTAATCCTTTGCGGCGGCGGTGACGAAGAAGTTATTTGGACAAGATAAGAAGGAAATATAAACTAAATAACCATCCCCGCCTCATTAGCCTCGGGTGCTAAAGGACAGTAAAAAAGCCGATATGGATTTATCTCCGTATCGGCTTTTTTCTATTGCACCGCCGCATTCGGTGGTGAGTAAGTGCGCACTTCCCGATAGTTTTTAGTGATATGCTGTCTTCGACAGCGTGATATTTTTGCTACCGCAAAAGTGATATTGCAGAGGCTTCGCCTTGCAGTGATATTCTATTCGCCACCTAAACTCGCGAAGCGAATATCACTTGGACGAAGTCCAAATATCACTGCGAAGCAATATAACTCGCCAGAGGCGAATAGAGTTGGCGTTGTGTCCTTAGGAACACAACGCCTTCGAGGCGGGGATTTCTTTTATTTATACATCGAGTCTTGCCAGACGAAATAATCGTATATCGCAGTTGCCATTGCCTTTGCAAAGCAATCTACGTTTTCGGGCTTTAAAAACCAATCGTATTCGAAAATATTGGTGAGATATCCGCACTCGATTATCACCGAGGGCAGATACGGCACGTGGCAGATTATGTAATCGCTCTTGCCCGAGCCCTTAAAGTTACGCTTGGCGTACGCCGCCGTATTTTGCGCCAGAATATCGGAAAGCTGCTTGCTGTGGGCGTTTGAGTAGATGGTAAGCACTCCGCTTCGCGAAAGCGAGTTTGCCGTGGCGGAAAGCGCGTTGAAATGCACCGAAACGCCAATGTCGGCGCCGTTTTGATGATACCACGTTTTTACCTCGGAGGCGTAGAGTATCTTATCGGTCTTATCGTCACGCGAGAGGATAACGGTGGCGCCCAGCTCCTCAAGATATTTCCTGCAAAGCGACGCCGTATTGTAGGTAAGCACCCTCTCCTTAAGGTCGTTTGGATAATCGGGTCCCTGCGTGCCGCCGTAGTAGGAGGAATGGCCCGCGTCGAGCATAACGGTTATATCGGAAAGCGGCTTGCTTCCCTCTTTGAGCCTTTTTGGCAGACGGAATTTGATTATTGCCGTGTCGCCGTCGTAGCTCGCGTCCCACCCGAGAAGTGACGCTCCCTCGTTCAGTGAAAGCTCAAAAACCACCTTCCCCTCTTCTATATTTACCGACGCCGAAGAAAAAATTACGTTTTTCGGAAGCGGCGCAAGCTTAAGACCGTCTGTGATGAGGTCGCCTAAAAAGGTTATCTCGGCTTTTTCGCCGTCCTTCACCGAAAAGAAGGGCGCGCCCTCCGTTTTTACCGTTAAGGTAAGCCAATTTTCGTCAAGCGAAAGATCGGCGGAAAGAAGGGCGCGCTCCCTTGGCTTTTCCTCCTCCGTTACGGTGGCGTATTTCGTTTCAACGTAGTAGCCGCATTCAAGGCGGTAGACCTCGAGCGTCTTGCCGTTTAAGTGGTTTTTTACCGAAAGCTTTTCGGTTATCACGTCGGTGATGCCGTTTGGCGCGTAGACCGAGCTTTCGTTGCTTTTTATCGGCACCGATGCAAAAAGAAGCGGACAAAGAGTGCCGTCTATCACCGCGACCTTTCCGATTTCGGGCGCCGTGCCGTCCGATTTCTTATTATCAAGCGAGGCGCTCTTTGCACCGCATTTTACCTTAAAAACAAGCTCTCTTTCGCCGTTTGTAAGCGTTAAAACATTTTCTCCGAAGGCAAGCTCTGCTTTTACCGAGAAAAGTCCGTTTGCGGTGCGAGCCACCTCCTTGCCGTTTAAGTAAAGAGGATAATTGGGGTCGGAGCCGCCCATAAGCCAGACGTTAGAATAGTTTACCGAAAAGCTTCGGCTTGAGGGGATTCCAACGGTGAGCGCCGTCATATCATAGCGGCGCGACGGATTGAAAAGGCTCGCAACGGCATCGCCGAAGGCATTTTCGTTTTGAAAAATTCTGTTGCTCTGCGAAAATATCACGCCGCCCTTTTCGCTATTTTTGGCGCTCTCGTAAAGGGCAAGAAGCGACTCGGTTTTTTCAAGACCGTCGGTGTCGACCGACAAAAAGGGCGTTATCTCGCCCTCGGTACAAAGAACGCTCTCACCGTTTTCGGTGCAAAATACCGCCTTGCCGCTTTGCTTTGAGAGGAAGGCGGCGGTGGCGGCATCAACTGACGTGCGGAAAAATACGCCGCCGATATCTTCATTTTTTAGGGCAGCGGCGGCGTTTTCACCGCTGTTTTGCTCTAAAATTATACTCACGGTATAATTTTTAGCATATTTTGCCGCCATGCTTGCCGTTTCTTCGTTTGGCACTATAACGAAATCTATGCCGATGCTGTTATAATAGCGAAGTCTTTCTTCCGATATCTCGCTCTCAAAAACGGCGGCGCAAAGGCTTTTGCCCTCCAAATAGAGTGAGCTGCTTTCAAATTCCGTTGGAATATAGGGCGGCAGGGGAGCTTTTTCCTCCGTTAGTGTCGAGCTGTTTTCGGTTTGGCTTTCATTGTTTCCTCCGTTTGCCGCAAGGCAGATGCAGAGGATAAGCGTTGCCGCGGACACCGCCGCGATAATTAAAGCGACCTTTCTTTTCATATTCTTCACCCGAGAAATTATATGAATGGTCGCACGCCGTTATGACTCTCTGAAGAGCATCAGCTCCGAAACGGTAACAAGCTCGAAGCCGCGTTCCTTTAGAATTTCAATTACGCGGTCTATCGCCGCCGCGGTGGAGGGGTGGATATCGTGCATTAGAATTACGTCGCCGTCCTTAAGCGGCACCGATTCGATAAAGGAAATAAGACGCTTTGTATCGCGGTAGCGCCAGTCCTCCGTATCGACCGTCCAACCGATAAATGGACGGCTGTCGCACTCCTTCACCGCGCTGCTTACCCTTCCGCCCGGCGCGCGAATTATCAACGGGGTGAAGCCGGTTATCTCGAAAATCGCGGAGTCGGTGAGCTTTAGTTCTTTTGCTATCTCCTCGGCGGAAAGAGCGCGAAGGTTAGGGTGCGAATAGGTGTGATTTGCAAGTTCGTTGCCGCTTTCGTATATCTCTTTTATGAGCTTTGGGTTCTTTTTCACGTTTTCGCCCACCGTGAAGAAGGTGGCTCGGACGTTATGCTTTGAAAGCGCCGCCAAAACGGTAGGTGTGGTTTTGGCGCTCGGACCGTCGTCGAAGGTGAGCGCCACCATCGGCTTATTAAAGTCGATAACGCGGTCGGGAGCTTTTGTTTTTTCGGCTTTTGCCGGAAGCGAAAGCAGCGCGCAGGCGGCAACCGCCGCGGCAGTCAGAATTATTCGAATTTTTATTTGTATCAGTCCTTCGGTTGATGATTTTGTCTGTGAGCTTGCCGCAAAAACCGCGAGCGTTTTACTGCTTGCACGGATTTTAGGGGTGGGTGGGGAGCGCAACAGTTTAATTTTTCTTTTTTTCTCCGCTCAAGCCGTGGGGGCTTTCATTTCCACTGCGCGTGGGGCGCCCCTTTCTTGTAAGGATACAAGAAAGGGGAAAAGAAGATCCTTTTGTAAGGGGGGATTTCGATTCCCCCCTTACCCGGCGCTACCAAAGATTTAATAAAATCCAAAGAAAGTGCTTTTGCTCCTATCCCCCAAGGGGTAATAAGAGCAATTCGAGCACGCCTCAAAACAGTATATTTTGGTTATTTTTAATTCGCTTTGATTTGCAAGGCGCAAGCCTTGCTTCACCAAA
>JAFVQJ010000018.1 GCA_017504945.1 Clostridia bacterium
ATCAATAGATAAAAATCGGAATGAGTATATCGATATGGGTGATAGAAAGATAACAATATATCCCGATAATCCTAACGATATATGTAGTTATCTTTCAATATCAAAGCTTAAAATCATAAATGAATTTGAAACAGATCACGCATACGTAACGGTCAGCACAAAAGCCTCCCTTGTGTAAAGGGAGCCTTTTTTATGTTCATCTATGCCTTATCAATTTTCCTGACAAGCACTGCATTTATATCCACAAATGCAAAAATACGGCATACCTCTTTCGAGATATGCCGTATTTTTGAAAACTGTCCTTTAGAGTGAAGCTCTAAAGCGGCGCTCTTTTTATAACAAAATACAGCAATAAAATACAGCAATTTTTTGACCTTGAAAATGCGGATATAAGGTGCTATAATATAGATATTACAAATGCGGAGGAAAAATTATGAAAAAGGTAATATCTGCTTTAATAGCTCTTGCCTTGCTTATGCTTGCCTTTTCGGGCTGCGCGGCGAAAAAATACGATATAGTGGAGAGATACGACGTGGACGTTTATACCGATTACTACTGGGACAACAGCGAAAAGGTCATTTATCACGAATCCTTCCTTCCTCTTTCGAGCAAAGAGGGCGAGGACGAGATTGAAGTAAAATTACTTTACACCCCGAAAACCATCATTTCTGTGCAGAATTTTAACGCTACCAAGCTCTACGAGGCAGGGAAGGACTATCGCCTTGAAGACGGCAAGCTCTACATAACCAAGGAGTCCTCAATTCCTCGCGCGCCCTACGATTTTTATTATTACGAAACGAAAACTCCCGAGGTAATGCCCACACTCGGCATTCTTTACGACCTTTACGACGGCAGATTTACCCCTCTTTTCTCAAACGGCGAGATAGAGAGCCATATGATACTCGTCTCCTATACCTACTCTGACGAGTGGACGGGTCCCGTTCCCGCCGCAAAGGGAAGCAAGCTTCAGAAAACGCTCACCAAGCTCAAAAACGGCGATGATGTAACCGTTGTCTGCTACGGCGACTCCATTGCCTACGGCGCCGATTCAAGCTATTTCTATAAGGAAACCTTCGGCGGAAATTGGGTGCCCTACTACTTCGATATGGCGATGGATAAGCTTGAAAAGCTCTACCCTAACGCCAAGATAAACAGAGTAAAAACGGCACAGGGCGGCACCGGCTACCAGTGGGGACTTCAGAACTGCGAAAGCCTTGTAAACGCTTACGATCCCGACCTCGTTATCCTTGCCTTCGGTATGAATGACGGCACGATAAGCGCCTCTACCTACGCCCGCAAAATGAGCGAAATTGTGGATAAAATAAGAAAAGATTGCCCCGATGCAGAGATAGTTCTCGTATCCACCATGATGCCCAATCTCGATATCGTTCCCATGGCAAGCCAGAAGCATGCCGACCATCAGAGGTACTTTGCCGAGCTTGAGAACGATTTTTCGGGACTTGCGCATATGAATATGACCGAGATACATCAGTATATGCTCACCAAAAAGCTCTTCAGAGATATGACGGGCAACAACATAAATCACCCCAACGATTTCCTCGCAAGAGCCTACGCTCAGGTGCTTTTGAAAACTCTTGAGGAATAATTTTGCCTATTGTTAAAGTTACGCTTGACAAATCCTCGCTTTTGTGTTAAAATCTTTTCGATATTTTAAAGGCGAAGAAGGAAACGGAGCTGTGTCAAACGCTCACAGAGAGCCGATGACGGTGGAAATTCGGCGCAAGCGGCACAATTCCTCTCATTCCGGAGCCGCATTGCTGAATTTTTTTAGGCAGTGACGTTCCCGTGCGTTAAACGGCTTTTCTGCGGACGGTCTTCGTAAAATCGAGTCAACCGGCAGAAAACGAGGCGACTTTAGCAATAAAGCCGCAAATTTGGGTGGTACCGCGATTTATTCGTCCCATAAAGCAAACGCTTTATGGGACTTTTTTTGCTTGGAGGTAAACGATGGAGAATTTTGAATTACTCGATATAACGGTTGGAGGAATGCTCGAAAAAATGGCAACAGAGCATCCCGATTCGCTGTATCTGAAATATACCGACCGCGACTATTGCCGCACCTACAAGGAGTTTAACGAGGAGGTCGACCGTGTCGCAAAGGGTATGCTCGCAATGGGCATAAAGAAGGGCGACCACGTTGCAATTTGGGCAACCAATATTCCCGAATGGCAGATATCGCTCTATGCGGCGGCAAAGATAGGCTGCGTTTACGTAACGGTAAACACCGCTTATAAAGTTTTCGAGCTCGAATACCTCCTTGCCCAGTCCGACACCAAGGCGCTCATTCTTATGGACGGCTTTAAGGATGCCGACTATATTCAGATAGTAAACGAGCTTTTACCCGAGCTTAAAAACAGCGATAAGGCAAATTTCTCAACCGAAAAGCTTCCTTTTTTGAAATATCTCATCTACTGCGGCGAGAAGGAAATCCCCGGAATGTATAACTACAAGGAGCTTTACGACCTTGCAGATAACGTTTCCGACGAGGAATATCTCGAGATAAAAAACAGCATCAAGCCTGACGACGTAACCAATATGCAATACACCTCGGGAACCACGGGATTCCCCAAGGGCGTTATGCTCACCCATAAAAACATAGTAAACAACGGTAAATGCATAGGCGACGGAATGAAGTTTACCGAAAACGATAAGCTCTGTGTCTGCGTGCCCTTTTTCCATTGCTTCGGCCTCGTCCTCGCAACGATGGCAAGCCTTACTCACGCAACGGGAATGGTCCCCATCGACTATTACCGTCCCTTAAAGGTGCTTCAGGCACTTGAAAGCGAGAAATGCACCGCAGTCCACGGCGTTCCCACCATGTTTATAGCAATGCTCGAGCATCCCGAATTCGAGAAGTTTGACCTCTCCAATATGAGAACCGGCATAATGGCGGGCTCGCCCTGTCCCATCAAGGTAATGCGCGACGTTGTCGATAAAATGCATATGAAGGATATCGTTATAGTTTACGGTCAGACCGAGGCATCCCCCGGCTGCACCATGACCACCACCTTCGACAGCCTTGAGCATCGCGTTACCACCGTGGGAAGACATTTCCCCGGCGTTGAAACCAAGATAGTCGATCCCGAAACGGGCAAGGAGCTTCCCAAAAACACCCCCGGCGAATTCTGCGCCAGAGGCTACAATATTATGCGCGGCTACTACAAAATGGAGGAGGCTACCCGCCACGTTATCGACGCGGACGGCTGGCTCCACACCGGCGATATCGCCACCGAGGACGAGGAGGGCTATTACAAAATAACGGGTCGCCTCAAGGATATGATAATCCGCGGCGGCGAGAACATCTATCCCAAGGAGATAGAGGAGTTCCTCTACACCCACGAGAAGATAAAGGATGTTCAGGTGATCGGCGTTCCCTCCAAAAACTACGGCGAGGAGATATGCGCCTGCATAGTCGTAAAGGAAAACGAAACGCTTACGGAGGACGAGGTCAAGGCTTACGTCAAGGCGAACATGGCAAAGCACAAAACGCCGAGCTATATCTGGTTTGTCGACGGATTTCCGATGAATGCCGCAGGAAAAATACAGAAATTCAAGCTTCGCGCATTGGCGGTTGAAAAATTCAATCTCGGCGAGGCAGACAAGATAGAAACCGCATAACCTTATTTTCCTGCCGAAATATCGGCAGGAAAAAGTTTTTTATAAAGATATTTCGAAAAAACTGTTGTAATTATCTTTAAAAAATATTATAATATTATATAACAAAAAAGTGGAGGCAATAAAAATGAGCGAAGTTTCACAGAAGGTAATAGAATACAAAGCAAAAATCAAGGAATTGAAGCCGTTTGACATAAGCTGCTGCTTTCCGCCCATCGATTATAACTCACTCGACAAATTCACCTCGAAGGAAGCTATAATCAACGGTCTTGCAAAGCATGGCATCGAAAGAGCGGCGTTTTGGAATATGGATTGCAACATCGTTTCTCCCATAGCGGGCAACGAGGAGGCAATTCGGGCTATAAAGGGCCACGATAACTGCTATCTTTGCGCAGTTTTATCACCCGATATGGACGTAAAAGAGGGCGACCTCGATAAATATCTCGATTACTATGCGGAGAATAAGCTCGTTGCGGCGAGAATGTTCCCCACCAAGCTCGTTCACTCAATGCAGGATTGGTGTGTAGGCAATATTTTAGCGGCTCTTGAAAAGAGAGGAATTCCGCTTATTTTGTGGCACACCGAGGTATCGTGGGACACTGTTGCATCCATCGCAACGAGATATCCCAATCTCAAGATAATCATTGAAGCAATCGACAAGAAGATGCTTTATCACTCAAAAAATCAGGCAATGCTCATAAAGAAATTCAAAAATATCTATTTCGGCAGCTACAACCTCGGTCAGTACGGCATTCTCGAGGCGCTTAATACCGCAAACGATTGCCGCGTCGTTTTGGCTACCAACTATCCCGTTTCAAATCCCCAGATGAGCTTCGGTATCATCACCGAGGCAAACGTTTCCGAGGAGACCAAGGCGTATATCTGCCACGGCTTTGCCGAAGAGATAATCAACAAATAAAGTAGGTTTTGAAAATGGCTAAAAAGAATTTTCTGGGAATGGACTACGGCGCAGGCAGCGGCAGAGGAATGCTCGGTAGCTTCGACGGTAAAAAGCTCGAGCTTCGCGAGGTAAACCGCTTTTTGAACAGCCCCGTTCCCAATGAATACGAGGGTCTTTCGTGGGATATAGATAAGCTCTACGGCGCAATGAAGGAATCGCTTTACACCCTTAAAAAAGAGGGCGTTGCTATCGAATCCGTCGGTATCGACACCTGGGCGCAGGACTTCGGCGTTATAGGGAAGGACGGCAAGCTCGTCTGCAACCCTTACAGCTATCGCACCCCCTTCTTCTCCGAAGGCCTTGCGGAGATAAACAAGAAATTCACCGCACTCGATATATTTGAAAAAACGGGCTCGGCTTTAAGCCCCGTTACCACTCTTTCACAGCTTTTGGTTCAGAGAAACAGACGTCCCGACTACGTTAAGGACGGCACCATTCTCTTTATGGCAGACCTGCTCGGATATCTTCTTACAGGCACCAAATGCTGCGATTGCTCCGTCCCCTCAATGACTCTTATGTACGATAACAGCAAGAGCGATTGGTCCGACGAGATAATAAACGCCTTCGGTTTGGATAAGAGCATTTTACCTCCCATGGTAAAGCACTATACAAAATGCGGAAATATCTCCGATCCCGAGCTTGTTGAGGCGGGCTTTGGCAACGTTCCGCTCGTATCGGTCGCACATCACGACACCGTTTCGGCGTTCTCCGCCGTCGATGCACTCGGTCTCGGAAACGACACCGTTTACATAAGTTGCGGCACATGGACCGTTATGGGTATTCCCGTTGAAAGCGCCGTACTCTCCAAGGAGGCGTACGATTTCGGTCTTTGCAACGAAATGGGTCTTAACGGCAAGCTCTTCCTTGCCAAAAATCTCACGGGTATGTGGATAGAGCAGGAGTGCCAGCGCTACTGGAAGGCAAAGGGCATTGCTCTTGACTATAAGCATCTTGACAGCTACGTTGCAAACGAAAGCGTTGACGATATCGTTATCGACACACAGCTTCCTATCTTCTCAACCGTCGGCAATATGCCCGAAAAGATACAGCAGTATTGCAAGGAAACGGGTCAGAGAGTCCCCGAAACCGTCGAGGATATATTTGCTGCAATAATGCACAATATGAGTCGCGACTATGCAAACGTCATCAAGCGTATGATGGAGTTCACTCCCGTAAAGGCAAAGAGGATTCAGATAGTGGGCGGCGGTGCAAAGAATATACCGCTTGCAAAATTCATCTCTCGCGAAACCGGCTTGCCCGTATATGCAGGCCCCATCGAAGCCACCGTAACGGGCAATATACTTGCTCAGATGGTAGCCTCGGGTGAGATATCAAAGATATCCGATGCGAAGGAAATTCTCTTAAACAGCTTCGAGATAAAGGAAATAAAATAAAGCCTTCAAGCTTGCCGCAGGTAAAACCTGCGGCAAACTCTTTTTTTCTCGCTTTTTTTATGAATTTTCTCTTAAAATCTTCAATATTTGTTTGACCTGTGAGTTATATGGTGCTATAATATTATAATAATATAATTATTATTATGGATATCTATATCTACTGCGAGGAATTCTTATGTTTTTAAACGACGGCTGGAAGGATTACGAAATATTGGACGCATCACGCGGAAGAAAGCTCGAGCGCTTCGGCGACTATATACTTTCGCGCCCCGATCCGCAGATAATCTGGGAGGGTAAAGACTCTGCCTTATGGAAAAAGGCAAACGCCGTCTATAACCGCTCGGCGTCGGGCGGCGGCTCGTGGGACATTAAAAGGCTTCCGGAGGTATGGCAGATAAAATATAAGGAGCTTACCTTCAACCTGAAGCCGATGAGCTTCAAGCATACGGGAATCTTTCCCGAGCAGTCGGTAAACTGGGATTTCATTTCAAAAACGGTAAGAGAAGCAAACCGTCCGATAAAGGTGTTAAATCTCTTTGCCTACACGGGCGCGGCAACGCTTGCGGCGGCAAAGGCGGGCGCAGAGGTCTGCCACGTGGACGCCTCAAAGGGAATGGTGCTTTGGGCAAAGGAAAACGCAGTTTCCTCCGGTCTTAAGGATGCGCCCATTCGCTATATCGTCGACGATTGCGTAAAATTCGTTGAAAGAGAGATACGCCGCGGCAAAAAATACGATGCGATAATTCTCGATCCCCCCTCCTACGGCAGAGGTCCGGGCGGCGAGGTGTGGAAACTCGAGGATCAGATATACGGTCTGCTCACACTTTTAAAGGGCGTAATTTCCGAGGATCCTCTTTTCGTGCTTCTCAATTCCTACACGGCGGACCTTTCGGCTGAAACGATGAAGACCACCTTGCTTTCAGCCTTCTCTCCCGAATACGAGGGAGAATGTGAAGCGGGCGAGCTGTTACTCCCCATAAAAGACAGTAAGCTCTGCCTCCCTTGCGGCTCAACCGCAAGATTTATCTTAAGGAAAAAGTGATTTAAATGGCATTTATCAAAACAGAAAATCTTTCGTTTGCCTACGACGACGATCTGTCGCACGCGGCACTTAAAAATATAAATATTGAGATCAACGAAGGCGAATTCGTCGCAATACTCGGTCATAACGGCTCGGGAAAATCCACTCTCGCAAAGCACCTGAACGGCATACTTCTCCCCACCGAGGGAAGAGTAACGGTCGACGGAATGGACACGGCTGACGACGAAGCCCTCATCAAAATACGTCGCACGGCGGGAATGGTCTTTCAAAATCCCGATAATCAGATAGTTGCATCGATCGTCGAGGAGGACGTAGCCTTTGCCCCCGAGAACCTCGGCATCGACCCTCTCGAGATAAGAAAAAGGGTCGACGAGGCACTCGAAACGGTAGGAATGACCAAATACAAAAACCACTCGGCGCATATGCTTTCGGGAGGTCAGAAGCAGCGAGTGGCAATAGCGGGACTCCTTGCAATGAAGCCCAAATGCATAATACTCGACGAACCTACCGCGATGCTTGACCCAAAGGGTCGCAAAGAGGTAATGAAAACGATAAAGAAGCTAAACAGCGAAGAGAATATAACCATTGTGCTCATCACTCACTATATGGACGAGGCGGCAAAGGCAAAAAGAGTTATCGTAATGAATAAGGGCGAGGTAATGCTCGACGATACTCCCCACTACGTTTTCCAGAACGCAGGTCTTTTAAAGAGCATCGGGCTCGACGTTCCGCAATCGACCGAGCTTATGTTCGAGCTTCGCAAGCAGGATATAAAGGTTCCGCTCGCCGTCATATCCGACGACGAGTGCGTAACGGTTCTCAAGGAAATTTTGGAGGAAGACCGTGTCACAGATTGAGGTAAAAAATTTAAGCTATAAATACGGCGTCGGCACTCCGTTCGAGGTAACCGCGCTCGATAATATAAGCTTTTCGGTAGAAAAGGGCGAATTTATCGGTCTTATCGGACATACCGGCTCGGGCAAATCGACCTTGCTGCAATGCTTCAACGGATTGCTTAAGCCCGAGGGCGAGCTTTATATCGACGGAGTAAATATCTGCGAAAAGAATAACGCCAAAGGAATCTGCTTCAAGGTCGGCCTCGTATTTCAGTATCCCGAGCATCAGCTATTTGAGGATACTGTGTATAAGGATATAGCCTTCGGCCCCAAAAATATGGGACTTTCCGAGGGAGAGATAAAGGACCGCGTCTGCGAGGCTCTCAAATTCTCGGGACTTTCCGAGGAAATACTCGAAAAATCCCCCTTCGAGCTTTCGGGCGGTCAGAAGAGAAGGGTAGCGGTTGCGGGCGTTATAGCAATGCGTCCCGAAATACTCGTGCTCGATGAGCCCGCCGCAGGTCTTGACCCTATCGGACGCGACAGCATTTTGGCAAACTTGCGCGAATATCATAAAAAAGAGGGCAAAACGGTAATACTCTCCTCGCATAATATGGACGATATCGCAAGAAACTGCGAAAAGGTCCTCGTTATGAACAGCGCAAGACTCGAGATGTTCGAAACCATTTCAGAGGTATTCAAAAGGAGCGAGCGTCTTAAGGAAATCGGGCTTGACGTTCCCATGCTCACCTCGGTATTCGAGGAGCTTTTGAAGGAGGGCTATCCCGTAAACAGCGGCATCTACACGGTAGAGCAGGCTGTAAACGAGATAATAGCGGCAAAGGACGGTGGCAAAAATGCTTAAAGACATTACCATCGGTCAGTTTTTTCCGGGAGATTCGCTTCTCCACCGCCTCGACCCGAGAATGAAGATAGTTCTCACCGTTTTGTATATCGTCTTGCTTTTCGTGGCAAAAAGTATAGTATCGTTTGCGGCGGTAACGGTCTTTTCGTTAATTCTGGTATTCCTCTCGAAAATATCGCCCAAGCTGATATTAAAGAGCTTAAAGCCGCTTTTGTTCATAATCGTTTTCACAACGGTGCTGAATATCTTCTACGTAAAGGGCACTCCCATCTTCGAGCCGATAGATATCCTCGGCTGGCAATTCACAATAACCTATGAGGGACTTCTGACTGCGGTCGTAATGGTTCTTCGAATAACGCTTTTGATAACCACCACCTCGCTGCTCACCTACACCACCTCCCCCATAGCCTTAACGGACGGCATTGAAAGACTTTTATCCCCCTTAAACGCCGTAAAGGTGCCCGTCCACGAATTTTCAATGATGATGACCATAGCGCTTCGCTTTATTCCCACTCTCATAGAGGAAACGGAGAAGATAATGGCGGCGCAAAAGTCAAGAGGCTCAACCTTTTCGGAGGGCGGGCTTATAAAAAGAGCCAAGGCGCTCATTCCCATACTCGTTCCGCTTTTCGTTTCGGCATTTCGCAGAGCCGAGGAGCTTGCAACGGCAATGGAATGCCGATGCTATGCGGGAGGCAAGGGAAGAACGAGATTAAAGCAGTATAAGCTCTGCGCAAGAGATTATATTTCGCTTTTAACGGTAATTGCGGTGTTTGCCGCAACCATTGCGATAAATATTTTACTGCAAGGCATAGTATTTGCAATTTAAATGAAAGGAGCGAGCTTACCCTATGAATAACTATCTTCTTAAAATAACATTTTTGGGAACAGAATATCACGGCTGGCAAAAGCAGAAAAACGCCTTAACGGTAAGCGAAGCTCTTGAAACCGCCGTTAAAAATGCGCTAGGCGTGTCGGTATCGCTAAAGGGCTGCGGCAGGACCGATGCGGGAGTTCACGCAATAAACTACTACTGCAGCTTCACGGCGGATATAAATATCGCTCCCGAGAGCTTAAGGCTTGCTTTAAACAGCGTGCTTCCAAAGGATATCGCCGTTAAAAAGGCGTTTACCGTGCCGAAGGATTTTCACGCGAGATTTTCAGCAACCGAAAAGGAATATATCTATAAAATATATCCCTCGAAAACTCATAATCCCTTTTACGAAAACAGGGTGCTTAATTATAAATATCCCATCGATATAAATAAGCTCAACGAGGCGGCAGCGCTTTTCGTAGGCACTCACGACTTTTCCTCCTTCTCTGCAACGGGAAGCTCGGTAAAGGATAAGGTAAGAACTATATATCTTTCCGAATTTACTCAAAAGGGCGATATTATCGAATACCGTGTGAGAGGAAACGGCTTTCTCTACAATATGGTGAGAATACTCGTAGGCACCGCATTGAAATACAACGAGGGTAAAATAACCCTTTCCGATATCGAGTCGCTCTTTAACGGCTATAACAGAAGCCTTGCGGGCAAAACGGTATCGGGCGCAGGTCTTTATCTTAACGACGTTTGGTACGGGGAGGAGATATTTTGAATAACGGCGAAGATATATTCAACGAAAACGAAGGTCTCTTAGAAAAAGGCTTTTCAAACGAGCTCCCCGATATCGTCGACGATACCACGGTAAAGAAAAACAGACTGTCGGTGGTAAAAAAGGTAAGACTTCTCACGGCGGCAATAATAATCCTTTTGGTTGCAATTCTTCTTTTCGTTTACGGAAGCAGCCTGAACTATGACAATATCCGCCGCTTTTTCGTAAAGGTAAGCTACAACTTCAACACCGAAATAGCGCCAAGCGGCAGCTTCGAGTTTGACGAGAGCGACAATATGCGATATGTCGGCTATAAAAACGGCGTCGCCGTGCTTTCGGGCGGAACGCTCTCGGTGTTTGACGACAGAGGCTATCTTCTTTCTTCAAAGAGCGCGGTGTATAAAACACCCATGCTCACCACCTCGGGAAAATACCTTATAAGCTACGACCTCGGCGGCACCTCGCTTTCGGTCCACAACAGCTTCGACACGGTGTTTAACTACACCTCCGATATGCCGATAACCTATGCCTCAATGGGCAAGGGAAATCACCTCGCGGTCTGCAGCTACGCCGAGGATCATAAAAATAAAATAACGGTGTTCGATACCACCTTTTCACCCATCTTCACCGTCTACCGCTACGATCGCTACGTGACCGCGGCGGAGACCTCGCCTGACAATAAAATGCTCGCGGTTGCCGCTGTCTATCCGAGCGGCGCCGAGATGTACGGAGAGATAATACTCTACCGCTACGGCGAGAGCGAGAGCTACGCCACCTGCAAGCTCTCGGAGGAATATCCTCACACCGTGTTTTATAAAAAAGACGGCACTCTCTGCGCAATAACCGAAAAAAGCGTCTTTTTCATAGATAAAAGCGGCACAGTCCTTTCAAAATACAGCTTTGATGGCAAGGATATATGCTGCATCGCAAACGACTTAAGATATACCGCCATAGCGGTAACCACTGCGGGCGTCGGCAGCGCCGAGATAACGGTGTTTGATTCAAACGGCAACGTAACGGCTACTCAAAAGGGCGATATCCCCACCGAAATGACTTTCGGAAACAACTGCCTCTGGGCGCTTTACGAAAACGGCTATTCATCATACGACTTAAAAAGCGGTGAAAAAAAGACCTACCCCATAACCGAGCGCAAGGCGATACTGTTTGGCAAAAATTCTGTAATATTACTCACCGATGGACACGGCGAGATAATAGTAAAGGAGTAAGGTATGAATTGGATACTTGATGCAGCGGTTGCGCTGATAATAGCAATATTCATAATAGTTTTCGCGGCAAAGGGCTTTGCGAAAGCCTTTTTCGGTCTGCTTTCCGGCGTTATAGCGGTAGTGGTCGCCATTGCGCTGTGCGGACCGGTCGGCGAATTCGTTTCTGAAAAATGGGTAGAGCCTGCGGTAAGCGGCTTCGTTGAGCAGGCCCTTGAAGACTCGGCAAAGGACTATGCCGAGGATACCTACGGCGAGCAAAAGGACTCAAACGAGCTCACCGAAAAGGATTACGGCAACGTTATCGATTCCATTTCAGGCAAGCTTGAGAGCTTTATGTCGGTGCTCGGCATATCGAAGGAAAGCATAAAGGAACTTTACGATCAGGCGGCGGCGTCGGCTCATGGCAAGCTTGAGTTTTTTGCAAGCCACCTTGCCAAAACGGTTTCTCTCGGATTGAGCAAGATAGTGAGCTTTATAGTGATATTCATAGCGGCGCTCATAATACTTAAGCTTCTATCACTCATATTCGGCAAGCTTTTCGAGCTTCCCGTGCTAAAGCAGTTTAACACCTTGGGCGGCGCGGCGGTAGGCGCGATATTCGGCATAGTAACGGTTTTGGTGCTAATAACGGGTTTTAAGCTTATGCTTCCCAATCTGCACGCCGAAGACGGAGCTCCGATAATAACCGAACAGAATATAAAAGACAGCTATCTGTTTGAAATCTTCTATAATATTAAGCTTTGAGGTAACGACAAATGAAAGAAAAATTTTTCACAGCGCCCAATATAATAACACTTTTCAGGCTTATACTCGTTCCGGTCTACGCGGCGGTATATTTTGCCTTGCCTCATATGCGCTGGCTGGCACTTCTTTGCTTCCTCGTAGCCTGCCTGTCCGACGTGGTCGACGGTTATATCGCAAGGAAATATAACCTCATCTCAAAAATAGGCACCGTTCTTGACCCCCTTGCCGACAAGCTTATGTATATCACCGTAGTATGCGGACTCGTAATAAGCGGCACGATAAACTTCTGGTTCTTTCTTATCTACGCCGTTAAAGAGCTTGTTATGATAGTCGGAGCGGCTGTTATGATAAAGGGAATAAAGGAAGTAATTCCCGCAAAGTGGTACGGCAAGCTCTCCACGGCACTCTTCTTCGTGGTAATATCGGTATCCATCGTCTATCCTTCAAATTGGGATACGCTCTGGATAAACCTTGCATATCTTGCGGTCTTACTGCTTGCAATATACGCTTTCGTAAGGTACGGACTTATCTACCTTTCACTCTATAAAAAGAACAGCGAGGCAAAATCGGAAGCCTCCGAGGAGAAATGATCAATGCTTTGTGTTAAATGCAAAAAAAGAACGGCAGTCGTTTTCGTTCAGCGCCCCGGTCAGAACGGTGAGGTGCAAAACGAGGGCTACTGTCTTGTCTGCGCCAAGGAGATGGGCATTAAGCCCGTTGACGACCTTATGAAGCAGATGGGTATATCGGAGGATCAGCTCGAGGAGCTTGCCGACGAAATGACCGAGCTCACCTCTCAAATGGAGGAGGAGGGCTTTACCCCCGGCGGAGCCGCACCTATGCCGTTTTTCAAAAATCTTTCGCTCACAGCCGCAAGCGGCGACGAGAAAAAGACCGATAAAAAGAAAAAAGATAAAAACGGCAAGGAGGAGGCAAAGGACGAGAAAAAGACCAAATTCCTCTCCGCCTACTGCCAGAATTTAAACGATAAAGCGCTTTCGGGCAAGCTCGACAGAATAATCGGCAGAGATAAGGAGCTCACGAGAGTTATTCAGATACTTTCGCGCCGCACCAAAAACAACCCCTGCTTAATAGGCGAGCCCGGCGTGGGAAAGACTGCCATCGCGGAGGGACTTGCTCTCAAGATAGTCGGCGGCAACGTTCCCGCAAAGCTTGCCGATAAGGAGGTCTGGCTTCTTGACCTTACCGCCCTTTTGGCAGGTACACAGTTTCGCGGTCAGTTTGAAAGCAGAATAAAGGGGCTTATCGAGGAGGTAAAGACTCTCGGAAATATCATTTTGGTTATCGACGAGGTCCACAACCTTGTCGGCACAGGTGATGCCGAGGGCTCGATGAACGCCGCCAATATGCTAAAGCCCGCCCTTTCAAGAGGCGAGATACAGGTAATAGGCGCCACCACCTTAAACGAATACAGAAAGCACATAGAAAAGGATGCCGCCCTCGAGCGTCGCTTCCAGCCCGTTATGGTCGAGGAGCCGAGTGTTGAGGACGCCAAGGAGATAATCGCGGGAATTAAGGAATACTACGAAAAATTCCACGGCTTAAAGCTTCCCGCACCTTTGGTTGCAAAGGCGGTAATATGGAGCGAGCGTTATATAAACGACCGCTATCTTCCCGATAAAGCGATAGATCTTATCGACGAAGCCTGCTCCGCGGCAGGACTCAAGAAAAAGGAGATAGACGAGCTCTTCAGAATAAGAAAGGAGCTCACTTTACTTGAGGAAAAGCTTTCATCGCTTGAAAATCCCCCCGAGGATGCCAAGGCGGAGCTCGATTACGAGCAGATAACCAAGGTGAAGGCAGAGCTCGTTAAAAAGCAGGTAAGAGAAAAGGAGCTTGCCGAGATAGTAGATACCTTCGAGGTAACGGAGGAGGATCTTGCAGGCGTCATCGAGCTGTGGACGGGCATTCCAGCCAATAAAATAAGCGGCGGTGAGCTTGCAAGACTTGTAAGTCTCGAGGATAACCTTAAGGCAAAGATAATCGGTCAGGATTACGCCATAAGCGCCGTTACAAAGGCGGTAAAGCGTGCAAAAGCGGCTCTCGTTCCGAGAATGCGTCCCGTTTCCTTTATCTTCACGGGTCCCTCGGGCATAGGAAAGACCGAGCTTGCAAAATGCCTTGCATCCGAGCTTTTCGATCTTCCCGATTCACTTATTCGCCTCGATATGTCGGAATTTATGGAAAAGCACGCGGTATCGAGAATAATCGGCTCACCTCCCGGCTACGTCGGATACGACGAGGCAGGCCAGCTTACCGAAAAGATAAGAAGAAGACCCTATTCGGTAATACTTTTCGATGAGATCGAAAAGGCGCACCCCGAGGTAATGAATATTCTTCTTTCGATACTCGACGAGGGCAGAATAACCGACGCCCACGGCAAGACCGTCGATTTCCGTCACACCGTTATAATAATGACCTCAAACGCCGGCTCCGAAATAAAGGGGCAGGGAATAGGCTTTAACAAAACGAGCGACGACCTCGCAAGAGAAAAAGCCGAAAGATCGCTTAAACAGTTCCTGCGTCCCGAATTTTTAAACAGAGTCGATGAGATAATCGTTTTCAACCCGCTTTCAAGGGAAAACTTCAAAGAGATAACCGCCGTTATTTTAAACGAGCAGAAAAAGGCTCTTTCCGAGCGCGCAATATCTCTTTGCTGGACCGATGAGGTCGTCACCTTGCTTGCCGAGCGCTCATACAGCGAGGAATACGGCGCAAGAAACACAAGAAGAATAGTCCTTAAGGAGATAGAGGACAGACTTGTCGACGAGGTAATTCAAAACGGAGAAAGCTTCACGAAGGCAAGCTTTTTCGTAGAAAACGGAGAAATAAAACTAACCACAGGAGTTTAAAATGAAAAATCCACTGCTTAAAAAACAAAGGATATTCTCATTTGAAAATATTGCCACGTGGCAGCAATACGTCTATCTGTTGCTGATCGGATTTGTCATTACGGCGGCGTTTATCGTTCCGTCGATGATATACGACGGCGGTCCCTTTACCTTTTACGGCGACTATAACGTTCAGCAGATACCGTTCTGGTACGAGGCTCACGCCGCCGTAAAGAGCGGAGAGATATTTTGGAACTGGGAATCGGACCTCGGCGTAAACTTCATAGGCTCATACGCCTATTATATGCTCGGAAGCCCGTTTTTCTGGCTCTCACTCCCGTTCCCGACCGATTGGGTGCCCTATATAATGCCCTTTATGCTCTGCCTTAAATTTGCAATTTCGGCAATGACCTCCTTTGCATATTTAAAGCTGTTTGTCAAAAAGGTCGATAACGCGGTGCTCGGCGCCTTGATGTACGCCTTTTGCAGCAATATGGTATACAGCATCTTCTTTTTCCAGTTTAACGAGGTATTTGCCTTTTTCCCCCTTATGCTTTACGGACTTGAGGTGCTTATCCAAAAGAAAAAGCGCGGATTTTTCGCACTCGGCATTGCACTTTGCCTGCTTTGCAACTACTACCTTTTCGTTGCAGAGGTAGTCTTCATAGTGCTCTATTTCTTAATAAGACTCACCTCGGGCTGCTGGAAGGAGCATTTTAACCTGAAAACGCTGCTTTCGCTTGCGTTTGAAGTCATCGTCGGCTGCGGTATGGCGCTCTTTATCGCACTTCCCGCAATTTACGCCACGGCGCAGGTACCGAGAGCAAGCTGGAAGATAGGCGGCTGGGGAATGCTCATCTTTAATAAAACACAGATATATCCCAATATCTTCACAGCCTTCTTCACACCGCCCGACCTCCCCGCAAGACCTCTTTTCTACCCCGAGATAGACACAAAATGGTCGTCGGTCGCCTGCTGGCTGCCGCTCTTCTCGGCAACGGGCGTTATCGCCTATATGAGAAGATCAAGGAAAAAGGATTGGCTTCAGAAGCTGCTTATCGCCCTTTTGGTTGCCTGCGTTGTACCGCTTTTCAATTCGGTATTTCAGCTCTTTTCATCGAGCTACTATACGAGATGGTACTTTATGCTCGGTCTTATGTTTGCCCTTGCAACCGCTCTTGCAATAGAGCGTTGCTCCGACGGCGAATGGAGCGGCGCATTTAAAATAAACGCGGCGGCAACCGCACTTCTTACCCTCCCCGTCGGAATACTTTTCAAAAATATCTCCGATAAGGGACTTATTGAGATGATAAACGAGGCATCGGGCAATTTCCTTCAAAAGATAGCCACGGGCATCTCGAAATTCTACGAAAAGTACGGGCTTATCAAATACCCCTCGAAATATTGGGCATATATTGCCATAATCGGTATTTGTATAGCCTTGGTATATATCCTCTTCTTCGTAATAGGAAGAAAGAATAAGAACTTCTTTAAATCGGCGTTTATCTTTTTGTGCTGTGTCTGCGTGCTTTACGGAAACGTCTTTATCTTTTTCGGCAAATCATACGACAACACCAAAAAGAGCTATAACGGCAACCCGTCGTTTATAGAACAGAATATCTATAACCGCGATAAGTTCGAGCTGCCCGCTCACAGCGACGCCTTCGTGCGAGTCGATACTCCCAAGGATAACCGCGAAAATCAGGGCCTTATGCTCGGAGTTCCCTCAATAAGATTTTTCCACACCGTCGTGCCGGAATCGATAACGAGATTTTATGAGTCGATAGGCAGCACGAGAACGGTGCGAAGCGAGCCCGATCCCGAGCTCATATGGCTCCGCTCGCTCCTCTCGGTAAAATATATGATCGACACCAAAAACACCGAGAACCCCGATTGGTACGGCTTCGAATACGTGGCAACGAGCGCAAATATAAGCATTTGGGAAAATAAAAACTATATTCCCATAGGCTTTACCTACGATAAATATATAACCTATGAGCAGTATAATAAGGTGTCGGAGGATTATCGCGACAGACTTCTTCTCCACGGCATACTCCTTTCTGACAGTCAGATAGAGAAATACTCAAATATCTACACCAACTATACGGAAAACAACATCTACGTCAACTCCTCAATGGAGGAGGCGTGCGATGCAAGACGTGAAAACACCGTTAAGAACTTTGAATACGGTTCGAAAGGCTTTTCGGGAAGCATAACTCTTGAAAAGGAAACTCTCGTATTTTTCTCGGTGCCCTACGAGGACGGCTGGACAGCCTACGTCAACGGCAAAGAGGTAGATATCGAAAGAGTAAACGTCGGATTTATGGCGGTGCTTTGCGGCGAGGGCGAAAACAGAATCGAGTTTAAGTTTATGCCTGTGGGACTTCGCCTCGGCAGCGCGGTAACGGCAGTATCTATCCTTCTGTTTGTTGTTTATCTCACCGTATTCGCGCTGGTTGAGCATAAAAGAAAAAAGCGCGAGGGCTTTGTAAAGACCGTCCCCGCCGTAATAAATGAAAACGACGAATATTCAAAGCTCCGTGATAAAGTCGATGCGATAATCGGCGAGATCGAATCGGAGGAAAGTGAGGAAGACCATGATTAAAAGTATGACAGGATTCGGCAGAGGCATATACGACGGCGAAAAGCGCACCGTTACCGTCGAGATAAAGTCTGTAAACCACAGATTTTTGGATTTCAACCTGAAAATTTACAGAGTATATTCCAAATTCGAGGATAAGATACGCGCGGCTGTATCGTCAAAGATATCGCGCGGTAAGCTCGACGTCTACGTTTCCGTCGTCAATAAGCAGGAGGACGGGCTCGACGTAAAACTCGATCGCTCCCTTTTAAACGGCTACCTTAAGGCATACGGCGTTTTGAGAGATGAGTACGGATTAAAGGACGATATAAGCGTTATGACCGTTGCCCGAAACTCCGACCTTTTCACCGTAAACAAGGCGGAGGAGGACGATAACGAGGTCTACGCCGATATTGAAAAAGCCTTGGATCTTGCTCTTTGCGAATTCGTTGCAATGCGAGAGGAGGAGGGCAGGCGTCTTGCAGAGGACCTTCTTTCCTATCTTTCGGTGCTTGAGCAAAACACGAAAAAGCTTAAAGAGCTTTCGCCCGAGAGCGTGAAGGAATACCGCAATAAGCTCGAAGAGCGCATAAAGGAGCTTTTGGAGGACGCGAAGGTCGACGAGCAGAGATTGCTCACCGAAACTGCGATATTTGCCGATAAAATAGCGGTCGATGAGGAAATGGCAAGGCTTTCAAGCCATTTTGCACAGTTTCGTCAGATGATAGAGAGCACCGCTCCCATCGGAAAGAAAATGGATTTTCTCGTTCAGGAGATAAACAGAGAGATAAACACCACCGGCTCAAAGGCAAACAGCCTTGAAATGAGCAAAACGGTAGTTGAAATGAAATCGGAGCTCGAAAAGATAAGAGAGCAGATACAAAACGTTGAATAAGGGGAGGGAAAGAAATGAAATTTATAAGCATACATCACGGAAATCTCATAGCGGCAGACAGAGTCGTTGCGGTGTTAAACCCCTCAAGCTCACCCGTTAAAAGACTTATCCAGACGGGACGTGACGAAAAGCGTCTTATCGACGCCTCCGGCGGCAAAAAGACCAAATCGGTCATCATAACCGACAGCGACCATATAATTCTTTCAAGCCTTCAGAGTCAGACTCTTTCAAAGCGTCTTTCCGACAGTGAAAGCTTCACGGCAGAGGAAGAGGAAGATGAGTAAGATATTCGTAATATCAGCCCCCTCGGGCACGGGCAAGGGAACGGTGATTGCCGAGCTTTTGAAAAGAGATGAAAATCTCTATTACTCTGTATCAATGACCACGAGAAGCCCGAGAGCAGGGGAGGAAAACGGCGTAAGCTACCATTTTGTTACCCGTGAGACCTTCCTCGAAAAGCTCAAAAACAACGAGATACTCGAATATACCGAGTATTGCGATAACTTCTACGGCACTCCGCTCGATATACTCGAGCAGAAGATGAACGAGGGCAAGAATTGCCTTCTCGAGATAGACGTCGTGGGAGCTGAAAATATAAGAAAAATGAGAAAAGACGCCGTCCTTCTCTTCATAGCACCGCCCTCGATGGAGGAGCTTGAGAGGCGCTTACGCAAGCGCGGCACCGAAACCGATGAGGTCATCGCAAAGCGTCTTGCGGCGGCGAATAGCGAAATGGAAAAGCAGTCGCTGTTTGATTACGTGGTAATAAACGGTGAGCTTGAAAAAGCAGTAAACGATATAGAAAATATAATCAAGAAAGAGGCAACAAAATGAAGTATCAGGCACTTAACAAACTTATCAAAGGAAACCAGACCAAATATTCGCTCGTCATAGCGGCAGCAAAGAGAGCAAGAGATATCTCCGATAAAGCCGTCGAAGAGGGCGAAATACTCAACGAAAAGTCTATAATGCTCGCTCTTGGCGACATTGAGGACGGCAGAGTAACCTACGGCACGACCGAGACCGAGGAATAATAATTCAGTAAAAAACGAAAGGGAGGGAATGAATTATGCGAAGAGTCGCATCGGTTGCCATAAGCGATATGATAAGCAGGAACGATAAGCTTTTCGACTACGTCATTCCCGACTCACTCACAGAGCTTATCTCGGTGGGAAGCTTCGTTCTCATAGGATTCGGCAAATCAAACCGTCGCACCAAGGGAATAGTTCTTGCAATATCCGAGGAAAACGGCGAAAGAAGCCTAAAGCCGATAAACGCCGTGCTCGATAACGCTGTAACCTTAAACGAAGAATTCGTAAAGCTGATAGGCTATATAAAAAAGCGTTGCTTTTGCAGCTACTACGATGCGGCAAAGCTCGTTATCCCCTACGGCTGTAACTATAATTTAAGCGAAACGGTAAAGGCCTGTCCGCGAGAAAACGCGAGAGCAGAGCTTTCGCCCTTGGAGGAGGAGATATACTGCTATATCGCCTCAAAGGAAAAGGCGCTTCCCATTAAGGATATTTACGACTCCTTCGGCGACAGCGCCCGAATGGTGCTTTCGACCCTCAAATCAAAGGGCTGCCTTGAGCTTGACGTATCGGCAAAGCGAAACATAAAGGACCTCACCGTCAATATCCTCTCGCTCTCGGTGTCCGACAGCGAGCTTGCAAGGCTTTTAAAGCTCAAATCAACGGGCGAAAAGCAGGCGGCGGCAATGAGCTTTTTGAGAGAAAACGGCGAAATGTCGGCAAAGGAGCTTTGCTATATGACGGGCGCCTCGGCACAAACGATAAATTCGCTTATCAAAAAGGGAATAGTATCGGTGCGCACAGAGGACGTTTACCGCCTTCCAAAAATAGAGGCGTCGCAGCAAGACCGGGAGATAATCTTAAACGGTGAGCAGTCAAGAGTGTTTGACGAGATCGTGTCGCAAGAAGGCTTTTGTCCCTTCGTTCTCCGAGGCGTAACGGGAAGCGGCAAGACGCACGTCTATTTAAAGCTTTGCAAAAAAGCGCTTGACGAAAATAAAACGGCAATCGTTTTAATGCCCGAAATAGCGCTTACTTCCCAGATAATAACGAGATTTTATAAGCTCTTTGGCAGAAATATAGCAATAATCCACTCGGGACTTTCGGTTGGCGAAAAGACTGACGAGTGGCGCAGACTTAAAAACGGCGAAGCCAAAATTGCCATAGGCACACGCTCGGCAATATTTGCGCCGGTTGAAAACGTCGGCGTTATAGTTATCGACGAGGAGCAGGAGCACACCTACAAATCGGAGATGACTCCCAAATACAGCGCAAGAGATATTGCATTGCTTCGCGCGAAATACAATAAATGTCCCGTTGTCTTTTCATCGGCAACACCCTCGGTAGCCACTTATTCAAGGGCAAAGAGCGGAAGCTATAAGCTGCTTACCATGGAAAAGCGCTTCAATAACGAGGCACTTCCCGAGGTAACCGTCGTCGATATGCGAAAAGAGGTCCAAAACGGAAACACGGGAATAATAAGCGATCATCTTTTTAACGAAATATCGAAAAATCTTCAAAAAAACGAGCAAACGCTGTTATTTTTAAATCGCAGAGGCTATAATTGGTTTATAAGCTGTCGCAACTGCGGTCAGACGGTAACCTGTCCGAAATGCTCGATATCCCTTACCTACCACTCAGAGAACGGCAGACTTATGTGCCACCATTGCGGATACAGCACCGATAATACCGAAAGCTGTCCCTCCTGCGGCGATAAGAGCCTCAAATTCTTCGGCACCGGCACGCAAAGAGTGGTAAGCGAGCTCGAGGTGCTGTTTCCAAATGCAAGGATTATGCGCCTCGATGCCGACACGACTGTAAAAAAGAACTCGCACGATGAAATACTTTCCTCCTTTGCGCGCCACGAGGCAGATATACTCGTAGGTACTCAAATGATAGCAAAGGGGCTCGATTTTCCACACGTTACCCTCGCCGCCGTGCTGATGGCAGACTTTGCAATATATGCCGACGATTATAAGGCAAACGAAAAGACCTTCGCACAGGTAACGCAGGTGATAGGCAGAGCAGGCAGAGCGGAGAAATCGGGAAGAGCGGTCGTTCAGACCTTTGCTCCCGAAAACCGTGTTTTAAATCTCGCCGTCGCGCAGGATTACGAGGCGTTTTACAGCGAGGAGATAGAGCTTCGCAAGCAGCTCACCTATCCGCCATATTGCGATATATGCCAGCTTAGCTTTGAGAGCGACTCGGAACTATCGGCAATAAACGCAGCGAGGGCGGTAGCGGGCGAATGCGTAAGACTTCATAATGAAAAATATCCCCAAATGGCAATGATAGGGCTCGGACCGAGTCCCGCAAGAGTTTTAAAGATAAATAACTCATACAAATACAAAATTCTTCTGAAATGCAGAATAAACGAGGAATTTTACAGCTTCACAAACGAGCTTTTAAACTTCTTTTACAGCTCAAACGAATTCAAAAAGGTAAATATTTCGGTGGAATATAACCCCGAAAATATAATATAGGAGTAAAAAAATGGCATTGAGAAATATTTTGACCTACGAGGAAGACGTGCTTCATAAGGTATGCCGAGAGGTAACGGAATTCGATTCAAAGCTTGCAACGTTGCTTGACGATATGCACGAAACACTTACCGAGAGCGGCGGAGTTGGACTTGCAGCACCCCAAATAGGCATTTTGCGCCGCGTTGTCGTTGCCGAATACGACGATCAGTATTACGAGCTTATAAATCCCGTAATAGTCGAGAAAAAGGGAAGTCAGCGCGTCGTTGAGGGCTGCCTTTCCTGCCCCGGTCAGAACTGTGTGCTTACCCGTCCGCAAAAGGTAACGGTAAAGGCTAAAAACCGCTTCGGAGAGGACGTTAAATATCTCTTTTCGGGCTTTTGGGCAAAGCTTGCCTGCCACGAGATAGACCATCTCGACGGCGTTCTCATAATCGACATAAAAGAGAAATTCTACGATCCCAAGACCGATAAAAATCTCAAGTAAAAGAGCTGTTATCAAATGAAGATAATATATATGGGCACGCCGGATTTTGCTGTTGCTGCCCTTGAAAAGATATACGGTATCTACGGCGTTGCGGCGGTAGTAACCCAGCCCGATAAGCCAAAGGGCAGGGGCTACGAGCTTGTTTCCACACCCGTAAAGGCGTCGGCACTGGAGAGAAATATTCCCGTTTATCAACCGAATACACTTAAAAACGGCGAGCTTATGCCTCTTCTTGATGAAATAAAGCCCGATCTGATAGTCGTTTGCGCCTACGGAAAGATACTGCCCGAATATATCCTTAACTACCCCAAATACGGATGTATAAATATCCACGCCTCACTCCTTCCCAAATACCGCGGCGCCGCCCCGATAAACTGGTGTATTATCGACGGCGAAAAGCAAAGCGGCGTAACGATAATGAAGATGGAAAAGGGGCTTGATACCGGCGATATGATAGCGAAGGCAGCCGTCGATATCACGGAGGACACCACCGCAGGCATACTGCACGATAAGCTCTCTTTACTCGGCGCAGAGCTTGTAACAGAGGCGATCGACAGTCTTGAAAAGGGAACTGCCGTCTTTGAAAAGCAGGACGACTCCAAAAGCTGCTACGCCAAAATGCTTAATAAGGAAATATGCAAAATAGATTTTAATAAGGACGCTGTCGCCGTTGCAAATCATATAAACGGACTTTCACCCTTCCCGGGAGCATATTTTACCTTAGAGGGCAAAATAATAAAGGTAACTCTTGCGCGAGCCGACTCCGAAGCTATCCCCGCAGGCGTTATTCCCGACGGCAAAAGCCTTAAGGTAGGCACCAACAACGGCTCGGTAACGCTATTAAGGGTAAAGCCCGAGGGTAAAAAGGAGATGGACGGCGCAGGCTTTATGGCAGGCAGACGTCAAAAGGGAGGAAAATCCGATGATATGGTATGATTATTACTATTACTATTTAATACTCGTTTTACCCGCCGTGCTCATCTCTGTGTGGGCGCAGATAAAGGTAAAGACTACCTTTGCAAAATACTCCGAGAAAAGAACGTTAAGAGGCACCACTGCGGCTGACGTATCGAGAGGAATTTTAAACAGCCACGGACTTTTTGATGTAAACGTAACGAGAGTAAGCGGCGACCTTACCGACCATTTCGATCCCCGCACCAACAAGGTAAGCCTTTCAGACCCCGTTTACAGCTCCGATTCGATAGCGGCAATAGGCGTTGCGGCTCACGAATGCGGCCACGCGATACAGCACGCCGAGGGCTACAAGCCGGTAAAGCTTCGCACCGCGCTCGTGCCGATAACGAATTTCGGTTCGTCGATATCTATTCCGCTCATAATGGCATCGCTTTTTACGGGAATTCCCGTATTTTTCGCAATCGGCATAGTGCTTTTCTCACTTTCAACGGTATTTCAGCTCGTAACACTTCCCGTTGAATTCAACGCGTCAAGACGTGCCGTAAACGAGCTTAAGGAAAATAACACACTCACCGAAGAGGAAATAGAGGGCGTTAAAAAGGTGCTGGGCGCGGCGGCGCTCACCTACGTTGCGGCGCTTTTGGTGTCGCTTATGAGCCTTTTAAGACTTCTTTTGATGCACCGAAACAGAAGATGACTATTTCAATTTCAAGAATTACGGCAGTAAAGCTGCTCACAACACTGTATAAAGGCGAGCTTATCGACGTTGAAAGCAAAATTGCCGCGCTCATCCCCGATAAGCGCGACGCTGAGCTTTGCCAAAAAATAGTGCTCGGCACCGTTGAAAAGGACGAGGAGCTTTGCGAGCGGATAAATTCAGTATCCAAAACACCCGTTTGCAAAATGCGCCCAATGCTTGCTTCAAATATAAAGGCGTCGCTCTATCAGCTTCTCTATCTCGATTCAATACCCGATTTTGCCGCCGTAAACGAGGCGGTGGCAATAACGAAAAAGCTTGTTTCGCCTTCGCTTGCGGGCTTTACCAACGCGGTAATAAAAAACGCCTGCCGCGCCGCATCGGAATATAAGGTGAAATCCGAAAGCGCAAGATATTGTCTTCCCGATTGGATAATATCATCGTTTAAGCGCGATTACGGCGTTGAAAACGCAATGCGCTTGTGTGAGGGCTTTTTGCAAAAAACGGCAGATATAATAAGAATAAATAATTTAAAAACAAACGCCGCCGAGCTTAAAGAGCATTACGGCGAGCGTATAAGGATATTAAACGAAAACGCAGCGGAGTTTATCTTCGACGGCGACGTGTCCGAGGACGAGCTTTTTCAAAAGGGCTTTTTCCATTTCCAAAATTGCTCGTCACAGCTATGCGCCAAGGCACTTTCGCCTAAGGAAAACGACGTGATACTGGACTCTTGCGCTTCTCCCGGCGGCAAAAGCTTCACGCTAGCCGAAGAGGTAAACGATAAAGCGGTCATCGACTCCGTCGACGTAAGCGAGAAAAAGGCAGAAAAGATAAAAAGCGGCGCACAAAGGCTCGGAATCACCTCAATAAACGCCGTTGTCGCCGATTCCACTGTCTTTCAAAGCGGTAGGGAATACGATAAGATCCTTTGCGACGTCCCCTGCTCGGGACTCGGTCAGCTTCGCAAAAGACCGTATTTTAAGCTAAAAAACGAAAGCGATTTAAGCGGACTTCCCGAGCTTCAGTACAAAATAGCGTCAAACTGCGTAAAAATGCTCAAAAAGGGCGGCACGCTCGTCTACTCCACCTGCACTCTTCGCGAGGAGGAAAACGGCGCGGTGGTAAAAAGGCTGCTTGAAAGTGGCGAGCTTGAAATTGCAAAGATCGACTGCGAAATTGAAAACGTAATTAACAAAAACAATATGCTCACAGTAATACCCAACGGAAGCTACGAGGGCTTTTTCGTGGCAAAGCTTATTAAGAAGGGATAAAAATGTCAAAAAAAGATATAAAATCAATGACATACGGCGAACTTTGTGATATAATGAAACAAAGCGGCGTCCCCGCCTTTCGCGCAAAGCAGCTTTTTTCGTGGCTCTATAAGGTAGAGAGCTTCGATGAAATGACCAATTTGCCAAAGGATATGCGCGCCTACTTAAACGAGAATTTTTATATCCCGAGAATAACGGCAGAGCAAAAGCTCGTTTCCAAGCTCGACGGCACTACTAAATACCTCTTTTCGTTTGAGGACGGCGAGATGATAGAAACGATAGTTATGAAATATAAGCACGGCAACTCGGTCTGTATCTCGTCGCAGGTCGGCTGCAGAATGGGTTGCAGCTTCTGCGCCTCAACAATGGGCGGACTCGTTCGAAACCTAACGGCAGGCGAGATGCTCGCGCAGTACGAATACGTCAACCGCGATACCGAGGGCGGTGTTTCAAACATAGTAATTATGGGAATCGGCGAGCCGCTTGACAATTTCGATAACCTCGTGAGATTCCTTAAAAACATAAACGACGAAAACGGCTTGAATATGAGCCACCGCCATATTTCCGTTTCAACGAGCGGCATTTGCGAAAGGATTAGAGAGCTTGCCGATATGAAGCTTCAGATAACGCTTTCCGTTTCGCTTCACGCACCCAACGACGAAAAACGCTCTCGCTTAATGCCTGTCAACCGCAAATACGGCTACGACGAGCTGCTTGCCGCCTGCGATTATTACACATCTAAGACTAATAAGCGAATCTCCTACGAATACACCTTGATAGCCGGCGTAAACGACAGCATCTCCGATGCTCTTACTCTCGCCTCGGTTATGAAGGACCGCCTTGCCCACGTAAATCTCATACCGGTAAACGAGGTAAAGGGCAAGGAACAAAAGGCGTCAAACGCCAAAAGAGTAAAGGACTTTGCCGAGGTACTGACCTCGAAGGGAATAAACGCAACCGTGCGAAGAACGCTCGGAAGCGATATAAACGCCTCCTGCGGTCAGCTTCGCAGAAATCATAAGGAAAAGGTCGGTGAAGAAAATGTATTACGGTAAGACCGATAAGGGAAGAGTAAGAAAAGAAAATCAGGATAATTTCGGTTGCTTCGAAGCGGCTGATTGCACCTGCCTTATCGTGTGCGACGGAATGGGCGGCGCTAAAGGCGGAAGCGTAGCGTCGGATATATGCGTTAAAAAGGTGTCGGCGGTGCTAAAGGAAAAGATAAACGCCGATATGACCGAGCAGGATATCATCAGAGCGATGAACGCGGCGGTAGAGTCGGCAAACGACGACGTTTTCGTTCTCTCCCACAACGACGAAACTCTTCACGGAATGGGAACCACTCTCGTGCTTGCGGTAATTCGCGGAAACCGACTTTTCTACACCCACCTTGGCGACAGTCGCCTCTACGCCGTTGACGAAAGCGGAATAAAGCGTCTTACAAAGGACCACAGCTACGTTCAGGAAATGGTCGATATCGGCAAGATAACGGCGAAGGAAGCGGAAAACCACCCAAATAAAAACATAATAACCAACGCTATCGGTATAATGATAAACGCCGAAAACGAGGTAATCGCAGAGAATTTAAACGGCAAAAGGCTTCTTCTTTGCTCCGACGGACTTTCCAATATGCTCGACGACGGAAAGCTGCTCGAAATAATTTATAAATACGGAATAACGGAAAAATGTGTTGACGTTTTAATAGAAAAGGCAAACAAAAAGGGCGGTAACGATAATATAACCGCTGTCATTTACGGAGGTTAAGGGTATGAGCGAAATGGATAGATTTATCGGCAAGATCCTTAGCGAAAAGTACGAGATAACCGAAATAATCGGCATCGGCGGAATGTCGGTGGTATATAAAGCAAAAGACCTTTACAACGGCAGGATAGTTGCAATAAAGCTGCTCAAGGACGAATTCAACACCGAAATGTTCAAAAACCGCTTTATAAACGAATCGCGCGTAATATCAATGCTCTCGCACAAAAACGTTGTCGACGTTTTAGACGTTCATATAAGCGATGACGTTCAGTATATCGTAATGGAATACGTCGACGGCATAACCCTCAAGCAGTATATGAGCAAGCGCGGAAAGCTCGAGTGGCGCGAGGCCGTTTATTTTACCGAGCAGATATTAAAAGGGCTTCAGCACGCGCACGAAAAGGGAATAATCCACAGAGATATAAAGCCTCACAACATAATGCTTTTGCCCGACGGCACCATCAAGGTGGCGGATTTCGGAATAGCGCGCTTTCAGCGATTCGACACCGCAACTCTTGCGGGCGATAAGGCGATAGGAACGGTGCACTATATCAGTCCCGAGCAGGCGAGCAAAAACAAGGTCGATGCCAAATCCGATATCTACTCGCTCGGCATAACGCTCTACGAAATGGTAACGGGCGTGCTCCCCTTCGAGGGCGATTCACCCGTGAATATCGCATTGAAGCAGATACAGGAAAGACCCAAGCCTCCCCGTGAGATAAACCCCAATATCCCCAAGGGACTTGAGGAGATAATCATGAAGGCGATATGCAAGCGTCCCGATAACAGATACGGCTCGGCGGACGAAATGTGCGAGGCAATAAACAAGATAAGAGAAAATCCCGTAACGGTGTTCAATTATAAATTTATGAACGATTCACTTGATGCGGCGGATAAACAAAGGATGAAGGAATTGAAAAAGCAAAAGGCAAATAAAAACTTCTTTAAACGTCATAATATGCTGTTTTCCATACCGGTAGCAATCGGTATAGTGCTCGGTATTGCCTTTTCGTCGTTCGTATGGTATATGGTAAACGATATTGTCAATTCCGCATCGGAGGGCTACGTTGAGGTACCCAACCTCGTTGGCAAAAAATACGAGGATATAATAAGCTCCTCCGAATACGCCGACCTTTTCACCTTCACACAGAAGGAAGCGTACAGCAACGTTTATGAAAAGGGAATAGTTACCGACCAGTCGCTTACGAGAAACACCAAGGTGTTAAAGGGCTCGAAGATCGAGCTCACGGTAAGCATCGGCATAAAAACGGGCACCATACCCGAGGTAGTCGGCAAGGATATAGACTCCGTTGCGAAAATACTTCAGAATATGGGCTTTATAGTCAAAACCGAGTATCAGTACAGCGACGTCTACGCCGAGAAAAAGATAATCTCCTGCACTCCCGGTGAAAACACCAACGTTGCCTACGGCACCGAGATAACTCTCGTCGTAAGCCGCGGCAGACAGGTACAGCTCGTTAAGGTACCCAACGTCTTGGGTAAGGACGAGAGCGAGGCGATCGAGATAATCAGCAACAGCGGCTTCGTCGTATTGGTCGAATACGAATATTCAAGCGTTGTAAAAACAAACTCCGTAATCTCGCAGAGCAGCGCTCCCAATACCCGCGTTGCAAAGGGAACGGTAATAACTCTTGTTGTATCGGAGGGCCCCGAGCCCGTCCAACCGCCCGAGCCCGAGGTAAACAGCTCCGACGTAACGTCAGAGGCGGGCGGCACCGAAACGGTGAACGAGAACAGCGCCGAAGGCTGATAATATGCAGGGAACGGTAACGGAAGCCCTAAACGGCAGATGCACGGTCTTGTCCGAGCTCGGCGTGACCGACTGCGCCGTGAGAGGCGTATTCAGAAAGGAAAGCCTTTTTCCAAAGGCGGGCGATAAGGTCGAGTTTGAAAGCGACGGCGCAAGCAACTACATCACCGCGGTAATGCCGCGAAAAAATCAGTTCGTGCGCCCCGCCGTTGCAAACGTCGATATTATGTTTATAGTATCGTCGGTATCCTCTCCGCCTCCGAATCTTGAAAATATTGATAAAATGACGGTAATATGCGAATACAGCGGCGTAACTCCCGTAATAGTATTCACAAAGAGCGACCTTGCCTGTGCAAAGCAATACGAGGAGATATACCGCGGCGCAGGCTATAAGACTCTCGTCCTTTCAAGCGAAAGCGAAGAGGGAATAGAAGAGATAAAAAAGCTCATAAACGGTAAAACGGTAGTTTTCACCGGCTTTTCGGGCGTTGGCAAATCTTCGCTCATAAACCGTATATGCCCCGAGGCGCAAAGCGAGGTCGGCTCGCTTTCCGAGAAGTCGTCACGCGGCAAAAACACCACGAGAAGAGCAACTCTCTTTAAGTGCGGAAGCGGCTTTGTGGCAGACACTCCCGGCTTTTCATCTCTCGACCTTCTTATGTGCATCGACTCGCAAAAGGATGATATAAGATATCTCTTTCCCGAAATAAACGAGAGAGAGGGCAACTGCAAATTCACAAGCTGCCTTCATCTTCCGTCTACCAAAGGATGCGACGTATGCGCCGCCGTTGAAAACGGAGATATAGCAAAGAGCCGATATGAAAATTACTTAAAATTTTATAAGATATTCAACGAAATAAAAAAGTACTGAAAAAAGTTCCGAAAGGAACTTTTTTCTTTTTGATCGCTGTCGCAAAAGCCGGTATCCGCATAGTATGTTAAAGAGAAAGAAAATGGGAGGCGGCCAAGTTGAATTTTTTAAAGGTACTTATAGCAATAATCATAATCGCATTGGCGGCGGGCGTGCTCTTTAGCATAATATTGCCGCCCACGCTGCTGATAGTCGTGCTTTCAATAGCAATAATGGTAATAGGCGGCTGCCTGTTCTTTTTCTGAAAGGAGAATTGTAATGAAGGTCGTAGTAGTGAGATCACCGAAATTTCTGGCAAAAATACTTAAAAGGATATTTAAAATAAGAACGGTTACGGAACAATAAACGAATAGAACGCCTCCGATATAAATAAAATTATACGGAGGTGATTTTATTTGAAAAAGAAAAATGCGGTTGCACCTTTACTTTTGGCGGTAATATCTGTTATAATATATTTGGCGGTAGGTAAAACCTTGCACAATGCGGTTACTTCGTCGGCGGTGATGAAGGCTCAAGCCACCGTAATTATAATCGATGCAGGCCACGGCGGACAAGACGGCGGCTCGTCGGTAGACGGCGTAACGGAAAAGGATATAAACCTCGATATCGCGCTTAAGCTAAACGCCATATTCGAGCTTTTCGGCTTCGAAACGAAGCTCACCCGAAGCGGCGATTATTCAACCGACGGCTCGGAAAAATTCAATAAGCGGCTCGATCTTGATAACAGAATCAAGCTGATAAACTCATACGAGAATAAGGTTGTAATCAGCATACACGTAAACGAATTTCCCTCAAAACGCTATTTCGGAGCGCAAATGTTTTATAAAAACGGGCAGAACAATGTAAAATGGGCGGAAAAAACGATGTCAAGGTTAAAGACCTTACAACCCGAAAACGAGCGTGTGGCAAAGCCTATAAACAGCGCACTCTATCTTTACAGCAGAATAGATTGTCCCGTTCTTCTTGCCGAGTGCGGCTTTCTGTCTAACGATGCCGAGCGCGCCCTTTTAACGGATGAAAAATACAGAATGCAAATAGCAATGGCGCTGTTTGCGGGATATACGGATAATATCGAATCGGAGGTCAATTATGGCTGAAGTTAAAATCAAAACTCAATATATCTGCTCCGAGTGCGGTGCGACCTTTATGAAGTGGTCGGGCAAATGCCAGAGCTGCGGCACGTGGAACAGTCTTTCGGAGGAAACGGTCGAGCAGACCGCGAAGGGCAAAAAAAGTTACTCTCCCGTAAGCAATACCGAGCCTACCTCACTCTCACAGCTTACCGCAGGAACCGAGATAAGATATCACAGCGGCTTTGATGAGTTAAACCGCGTTCTCGGCGGCGGCATAGTAAAGGGCTCTCTTATTCTTTTGGGCGGCGACCCGGGAATAGGAAAATCCACCTTGCTTTTGCAGATGTGCGGCAGAATAAACAAAGCCTTTAAAGCGCTTTATATCAGCGGCGAGGAATCTGCGGGGCAGATAAAGCTCCGAGCCGACCGCCTCGGAATAAATTCGGAAAATATCTATATTTTGTCCGAAACCAACGCCGAAAGCATCGTTGCCGCCATTGAAAAAATGAAGCCGTCGCTCGTAATAGTCGACTCGATACAGACCATATACACCGAAAACGCCTCTACCTCTGCAGGCAGCGTATCGCAGATAAAGGAATCGGCGGCGGTGCTTATGCGCTGTGCCAAGACAAACGAGATACCGGTGTTTTTGGTCGGCCACGTCACCAAGGAGGGCAATATTGCAGGTCCCAAGGTGCTTGAGCACACCGTTGACGTTGTACTGTATTTCGAGGGCGATGAAAAAACTCAGTACAGAATACTTCGCTCGGCAAAGAACCGCTTCGGCACAACGAGCGAGATAGGCGTTTTCGAAATGCGCTCTGACGGATTGGGCGAGATCAAAAACCCCTCCGCCGAATTTATATCCGACAGTCAGAGCGAGGTATCGGGAACGGTAATAGGCTGTCTTTTTGAGGGCTCAAGACCGATACTTTGCGAGCTTCAGTCGCTCGTATCGAAAAGCCCCTTTCCGTCGCCGCGCCGAATGGCAATAGGCGCCGATTACGGCAGACTCTGTATGCTTATTGCGGTTCTTGAAAAGCGTGCGGGGCTCTTGCTCTACGATAACGACGTCTATTTAAACGTCGCAGGCGGTCTTAGCTTAAACGAGACCTCGGCGGACCTTGCGGTAATACTTTCGCTTGCCTCCTGCGTGAAGGACTTTGTAATAGGAAACGACACGGTAATAATCGGCGAGGTCGGTCTTTCGGGCGAGGTAAGGGGCGTTTCAAATATCGACGTACGTCTTTCCGAGGCATACCGACTCGGCTTTAAAAAGGCGGTAGTTCCCGCGAAATGCAAAATTACGGCAACGCTCGGCGATATGGAGATAATAAGAGTAAGAAACGTAAGAGAAGCAATAAGATTTTTCCTTTGATCAAACATAAAATAAAAGCCTCCGTAATAGTATTTACGGAGGCTTTTTAATTTGTGAAGGGGCGGAAATATATGAAGATAATTTACAAAAAAAGATATAAGGACTACGAGAAAAAGGACTCCCGCACGGGAGGACTCGTAAGAATAATGACGGTACAGCTCATAATCTGCGCTCTTGTCTTTTCTGCCTTTTTGGCAATAAAAAAGGTGAATTCCGAGCTTTTCGAGGCAGTTACCACAGGCAAGTTCGGCGACGTTGAGGACAGCCTCGGCAAATTCGAGGACTACCTCGGAAAGCTTGCCGATGAAAGCCCCGTATGGTCGGTGATATTCGGTTATCCCGATAAAAATGAGGAGCAAAACAAGCCCGATACCGAGCAAAAGGAGGAAACGGATGAGCTGCCTACGGTAGACGACGAGCCTGAAAGCGACGAAAACGTGCTTGCTGTATTCGGAAGCACGGGGCTGCTTTACGATACCGACCTTGAGCCCGTTGAAGACGGCTTCGAGGCTGATGAGGACGGTCTTTCCATCTCACTTCCCAAATACAGCCTCGTAAAATACGAGCTCCCCGAAACGCCCTGCTATCCGCTTAAAACGGCATTTCTTACCGACACCTTCGGGCTTCGCATAAACCCCGTAACCGATAAGGAGGACTTTCACACTGGAATAGACCTCGGAGGCGTAAAGAAGGGAACCGAGGCTTACGCGATAATGAGCGGAAAGGTAAAAAAGGCGGGCTATGACCGCATAAGCGGAAACTACGTTATACTCGAATTCGAAAACGGCTTTACCTGCTGCTATTGCCATTTGAACAAGGCGGCGGTAAAAACGGGCGACACAATAGAAAAAGGGCAGGTCATCGGCTACGTCGGAAGCACGGGACAGGCGACGGGCACGCATCTTCATTTTCACATGAAAAAGGACGGCGCTTATCTTGACCCGCTCAACTATTTTAACTACAAGCCCAAAAATGCCGATTAAAGCAAGAAAATTCAAAACAGACCCTCTCTTTTTTGCCGTTTTTGCGGTCTTTTGCATATTTGAAGGCGTTTTCGTAACCTCGGTGATCTATCTTTCCGCAATTTTTCACGAGCTTGGGCATCTTTTTGCCGCAAGGCTTTGCAAGGCAAAAATAAAGAGCTTTTCGCTCCTTCCGATAGGAATGAGAATAGAGCTTGAGCTTGACGGCATAAAATACCGAAGCCAAGCTCTTATTGCCATTATGGGACCTCTTTTTAACGTCGTCCTCTGGCTGATAAGCCTTGCCGTTGCGCGCCTTTGTTATCATCCGCTTCTCTCCTTTTGCGCCGCGGCAAATTTCATACTTGCCGCGGTAAACGTTATGCCCGCGCTTCCGCTTGACGGAGGAAGAATTACAGAGGCGCTTTTGTGTATGCATCTCGAGCTTGACAGAGCCGTAGCGGTAACTGAGATAATAACGCTCATAACGCTTATCGCTCTCTTTTTGTTCGGAGTATATCTTCTCGTATCAAGCGGATATAACTTCTCTCTTCTTTTAATGTCGTCCTTCTTCTTGATAATGCTCCTTAAAGAGCATTTAAAGCCGCGAAATAGCAAAAAAACATTGTAAAAGGAAAGCCTTTATGGTATAATATTAAAGATACGGAAGACGAAAGGACGAGAGCTGTGAAAAAATTAAAATTTTTACTCGGCAGAATTTTCGATTTTAACTATAAAGCGTTTTTCAAGACCGTCGGAGAGCTTCATAAAACGACGGGGAAGAGCAGAATATGGCTCTTTTTCGATATAATAGGCTGCGGTCTCAAATACGGCGCGGGATACGCCGACTATAAGCTTTGCGATTATCACACCCTTACCGATGCACAGCGCAAGACCTATGTCTCACGCGGTATGAACAACAGCATAGTCGCAATGATGAACGATAAGGCGTTTATCAACTATTTTGAGGATAAAAGAGTATTTAACGAGACCTTCTCGGAGTTTATCAAGAGAAAATGGATAAATATGCAAACGGCGACCGAGGCTGAATTCGAGGAGTTTTTAAAGGGGCTTGACTATATCATCACCAAGCCTGCCGATGCAAGCTGCGGAAAGGGAATAGAAAAGCTCAAAGCGTCGGATTACAAAAGTGCCTCCGAGCTTTACGGCTATTTAAAGAGTATCGGCTCGGGTATTGCGGAGGAGTGCGTCGTTCAGCACGGTGATATCGCCGCGTTAAATCCCTATTCGGTAAACACGCTCAGAATAGTTACCCTTCGCGCAAACGGTAAGCCCAATCTGCTCTACGGCTTTATGAAGATTGGCACCAACAAGGCAGTAGTTGACAATATGAACAGCGGCGGCTTCGTTTCACCCATCGACCTTGAGAGCGGAATACTCACTCACCCCGGCTACGATATGTCGAAAAACACCTATACCGTCCACCCCGACACCAAAAGGGAAATAGTCGGCTTTCAGATCCCATATTGGAGCGAGTGCGCAGAAATGTGCTTGAAGGCGGCTGAAAAATTTCCCGAGGTAGGCTACGTTGGCTGGGACGTTGCAATAACCGAAAACGGACCTCTTTTAATAGAGGGCAATCCCTTCCCGGGTCACGTCTTTTTACAGCTTCCGCCCCACGTGCCCGATAAGATAGGAATGCTTCCGCGCTTTAAGCAATATATTCCAAACCTTAAATAGAAAAAACTATTGCTTTATTGCGCAATATGTATTATAATATATAGTGATAAAATATTGTATTGGAGGATATTAAAATGACACATAAAGTTGATCTTCACAACATTAACGTTTCCGATTTCGTAAAAGAGCTTGATAATTGCAAGGGCGAGGTTTATCTCACTTCACCCGAGGGCGATAAAATGAACCTCAAGTCCGCACTTTGCCGCGTTATCGGTATAACCAGACTTATCGAGGGCGGAAAGATATCCAACGCAGTTATCGAGTGCGAGCTTCAGGAGGATATGACAAGACTCTTCCGCTTCAACCTTTACGGAAAAGGCGCAAACGACGAGAAATAAAACAATTTCCCGAAAGGGAAATTGTTTTTAATAATCTTTAAGAGGAGAAGAAAATGAAGGAACTTTCAATTAAGGATATAATTGCCGTTTTATACAAAAAAATAGTTATAATATTGCTTGTTACCGTTCTCGGTGCCGTAGCGGCGCTTATCTATACCAAGTTTTTCGTAACTCCGGTATATACTACCACCGCGTATTTTGCAATATCCAATCTCGACGAGGAAAGCAGCAACGTGGCAAATCCCACTACAAACACCATTCAGGCATCACAGCTTTTAACAAAGGCTATCTCATCGGCGCTGCTCGTTGAGGGCTCCGATATCTATACTCTCGTAAGCAACGAGCTAAATCTCGAAAACGGCGTTATCCCCGGAAAAATTTCCATTTCGGCTGACGACACCTTTGTTTTGAGAATTTCGGTAACTGCTTTGTCTCCCGAAACGGCAAGAGAGATAGCAATGGCGTTTCGCAACTGTATCCCCGAATATCTTAAAAATCACAATATGGGCTCCGCGGCACCTCTTAACACTCCCAAGCTCCCCGGTGAGAATACCGGCGGAATGTCGAGAAACGCAATACTCGGCGCACTTCTCGGCGCGGTAGTTACCTGCGGTATAGTTTTGCTTCTCGCATTGCTTGACAACACCGTTAAGGATGAGGAAAGCGTTGCCGCAAACACCAATATCCCCGTTCTTTCGGAGATCCCCTCCTTAAACGTAAAGAGCAAAAAGGAAATATTTATTTCCAAAATACCCTATTTGAGAAAGAAATTCAACAAGGAGCTTAAGACGGCAAAGACCACCGATATTCTCTCATCATCCACCTCCTTCAGCATAGTTGAATCCTATAAGCAGCTCCGTACCAATCTTCAGTTCTCGGTATCGGTAAACAAAAACAATATAATCGCAGTATCGAGCAGCATTCCCGGAGAAGGCAAATCCACCACCTCATGCAACCTTGCAATATCGTTGGCAGAGGACAATAAAAAGATATTGCTTATCGACTGCGACTTAAGAAAGCCCACTATTCACAAAAAGCTCAAGCTTGATAACCGTTGCGGCGTATCGGGACTTTTGAGTAAGCAATACGGTGTTGACGAGGCAGTTAAGAAGGACGTTTATAAGAACCTCGACGTAATCACCTCGGGCTCCATACCTCCCAATCCTTCAGAGCTTTTGGGCTCCGATGCTTTTGCGGAATATCTTAACGAATTTTCAAAGGCTTACGATTACATTATAATCGACTCTCCGCCTATTGCTCTCGTTACCGACGTAAGAAGCTTTGCAAACAAGACTGCGGGCGTTTTGCTCGTTGCAAAGCAGAACTTCACCCTCTACGGCGATATAGTAAGATCCGCCAATTTGCTTGAGCAGTCCAATTCAAGCATCTTGGGCATAGTTATAACCGACGTTGACATTAGAGAAAACCGCTCATATTCCAATTACAGATACGGCGGCTATCACTATAAATACGCCTCATCGGGCGACAGTCAGAATAATTCTATGCAAAACAAGGTTGATCTAACAGATGACGATTGATTATCACAGCCATATACTTCCAAGTATGGATGACGGAGCACGCGATATTGATGAGAGCATAAAGCTTCTCTCTGTTTTAAGATCGCAGGGCGTTAATAAGGTCTGCCTCACTCCGCACTATAACGTTTCGGGAACCGTTTCGGAATGGGATAAAAACCGAAAGGCATCTTTCGAAATATTAAAAAATGCGGCGGAGGGAAAGGACCTTCCCGCGCTTCAGCTCGGTGCAGAGGTGCTTATCTCCAAGGGCATAAGCAATATTGAAAATTTCGAGAAGCTTATAATTGAAGGCACCGATTACATATTGCTCGAATTGCCTTGGCGCAAATACAGCCCGTGGATGAGTGAGGAGATAGACTCTATAATAGCAAAATATAAAGTAACTCCCATACTCGCCCATATAGACCGCTATCTCACGTGGTATAAGCTTGAGGATTTCTTTGAGAAATTCGATTTTGCCGACGTGGTTTACCAAATAAACGTATCGTCGCTCAAATCACTTGGCTTCAGAATGAAGGTCAAAAAGCTTATGAAAAAGGGCTATCACATAGTTTTCGGAAGCGACACTCACAGCATCGACGAGCGTCCCCCTCACTTCGACCTTTTTCAGAAGCATATAGATAAAAACACGGTAGAAAACGTTTTATAAATTAAAGGATATGAGCATAAATGAAAAGTTTCTTTTATAAGAACTATAAAAGAATAACGCTTTTTTTCTTCGACTGCTTTGCATATTACAGCATTTTTATTCTTGCATCTGTCTGGCTTAACGGCAAGGATATAACTATGGGGCTTTTCGTTCAGGGTGCTGTATTTTCGCTCGTAGCCGCAATAATGAGAGTTGTTTGCAGAATATACTCACAGATATACCGTTACAGCGGAACCTACGACATTTTAAAGATATTCTTATCCGATTTTTGCGGCTTCGTAATCTGCTTTTGCTTAAAGCTTTTCGTTCCTTATTTCAGATATGTATCGGGAATGATAATTTTACTTACCTCGCTTGCATGTCTTGCGGTAATGCTGTTCGTTCGCTTTGCATACCGTCTGCTGGTAACCTACATAAAGCATAAGAAAAACGGCGGCAAGGCAGTAGAAAAGAAATACGCCGCGATATTCGGCGCAGGCGAAGCGGGATATATGCTTATAAGCGAAATGCTTCAGAACCCCGCCTGCCAATACATTCCCTATTGCCTTTTTGACGACGATATAAGCAAGGTTGGCAGAACTATCAACGGAATAAAGGTAAAGGGTACCGGCTACGATGCGGTAAAAATACTCAAAAAGACCGATGTAAAGACGGTAATAGTCGCCATCGCCAGCATATCGGACGAGCGCAGAAGCTCCTTCGTTAAATCGTTGACCGATGCGGGCTACACCGTAAAGATATACGATTACAGCTTCGGCGATATCGACGAAAAGCTAAAGATTAAGGACGTAAATATCGAGGATCTTCTTTTCAGAAAGAGCATAAAGCTCAGCCCCGACGTAAACCGTATTATCGGCGGAAAGCGCGTTATGGTAACGGGCGGAGGCGGCTCTATCGGCTCGGAGATATGCCGTCAGGTAGCATCGGGCAAGCCCGAAAAGCTCATAATCGTCGATATCTACGAAAATAACGCCTACGATATTCAGAACGAGCTTATAAGAAAATACGGCAAGGACCTTGACCTTGAGGTAATAATCTCATCGGTGCGCGACCGTGAAAAGATAGATTTCCTCTTTGATAAATACCGTCCCGAGGTGGTTTTTCACGCGGCGGCTCATAAGCACGTTCCCTTGATGGAGGAAGCTTGCGACGAGGCGATAAAGAACAACGTATTCGGCACCTTGAACGTGGCTGACGCCGCCGAAAAATACGGCGTTTCAAAAATGGTGCTCATCTCCACCGATAAGGCGGTAAACCCCACCAACGTAATGGGCGCGTCAAAGCGTCTTTGCGAGATGATAATCCAATCGAGGAAAGACAGTAAGACCGATTTTATCGCGGTAAGATTCGGAAACGTTTTGGGCTCAAACGGCTCGGTTATCCCGCTCTTTAAAAAACAGCTTGAGAACGGCGGACCCTTAACGATAACCGATAAGCGCATAATCAGATATTTTATGACTATTCCCGAGGCGACCTCGCTCGTGCTTGAAACTGCGGCACTTGCGGAAAAGTCTGAGATATTTGTGCTCGATATGGGCAAGCCCGTTCACATTATCGACCTTGCCGAAAATATGATAAAGCTCTCCGGTCTTCGTCCCTATAAAGATATCGACATTAAAGAGATAGGTCTTCGTCCCGGCGAAAAGCTTTATGAGGAGCTGCTCGTCGATTACACGAAGTGTAAAAAGACCGAAAACGAGAAGATATTTATCGAGCAGATCGATCCCGTTACTCGCGAAGAGGTCGCGGCAAAGCTCGAGATCCTTAAAAATGCTGCAAACAGCGCCGATATCGACGCCGTAAAGCAGGCGGTAAAAGATACCGTTCCCACATATTGCGTTGAAAATGCAAACGCAAAAGAAATAAAAATGCTTTAAAATTAAATAATCGACTTATTTCCCGAATAAGCAACAATAAAAAATCCTATAATTATTTATAGGATTTTTTTATTTTTTACGGAGGAAACAATGAAAACGGAATTTTTAAAGGAAAACCGAATACTGTTTATTTTTTTGAGCGGAGAGATAGATCACGCCTCTGCAAGAGATATAATCCTCTTTGCCGACAGCGAGATAGACGTTTACCGTCCAAGTAAGCTCGTTCTGGACTTCAAAAACGTCTCCTTTGCCGACAGCTCCGCCATCGCGATAGTAATAGGCAGATCAAACAAAATGAAAAAGCTGGGCAAAACGGAAAAGATAAAAATACAAAACGTAACGCCTACAATAATGAAAATATTTTCCTTTTCGGGACTTGAAAGCTATATAGAGAGGTAATAAAATGAAAAAGATAAACGAAGCAAAAATAGTATTTACAAGCCATCTTTCCAACGAGGCGTTTGCAAGAACTGCTGTGGCGGCGTTCGTAGCGACTGCCGATCCGATAATGTCGGAGCTTGCCGAATTAAAGACCGCCGTATCGGAGGCGGTGTCAAACGCCGCCGTTCACGGATACAAGGATAAGATAGGCTACATAACGGTTAAAATGCGCCTTTACAGCGACTTCAAGGTAATAATAACGGTGTCCGATAAGGGCGTGGGCATTGCCGATATAGAAAAAGCAAGAGAGCCGCTCTTTACCACCTCAAAAAGCGGTGAGCAGGCGGGAATGGGCTTTACCGTAATGGAATCGTTCACCGACGGTCTGAAGATACGCTCGACTGTCGGCAAGGGCACTACGGTAACGATGAAAAAGGTATTCACCTCAAAAGACGGTGTGAAATGACCTATACCGATAACGTAACGCTCCTGGCGGCAATAAAGGGCGGAGATAAGCGTGCGGAGGAGGAGCTTTTGACCCGAAACGTCGGACTCGTCAAAAGCGCATTAAAGCACTATCATATATCTGCCGCCGAATATGACGACGCCTACCAAATCGGCTGCATAGGCTTAATAAAAGCGGCAAGAGCCTTTGACGAAAGTAAGGCAAGCGCCTTTTCCACCTACGCCGTCTACGTGATAACGGGTGAAATAAAGCGTTATATAAGAGATAACACTCCTATAAAGATGTCGCGCAATCTGCGCGAGATATATATGCGCGTCTGCCGTGAAACAAATAAGCTTCAGGCAGAGCTCGGCAGAGAGCCTACCCTAAACGAGCTTGCAAGTCGCACGGGAGATCTGCCCGACGACATCGTAATGGCAACAGAGGCAAACAACGCCGTTTTATCACTCGATTACAGCGCAGATGACGATAGCTCACCGCTTGCCGACACGGTGGGCTCCGATCCGACGGAAAATCTCAATGAAAAGCTTGCTCTCACCCTTGCGATAGAGCGCCTTGAGCCGCACGACAGAAAGATCATCGCGCTTCGCTATTTCAAAAACAAAACGCAGTGCGAAACGGCAAAAATACTGGGAATAACGCAGGTGCAGGTATCGCGAAGAGAAAGAGCAATACTTAAGGAGCTTAAGGCCGATATGGAGCTTTAGCCTTGCCAAGTAACTTAAAGAGCGCAAGATAAATGATAGCGCAGAAGATAGCCACGGCAATAATTGCGGGAAGCATAGCGTAGCCGCTTTTTTGAAAAAACGAAACGGAATACGTCGCAATAAAATAGACCGCAAGAGAGGCAAAAACAGGCTTTAAAAGCCAATCGTAAAGCTGAAATCTCATGCCCGACGTTTTCAGAATAATAACGAAATTTATCGTAACGGTAACGAGAATGCTTGCTATCAATCCTAAAACGTAACCGTTCAATCTCAAAGAGGGAAGAGAAACCAAAAAATAGGTAAAGGCAACCTGAATGTAATCACCCAAAATAAAGCTGAAGGTGGTCGGACGCTGTTTTCCGAGCCCGTAGGCAACCGATGCCGAAATTGCCTGCACGGCGCCCAAAACGGTGGCAACGGCGAGTAAAACAGTATTGCTTTCTATCTCTCTGTATCCGAAAAGCAGCTCGTTCAAATAGGGGCTTATGGGAATTATGAAAGCGGTTATGGGGAGAGTTACCGTTATCGACGAGGTAAATATCTTCGATATCTTCCGCTTTACCTCACTGTGCTTTTCCTCGGCAACGAGAGTCGAAAGGGAAGGTACGATTATAAGACACAGCGCACCCACGAAAACGGTGGGGAGCGAAAAAAGCGGCATCGACATTCCGAAAAGACTGCCGAAGCTCTCAAGCGCCTCCTCGGCGGAAAGCCCCGAAGCAACCAGCCTCCTCGGAATAATGACCGAGTTTACCGAATCCATAAGCGAGCCCGAAAGATTTGTGGCACAAACGGGAATTGCTATCATAAGAAGCCGCTTGTAAATACCCTTTGAAGCGGCTTTTTTGCATTTAAAATTCCCCTTTTTTAAATGGTGCTTGCGAAGGAATGTCAAGGTAATTGCGCTGAAAATCTCGCATATCACCATACCGACGGCTATAAGCATAACCGAGTCCTCGTCGCTTGAGGGGTAAAAAATAAGCAAGAGAGCTATTACGGCGGTTATTCTTATTATCTGCTCGAATATCTCCATAACCGCGGGTATCTTTACGTTATTTATGCCGTAAAAGTAGTTTTTACTTATATTTTCAATTCCGGTAAGTATCATACAGGGCAAAAGGACGATAAGCGCCTTTTGCGTCCGTCCGTCGCCGACAAAACCGTTTGCGATACTGCCCGAAAAAATATAGACCGCTGCCGAAACGACAACCGAAACCGCAATAAAAAGCTTGAGCGCCGAATTCAAAACGGAGTTTATCTCACCCTGCGCGCCGATGGCTGACTTTTCCGCAACGAGCTTCGAAACCGCAACGGTCAGCCCCGAATAGCAAAAGCTCGTGATAACGACGTAAACGGGCATCAAAAGCTGATAAAGCCCAATGTTTTCCGCACCGATAATTCGAGTAAGAGCAATTCTGTAAAAAAAGGCGAGCGTCTGCGATACCAGATTTACCGCCGTAAGAAAAAACGTTCCGTAAAGGAGCGACGATTTGTTTACCTTCAAAAAAAACACCCCTTAACGCAATTTATTCAAGCGTTAAGGGGAAAATGCTTTTTATCAGAAGTTTCTTGCGCCGAGCTGCTCGGAAAGAGTCATTTGATACGCCTTTAAAATGTTTTCGTTCTCGCTGTCATTGCAGACGATGCCGTGCCTGTCGCAAACGGCTCTTGCGAAAAACTCAAGAAGCGGCGGATTTTTAATAAGCACAGGACCGAGCAGATGAGTAGAAATAAATGAGCCGCAAATACCGCCGTCGGTCTCGGGAATGTAGAGGTTGCAAAACTGATTTTTCACGGTGAGAAATGCATTACTTATCTCCGAGGTGTTGCTCGATTTGTTTATAAAGCCTATCACCGTCTGCGGAAAGAGCGAGGTCTCGCAAATAACGTCGCCGGTAAAGCGGGCATCAATAATTTCGGTGGTGTAATCAAAAACTCCGAGCGCCGCGTATTCCTTTAGGTCGAGGTCCTTAATGCTCTTGCCCAAAAGCTCCGAGGCGTTGCCGCTGAAAAGACCTATGCCGCCCTTTTGAATGTAGCTCGTTATCTCCTCGCGGTAGTTCATAATATCCGAAAGCGCGACTAAAAGCTTTTTCTCGGTGCCCGCGCCGCAGTAGAGGAAGGAAACACCGTCAAGAATAATCTTTTCACCGAATTTGTGAGAGATTATTTCGGTCTCACAGCCGTTTTCGATAAGCCTCTTGTTAAGAGCCAAAACGTTTCCGTATTCGCCGTAGAGGTTTAAAAGATCGCTGTAAAGGTGAACTATCTTAATCTTCATCGCAGGCCGCCTCGCTTTCGGGAATTTCAAAATCATAGGGAAGCACCTCGCAATGAGCGAGTGCCTTGTGCTTGTCGGAGAAGCAGGTGAGAATGAAAATTCGTCCCATATCGGAATATTTCAAATTCTCCATAGCGTCGTCAACGCGCTCCGAAACCACGAGGATATCCTTGTTCACCGAGGTGTATGAAAACCTCTCTGCAAGGTCGTAGCAATACTTCCCCGCAAGAATTATGTTGTTTATAAAGGGAAGATCGAGCTTCTCAAAATCGATGTCGTAGAGCCAGGAGGTGTCGCTCGTGAAATACTTTCTGCTTACCGCGTCAACGATAATGACCACGGTAGCGGGCTTTTTGTAATTTGAAACCACGTCTATTGAGCGGTCGTAGGCAATGGAGTTTTCGTGCTTGGAAACGAGTAACGTGCCGTAGTTTTCGCCAATCTTAAAGCTTACCGTTCTGCCGCTTTTCAGAATGTGAGCCGAAAGAGCGTCAACCGTTGCATCGGTGGCATACCCAAGCTCCGCAAGAACAGAGTAAGCGGCGAGCATATTGTGGACGTTGTGCAGACCAAGCAGCTTAAAACCGATCCTATTGCCGTTTAAAACGATTTCGTTTTCCTTAATATCGGTAACCTCGTATTTCACGTTGTCGCGCTTAAAGCCGCATTTTTTGCATAAATAGCTGCCTATGTGATTGTAAAGACGGTAGCCGTATTCAAGCCTTGCATTGCAAACGGGACAAAATGCTCCGTCATCGTAAGCGGAATCGCACTCGGCGGAAAGATTTTCGTTTCCCGCCACACCGAAATAAACGGTGCCCTCGCGTCCGAAACCGAAAGAAGCGGTAAGAGGATCGTCGGCATTGAGAACGAGCCTTACGCCGTCGGCAATGCTTTCCTTTATTATTCCGAATATTCTTTCGGGATGACCGTTTCTGCTGAGCTGATCTCTGTAAAGATTATTTATAACGTAGAGAGTAGGGGTAAAATATTTAAAAATGTGCCTTGCCGACTGCTCGTCAGCCTCTACCACCAAAACATCCTTATCAACTACGCCCTTCATATTTGAATTGCAGAGAATAAAGGTGGCAACTCCGTCAAGCTGATTGGCTCCCTCGCTGTTGTAGGCAACGGTGAGACCGTTGGCTTTGAGAGAAGCGACTATCATCTCAACGGTAGAGGTCTTGCCGTTGCTTCCCGTTACGGCAATGATCTTTTTCGGAAGAGAAATGCGCTTTAAAACGTCGCCGTCGAATTTAAGAGCCACGGCACCGGGCAGACTGCTGCCTTTTCCCACTGCCTTACCCACGGCTCTGACGAATTTGCACACCAAAATAGCAATTTTGTCCTTGAATTTCAAATCAAACATTCCCTTATATTTAATAAAAAAAGTCTATCACAAATATTATTAACTGTCAAGAATATATAATGTAAATATAAAAAGTTATTGCTAAAAAATATGCGCTATGATATAATTTAACCGATAAATATCGGGGGAGGGGATTAAATGGACGCTATTATAAAATATCTTTTAAGAATGCTTGTCTATATGGCGGCAGTCGCTCCCTTTTATATTGCGGCAAGAGCTGTTTTTGTAAAGAAAAGACATAAGAAAACCACCATTGCCCGCGAAATTGCAATGCTCTTGTTCGCAATGACGGCAACGGGCGTTGCTTCTCAAACCCTTATTCCCGAATTTGTAATAACCGAAACGGGCATAACATTTCTCAAAACCTCCTTTAGCTCAAACAATTTTATACCGTTCAACGTCTTTTACGTTACCTTTACAGAAGTAGTGAAAAATAAGAATATTTACAGCCTGCTTATAAATTTTCTCGGAAATATAGCGGTTTTTATCCCTTTTGGAATATTTATTCCTGCTCTTTGGAGAGTGTCGGCAAAAAGGACGGTGCTTATCGGATTTTTAATATCCTTCTTCATTGAGCTTTGCCAGCTGTTTACGCCAAGAAGCACCGATGTCGATGACCTTTGGCTAAACGCACTCGGCGTTTTTATAGGTACCGTCATTTTTAAGGTCGCCGATAACCTGATAAAACGAAAGACTGCTGCGTCCGAAAAAGAGAATAGTTAACGATATTAAATAAATTTCTCCCCAAAAAACGAAAAAGCGAAGCAATTGCTTCGCTTTTATTTTATATTATCTCAACCGTTTCATTCTTGTCCTTTATTGAAAGATGACCGCGAGCGGGCACGGCGTCGTCGGCGGGATAGCCTATCGGCATTATCGCCGAAACGGTAAGACGGCTCTCAAGACCGAGAGCCTCTTTAACGGCGTCGCTGTTGAAATATCCCACCCAGCAGGAGCCGATGCCAAGCTCAAAAGCCTCAAGCATCATATGAGTGCAAAAGATCGCGGCGTCCGTCTCGCCTGAATGATATCCCTCGTCCAAACGGTTTTGCCACGCCTGATTTTTGTCATAGCAAATAACGAGTATCTGAGGCGCATCGAAGGTGCAGATGCATACCTCCTTAAGCGCCTTGAGCTTTTCCTCGCTTTTAACGACGTAGACCTTAAATGGCTGTCTGTTGCAGGCAGACGGAGAAACGCGTCCTGCCTCCAATATCCTTTCAAGTTCACCGTCGGTTATTTGCGACGGCTTAAAAGATCTCACCGAATATCTTGCCTTTGCCAATTCCAAAAAATCCATAAAATTTCTCCTTATAAATGCTTACCAAATAAACGGAATTAAACGGTATTTTACCCTTTCCTTATATTCAATGTATCCCGAAAGCTCGCGCTCCAAAAATGCCTCCTCGTGCTTTATCCTCGCCGCAATAATGAAAGGATATGCAAGGAAGATAATAAAAGCAAAGAGCGAGCCCAAAACGAGCGGCATAGAGAGGAAAAGAAGCAGGGTAGCGCTGTACATCGGATGGCGCACTATTCCGTAAAGACCGGTGTCGATGACCCTTTGCCCCTCCTTCACCTCAATGGTTCTGCTCAAATAGACGTTTTCGCGAAGCACCTCGGCATAAAGGAGATAAGCCGCCAAAAAGACTGCCGCCGCGCCGTAAATAACGCCTCTCGGAAGTGGGAACCAACCGAAACGAAAATCAAGTCCCGCCAAAACAAACCCGGATATAAACATAAGACCGCTTAGCTTCACCACCACACTCTGCTCACGCTGCTTTTCCTTCGCGTTAAGACGCGAGGCAAGAAGGGAAGGACTTTTTATCATCATAACGATTCCCGCGAAAAACATCGGCACGAAAAGGATAGCCATAAAAAGCCAACCGTTAAAGAAGGCAAGCGACCCCGCAGGTAAAAACACCAACACCCCAACGAGAACAACGCCGAGCAAGAATTTGAGTATTGCCTGAATAAAAAGCTTAAAGGTCATGAGGAATTGCTCCTTGTTAAAGAATATAATCTCTGATCAAAACCCAAGTTAACACTAAGATCAAAATAATACGTACTATTTCGGCATAAGGGGATTTACTGAAGAACGGGCGATTTCCGCTTGATTTATAGTAATTTTTTTTATGCTTAAAAAACATCATCAGTTCAAAAAGATTGAGAATTACAGATAACGCCGCAGAAATCATACTGATTATTAAAACGGTGTTAAGTAAAGATTTAACGTATATGAGCAGAGTAACGGTTACTAACGATAATACAACTGAAATAATAAACAAGCCGTTAAGATAGTATAATCCGCCTATTCCTTTTTCTTTGTGTATTTTGGAATAAAAGAGATAATTTAAAAATCCCTCTGTTCGTTTCTCTATCTGGTTTGTTGTCAAACCGGTATATGACGAAATGTAATCCTTCATTGCATCTCTTACGGCAACGTAGGGAAGGCAAACAATAAATAGAATATACATATATAATAAAATTTGCGCATTCAAAAGACTATCTTCAATTTTAATACTCGGTGAATTACTGCAAGCGAGAAAAAGATTAAACGCGCAGATTAAAGCACCGATTCCAATACAATAACCTGAAAAATTTTTTAAAATGTCTGTGTCGTAGTCGGAATATGCCCAAAATGACAAACCCAACCCAAATATAAGACTGCCAAACGCTGCGTATACAATAAGCAGATCCCGCCCATCAATAACGGAAAGTAATCCAAAAACTGCAACTAAAAGAAGAGGAAGAAAACAAGAGGCAAAGACGTTAACAACGTGAAGCTTCGGATGCTTTTTCTTGAATTTAACGTATTTGTTTGATTTGTCGTTACTCATAGCGTGCTCCTTTGGACTCAAAACTTATAACTTCAAAAGATGTCATATAAAAGTTTTGATTATTTCAATTTTTCCGATAATATGTGCATTGAAGTTTTCAAGTTCCTCTGCGGGAATCCAAAACTCTTGGTGATATGAGGCGCCGACGGTCTGTACATCAAAAGTAGATATGTATTCATCATCAATCTCAAATTTTGTAACATATCCCACATAACCGGAGCCGATGTCTTTAGTGTTCCATTTACTTGCAATTTCTTCAGCATAGCGCTGATTTAAAACAGGATAAAAAATCGGTTGCCAATTTAATCGTGGCGGAAATTTTGAAAAACAGCTTTGCTCAATAAGCTCTAATTCTTTTTGACCTACGGGTCTGTATAAAATCATATATTTTCCTTCTTCCTCAACCCAACCACACAATCGGCGCGGTTGTGGCATTTTTAATCGTGCCGTTCTTCTTTTGATTGTTTTTTTCTTTGTACAATGGTGCGTATAGCGCGTATAATTAGAAATATTGCCGATAAAACGACACATCCGAACAGTATAATCAATTCGTAATCTGTGCTTTGCCAATCCAACTCTATACCGAATATGCGTGCAATAACTATGCCTACTATCAAAGAAAGTAAAGTCAATGCAAGATCAACTAATTCATCTAATAATTTATGTTTGATATTTCTCGGCTTTTTCATATATTTTCCTTCTTCCTCAATCCAACCACACTCTCCACGTGGGTCATAAGCCCAAAAGGTATATTTTTGTGTCAAAAATGGGGGTTGTAAATGCAAAAAGTCTCACTTTTTGCCCTTTTTCTCAAAATATTCCCCACAGCGATAATCCTTTTCGCCGAAGTAACAGTTACTTAAATGGTTCTTGTTGTATAGGTAACGGTGCGAGAATTTGAAGATTTTGTTATCCTCACGGATTCCACCGCCCATTCTGTTTATATAAAAACAATATCCGCTCTTATCTTGCGTGGTGTAAATGTAAAATGATGCGTTATCATAACTGCCGAATCGCTCCAATGCTGCCTCGAGTGAGTAAGTTCCTGCATATAAAACGATTTCACCTGTCTTCTCTTTCTCACAAAGAAAGGTTACTATTGAGTAAAAATCATTTGATTGTGCGAATCCGCAAATTGTTGAAAGAAAGTTGTTCATATTTACTATTTCCTCCTCAATCCAACCACACTCTCCACATGATACGTCCTCGGGAACATATCCACGGGACAAACAGCGGTGATCTCATAGCCCTTTTCAAGCAAAATTTTCAAATCACGCGCCTGGGTGGTGGGGTCGCAAGAAATGTAAACAATCTTCTTCGGCATAAACTTTGAAACGGTGGTTATAGCAAACTCCGAAAGCCCCTTTCTCGCAGGGTCAAGAGTAATTATCGACGGCGAAAATCCCTCTGAAAGAAGCCTGTCGCTTACCTCGCCCGCCTCGCCGCAAATAAATTCGCAGTTATCAAGCCCGTTTAACGCCGCGTTTTCCTTTGCGTCCTTTACCGCATCGGGAACGATCTCAATGCCAACCGCCTTTTTGACGTGACGCGCAAAAAACTGCGTTATCGTACCCGTTCCCGAGCAAAGATCGAGCAAAACGTCCTCTTTGGTGGGGTCTGCAAGCTCAAGCGCCTTGCTGTAAAGCCTTTCAACTTGATACGGATTTATCTGAAAAAACGAAAGAGTGGAAACGTTGAATTTGAGATCTCCGATAAATTCCGTAAGCTTTTCCTTGCCGTAAAGACAGACCGAGCGGTCGCCGAGTATCTCGTTCCCAGGCTTTGAGTTTACGTTTAGCACAATGCCCGAAAGGGAAGGGATCGCCTCGGTCAGCGCCTTTGTCAGCTTGTCTGTATGAGGAACGCTTTCCTTCGTTGCAACGATTATAATAACCGTTTCGCCGCTTTTCACGCCCGTCTTTCCGCCGATATGACGAATAAGACCGCGGCAGCTCTTTTCATCGTAAACCGAAATATTATAATCGGTTATCCACTTTCTGAAAACGGGAATAACAGCGTCAAACACCTCATTATGTAACGGACATCTGTCGATATCGATAACGCTGTGCGACCTGCTTCTGTAAAACCCTATTTTAAGCTCTTCGTTTTCCTTTGAAACGGGGAACTGCACCTTATTTCTGTATGCCGTCACCTTGGGAGAGGGCAAAACGTCGCAAACGGGAAGGTCGACTCCCGCAATTTTCAAAAGCGCATCCTTAACGAAGCTCTTTTTGTATTTAAGCTCGGTGTCGTAACCGAAATCCGCAAAGCAGCAGCCGCATTTACCGCCGTAGCGGCAAAAATGGTCGGCTCTGTCGGGTGACGGAGCTATAATATTTTCGATTTTTGCAAACGCAAAGCTCTTTTGAACCTTTAAGATCCTTAACTCGCAAAGGTCTCCCGCAACGCCGCGCGGTACGAAAACGACCATTTTGTCAACTCGTGCAATGGCGTTGCCGCCGTAGGAGACGGCTTCAAGCCTTGCCGTTACCAAATCGTTTTTGTTCATCAGTCATACACTTCCGGCAAAATTTTCATAAATTCGATATTTCTGTAAGCCTCGTCCTCAAGCGTTTCGAAATCAACGGCCCTTTCCGCCTCGATTATCTCTTCAAGCTTGGGATTGGTCTTGGGATGCCTTGGAGTAAATACGGTGCAGCAATCCTCGTATGGAAGGATAGAGGTCTCGAAGGTATCTATTTTTCTTGCTATTGAAACGATCTCGTTTTTGTCAAGACCGATAAGCGGCTTGAATATCGGCACCTTTGCCTCCGCCTCGGTGCATATCATTGCACCAAGTGTCTGTGATGCCACCTGACCGAGACTTTCGCCGCTTATCAGACAGCCGCAGTTGTATTCAAGCGCCATGCGTGAGGCTATCCTCATCATCGAGCGTCTTAATATTATCGTTGAAAGCTCCTCGGGACAGTTGTCGCGGATCGCCTCCTGAATTTTGGTAAACGGAACTATATTCAAATTGAGCTTTTGCTCGTAGCCTGCAATTTTTTTGCAAAGAGTGATTACCTTTTCCTTTGCAAGCTCGGAGGTGTAGGGATATGAGAAGAAATGAATACCGTCTACCCACATACCTCTTTTAGCCATCATATAGCCGGCAACGGGCGAGTCGATACCGCCGGAAATAAGCAAAAGACCTCTGCCGTTTGAGCCTGTCGGCATACCGCAGGCGCCCTCAAACTCGGTACAGCGCAAAAATGCGGAATTATCTCTTATCTCAACGGTAACGGTAACGTCGGGATTATGCATATCTGCAGAGAGATGGGGATAATTGTTTAAAATAAACTCGCCGAAATGACTGCATATCTCGGGCGATTTAAGAGGAAATTTTTTGTCCGAGCGCTTGGCGTTTACCTTAAAGGTCTTGGCTCTCAAAAGATCCTCTCCGATGGCATCGTGAAGCGCCTCCTCAATAGCCCTTATATCCTTGGGAAGCTCGTATGCAAAGCTGAAATTTATTATTCCGAAGACCTTCGAAACGGCGCTTTTAACGGCGTCGAGATCGGCGTCGTCGTCCTTGAGTGAAATAACCGCGGTGGATTGAGCGGTATAGAAGTCAAAGCCGCCAAAGGGAGCGAGTGCCGCCTTTAACGATCTTAAGAGAAGTGCCTCAAAGTGATGCTTGTTAAGACCTTTAAGCGCCATCTCGCCGTATTTTAAAAGTATCGTCTTTTTCATATTAAAACTCCTCAGTGCTTTTTCTTGAAATATTCAACGGCATCGGAAACGGCGCAGCAAAGCTTATCGATCTCGTCCTTGGTGTTTTGCATTCCGAAGCTTATTCTCACAGCCGATTTCTGCCTTTCGGGCGAGAGCCGCATGGCCTTTAAAACGGTTGAATGACCGCCCTTGTTCGAAGAACAGGCAGAGGCAGGGGAGAGGTAGATGTCGCGGTCCTGTAAAAACCTTACCAAAACCTCCGAGGGAATACCGATGACCGAAATATTCAAAACGGCGTGCGAGGAATTGTCGCAGGTATTGGAGCAGACACCGCCGATATCGTAAAGACCCGAGAGCGCGTAGTAAAAAAGCTCGTCGTAATGAGCCTTTATTGCTGAAAGGTCCTTGAAGTGCTCCTCTATCGCCGCCTCGAGCGAGGCGATAGCGGGAACGTTTTCGGTGCCGCTTCTTAGCCCCTTTTCCTGACCTCCGCCAACGGTCAAGGGCTTTAATAGAACGTCCTTACTTGCAAAAAGCGCTCCAACGCCCTTTGCGGCGTTTATCTTGTGACCGCTTACCGAAATGAGATCGGCTTCCCTCGAAGAGGGAAGCTCCGTTTTGCCAAACGCCGCAACGCAGTCGGAGTGAACAACTGCCTTTGCGCCGACTTTCTCGAGCGCGGGCTTTACCGCAAAGAGATCGTTTTTCGCGCCCGTTTCGTTGTTTATAAGCATAAGCGAAACGAAAACGGTATTCTCGTCTATCTTGCTTTCGATCTCCTCTTTCGTTATTCTTCCGTCGCTGTCGGGCTCGAAGTAAGCTATCTCAAAAAAGTCTGCCCACTCCTTGAAAACGGCGGTAACGGATGCGTGCTCGGTAGAGGAAAGACAAACTCTTCCTCCGCGCCTTGCAAGCCTTTTCAAAACACCCGATATTGCAAGATTGTTTGCCTCGGTTCCGCTCGAGGTAAAGATCACCTCGCTTGGCGTAAAGCCCTTTGCAAGAGAAGCAAGCCTTTTTCTTGCGCTTTCCTCAATAGCTTTTGCAGCCTGACCGACCTTATGTATTGACGACGGGTTTCCGAAGCTCTCCTTCATAGCCTCAAGAGCCGCCTTTGCGGCGCTGTTGCAGACGGGAGTTGTCGCACCGTTATCGAAATAGATCATAAATAACACTACCTTTGAAAATTACATATTAACTCAATATATATTCTATCACAAAACAGTATAAAAATCAATTGTGTTTCTTATCAAAAAACGTTAAAAGCTATTGCATTTAAAATCAAATTTTATTATAATATTGCTAACCCCAAAAAAGTAAAGCAGAGCAGGTGTTTTAAATGACCGTAAGAGAAAGAATGTTAAAGGTATTAAACTTCGAGAAGCCCGACAGATTGCCCGTTTTCGAGCTTTCGGGCTGGTGGGATAAGACCTATAAAAATTGGTTTGAGCAGGGAATAGATAAGGATGCCTTCTGGCGCGACAGCTACAGCTATATGGGAATGGATAAGCATCTGGGTCTGTTTATTCCCTCTGAAAATGAAAACTACGATTATAAAGACGGCGCCGGCAATATCGAGAAGGAGTCCGATTACGAGCCCTTCAAGGAGCGTTGCCTTTTTCCGTCGGGCTACGTAAAGAAAAACGCCGAAATGTTTAAATTCGTGGCATACGGTCACGAGCGCGGCGACTATTCTGTATGGCTCAATTTTCAGGGCTTTTTCTGGTTTCCCCGCACAGTATTCGGAATTGAGGGCCACCTCTACGCCTTTTACGATTTTCCCGACCTTATGAAGCGAATGAACGCCGAATATCTCGAGCATCTTATTGGTGAGCTCAACGACTATTTTGAGATAGATATACCCGATTTCGTCGTAATATCGGAGGATATGTCCTATAATCACGGCCCCATGTGCTCAAAGGAAACGTTTGACGAGTTTATTGCGCCCTACTACCGTCCCATAATGAAGATGTTCAAGGAACGCGGCATAAAGGTGCTTGTCGATACCGACGGCAACGCCACCGATATGATAGACTGGTTTTTGGAGCTTGGTGTCGACGGATTTACTCCCAACGAGCGCCGTGCAGGCACCGATATAGTAAAGATACGTGAAAAATATCCCGATCTTCTCCTGATGGGCGGCTTCGACAAAAACATAATGAATCAGGGCGAGGAGGCAATAAGAGCCGAATTCGAGAGGATCTACCCCGTAATGTGTCAGGGCGGATATATCCCCGGATGCGACCATCAGACTCCTCCGCAGGTATCCATTCACAACTACTTTGAATATCAGCGCGTTCAGCGTGAATACTGCAAAAAGGCGGCGGAAAACTTTATCGGAAAAGGTAAATGCAAATAAAAAGCCGAAAAAAGACAATAAAAACCGAATAAAAGTGAAATATTTTTAATTTACCCCTTGCTTTTTTTGAAAATATACTGTATAATATTAAGGCTAAAACTCGGACAGTCCTCTGCAATGCTCTGCACGAATGTCGCGGGAAAAACGGAGGAATAAAAATGAGTGACATTATCGCAAACTTCACAAAAGAGCAGATGAAATCCGAGATCACCCCTTTCAACATTGGTGACACGGTAAGGCTTTCCCTTAAAATTAAGGAAGGAAGCAGAGAAAGAATTCAGGTATTCGAGGGTACTGTAATCGCAAGAAGCGGCAGCGGAATTTCCGAAACCTTCAAGGTTCGCAGAGTTTCCTACGGCGTAGGCGTTGAAAAGACCTTCCCGATCCACTCTCCCAACATTGAGAAGATCGAGGTTACCAGAAAAGGTAAAGTCAGACGTTCCAAGCTTTACTATCTCAGAGACAGAGCTGGCAAAGCCGCAAAGACCAAAGAGCAGATATAACCTTACGCAAAGGGGGCTTTTCCGAAAGTCCCCTTTTTCATTTTTTTAAGGCGGTGAAAAATTATGGAAAATAACGGAGAAAAATTCGAAAAAACTGCAGAAATTTCCGTAAATAACGGGGCACAAAGCGCTGAAAACGCGCCCACCGCAGTGCTGCCCGAATCGGATGCTACCGTCGAGGCAGGAGATCTCGTTTCCTTCGTTCCGAAAAGGAACGAAGGCGAAACCGTGGTATTTACCGAAAACGCTCCCGCCGCAGAGCAAAACGAGCAGGAGAGCGCCTATTATAAAGAATACGAAAAGGCTCAAACCGAGCGGGCGGACGAATTTACCGAAAAAATATACTCCAACCTCACGTTAGATGAGGAAGAGGAGCAAAAGGAAGAGGAAAAGGCAGCAAGGGAGAAGGTTGCCGAGAGTAAAAGGTCGGGCAATTTCATTTTCGATTGCATTGAAATGCTCGTGATCTCCGTTGTTTTCGTCATCACCCTCTTTACCTTCGGCGTGCGTAACGTATTCGTTGACGGCCACTCGATGACTCCCACCCTCAACGATAAGGATATGCTCCTTATAACTGACGTTGCAAGCTATAATTACGGCGATATAATAGTTTTCGTTCCCGAGGGCTATATGCACGACTACCGCCTGCAGAAGCCGTTTATAAAGAGAGTAATTGCCCTTGAAGGCGACGAGGTAGTTGTCGACTATATCGAAAACACCGTTTACGTTAACGGCGTAGCGCTCGATGAGCCCTATATCGGCGACGTAATAATGAACAGCATGGACGACGATACCGAATATCCCTTCACCGTTCCCGAGAACCATATCTTTTTTATGGGCGATAACCGAAACGGCAGCTGGGACAGCCGCGCCACAGCAGTCGGCACCGTTGATGAGCGTCACATAATGGGCAAGGTGATTTTGCGCCTTTTCCCGTTTGACAGCTTCGGAAGGGTAGACTGACTATGAGCGATATAGATAACATAAACTGGTTTCCGGGGCATATGGCGAAAACTCGCCGAATGATAGAGGAGACCGTAAGTAAGTGCGACCTCGTGGCAGAGGTAGTTGATGCAAGAATTCCCAAAAGCAGCAGTAACGGCTATTTAAAGCAGTTTATCGAGAATAAACCGAGAATAATAATTTTAAATAAAAGCGATCTGGCAGACGCTGCCGCCACAGATAAATGGAAAAATAAGCTCAGCTCCGAGGGGCTTTACCCCATAATTACCGATTGCAAGAGCAAAAAGGGCTTAAATTCCTTCTTTCCGCTCGTCGCCGAGCTTTTGAAGGAAAAGCAGGAGCGCTTAAAGGCAAGAAACCTCACGGGAATAACGACCAGAATAATGGTGGTTGGCATCCCAAACTGCGGAAAATCCACCTTTATAAACGCGATATCGGGCAGAAGCGTAGCCAAGGCGGAGGACCGTCCGGGCGTCACGCGTGACGTTCAGCTCGTACACCTTAAAAACGGTATAGACCTTTTCGATATGCCCGGAATGCTTATGCCCAAAATACCCGATGCCGAATCGGCAATAAAGCTTGCGGTAACGGGTGCTGTGGGCGAAAACGCCTTCGACGTTACCGAGCTTGCCCTCAAGTTTTGCGGACTTATGCAAAAAACGGCGCCGAAAGCGCTTGAGGAACGCTACAAAATAGCGATAAAAGAGGAAAATACACCGCTTGAAATATTATCGGAAATAGCAAAAAAACGCGGATTTTTAATAAAGGGCGGCGAGCTTGATTTTGAGCGCACCGCAATAATATTGCTCGACGAATTCCGCGGCGGAAAGCTCGGAAGAATAACTCTTGACGAAGCAGAGTGATAAATATGGCAGATATGTGGCAATACGAAAAAGAGGCAATGAGCTATAATTATAAGCTCATCGCAGGCATCGACGAAGCGGGCAGAGGCCCACTTTGCGGTCCCGTATGTGCCGCCGCCGTAATACTTCCCTTCGAGGTCGATATACCCGGACTTAACGACTCGAAAAAGCTCACCGAGAAAAAACGCGAGGAGCTTTATCCGCAAATAATAGAGAAGGCTGTCGCATACGGCGTAGCCTTTGCCACTCCCGAGGAGATAGACGAGTTAAATATTCTAAACGCTACCTTTCTCGCAATGAGAAGAGCGGTAGATATGCTCTCTGTAAGACCCGACATACTTTTTGTCGACGGCAACCGCATAAGAAATCAGGAAATTGAGGCAAAGCTTATTGTAAAGGGCGATTCCTTGTCGGCAAGCATTGCCGCGGCGTCTATCGTTGCCAAGGTAACGAGGGACAGATATATGACTGAGCTTTCCGAGCAATATCCCGAATATATGCTTTCAAAGCATAAGGGATATCCTACCGCAGAGCATTACGAAATACTTGCAAAGTACGGCGTTGCGCCCTTTTACCGTAAGAGCTTTTTAAAGAATATCGACAGAGCAAAGAGCAAAGCCGAGCACGGCAAAGCGGGAGAGGAAGCGGCTTGCCGCCATCTCACCGAAAAAGGCTTTGAAATAGTTGAGAGAAACTACCGCTTCAAAAAAAGCGAGATAGATATAATAGCCAAAAAGGATAACGGACTTTTTGCCGTTGAGGTAAAAACGCGAAGCTCCGAAAAATACGGCAGACCTGCCGACTTCGTGACCGATGCTCAACAGGAGCGCATAATCGAAGCGGCAAGACACTACCGAGCCGAGCGTTATCCCGAATACAGCTTACACTACGACATTATCGAGGTCTTGCTCGACAGCGAGGGAAGACCCGAAAAAATAAACCGTCTTGCAGGCGGATTTTGCTGAAAGGATGAGATAAATGTATAATCTGTTTGATCTCCACTGCGACACAGCAACAGAAATGTTTGCAAAGAAGCAGTTTTTGATGAGTAACGACCTTAACATTTCCTTAAATCAAAGAAGGAATATAGAAAAATATATTCAGACCTTTGCATTTTGGACTAAGGAGGACGAAAATACCTCAAAGCCGCGCTTCAAGAGCTTTACCGAGTGCTATGCCTACTTTATGAAGGAATGTATCAAAAACAGCGATTCCGTTACCATAATCGCCGATAAAAGCGACCTTGAGGGAATAAAGTCAAACGGCAAAACCGGCATAATCCTTGCCATCGAGGGCGGCGGTGTTTTGGAGGGAAAGCCCGAGAACGTCGAAAAGCTTTATAAAAGCGGCATAAAGATGATAACGCTTACATGGAACCTCAAAAACGAGCTTTCGGGCGGTGTGCTCGACGAGGTCGAGAGCGGTCTTACCGAAACGGGTAAGAGCGTAATCGGCGAGATGGAGCGCCTCGGAATGATAGTCGACGTTTCTCACATCTCCGATAAGGGCTTTGAGGACGTTTGCAAGACCGCCAAAAAGCCTTTTATCGCAAGCCACTCAAATTCAAGAGCGCTCTGCGGTCATAAGCGCAACATTACTGACGATATGTTCAAGGAAATAGTAAGCCGCGGCGGTATCGTTGGAATAAATCTCTATTCTAAATTCCTTTCGGAAAAGGAAAGCACGACCGTATCCGACGTGCTTGCCCATATAGACCGCTTCTTAAAGCTCGGCGGCGAAAAAACGGTTGCCTTCGGCACCGATTTCGACGGAGTTGAAAATCAACTTCCCGCAGAGCTTCCAAAGCTTGAAAATATGCACGTAATGGCAAAGCTTCTCGAGCAGAGCTACGGTAAGGAGCTTGCCGAGGATATAATGTTCAATAACGCCAACCGCTTTTTCCTGAAGCACATATAACGGAGGAATTCAAATGTATATCAGCACAAGAGGACACGCCGAAAAAATAACCGCATCGCAGGCAATAGTTGCGGGCATCGCGCCCGACGGCGGTCTTTACGTTCCCGAGAGCTTTCCCAAATACAGTGAGCTCGATATTTCAAATCTTTGCGACCTCGATTATAAAGGCCGCGCAAAATATATTCTTTCCGAGCTTCTCGACGATTTTACCGACGACGAGATAGCAAGCTGCGTAAACAATGCATACGGCAACGGAAAGTTTCCCGAGGCGGTAGCCCCCATTGCTCCCGTTTCGGAAAATCTCTGGTCCTTGGAGCTTTGGCACGGTCCCACCTGTGCCTTTAAGGATATGGCGCTTCAAATACTCCCTCATCTTATGACCACCGCAATGAAGAAAAACGGAACCGATAAAAAGGTGCTTATTCTCGTTGCCACCAGCGGCGACACGGGCAAGGCGGCGTTAGAGGGCTTTAAGGACGTTGAGGGCACCAAGATAATCACCTTCTTCCCCGAGGAGGGTGTAAGCAAGGTACAGAAGCTTCAGATGACCACTCAGGAGGGCAAAAACGTAAACGTTTTCGGCGTTTACGGCAATTTCGACGACGTTCAGACGGCTGTTAAAAAAATATTCGTAGATAAGAAGATAATAGACGAGATCGCCGAGAAGGGCTACACCTTCTCATCGGCAAACTCAATAAACTGGGGAAGACTCGTTCCGCAGATAGTCTATTATTTCTCCGCATACTGCGATCTTGTAAATTCGGGATTTATCGGCATCGGCGACGAGATCGAATTCTGCGTTCCCACGGGCAACTTCGGCAATATTCTCGCAGGCTATTACGCCAGAAAGATGGGACTTCCCGTAAAGCGCTTTATCTGCGCATCAAATGCGAATAACGTCCTCACCGACTTTATCACCACCGGTAAATATTCAAAGTGCAGAGATTTCTACACCACGATTAGTCCCTCGATGGATATTCTCATTTCGAGCAATCTCGAGCGTCTTTTGTTTGATTTGAGCGACAATAACGCCGAGGAGACCGCTGCTCTTATGGAAGAGCTCAATAAGAGAGGCAGCTATTCGATATCCGAAGGGCTTAAAGAAAAGCTTCAGTCGCTCTTTGCGGCAGGCAGCTTAAACGACGAAAAGACGATGCAGGAGATAAAGGCAAGATACACCGATGACAATTATCTTTGCGATACTCATACCGCAGTTGCACTCGGCGTTTACCGTCAGGTAGGCGATAAAGATACCACCACCGTTATCGTCTCCACCGCCGACCCCTACAAATTCAACTATCCCGTTTTGAAGGCGATAGGCGCCCCGATAAACGACAGTATGAACGAATTTATGCTCGTTGACGAGCTTGCGAGATTTACAAAAACCAAAATTCCCGCACAGATAAGCTCGTTAAAAACCAAAGAGGTTCGCTTTAACGAGAAGATAGCGAAATACGGAATAGCAAATAAGGTACGCGAATCGATATAATATGTAGCTTCCTTTCGGAAGCGTCAGCTCTGCGGCTTTTCCTCAAAGGTAGCACATTCGGTCTGATTGCATTTGCAAGCGCTCTGAGGGCCAACCTTTATCGTCTTTGCATTGCAGCCGTTATCCTCGGTATGATGGATACAGCTCTTTACAACGCAACAGATGTTATGTGCGCTGCATTGCTTTTGTTCGTTTTGCTGATTCACAGAAAATCACCTTTCTTAAAATCGTATGGTAATCACAAGTAATTACAACGATAGAATACCCCAAAAAAACAAATAAATTCAAGGAAAAAATATGGCAGTATTTATAATCGGCGATCTTCACCTGTCACTCGGCACCGATAAGCCGATGGATATTTTTCCCGGCTGGAGCAACCATACAGAGCTGCTCGAAAGGAATTGGAACGAGGCGGTATCAGAAAACGATACCGTAATAATCCCCGGCGATATCTCGTGGGGAATGACGGTGGAAGAGGCGCTACCCGACCTTAAATTTATAAACGGCTTAAACGGTAAAAAAATAATACTTAAGGGAAATCATGACTATTGGTGGCAGAGCATGAAAAAGCTCGAGGAGCTCAAAGAAGAGCAGGGGCTTGATACCATATCCTTTCTCTTTAACAACGCCTACGAGGCAGAGGACTTCATAATCTGCGGCACGCGCGGCTGGCAGATAATAGGTGAGACCAAAAGCCTTGAGGACAAAAAGATAATGGATAGAGAATCGGGCAGATTTACCCTCTCGGTAAACTGTGCCAAATGGCTTGAGGGCTACGGCACCAAAAAAATGATAGCGGTATTTCACTATCCTCCCATCTTCGATAAATTCGTTTTCGACGGACTTTTCGACATAATGCTCGAGCAGGGAATAGAGGAGTGCTATTTCGGCCATCTGCACGGAAAGATCAATCCGAAGGTAGCCGTTTGCGAAAAATATAATATAATTTGTAAATTAATATCTGCAGATTTTCTTAAATTTTCGCCATTAAAGTTGACATAATTTAAAAAATGAGTATAATTATTATGATATATTATTGGAGGTTTAAATAAATGAAACTCGTTGAGAAAAAAAAACTTGAAAACAGCACCGTATCTCTTGAGGTAACGGTAACGGCAGAGGAATTCGAGGCAGCTTGCGCCAGATCCTACAAGAAAAATATCGGTAAAATGAAGATAAACGGCTTCAGACCCGGAAAGGCTCCCCGTCACATCGTCGAGAAGCTTTACGGTCCCGAGGTATTTTATGAGGATGCGGTAGACGACACCTGCTATCTCGCATTTTCCGAGGCAGCACTCGAGGCAGGCATCGAGCCCGTTGACCGTCCTTCCATCGAGCTTAAGGGCACCGTGTCCAAGGAAGGCTATACCTTCGTTGCAACGGTAGCAGTAAAGCCCGAGGTAACGCTTGGCGAATATAAGGGCGTAAAGGTCGACAGGATCGTTTCCACCGTAACCGATGCCGACGTTGACGTTGAGCTTAAAAAATATCAGGAGAGATATTCACGTCTTGTTCCCGTAACCGACAGAGCATCTGCACTCGGCGACACCGTAGTTATCGACTACGAGGGCTTTACCGGCGGCGTAGCATTCGAGGGAGGCAAGGATGAGAACCACAACCTCAAGCTCGGCTCCGGTCAGTTTATCCCCGGCTTCGAGGATCAGCTCGTTGGCAAAAACGCAGGCGAGGACGTTGAGGTTAACGTTAAATTCCCCGATGAATATCATTCCGACGAGCTTGCAGGCAAGGAAGCGGTATTCAAGGTAAAGGTTAAGGAAGTAAAGACCACCGAGCTTCCCGAAATAAACGACGAGTTTGTTAAAGATATTTCCGAATTCGATACTCTCGACGCTTTCAAGGCAGATTTAAAGGCAAAAATGCAGAAATCGCGTGACGAGGAGTCGGATAATTTCGTTGTCGACAGAATCATCTCTATCGTAGTAGAGAATATGAAGGCAGAGATCCCCGCAGTAATGTACGATAACGAACTTCAGAACATAATGAGCGAATACGATCAGCGCCTTCGTCAGCAGGGTATGGATCTCGATTCCTATATGCAGTATCTCGGTCAGAACGCCGATGATTTCAAGAAGCTCTTCCAGCCCCAGGCTGAAGCAAGAGTAAAATCACGCCTTGCACTCGAGGCAGTTGCGGTAGCAGAGAAGATCGCCGTATCCGAGGAAGAGATCAACGACGAATACAACAGACTTGCCGATATGTATAAGGCGCCCGTTGAGTCGCTCAAGATGTATATCCCCGAGGCAGATATGAGAAAGGATCTTTCCGTTTCCAAGGCACTTGAGTTCCTCAAGGCACACGCAGAGATCACCGACAAGGCAGCAGAGGACGTAAAGCCCGCAAAGAAGCCCGCTGCAAAGAAATCCACCGCAAAGAAGCCTGCAGCAAAGAAGACCGCTGCAAAGGAAACCGAAGAAAAAGCGGAATAATTTCGCAGTCCTTGAATATTATCAATAAGTATGTCAATAATTATCGTGAGGTGTTTTAAATGAGTTTAGTTCCTATGGTCGTTGAACAGACAAACAGAGGCGAGAGGTCCTACGACATTTTCTCAAGGCTTCTTAACGACAGAATTATAATACTTTCAGAGGAAGTAAATGACACTACCGCGAGCCTTATAGTATCACAGCTCCTTTACCTCGAATCGCAGGATCCCGATAAAGATATAAGCTTTTATATCAACAGTCCCGGCGGCTCGGTATCGGCAGGCTTTGCAATTTACGACACTATGAACTATATCAAGTGCGACGTATCTACCATCTGCATAGGTATGGCGGCGAGCATGGGTGCATTTTTGCTCTCATCGGGTGCAAAGGGCAAGAGATTTGCTCTTCCCAACAGCGAGATAATGATCCATCAGCCTTTAGGCGGAATGCAGGGTCAGGCAAGCGATATCAAGATCCACGCCGACCACATTATCAATACCCGCTCCAAGCTCAACAATATCCTTGCGGCAAACACGGGTAAATCGCTTGATATAATCGAGAAGGATACCGAGAGAGATAACTTTATGTCGGCGGCAGAGGCTGCGGCATACGGTCTTATCGATAAGGTGATCGAGAAAAGATAATTTAAACGAAGCAGGCTTTTGCCTGCTTTGTTTGTAAGAGGTAAAATTATGAGCGAAAAAAATAACGATACCGTCCGTTGCTCCGTCTGCGGCGCCACGCAGGACAGCGGCTGCTTCTTTATGTATTACAACGGAATATATATATGTCAGGACTGTCTTAATAAGCAGGGCATCTACGATACCGAGGATATGGAGCTTATTGCAGAGGAGCAGATAGCGGAGCCCGCTGAAAAGGAAGCCGCAATAAATCTTATGCGCCCTCACGAGATAAAGGAAATACTCGATAACTACGTTATCGGTCAGGATAATGCCAAGAAGGCGCTTTGCGTTGCCGTTTATAACCACTATAAAAGAATAAGCTCGCTTGACGACGGCGATGACGTTGAGCTTCAGAAGAGCAACGTGTTGCTTTTAGGTCCCTCCGGCTGCGGAAAAACTCTAATGGCGCAGGTGCTTGCGAAAACGCTCAACGTTCCCTTTGCAATAGCCGATGCAACTACTCTTACCGAGGCAGGCTACGTAGGCGAGGACGTTGAAAATATCCTCTTGCGTCTTATTCAGGCGGCGGATTTCGATTTAAAGAAGGCGTCGCACGGTATAATCTACGTTGACGAGATAGATAAGATCGCCAGAAAGAGCGAAAACCCCTCGATCACGCGTGACGTAAGCGGCGAGGGCGTTCAGCAGGCGCTTTTGAAGATAGTTGAGGGTACGGTTGCAAACGTTCCTCCGCAGGGCGGCAGAAAGCATCCACAGCAGGAGTATATCAGGCTCGATACCTCAAATATCCTCTTCATTTGCGGCGGCGCATTCGACGGAATCGAGAAGATAGTTGAAAAGCGCACCAATAAGACCTCAATGGGCTTTAACTCCGACCTCGAATCAAAGACCGAGGAGAGCAAGAGCGCGTTTTACCGCAAGGTAATGCCGCACGACCTTATAAAATACGGTCTTATCCCCGAGCTTATAGGCAGACTTCCCGTTATCACCACCGTTGACGATCTCGACGAAGCAGCCTTCGTTAAAATACTCACCGAGCCCAAAAACTCGCTTATTAAGCAATATCAGAAGCTGTTTAAGTTTGATAACATCAAGCTCACCTTCGAACAGGACGCTCTCCTTACCGTTGCCAAAAAGGCAAAAGAGCGCAATATGGGCGCGCGAGGACTTAGAAGCGTTTTGGAAAACGTTATGACGGAAATAATGTTCGACCTTCCCGCCGATAACAGCATTAAAGAGGTAATAATTACAAAGGCTGTAATAGAGCAGAGTGAAGCTCCCGTAATAATAAAATAAAACCGAATAATTAAAAGCAACTGCCTCCGTGTCTGCATAGAATGTAATATGCTGATACGGAGGTAAAATTTTATGAGTAAAAAAATTGCCGTAATAGGCGGAGATATGCGACAGATATATCTTGTAAGATCGCTTAAAAAATACGGCTACAGCGTTAAATGCTTCGGCTTCGATAAAACGGACGTAGAGTGCGAAAAAACGCTTTGCGATACGGTTTTCGGCTGTGAAACCGTAATATTGCCACTGCCCGCAACGACAGACGGAATATATATAAATATGCCGCTTTCCGATGAGAAGGTAACGGTTGAAGAAATAGTACGGCTGTCGTCGGACTGCGGCTCGGTGCTCGGAGGCAGACTTGACGGTATAAAAGGGCTTTTTAAAGCAAAAACGGTTGATTACATAGATCGTGAGGAGGTCGCCGTAAAAAATGCTATACCCACCGCGGAGGGCGCTATACAAATAGCAATGAACGAGTTGCCGATAACTGTCTTCGGAATGAACTGCTTGGTAACGGGCTTTGGCAGAGTTTCGCGCGCCCTTTGCTCAAGACTGAAGGCGCTCGGGGCAAAAGTAACGGTTGCGGCAAGAAAGATTTCCGATCTCGCGTGGATAGAGGAGGGCGGCTTTGTACCCCTGCCGTTTTCAAGGCTTTCCCTTAGCCTTTCGGAATTTGATTGCATCTTCAACACAGTTCCGCAAAAGGTGTTTAACCGCCCCGAGCTGTTAAATATATCTCCCGACGCGATAATAGTCGATCTCGCGTCAAAGCCGGGCGGCGTAGATCTTGACGAGGCGCTTTTGCAAAACAAAAAGGTTATATGGGCGCTTTCGCTTCCCGGAAAGGTAGCCGCAAAAACGAGCGGCGAGATAATAGCGAAAACGGTAATTCACATATTGGAGGAAGAACTGTGAACGGTAAAAAACTAACACTCGGCTTTTGCATAACGGGCTCCTTTTGCACCTTCGGCGAAATAATTCCGAAGCTCAAGCCGCTGTGCGAAAGCTTTGATATAATGCCTATAATGTCCTTTAACGCCTATAATATCGATAGCCGATTCGGTAAAAGCACCGATTTTATAGATAAGATCGAAAAGACCACGGGCAAAAAAATAATACACACGATTGAGGGCGCAGAACCGATCGGTGCAAAGGGACTTTGCGACGTAATGATAATAATGCCATGTACGGGAAACACCGCCGCAAAGCTCGCTCTCGGAATAACCGACACACCCGTAACAATGGCGGCAAAGGGGCATCTTCGAAACGGACGTCCGCTCGTCATAGCAATATCTACAAACGACGCTATGGCGGCAAACTATAAAAATATAGCAATGCTTCAGAATACGAAAAATATCTATTTCGTGCCCTACCGTCAGGACGACTGCAACAAAAAGCCGACCTCATTAATAGCCGATTTCACAAAGGCAGAGGAAGCGATAAGATCGGCACTGAGCGGAAAGCAGCTTCAACCCTTAATATGAAAAAAGCTTGAGCAAATTGCTCAAGCTTTTTAATTTATTTATTGGATTTATCGTCGTCATCGGGCTTGTGCTTCTCGGAAAACATTTCCTTTAAAATATCTGAGATCTTTCTTTTTGAAGCAAGCCTTTCGGCGTTTTCGAGGTTATATTTTTTGGCATTTGCCGTCATATATTCGGTGGTTTCGGTAGGAAGCCCCTTTTTTTCAAGCCACTTATTGATGAGCGACCTTATAATAGCGTAAATAACGGTGAAAACGGGAATACCGAGTATCATACCGGGAATTCCGAACAATCCGCCGAAGAGTAAGATGGAAAAAACTATCCAGATGGGCGAAAGACCTACCGAATCGCCTATAATGTGCGGAGCTATTATATTTCCCTCTATCTGCTGTAAAACGAGTATAAAGATTATAAAGAAGAATGCGGTAAGAGGATCGTTTACAAACAGAATAATAGCCGAGGGAATAGCGCCGATCAAGGGACCGAAGAAGGGAATAAGGTTTGTAACCGCAATTATAACGCTTATAAGCAAAGCGAAGGGCCAATCGAGTATCGTCATAACGATAAAGCAGATAAGACCTACCATCGTAGAGGAAATAAGGGAGCCGGAGATGTAATTTGAAAAGCTCTGTCCCGAAAAGCTGAGCCAATAGATAAGCTTTTTCGTAAAGGAGGGCGGCAAAACCGCATAGATGAATTTCTTGAATCTTGCCTTTAAAATATCCTTATCGGTAAGAATATAAATAGAAATAACTATACCTACGAAAATATTTATAACTCCGCTTACAAGACCCTTTCCAAGCTCAAAAATAGACTGAATATTTTTGAAGTTCACAACCGTATCGGTAAGAAATTTTGTAATTTCAATCTGTATTTGAGGCAAAAGCTCTAAAAATTGGTTAACGATCTCATTTTCGCTTGAAAAGACAGAGAAAAGGAAATCCGAGACGGTTTCGGCGTAAACGCTCAAATTGGCAATGAGATTTTCAATCGACTTAATAAGCTCGGGCGTTACGATAACGAAAAGAATTGCTATCAAGACGATAGCCGCAAGGTAGGTAAGCACCAAAGACAGAATTCTGTAAAGCTTCGGATGCGGCTTTTTGGTCTTGATCTTCGGAAAGAGCTTGTATTCAAGCTTATTCATAATAGGATTGAATATAAAAGCGATTCCGAAGCCGTAGATAAAGGGTGAAAGATATTTGATGAAAATGTTTATTACGCTCAGCACTGCGCCGGGGAGCATATCCACCAGGCTGACTAAAACGTAACATATAACGACCGATGCAATACCGTATAAAAAATACGGAAGCACTCTTTTTTCAGGCAATTTCATAGCCTAACACCCCTTTATTTTCTGTAATAAGAATAGTATGCCACCAAGGTCTTTCCGTCATCCATATCAAATGCGGCGCCGTTTAAGCTCATAAGCTCCCAAACGCGCGCATTTTCAAGCTTTTCCTTGTAAAGATCGTTACCTTCACAGTGGACGATGACCTCGCCGTTGATTATGCTGATATATCCGTCGCGCCCTACCACCGTTTCTGAATAGTCGGTAGGGTCGCGAAGGACTGCGTAGTCAACGTGTCTGCCGTGGATAGCCTTTGCGGTATTTTTTGAAATAGTTCTGTCGTTTCTTTTCTTAAAGAAACCCATAAAGCTCACCGCTTATTTAAAATATTCAACACCGGCTTCAAAAATGTGCATATCGTATTCACCGGGAACGTTTTTGAAGATGTTTTCGCCGCTTCTTTCAACGTGACCCATCTTGCCGAATACCTTGCCGTCGGGGCTGATTATACCCTCGATAGCCATAAGTGAGGCGTTGGGGTTAAAGGGCATCTTCATAGTGGGATTGCCCTCGAGGTCAACGTACTGGGTAGCGACCTGACCGTTATCGGAAAGACCGATAAGCGAGGTTTTGTTTGCAATAAATCTGCCCTCGCCGTGTGAGATGGCAACGTTGTAGATATCGCCGACTTTTACCTTTGAAAGCCAGGGTGAAGCGTTGGTAGCAACTCTTGTACGAACTATCATCGACTGATGTCTGCCGATGGTATTAAAGGTAAGAGTGGGTGAATCCTCGGTCATATCCTTTATCTCACCGTAGGGGAGAAGACCGAGCTTTATAAGAGCCTGGAAGCCGTTGCATATACCGAGAACAAGACCGTTTCTCTTATTTAAGAATTCGTGAATGTTGTTCTTAAGCTGCTCGTTTCTGAAGAAGGAGGCAATGAATTTGCCCGAGCCCTCGGGCTCGTCGCCGCCGGAAAATCCGCCGGGGAACATAATGATCTGTGAAGAAGCGATAGCTGAGGACATTCTTTCAATAGAATCCTTAAGCTGAGCCTCGTTGAGATTTCCGATAAGCACCGTTTCGCACTCCGCGCCCGCCATTGTAAAGCGCTTTGCCGAATCGTATTCGCAGTTTGTGCCGGGAAAAACGGGAATAACTACCTTGGGCTTGTTTTTAAGCGCAACGTGTCTGTCGCCGTAGCCGTTGAAGCAGGAGATGGTGGGTACCATCTCGTCGGATGAGCCCTTCATGGTGGGGAATACCGATTCGAGAGTGCCGGTCCAAGCATTAACTGCATCGTCAAGCGAGATCTCGCCTTTAGCAGACTTGATAAAGCCGCTTTCGGTAGTCTTACCGAGTAAAATTCCGTCAATGAACTCGTCGGTCTCAACGATAAAGCAACCGAAGAGATCGTTTGCGGCAGAGCTGATATCAAAATCGTTATCAAACTCAAAGCCGATCATATTACCGAAGCACATCTTGGGAAGAGCGGATGCAACGCCCTTGTAGCCAAGTGCAAAGGAGGAATATATCTTCTTCTGCTTGATAAGCTCTCTTACAGAAGCACAAAGAGCCTTAAAGGATTCGGCGTCTATCATACCGTTTGCCTTATATGCGGGCTTTAAGAGGTAAACCTTGCTGCCTGCCTTTTTAAACTCGTTTGAAACGATGTAGTTGGAATTGATTACAGAAACCGCAAAGGAAACCAAAGTGGGCGGAACGTCAATATTCTCAAAGGTGCCCGACATTGAGTCCTTACCGCCGATAGCGCCGATGCCGAGGTCAAGCTGTGCCTTGAGTGCGCCGAGAAGCGCCGAGAAGGGAAGACCCCATCTTGCAGCGTCGTTTTTGGTGCGGGGGAAATACTCCTGAAGAGTAAGCCACATCTTGTTAAGGTCTGCACCTGCGGCGGCAAGTCTTGCAACAGACTCGATAATTGCCGAATATGCGCCGAGGTAGGGATTTTTCGAAGAAAGATAGGGGTCAAAGCCGTATGCCATAACGCTTGCGGTGTCGGTAGATTTGCCAAGCACCGGAATATGAGCGGCCATAAGCTGGGTGGGAGTGAGCTGATATTTTCCGCCAAAGGGCATCAAAACGCTTCCCGCACCTATCGTTGAGTCAAATCTCTCGGAAAGACCCTTCTTGGAGCAGACGTTGAGATCGGAAAGAACGGAGATCCAAGCGTCCTTATCTCCCTTGAAGCCTTCGTTTTCAAAGCAAAAATCATAATCGGGAACAGAAACGTCGGTAACCTTTACCGCACCGTTTGAATTCAAGAAATCACGTGAGATGTTAACTATCGTCTTGCCGTTCCAGTTCATTTTAAGTCTTGCTTCCTCGGTTACAACCGCAACTCTGGTCGCCTCAAGATTTTCGCCGTAGGCAAGCTCAATAAATTTATCTGCATTTTCGGGAGCAACAACGACAGCCATACGCTCCTGAGACTCGGAAATTGCAAGCTCGGTGCCGTCAAGACCGTCGTACTTCTTGGGAACGGCGTCGAGGTTTATAATAAGACCGTCGGCAAGCTCACCGATTGCAACAGAAACGCCGCCTGCGCCGAAGTCGTTGCAGCGCTTGATAAGCTTGGTAACGTCAGGATTTCTGAAAAGACGCTGTATCTTGCGCTCGGTGGGAGGATTACCCTTCTGAACCTCTGCACCGCAGGTGGTGATAGAATCGAGAGTATGAGATTTCGAGGAGCCGGTAGCACCGCCGCAGCCGTCGCGTCCGGTACGTCCGCCGAGAATTATTATAATATCTCCATCCTCGGGACGTTCTCTTACAACGTTTTCAATGGGAGCGGCTGCCATAACGGCACCGATCTCCATTCTTTTTGCGGTATATCCGTCGTGATAGATCTCGTCGACCAATCCCGTTGCAAGACCTATCTGATTGCCGTACGAGCTGTATCCCGCGGCAGCGGTATTAACGAGCTTTTTCTGGGGAAGCTTGCCCTCGAGAGTTTCGGAAACGGGCTTTCTGGGGTCGGAAGCACCGGTAACTCTCATTGCCTGATAAACGTATGCTCTTCCCGAAAGGGGATCGCGTATCGCGCCGCCGAGACAGGTTGCCGCGCCGCCGAAGGGCTCGATCTCGGTCGGATGGTTGTGAGTTTCGTTCTTAAACATAAGAAGCCAATCCTCAAGACCGTCGTCGGTGTTTACCTTTATTTTAACAGAGCAGGCGTTTATCTCCTCCGACTCGTCGAGGTCGGGCATAAGTCCCTTTTTCTTAAGAGCCTTTGCACCGAGGGTAGCAATATCCATAAGACAAACGGGCTTTTTGGAGATGCGCTCGCCGTATACCTCGCTGCGAAGGTCCATATACATATTATAAGTATTCTCAATTTCGCCGCTTTTAATTTCAACACCGTCGATATTGGTGAGGAAGGTGGTATGACGGCAGTGGTCCGACCAATAGGTGTCTATCATCTTTATTTCGGTGATGGTGGGATCGCGTCTTTCAACGTCCCTGAAATAAGCCTGACAGAAATCGAGATCGTCGGCGTCCATCGCAAGACCCATCTTTTTAAGGAAATCGGCCTTTTCCAGAGCGTTGAAATTCTTAAAGCCGTCGAGCGTTTCAACCTCGGTGGGAATATCGTATTCCTCTTTAAGAGTTTCAAACTCGTCAAAGGATGCCTCTCTTGCCTCAACGGGATTTATGAGGTAATTTTTGATCTTTGCCTTTTCCTCATCGGTAAAGGTACCGTAAAGCAAATAGACCTTTGCAGATCTTACCTTACATACGGCTCCGGGCTCAAGAAGAGCAACGCACTGCTCGCAGGAGTCTGCGCGCTGATCGAACTGACCGGGTAAAAACTCGGTTGCAAACATAAAGTCGCTGTTTTTTGGAAGGGAAAAATAAACGTCGTCGACGGGAGGCTCCGAGAAGATTATCGGAAGTGCCTTGTCAAAAAGCTCGCGCTCAATTCCTTCAACGTCGTATCTGTTTAAAAGTCTTACGTTTGAAAGACCCTCAATAAACAGATTTTCCTTTAAGTCGTTCATAATGGATTTTGCTTCAACCGCAAAATCGGCTTTCTTTTCTGAATAAACTCTGAATACGCTCATTTTCTACTCTCCAATGCATTTTTATAATACTGATATAAGTAACATTTTATCATACCGTTGTAAAGCTTTCGGTTCTTATCGGCTTTGATTCCGAACTGACTTTCAAAATCCTCGTGAGAGGTTAAGATGTAAGCTCTCGTATTGTTAAACCGCTTATATACCTTGCCGAACGATTTGTAAAGCCTGATTGCCTCCTCCATCTCCATAAGACGCTCGCCGTATGGGGGATTTGCAATTATCACACCGCCCTCGAAGGTTGGCTTGATATCTCTTGCATCGCAAACCGAGAAGTCGATATATTTCGAAACTCCCGCGCGCTTTGCATTTGAGCCTGCCATTGAAACCGCCTCGGCGTCGATGTCGGAGCAAAATATCTTGCAATCGGTGGGCTTTATTTTTGAAATAGCCCTTTCGCGCTCCTCCTGCCAGACCTTCGCATCAATATTTGACCACTTTTCAGCAGCAAAGCTTCTTCTCAAGTTGGGCGCGGTATAGGTCGCGTAAAGCGCCGCCTCTATGCCTATCGTACCCGAGCCGCAAAACGGGTCAAGCATTATCTCGCCGTTTCTGTATCTCGAAAGCGATACCATCGCGGCGGCAAGCGTTTCACGAAGGGGAGCCGCCTTGGAAGCAACTCGGTATCCTCTTTTGTGAAGACCCTCGCCGGAGGTGTCGAGCATTACGGTAACGATATCCTTTTGAATTGAAAACTGGATCTGCTTTTTCGCGCCGCTCTCATCAAACCAATCGGTCTTATAAGTTTTTTTAAGTCGCTCGACAGCCGCTTTTTTAATTATTGCCTGACAGTCGGGCACCGAGAAGAGTGCGGAATTGAGCGAATATCCCTTAACGGGGAAGCAATCGTCCTTTCCGATGTATTTCTCCCAGGGAAGTGCTTTGATACCCTCGAAAAGCTCGTCGAAGGTAACTGCCTTGAACTCGCCCAAAACGAGAAGCACGCGTTCACCCGAGCGCATTGCGATATTTGCTCTTGCCATGGTATTGAAGTCGCCCTCGAAGGTAACCTTGCCGTCGTACGCCTTAATGTTTTGAGCGTCGAGAAAGCCAAGCTCTCTGGCGACTATACCCTCAAGACCAAAAAGCGTTGGCACAAGATAGGTATTAGTCATTTGAAATTCCTTTCAGTTAAAGATATCTGCAGAGCCGCCTGCAAAAAGCTTTGAAACGGAGCTCTTGAGATATTCCTTTTCCTTGTTGTTTAAGCTGTAATAGTTGTCAAAAAGCCTTTTTGAAGCCTCCTCCGCCTTTTCAAGCAGACTGACGTCAATAAGGAGGTCGGCGATCTTAAGCTGAGGAAGACCGTGCTGACGCGAGCCAAAGAAATCGCCGGGACCGCGCTCCTTAAAGTCGTATTCCATAAGCTTAAAGCCGTCGTTATTATCTCTTACCGTTTCAAGCCGTGAGAGAGTTTTCTCATTTTTTGAATCGGTAATAAGAACACAGTAGGATTTTAAATCGCCTCTGCCGACTCTGCCGCGAAGCTGATGAAGCTGGGAAAGACCGAATCGGTCGGCGTTTTCAATGTAGATAAGGGTAGCGCGCGGAGAATCTATTCCAACCTCAATAACGGTGGTGGAAACTATAGCGTCAACCTCGCCCGCATAAAAGCTCTTCATAACGGAGTCTTTTTCCGATGCCTTCATCTTGCCGTGTAAAAGCCTTAAGCGAAAGTCCTTTAAGTAACCGCTTTTAAGCTCGTCAAAAAGAGAGGTAACGGTCGTAAGCTCGTTTTCATCTTCCTCGTCTATTGCAGGGCAGACGATATACATCTGATGCCCCTTTGAAAGCTCCGAGGCGGCGAAGGTATATGCGTCCCTTCTGCGATCGCTCGAGATGAGCATGGTGGTTATCTTTTTTCTTCCTGCGGGAAGCTCGTCGATAACGGAAATATCAAGACCGCCGTATATCATAAGTCCGACGGTGCGGGGAATGGGAGTAGCCGACATAACCAAAAGATGCGGAGCCTCACCCTTTTCGGTGAGTGCGGCGCGCTGCATAACGCCGAAGCGATGCTGCTCGTCGGCAATTACCAAGGAGAGATTTTTAAATGAAACGGTTTTGGTAATAAGCGCGTGCGTTCCCACGCAAAGCGAGACAGAGCCGTCCGCAAGTGAAGCCAACACCTCGTCGCGCTCCTTTTTGGAGGTACTGCCCGTTAAAAGCGCAACCTTAATGCCAAAGGGGGATAGCATACCGTCAAGCGTTTTGAAATGTTGCCTTGCAAGAATTTCGGTAGGCGCCATAAAGGCAACCTGACCGCCCGAGGATGCCGCAACGTAAGCAACGGCGGCGGCAACAGCCGTCTTGCCCGAGCCAACGTCGCCCTGAACGATGCGTTGCATACGCTTTCCCGATGAAATATCGGAAACGCACTCGTCTATTACACGGCGTTGAGCCGAGGTGAGTAAGTAAGGAAGAGAAGTAATAAAGCGTTCTGCATTGCAGCTTGCAACGAGCGGACGCTTATCCTTATTTATTATCTCAAGCTGAGCCTTGAGCCTTAAAATACCCGCTCTTAAAACGAAAAGCTCTTCAAAAATGAGTCTTTCGCGGGCGCTGTTTATATCAAACTGATTTTCGGGAAAATGTATCTTGTTTACCGCATCGTAAAAAGGTAAAAGCGAATAGTCGTCAACTATCGCGGCGGGAAGCGTTTCATAGCCTTTTTCAAGATAAGAAAGCGCAGACTTGACGAGGGCGCGAAGCTTTTTCTGCGAAAGCCCATCGGTAAGACGGTAGATAGGCAAAAGGGAAGTCCTGTCGTTAACGGGAAGCACCTTTTCAATGGAGGGTGAGAGCATCTCGCGCTTTCCGTAGCGTTTAAAAACGCGTCCGTAAAGAAAATAGGTCTCACCGCTTTTAAGCGAGCTTTTTAAGTAAGATTGGTTGAATGCCGTTGCCTCCAATGAGCCGCTGTCGTCAACGAATATCATTTTGTAAAGCTTTAAGCCGCCCTTAACTCTTACCTCTGTAACGGGAACGGCAAGGCGGGCGTATATGCCGACCTTTTCGCCGTCCTTGCAATCGGCAATATCCTTAATATTGGAGCGGTCCTCGTAGCCTCTCGGGAAATAGGTGATAAGATCGAGCACGGTTTTAATGCCGAGCTTTTCAAGAAAGCCGACAGTTTTTTCTCCAACGCCTTTAATTACAGAAATCGGAGCACCGAGCCCAAACATTTCACTCACAGCTTATTCCTTTCTCCATTTAACACCGTTTTTGGTGTCCTCAAGGATAATTCCCATATTTTTAAGAGTATCTCTGATCTCGTCGGCGCGCTTGTAGTCCTTTGCGGCGCGAGCTGCCTGACGCTCTGCGATAAGTGCCTCGACCTCGCTGTCAAGCGAATCCTTTTTATCAAATGAAACTACCGAAATAATGCCGTTGATATCAATAAGCAATTCCTTTGCGGCAATGATATATTCAAGCGAAGCGTCGTCTGTGGCGTTGGTGTTTATCTCTCTTACCGTTTCAAAAAGATATCCGATGGCGTCAGCCGTGTTGAAATCGTCCTCCAATACGGAGATAAACGACTTTTTGTATTCCTTTATCTTCTCAAGCGAAGCAGCCTCGGAAGCGGAAATACCCTTGTTTTCGCAAACGCCTTCGAGATGGCAGAGATTTTCAAAGCAATTAACTATTCTCTGAATAGACGCCTTGCATTGCTCGAGTATCTCAACGGTATAGTTGATGGGATTTCTGTAATGAGCGGAGAGAATGAAATATCTTATAACGTCGTAGCCGTACTGCGAAGCAATATCTCTTACCGTGAAGAAGTTGTTAAGAGATTTCGACATCTTCTGGTTATCAACGTTTATAAAACCGTTATGCACCCAATATTTTGCAAAATCACAGCCGTGAGCGCATTCCGACTGTGCGATCTCGTTCTCGTGGTGAGGGAATACGAGGTCAACGCCGCCGGCGTGAATATCAATGGTCTTTCCGAGATATTTGGTAGCCATTGCGGAGCACTCTATATGCCAGCCGGGACGTCCTTCACCCCAAGGAGAAGTCCAATGCGGCTCACCGGGCTTTGCTGCCTTCCAAAGAGCAAAGTCAACAGCGCTTTCCTTTTGCTCGTTAACATCTATTCTCGCACCCTCCTCAAGATCGGAAAGCGGCTGATGCGAAAGCTTTCCGTAACTGTCGAAGCTGTGAGTTCTGAAATAAACGTCGCCGTTTGACTCGTAGGCGTGTCCCTTTTCAATAAGAGTCTTAACAAGCTCGATTATCTCGGGAATATTTTCGGTGGCCTTGGGATGAACCGAAGCCTCCTTGATTCCGAGACCGCTTGCATCGGTCTTGTACTCGGCAATGTATCTTTCGGCTATTTCCTTAACGGTAACGCCCTCTTCGTTTGCCTTTTTTATCATTTTATCGTCGATATCGGTAAAATTCTGAACGAAGGTAACGTCGTAGCCGATATATTCGAAAAATCTCCTCATAGCGTCGAAAATTATGAGGGGACGCGAATTTCCAAGGTGAAAGAAGTTATACACGGTGGGACCGCAGCAGTACATTTTGATCTTACCCTCTTCAATGGGTATAAAATCCTCTTTTTTATTTGTAAGTGTGTTAAAAAGCTTCATAATATCGGTCCTTTCGTAATAAACCTGTAATCAGTTGTTTTCTTTTGCTTTAAGCTCTTTTTCGAGCTGATCAATTCTGAAGTTGAGCTTGCAAAGCTCCTGTGAAACGGGGTCGGGAATATGTATCTGGTCAAGCTGATTTACCTTAACTCCGTCTCTTACAACGACTCTCGCGGGAACGCCGACAGCGGTTGAGTTTGCGGGAACGTTTGAAAGCACGACGGCGCCCGAGGCGATCTTTGCGTTATCGCCTATGTAGAGGGGACCGAGCACCTTTGCACCCGAGCCTACCATAACGTTATTTCCCAAGGTGGGATGACGCTTGCCCTTATCTTTACCGGTACCGCCGAGCGTAACGCCCTGATAGATAAGGCAGTTATCGCCTATCTCAACGGTCTCACCGATAACAACGCCTGTACCGTGGTCGATAAACAAGCCCTTGCCGATAGTCGCGCCGGGATGTATCTCGATCCCTGTTCTTCTTCTTGCACGTTCCGATATCCAACGGGCGAGGAAATAGTGCTTTTTCAAATAAAGCTTGTGAGCGCGGCGGTAGCTTCTTATTGCTTTAAAGCCCGAGTAGAGAAAAAATATTTCAATCGACGAGCGCGCCGCAGGGTCCTTTTCTTTAATTAAGGCGATCTCTTCCTTTAATTCTTTAAACATTTTTGCCCTCCAGCTCCTTGAGCTTTGTTAAATACATTTTAAGATAGGGGAAAAGGGAAATAAGGGTAACCGCACCGGCAAGACAGATAACTGCAAAGATCACGGTGTTAAGGTTAAATAAAGCCGCAAAATAGCTTATCGCAACCGCAACAGACTGAACGCAGGTCTTAACCTTGCCCCAAATGGAAGCGCCGATCACAGCGCCCTTTTTCGCGGTGTATTTGCGAAGAAGCGAGACGGTAACCTCTCTTGCCACGATAATTGAAAGAGGAATGATAAACCAAAGACCCAAAGCGCCAACGATAAGCTCGCGGAGCATAAAGGCAAACATGGCGCCCAGAATAAGCACCTTGTCTGCAAGCGGATCGAGTATCTTTCCCTTGTCGGAAATAAGACCGTATTTTCTTGCATAATGACCGTCAAGCGCATCGGTTATCATAGCTGCACCGAATACCACACCCGATAAAACGGTGAAGGTAACGTATCCTCCGCCGGTAAAGAGCGCCGATATTACCAAAAGCGCCAACACGAAGGGTGCGGCGGCTATTCTTAAATAACATAAAAAATTGGGAATGTTTTCTTTTTTTATCATCGGTTATCCCTTCAAATTGCAGAGCCGAAAAGGTCGGAACCCTCGGCATCCTCTATAAGAATATCAATAAATTCGCCAACGTTAACCGTTTTGTCGGAGGTGAAGAATATCCTGCCGTCAACGTCGGGAGCATCGTATCTGCTTCTGCCGAAAAATACCTCGGCATATTTGTCAAAGCCCTCTGCAAGAACGGTAACGGTCTTACCGATCAGCTTTCTCGAGTTTTCGTCGGCAATAAATTCCTGCTCGGCTCTTATAATGTCGGCACGTCTGTTCTTTTCCTTTTCGGAGACCTGAGAGGGAAGAGAATAGGCAATGGTGTTTTCCTCTCGCGAATAGGCGAAAACGCCCAAACGGTCAAATCTCACCGACTTGATAAAATCAACCATTTCGTTAAACTGAGCTCTCGTCTCACCGGGATATCCCGTAATAAGAGTGGTTCTCAAAATAACGTCGGGCAATTTTGCGCGTATCTTTTGCATTAAAGCCTCAAGAGAGGCTCTGTCGCCCTTTCTTCTCATAGATTTGAGAATTTCGGCGTTACAGTGCTGAATGGGAATATCAAAATAGTTAATAAGGTTCTCGTGCTTTGCAAAAACGTCGAGAAGCTCGTCGGTTATCCTTTCGGGATAACAGTAAAGCACTCTCACCCATTTAAGACCTTCAATTTCGCAGATCTTGTCAAGAAGCTCGGGAAGCATCTGCTTTCCGTAAAGGTCAACACCGTAGGAGGTGGTGTCCTGCGATATCAAGGTAAGCTCCTTTACACCGCTTTTTGCAAGCTCCCTTGCCTCCGAAACGATGCTTTCAACGGTTCTGCTTCTAAGCCCGCCTCTGATAGTGGGTATCGCGCAGTAGCTGCAGCCGTTTGAGCAACCCTCCGATATCTTTATGTATGCGGTATAGAAGGGGGTGGTAAGCTCACGCTTGCAGTTTATATCGTGTTCTTTTTTGGGCAAGAATGAGGAGTATTTTTCGCCTCTCATTACGGCGTCGCACGCTTCAACTACCTTAAGATAGCTGCCGGTGCCCAAAAAAGCGTCAACCTCGGGAAGCTCCTTTTCTATCTCGTCCTTATAGCGTTCGGAAAGACAGCCGGCAACGATAATATGACCGACCTTGCCCTCTTTTTTAAGCAAGGTCATTTCAAAAATATCTTCAATAGCCTCTTCCTTTGCCGCCTGAATAAAGCCGCAGGTGTTAATAAGCACGATATCGGCGATATCGGCGTGAGGCGAAATGACGTAGCCCGCGTCCTTGAGAGCGGCAAGCATCATTTCGGTATCAACGAGATTTTTCGCGCATCCGAGCGAGATAGGGAAAACTTTAACCATTTTTAATCCTCAAAATCAATATTGTCAGTGTAATTTCGTAAATTTTCTTTAATTTCCGAATATCCGTAGCCGAGCCTCGTAAGCTTTGCAATAAGCTTGCTTCTCGATTTGATATCGCCAAGATCGTAGTGCGGAGCAAGCTCCGAAATCAGATCACCCAAAACGTCGGGACGCTCGCAATCTTCAAAATATTGCTCGGTAACCTCCGTTGCAATATCCTTCGGAACGCCTTTCTCGTAAAAAAACTGCAAAATTCTGTTTTTTCCGAAGCCCTTCGTTTCGTGAAGCACCGAGATCGCATTTTCGGCAAACGTTCGGTCGTTAATATAATCGTTTTTAATAAGGTAAGCTACCGTTTCCTCAATAATGTCATTTGCAATGCCCTTGTCTGAAAGCTTCTTCTTCATTGCCGAAACGGTGAGAGCACCTCTTGAAAGATGATCAAACGCCTTGAGCTTGGCGTATTTTCTTCCGTCCTTTGCCATAATTTCAGGCAAAAGCTCTTCACTTATCTCGTTTTCGGGAAAAAGAGAATACTCGTAGATAAACTCCTCGAAAACGGTAAATGAATATTCGCCGTCAAGGTAGACGTTGATTCTTCCGTCGCGCCGCGTTGGCTTCAATTCGGTTATCTTCATCAGTTAAAATCGTCGGCGATTATGTCGATAGAGCCGTCGTCGTCATCCTTTGCGGCTGCTTTCGACGCTTTGCTCTTTGCGGGAGCCTTTACCTCTTCCTTAGCGGGAGCGGGCTTGTTCTTGTTAAGACAGGCCTCCATTATCTTTGCGGATACCTCGTCGGCGACCTCGGGATTGTTTTTGAAATACTCCTTGGCGTTATCGCGACCCTGACCGATCTTCACTCCGTTATAGGAGAACCACGAGCCGCTCTTTTCAACGATACCGAGCTTTGCGCCGATATCAACGAGCTCTCCGACCTTAGAAATGCCGGTGCCGTACATAATATCGAATTCGGTATCCTTAAAGGGAGGAGCAACCTTGTTTTTAACGACCTTTGCTCTCGTTCTTGCGCCGACAGCCTCGGTGCCGTTTTTGAGTATCTCGCCCTTGCGGATATCTATTCTTACCGATGCAAAATACTTAAGAGCAAGACCGCCGGTGGTGGTTTCGGGATTTCCGTAAACAACGCCTATCTTCTGACGGAGCTGATTTATGAATATCGCAACGGTGTTACCCTTTGAGATAGCGCTTGAAAGCTTGCGAAGAGCAGAGGACATAAGCCTTGCCTGCGAGCCAACCGAGGGAGCACCGATATCGCCCTCGAATTCCTGACGGGGAACGAGTGCCGCAACCGAGTCGACAACGATAACGTCGATAGCACCGCTTCGTACGAGTGCCTCGGTTATCTCAAGCGCCTCTTCACCGCCGCTGGGCTGTGATACGAGGAGCGCGTCGACGTCAACGCCGAGATTTTTCGCGTAAACGGGATCGAGCGCGTGCTCGGCGTCAACGAATGCCGCAGTACCGCCCGCCTTTTGCGCTTCGGCGATTATGTGAAGAGCCACGGTGGTCTTACCGGAGGACTCGGGACCGTATATCTCAACGATTCTGCCCTTGGGAACACCGCCTATACCGAGCGCGAGATCAAGACCTATCGAGCCGGTGGGAATAGCCTCAACGTTCAATGCCGAATTTTCGCCGAGCACCATAACAGCGCCCTGACCGAATTTTTTCTGTATTTGCTCAATTGCCGTTTGTAATGCCTTTTGCTTTTCATCCATTTTTAAGCACATCCTTAAAATATATTTCTGAAAACTAAAACTCTGTTATTACCCGAATAATCGTTTATAAGCTCCAAACGCTCATAGCCGTTATCGGTAAAAATATCGGTAACGCTTTTTGCCTGCTTTTCGCCTATTTCCAATATAAATAAGCCGTTTAATTTAAGCGATTGTTTTTGCTTTATTGCCAACGCTCTGTAAAAGTCAAGGCCGTCGTCGCCTCCGAAGAGTGCAAGCGAAGGCTCGTGCCTGAGCTCCGGCTGAAGCGACTCCATTTCGCTTTTGTCAAGATACGGGGGATTTGAAATAATAACGTCAGCCTTTTTCTCGGCGATGTCGTTTAACACATCAAGCCTTTCAACCGAAGCGAAAACACCGTTTAATACAGCGTTTTTGCGTGCAACGGAAAGAGCTTGCTCCGAAATGTCAAAAAGCGTCATATTGCACTTTTTGTATTTTGCAACCGTTATTCCTATGCAGCCAGAGCCGCAGCAGAGATCGTAAACTGTGTCGCCGTCATTGACGTATTTTAAAGCTGCTTCGACTGTTATCTCCGTGTCTGCACGGGGTATAAGCACATTTTCGTTAAGGTAGAAGGGAAGTGAATAAAATTCCCAGTTGCCCAAAATATACTGAAGCGGCTCTCTGTTTGCTCGCCTTTTGCAATCTGAAAGAAATTTTTCGCTTTTAGCGGCGTCTGCCTCTTGCTTTTCAAATAACGGAGAGGTTATTTTATGGCAAAAGGCGTTTTCGAAAAGCTGCTTTGCGTCAAATTCGCTGTATTCTATCTTTGCAGCTCGCAGTATTGCATAGCCCTCTTTGAAAATCTGCTTTTCGGTTACCATTTTGCATCTTCCTGATTTTCGGGAATTACCGCTTCCATAGATCTTATGGCAACCTCTATCTGACTTTCGTCGGGCTCTCTCGTGGTAATTCTCTGAAGTGCCTTGCCGGGAGCGGAGATGATGCGGGTAAAGAGATTATCGTATTTACCAGCAAGCTTGATAAGCTCGTAGCTTATGCCCGAAACGATGGGCAAAAATGCAAGCTTGCACAAAAATCTCAAAAATACGTTCCCCACGGGGAAGATAGGCAGCATAAAGATGGCCATACTGATGAGCATAACGATTATCAAAAAGCTGGTGCCGCAACGGGGATGAGCTCTTTTCTGTGCCTTAACGTTCTCGACGGTAAGGGGAAGACCTGCCTCGTAGCAAAAGATGGTCTTATGCTCGGCACCGTGATATTCGAAAACTCTTTTAATGCTCTTCGTTTGCGATACCAAAAGCATATAGGTAATAAGAATAGTTATCTTCAAAAGTCCTTCAATTACCGAAATAATGCTTTTGTTAAGAATACCGCCCGCAAGCCAATTTATTCCCGCCGCAATGTAGGTGGGGGCGAAAATAAAGAGGAAAACGCTGAGAAGCAGACCGAGAATAAGAGAAATTGTAAGCGCGACATCCAAAACCGAGATTCCCGTTTTTTTCGAGAACCACTTTTCGAATTTCGAGGGCTCCTCGTTCTCTTCCTCAATACCGCAAAGCTCTGCGGAGCGCATGATCGTCTTTGTTCCGGTGATCATACTCGAAATAAAGATAAACGAGCCTCTCACAAAGGGGATCTTTGCGATCTTGCTTTTCTTTTTCGTTTCCGAAACCGTTTCAACGGTTATTTCCTTGGTCTGCTCGTTTCTTACGGCGAGGGCGGTCTTGTAAGGACCCTTCATCATAACGCCCTCAATGACTGCCTGACCGCCGATAGACGTTTTCATAACGGGGCAGACGTTGTTTTTGTTTTTAAGTTCGGACATATAATTCTCCAAAATTATTCAGCAGAAATAATGTAATAGTAGACGGGCTGACCGCCGGGGATAACGTTTACCTCAACGTTATCAAGTCCGAGACCTTCAACGAGCTTAAGCGCGTCCTCCTCGGCGACTCCTTCGCCGTAGAAAATGTTGACGTAGCTTACGCTCTCGTCGATTATCTTTCCGAATATTTCGGTCATACATACGTCTACCGCGTCGGTAACGGAGGAGACCTTACCCTCAACGAGTCCGAGATACTGACCTTCCTTTATCGAATGACCGTCAAACTCCGAATCTCTTGCCGCGAAGGTAACGCTTGCCGTCTTAACGTGAGAAGCGGCTTCGTTCATGGCGTTTATATTGTCGTCCTCCTCGTTTGCGCCGTCAAAGGCAAGCATTGCAGAAATACCCTGTGGAACGGTCTTGGTGGGAAGAACGATAACACGTCTGTCAGCAATGGAAACGACCTGCTCGGCAGCCATGATAATGTTTTTATTGTTGGGGAGAACGAATACCGTCTTTGCGGGGGTAGCCTGAACGGCACTCAAAAGATCGTCAGTGCTGGGGTTCATCGTCTGACCGCCCTCAACGACGGTGTCAACGGCAAGATCCTTAAAGAGTATTGAAAGACCTTCGCCTGCACATACCGAAACAAAACCGTAATCGTTAACGGGCTCGGCAAAGGGATATTTTGAAGATTCCTTTGCCGGCTCTGCGGGAGCCTCTGCCTTGGGCGTGCTTTTTTCGGTGTGCTGTATCTTCATATTCTCGACCTTTATGTTAATGAGGTCGCCGTAGGAGATACCCTCCTCCAAAACCTTGCCGGGATTGTTGGTGTGAACGTGGATCTTTATAATGCCCTCGTCCTCAACGCAAACGATGCTGTCGCCTATGCGCTGAAGGAAATTGTTAAGAGCTGCCGAATCGTTATCGTTGGTGCGCGAGATAACGAGCTCGGTGCAATAAGCAAATTTTATATCCTCAGTGTTAAAGCTTGAAAAATCAGCCTTTTCGGAAACGTCCTCGTCTGCCGCGGCGTTTCTTTCAACGACCTTCTTATCCTTAATTACCGAGTAAATACCCTCCAATATCTTAACGAAGCCGTCGCCGCCTGCGTCAACAACGTTAGCCTGCTTCAAAACGGGAAGCATTTTGGGAGTGTCGTTAAGGGTAGCCTTGGCGGCAGCAACTATCTCCTCAATAACGTCAACGGGAGATTTGGAGGAGCGTGCAATTCTCATACCCTTTTCGGCGGAAACTCTTGCAACGGTAAGGATCGTGCCCTCGGTGGGCTTTCTTACTGCGCCGTAAGCGTTTTTAACGCCTGCCTCAAGACCCTTTGCAAACTCAAAGGCGGAAACGGTGGTCTTGCCCTTGAACTGACGTGAAAAGCCTCTGAAAAGAAGGGAGAGAATAACGCCCGAGTTTCCTCTTGCACCCTTGAGCATAGCAAGAGCTGCGGCGTCGGCAACAGAGGCTATCGACGAGGAATCGTCAAGCTCCGTAACCTCTTTTCTTGCGGCAGAAATAGTCATTGACATATTGGTGCCGGTATCTCCGTCGGGAACGGGGAAGACGTTTAAGTTATTTACCTCTTCCTTGCAGTTCTCCAAGTTATTGGCAGCGGAGATTATCATATCCTTGAATATTTTTCCGTTTATCATTTTGCGAAATCTCCTTAAGCCTTAATTGAGTCAACGTAAACGTTGATCTCCTTTACCTTAAAGCCCGTTGCGGACTCGATGGCGTATTTTGCGTTATGTGTGATGCTCTCCGAGATAGCCATAATGTTTATACCGTAGGTGACGGCAATATGTATTGCAGCACTTATCTCGTCGTTTTCGATTGAAACACTGATACCTCTGTGCTCGTTTCCGCCCTTAAAAAGAGAAACGATAGACTCGAGCGCATTGTCGTTAGATACCATACCTGCAATACCGTAGCTGTTTGTAACGGCGTTACCTGCGATGGCAGCAATAACAGTGTCTGAAATAACTATATCTCCGTTGGAATTTTTATACTTCAGCATGGAAGCACCTCCTAATTAGATGATAATATTTTAACCTATTAAATATAAATATTTCAATAACAAAAAGTAAAAAAGAATTGCCAAAAGAGCAAAAAACACGTTTTTGTTAAAGTTGCACAGATAAAATGTAAATAAATGGAAAAAATGCGTGATTATATATTTTGAAGCTCGGAGGTCAAAAGACCGTTGTAAAGCGAGAACTGAAAGGGTGAGGGATCTGCGGTAAAAATTCTGCTGTAAACGAGTTGGTTTTTTCTGTAACACAGTGAAATTATCGGTGATTCGTCAATAAAGCCGTCAAAAGCTAAAGAAGCGGTGTCGCCGCTCGCAAGGGCATTGTAAACGGAATCGAAGCTCAAATAGCTTGAACCGCTGAAATTAAGGGATGCACCGTTTAAAACGGTAACGTCCATATTTATCGGCATGACCGTTTCGGCAAGATAAAGGTCAAACTGACCTGCCGAAAGAGCCTTCGAGTAATTGTCAAAAGTAAGAGCCTTAACGGCAACTTTAATTCCGAATGCGTTTAACTGCTTTGCAACGGCATCGGCAAGCGACAGCTTGAAGCTGTCCTCAGAGTTGACAATAAGTGTAAGCTCGCCGACGTTGTAATAGCCATTGCGCTTTTTATAGCCTTTTTGCACCAAAATGTCCTCTGCGAGATCGGGCATATAAATACTATCGGGAAGCTCAAAGGAGGAAAGCCCGTAGTGAAGCGGATTTATCGGATGCCAAACCGGCTCCGAAAACTCGGGTACCGAGCAGATAAGGCTCCTGTCTATCACGGCGTTAAAGGCTTTTCTTATGCCCTTATCGGCAAAAAGCGGATTATAGGTATTAAATCCGATAAAAACGAAGTTGTTCGTAATATAGCTTTTAATTTCGTAATTTCCCTTAAAGATAACGGTGTTGGTGCTAAGCTCCGAAAGCACAGCGCTCACGGATTTTTTATTAAAGGAGTGGACGGTTGAAGAAGCGTCGCCGATCGAATAGAGATTTATTTTTTCAATAACTGCATCGCTTGAAATTTTGCTGTTTTTCACTAAAACGGTCTTTGCACCGTCCTTGCCAAAGGCGTAACTGCCAATTCCCAAGGGAACTTCTCCGCCGCGCTTTATAACGGGAATATCAAGAAGCGCAAGACAAAGCTCGGCGTTTTGCTTAAAGGTGATAACTACGCTTCCGTTTTTCTCCTTAAAGGAGGTGATATATTTAAAGCGTGAGGAATACCTTTCGCTCGAGCGAGCGTAAGAAAATGAATTTACAACGTCAGCGGCGGTAACGGGAGTGCCGTCGGAAAAAACGAGATTCTTCAGAGTAACGGTTACCTGCTTGCCCGAAACGGTGTAACCGCTTGCAAGATAGGGGACCGATGAAAAATCCGCGTCGTTTATAAACAGTCCGGGATAAACGAGCGGAAATACCGCGTGATTGAATGCAGAAGCCGTTTTAAACGGATCAAACGACTCAAGAAGATCAAAGGGTAATGCCGCAATCGGCTCTGCCGGAGCGGGAACGGAAGAAACCGACCCGTTGCTGTTATTCGGCTCGGTTGATCCGTCACATCCCGAAAGAGATAAAACGGTAAGAGTTACTATTAAATAAATTAAGCACCGTTTAAATTTTTCCATAATATTATTTTAACATAAATAAATCAATAATGCAATAATTATATTATTAATATTATATTATTTGATTTACACTAAAAATCCGAAAAAATTCCGTTTTCCGTTTTTTGCCGCTTCAATGTCAGAGGGCTCGTAATCAACGAGCAAAAGATCGTTTCCCGCCTTTTTAATGTCTTCAAAGGGAATTATAATATCCTCGTGCTTTCCAAACAGGGAAAAGGCGCCGTTTCCCGAAGGAACGACTATCGACTTTATGCTTCCGTTTGCAATATCGATCTCAATATCGCTTACAGTACCTAACTTTGCACCGTTTTTTAAATTTATAACTTCCTTCGATTTAAGCTCTGTCAAACGCCATAACATAAAAAACACCTCACTAAATATATGAGGTGTTTTGTGATTATTTAACCGATAAAGCGTGATTTAATATAAGCCGCGATATCATCCTTGCTGTTTGAAAGCCTCCCGTGAGCGACCTCGTAAACAGCGGCACTCAGAGCATTGCCTATATCCTTACCGTGAATATTAAGCTTCTTGGCGTCGTTTCCGTCAAACTGTAGCTTTGAAATCGAAAAACATCGGTCCCCGTCGTTGAGTAACGAGCTGAAATTGGAAGCATCGAAGCCGAACGCTTTTGCAAAATCGAGCAAAAGACTTGCCTTGTCGGTGCCGTGCAGTAAAACGAAATCAATAAATTCGCCGTCGTTGCAAAAGAGCATACCGTAATTCTCAATAAGAAACGCTACCTTTTCAACAAGCTTTTTCGAAATGGAAAGCGACAACAGAATTTGCTTTACGCGCATAGGAGCAATGTCCTTTAAAAGCGCAGCAAAATAAAACTCGATCTCGCTTCCTTTTTTAAGCTTATCAATACGGTATAACGCTTCACGCTCGAGCGAAACACCCAAACAACTTGAAATTATCGGCAAAAATGCAAGATGCGAGCTGTTTAAGAAGGGAAGAGCTTTTGTAAACTCAGCTCCGAGCCTCTCGCCCGACACCTCGTGAAGCAACGGCGCAATTGCGATCGCGGCTTCTAACGTTCTTTCGTCGGGCAAAAAGCCGAGAGAAGCACAAAATCTCACAGCGCGCATAATTCGAAGCTTATCCTCGCAAAACCTCTCGAAAGGATCTCCCACGGCACGAATTATTCCGTTTTCAATATCGAAAATACCGTTTACCGCGTCGGTAACGCTGCCGCTTGCATCTGCGGCAAGGGCGTTTACGGTAAAATCTCTGCGAAAAAGATCCTCTAAAAGACTTCTTTCGAATGTTACGCCGTCGGGGTGGCGTCCGTCGGAGTAACCGTGCTCGCTTCTGAAAACCGTTATTTCAAAGCGGTCACCCTCAAAGAAGAGGGTAAGGGTGCCGTAACCGATTCCGGTGTCAACCGTTTTGCAATCGTAAAATATTGCTTTCGTTTCATCAGGCAGGGCGTCAGTCGTAATATCAATGTCACTTACCTCGCGGCGCAGTATAATATCGCGCACGGCACCTCCGACGATATACGCCTGCTTGCCGTGAGCGTTAAAACGCTCTATTATCTTTTTTGCCTTATATGGAACCGAGATCTTCAAAAAATCACCGCCGTAAAACTATTATATACAATTATTTTACTTAGGTCAAGCAACTGCTTGATTTTAAAGCGTAAAAAGTGTATAATAATATAGGTGAATAAAAAAATGGACGGTAAGCAATTTGCTGTAATTGCGGGTAATATGCCCGAAGAACTAAAAAATAATATAAAAAATCAAGGATTTGTACCGCTTGATTCTTGTAAAGTAAACGAGCTTGACACACCCGTTTGCTTTCATCCCGACCTTCAGATAATAAAGCTTCAAAACGCTTGCTATACCGCGAAAAACTGCTATTTTCACTACCGCGATCTCTTTGATAAAAACGGCGTTAAAAGTGAGCTTTTTGCTGCCGAAAACAACGTTTTTTCACCCTATCCAAACGATTGCCTCTTAAACGTAACGGTTTTGGAAAACTGCATTTTAAAGGGAAAGACAACGCCTTGCTTACCCGAATTTTCGGACTTTAAAATAATCGAATGTAACCAAGGCTATGCCGGCTGTTCGGTGCTTAAGCTATCCGACAGCGCCGTTATTACCGACGATGCCACAGTTTTCAAAGCCTTAAAGCAAAACGGCACCGATTGCCTGTATTTGCCTAAAAGAAAGGTTTATTTAGAGGGCTTTAACTGCGGATTTATCGGCGGCGCAGGCTTTTCTTTTGAAAATCGCGTCTATTTTTTCGGTTGCCTCGAGCAGTTTGAATACTTTAATGAGATATCCGATTTTTGCGCCGCACACGGCTTTGAAACCGTTTCGCTTTCCGATAAAAAGCTTACCGATTACGGAAAAGCGGTAGTTATTTTCTGATTTTTTAACAAAAACGCCTTTTTGCGAATATAATCTATTAGCAGGGAGGCGCAAGCTATGCTTTACACACGTAAACGCGAAAAAAACGGAAGAACACGCCGCATAAGAGCATTTCTTATTTTCATATTCATAGCCGTAGCGTTACTTACCGCTTTTATATCTTATTTTACCACCATAAAACCGATTGTCACCTCAATAGCGACCTCGCAGGTCGAGGTGGTTATGATGAAATCGGTAAACGATGCTGCAATAAGAGTGCTTAGCTCGCAGGACGTAGGCTACGAGGATATCATAACGGTGTCAATGGACGAAAGCGGCAAAATTGCCTCGCTTACGGCAAACAGCGTGCTTATAAATATCATCAAATCGCGCTTTGTGAACGAGGTAGTGGATAACATTGAGAGCCACAGCAGCAATTCGGTAAAAATTCCGATAGGAAGCATACTTTCTCCCACCTTTTTCTCAGGGCACGGCCCCGATCTTTGCTTCGATCTTATGCCGGTAAGCTCGGTCTATGCCGACTTTGAGAGCAGCTTTGTAACCGCGGGAATAAATCAGACTCGGCATATAATAAGCGTAAAAATAACTGTGTCCTCGGGCGTTTATCTTCCGGGATACAGCGCGGAAACCACTATTGAAACGCGAATGATAGTTGCCGAAACGGTAATAGTCGGCTCAATTCCAAACGATTTTACCAACCTTGAAGGACTTAATAACGGAAATTCATTTATAACGGATATAATATAAATACGGTGATTAAAATGGACGAGATCAAACGACTTCACGAGCTCACGGCAGAGCTCAAATACCACTCGGAGCAGTACTACGTAAACGATGCTCCCGTAATAAGCGACTATGAATACGATATGCTCCAGAGGGAGCTTATCGCGCTTGAGGAAAAATATCCGAGCGAAAGGGAAGCGGACTCTCCCACCGTGAGAGTCGGCGGAAGAGTTCTGTCGGCATTTGAGAGCGGAAGGCACGCCGTTCCCCTCGAGAGCTTGCAGGACGCTTTTTCCTTTGAAGAGCTTACCGATTTCGGTCAAAAGGTCGCGGCAAAGGCGGGAAACGATTGCGAATACGTTACCGAGCTTAAAATCGACGGACTTTCCGTTGCTCTCGAATATAAAAACGGCGTTTTTGTAAGAGGACTTACCCGCGGCGACGGCATCGTGGGCGAGGACGTAACCGAAAACCTGAAGACCGTTCGTGATATTCCGTTAAAGCTTAAATCTCCCGAAAACGTCATCGTCAGGGGAGAGGTATATATGCCGCGTGCCGTGTGGTCCGAGCTTAATAAAAAGCGCGAGGAAAACGGCGAGGCGCTTTTTGCAAATCCTCGAAATGCGGCGGCGGGCTCGCTTCGCCAGCTTGACTCCAAAATAGCGGCGTCACGCAAGCTTTCGATATTCGTTTTCAACCTTCAGCAGAGCGACAGACAGTTTAAAACACACAGTGAAACGCTTGAGTGGATGAGTTCACTCGGCTTTGTGATATCACCTCACTACGAAATTGCCTCGAATATCGGCGAAGCAATAAAAACCGTTGAAAAATTCGGCGAAATGCGCGACGGATTGCCCTTTGATATCGACGGCGCCGTAATTAAGGTAAACCGACTGTCTCTTCGCAAGGAGCTTGGAAGCACCGCCAAAACGCCGAGATGGGCAATAGCCTACAAATATCCTCCCGAGGTAAAGGAGACCGTTTTAAAAAATATTGAAATAAACGTTGGCAGAACGGGCATATTAACACCGCTTGCAATTTTAGAGCCGGTATTTATCTCGGGAAGCCTCGTTTCGAAGGCAACTCTTCACAATAAGGATTTTATCAAGGAAAAGGATATTCGAATAGGCGATACAGTAAAGATACGTAAGGCGGGCGATATAATTCCCGAAATAGTGTCCGTTTTAACGAATAAACGCCCCGAGGGCAGCGTAGAGTTTTCAATGCCTGCAGTTTGTCCTTCCTGCGGAAGCGCAGTTTATTACGATGAAAAAGAGGTCGCGGTACGCTGTCCCAACGCCTCTTGCCCTGCGCAAGCGGTAAGGAATATAATCCATTTTGCATCGAAGGACGCAATGGATATCGACGGACTCGGCTCCGCTCTCTGTGAAAAGCTTTATTCCGAAGGGATGATCACCAATATTGCCGATATCTATACCGTTAAAAAGGAAGATATCGCACGCCTTGAGGGCTTGGGAGATAAATCGGCTGAAAATCTTTTGCAGTCTATAGAAAAGACCAAGGAAAACTGCCTCTCACGCCTTCTTTACGCTCTCGGAATAGCCGAGGTAGGTGCCAAAACGTCAAAGATAATCTCCGCGCGCTTTTTAACGCTCGATGCAATAATGTCGGCAGAGCTTGATGAGCTTATGAAGATAGACGATATCGGTCCGGCAACCGCTGAATCGGTAGTAAGCTTTTTTGCCTCGGAGAAAAATGCGGAGCTTATAAAGAAATTGAAGGAGCTTGGACTCAACACCGAATATAAGGGTGCCGCCGTAGAAAGTCGCCTTTCGGGCATCACCTTCGTTATCACGGGAACACTTCCCACAATGTCGAGAACCGAAGCCACCGAGCTTATAGAGTCGATGGGCGGCAAGGTGTCGGGCTCCGTTTCGAAAAAAACGGGCTACGTCGTAGCGGGTGAGGAAGCGGGCAGTAAGCTCACGAAAGCGCAGTCGTTAAACGTTCCGATAATAAGCGAGGCAGACCTTCTCAATATGATAAAATGATATATATTTATCTATAAATAAAAAAACACTTGTCGAAATGAAAAATATGTGTTATAATGGATTCGTGATTGATAAATTTTAACGCAGGGAGGAATCAAAATGCCTGACATCAATTACGAAATCATTAAAGAAGTCGGAACTCTCTCTACGAATCCCACCGGTTGGGAAAAGAAGCTTAAGCTTATAAGCTGGCTCGGAAGGGACGCCAAGTACGATATACGCGACTGGGCTCCCGACGGAGAAAAAATGGGAAAGGGTATTACCCTTACCGCAGAAGAATTAAAAGCCCTTAAGGAATTACTTGCCGATTACAACGAATTTTAAGGAAGTGTCGTATGCAAGAGTCATACCTTCAGACATACGAGCAAATGAAAAACCGTGTTATTGAGCGCAGAGCTCAGCTTGACAGGCTGCTTGACTATATGGAGAAAAACACCAACTGGTTAAAGGCACCCGCAAGCACGAGGTTTCATTTGAGCTGTGAAAGCGGCTTGCTTATGCACACGATGAATGTCTGTGAAAACATTTTAAAATTAAGAGAAGCATTGTACCCGTCAATATCAGAGGAGAGCTGCGTTATCGTAGCAATGCTGCACGATCTCGGCAAGGTGGGAATGCCCGGCAATCCCCAATATATTCCCGCACAGCCAACCGAGCGTCAGCGCCAATACGGCTACGGCCCGAAATATCCGTTTGAGTTCAATAACGATCTTGTCTATCTTTCGGTTCCGGTAAGAAGCCTCTATTTAAGCCTACCGTTTATAAAGCTTTCACAGGAGGAGGTTCAGGCAATCGTTTATCACGACGGTCAGTATGTAGACGATAACCACTCGGTTGCCACCAAGGAAGAGCCTCTCACCCTACTGTTACAGTATGCCGACTCATGGTCGGGCTTTGTAACCGAAAAGGAATCCCGAAAGAAATGAAGATATTTTCTCAGGTATTAGATACTTTAAAGGGTATGCTTAAAAAAGAAAACCGCAGGCAGCTTTATAAATACGTTGCCATCGGTCTGTCATCGGTGCTTATTGAATTTATTTCCTTCAATCTGCTTATGATGATAGTAATTGACGGTCACGATATGGCACACATCTTTTTGTTTCCTCTGTTCGGTTATACGGTAACGGGAACAAACCTGTGTCAGTCTGTCTCAATGCTTTTGGGCACGATTTTTTCCTATACGATGAACCGCAAGTGGTCATTTAAAACAAAAAATCCGCTACTGCCCGAAATAACACGCTTTGCTATTCTCTTTATTTTTAATTTGATAATCACCAATATCGTAATACGCCTGCTTCAGCTTACCGATCTTGAGGATTGGATATGCAAGATATGCGTTCAGGCTATGATGGTACTTTGGAACTTCTTTATTTATAAGCTTGTAATTTTCAAGCCCTATAACACTAAAAAAGACTGAATTTAATGATTTAAAAAATACCGAACGGAAAAACCGTTCGGTATTTTTTCTTTTATTTATATGTTGCTTTTAAAGAAATATCCTTTGCACACATTTCAACGTCGTAGGTTCCGGGAACCTCCCAGCCTATCGAATATGCGGAAATGTAAAGATCCTCAAACTCGGTGTCTTTAAGAAATCCCTTTGATTTTGCATCCTCAAATGCGATTTTTAAATAGGGATATACGTCAAGATCGAGAACTATAAAATCATTATCCTCACTGCCGTAGGGCTTGCCGTCCTTAAAGAAGGAATCGGTAAAAAAGCTTTCCGAGCCGAGTGAATAGATGTAGTTCGGAGATGTAAGGTCCTTTGCACAGTAAAGCTTTGTGTATTCCTCTCGGTTATCAAAGATATTTAAACCGAAATGCATAACCTTTCCGAAATCCTTGCTTTCCTTATTTAAATTCTGAAGATTTAAATAAAAGAGGTAGGAGGCGCAGTGCTGACCGGGATTTGCCGTGTCGCCCATATGGTCTTCAAAATAAGTGAGCTTGAAACGGCCGGAGGCATAAAGCGTTTCGAGATTTACCAGTCGGACGTTTTGCAAATCTTTGCTTACCTCACTGAGATATTGCTCAACGAGAAGGTGAAGCCACTGAGTAACTCCCGTTCTCGTTTCGTCGTAGCATTTTGAAGCGTATGCTGCTTGCTTTACCATTCCTGCCTTGGTGTCAACAGTAAGAGTGAGATCCTTGCCCTCGTAGCACCAGTAACCGTTTGAAAGCTTTGTAACCTTTCCGTCGGTAATGCTTTCGGATGCACCCCATTGCGAAATAGTCCAAACCGGTGATGCGTTTTTCTTTCCGTAGTCAAAACGGCCTTTAATCAGCGCACCGTCGGCGGTAGTTGTGCTTCTTACGTTAAAGCCACTGCTGAAATCGGGAGATACGAGTAATTCTTTACCGCTGTGCTTGATCGGCTCTTTCTTCATTCCGCTTCCTCCGGTACTGCTGCAACCGCAGAAGGAGCAGAAAATCGCTCCGACTGTGATTACAGAAATCAGTGATTTGATAAATGTAGGTATTTTCATAACACTTAACCTTTGACGTTTTCGTACCAATCGTTTACGTATTCGGTGTTTTCCTTGCCGCCCATATTTTCCCACGAATCAACAATAACGTCAAAGTAATCCAAAGGCTCTTCGCCGCGAATTATCTTTAAAAATCCGTCGGTGATAAGTAAGTTGAGATCGGATTCCGTTGCCTGCATATTGTCCGATTTGTTGCCAACGAATTTGTTGGTCATATAAAGACCGTTTTCAATATAATGACCCATAAGATATTCGGAGCTTTGCTCTCCGCCGTATATCTTATCCCAGCCCCACTGGGAATTGTCGCCGTTTCTGTAAGCCATGACCCAATCGTAAACGTCTGCATCGGTGCCCTTGAGGTTTTCCTTGGTGCCGTCGTTTAACGCCTCTGCAACCTTCTTTGCACGCTCAAAGTTCTCGCCGACCTTTGAAACGGTAACGGGAGCAAACTGCCAGAGTTCTGCCGCGTTTTCGTCGGTAAACATATCCTTTTTATATTCGTCGTCAGAGTCCAGACTGCCTATGTAGAGATAGTAGTTAAGAAGCTTAACGAGTACCTCGGGATTTTTGCAGGAGGGATTAACGGTGTAATACTGATAGCTGTTTATGTTTGCCTGAGGTCTTGCTTCCTCGTCATCGACCGAGAGAAGTCTTATCGGCACGAAATCAGCGTTGCTGTTTTTATCCTTAACGGGCTGCAGGAAAAGACCGTTATGCACCTGACCGGGCCAGATTCCGCATTTACCGCCCTTGACCGCGGTTTCGTAATTGGTCATTTCGGGGTCCAAATATCCGCCGGCATAAAGCTCGCGAAGAGTCGATAAAGCTTCCTTTGCCTCGGGCTGAATCGAGCCGAAGCCGAGAGTTCCGTCCTCAAGCTCTACCCAAGTGTTGAGATATGCGTGATGACTGTTGAATATCGTTGCGCCGTAAGCGAAGAAGGAGGCGTCGAAGGGAATGCCGTAGGTGTTTCCGTTAATTCCGTCGTTATCGGGGTCCTTATCGTGAAAAGCCTTAATGACCTCAACGAATTCGTCAAAGGTGGTGGGAACCTGCATATTGAGATTATCGAGCCAATCCTTTCTTATCCAATAGAAAGACCAGCTGTCGTTCTCGGAACCGAGAATAGAGCAAAGAGCCTTAATTTCGCCGCCGAAGGTTGCGGGGTAAAAGACCTCTTCGCCTGCAAGCTCGTAGCATTCCTTCAATTCGTCGGAGGCATACTGCTCGTAGTAGGGCCAGATATTTGTGAGAAGATCGTTGTTTTCGAGCATCTGAAGATAATCGTAAGCGCTGGGAGCGGCGTGAATGTTTGTAATATCGGGAATAGCTCCGCTTGCGATAGAGCCGGTAAGCTTTGCGAAATACTCTGCACTGTCAGCAATACTCCAAACAAGCTGCATCTTGATGCCGAGATCGGCTCTTATGGCGCTTGTCCAGTTGTTATCCTCCATAGTCCAGCCCTTGTCGTAAAGGGTCTGAGTCATATTGGAAAACCAAGGACGCGCATAGGTTATCTTAATTATGGGATCATATCCGCCCATGGTGGCTTGGTCGAGCTCCTGACGGGGAGTAAACGGCTCAGCCTGCGGACCGCACGCAGAGAAGATCATAGGAAAAACGAGTATTAACAGAAACAGGATAGAAACGATACGCTTTTTCAAAATCATAACCTTCTTTCTTTATATCTATATTTATATTAAAACATTTTAAAACGTTTGTCAATAGAAAAATCATATTTTTTACACCAAATAAATATATTTTAGCAGAAAGTACGGTGGGAATATGATAGATAAGCTCATAATAATACTGTATCTTGTAACTATCGCGGCAGTCGGAATAGCGGAGAGTAGGAGGACGAAGGAAGCATCGTCCTTTTTTTCCTCAAGCGGTAAAAAAGGACTTTTCGTATCGGTAGCAGTTCTTTCGTCGGGCTTTATCGGAGGGGGCTATTCCGTTGGAAATGCGGCGGAAAGCTATCGTTTCGGCTTACCGTACTCAATAGCACTGTGCGGATTTTCGGTAGGTATTATCCTTTTTGCGCTCTTTGTTTTGCCCAAAATAAAAATTTCAAACGAAATAAATACGGCGGGTGAGTTGCTAAGGAGCTGTTACGGCAGTGCGGCAAAGCGCTTCGGCGGCTTTTTTTCCTTTATATTCTGCCTCGGGATAGCCTCGGCACAGCTTTCGACCTTGAGGATAATAATATCGGAGCTTTTTGAAATAAACGGAAACGTTGGCTTGATAATTGCCGCGGCGATTATACTGATATATTCAACTGCGGGCGGAATGAACGCCGTTGTCAAGACCGACGGTATTCAGTTTACCGTGCTTATTATAGGGCTTCCGCTTTTGCTTTTCTTTGCAATAAAGGAGCTCGGTGACCCTTTACAGCTTTATGAAATAAAAACGGCAGAATCAATAAATATTTTGCAATTTGGCTCACTTGCGCTGTCGTTCGCAACGGGAGAGCTGATAACTCCACAGCTTATTCAAAGACTGAGGCTTTCGAAAACGAGAAAAATCCTTTCCCAGTCGCTCATAATATCGGCAATAATATCGGCGGTAATATTTATTATAACGGGAGCCGTTGGAGTGGCGGCAAACGTTATTTTTACCGACGTCGCACCGCAAAATATCGTAGTTGCCGTAGCATCAAGATTGATTCCGAAGGGGATAAAGGGAGTCGTCGGCGCCTCACTTTGCGCGGTACTTATAACCTCTGCCGACAGCGCAATAAACTCCGCATCTGCGTCGCTCTCGTCCGATATTCTCGGCAAAAGCGATATAAAAACGATAAGGATAATAAACGTTTTAACGGGTATCATATCCGTATTTGCGGTAATTGCCGTGCCGGATGTAATGGAGCTGTTGATGATATCGTATAAATTCTGGTGTCCGGTAATGTTTTCTCAGCTTCTCTACGCCCTAATGGGCAAAAAGGGAAGTAAATCGCTTTTCCTTATACCCGCAGCCGTCGGTATGGCCTCAGTTGCAATATGGGACATAGTGCTGAAGGCACCCTGCAAAATATCGTCGGTAGCGGTGGGCTTTACTGTAAACGTTATAAGCTTTATAATAACGAAAAGGCTTCTGCGCGAAAGCAGAAGCCTTTAAAGCCGTTTAAATTAAAGAATTTTGTTTATAACAAGACCTGTAATTATCTTGGGATAGAAATAGGTCGATTTCTGCGGCATTTTTTCGTTTGCCAAGGCAACGTCTCTTATTTCTGAAACCTTCGTGGGATTTAAAATAAACGCGCACTGGAACTCGCCGCTGTCAACGACGCTTACCGCATAGTCGATGTCTCTCGTGTAGGTGAGATTTATCTGCTTTGCCATATTTTCCTTGTCAATATTGAAAATAGGCTCAAGTATGACCGAATGAAGCACGGCAACGTCCAAAGCATTGTAGGCGTCGCACTTGTCGGGAAGCGCCTTTGTAACGGCATCGGTGTTTTTGAGCTTAATGAAATAAGCCTCGTCCTTCGCGTAGAGCACGAAAGCCTTCTCGCTGTTATTCTTTTCAAGCAATGCCTCGAAATCGGCGTCTGCGGCAATTTTTTCAACGCTGAAATCGTTTTCAAGCTTTGAAACCACGGTGTTAAGATCAAAGTCGGGAAGATCTCTTACAAGACGGTGGGTGGGGAATACCTCAAGACCCTTGTTTTCAAGGTCAACGAGCATCATCATAACGAAATTACCGTCGTCGTTTTCGTTGGTCACCAAGCCGTCGGCAATAAGCTTGTTTCTGTAATTTATTGCGGTCTCGTATCTGTGATGACCGTCGGCAATAAATAACTGCTTGTCCGCAAATGCCTTTTCGAAGAAATCAATATCGCATTTGTCGGTAACGAGCCAGAGTCTGTGAATAATGCCGTCCTCGGTCTTAAGCTCAACGTCGGCGGCTCTCTGCGAGAGTGAGTCTATTCTGCCGAATACCGAGCCGTCGGCATCGTTGTAAAGAGAATAAATCTGCGAGAAATTGCAGCCGGTAGCGCACATAAGATCAAATCTGTCTGCTTTTGCCTTTGAAAGAGTTTCCTCGTGGGGAAGCACTACTCCCTTTGAGAATTCCTCAAGGAAAACGCGGGTAATAATACCCTTTATCTTCATAACTCTGCTTTTAACGGTAAATTCCTCTTCATAGATGTAGACAGTATCGTCCGCATCCTGCTTTAAAATGCCTTTTTCAAGCCATTCTCTGTAAAGCTTGCCCGTCTTATTGTATTTATCCTCACCGACGGGAAGCTCGAGATTTACCATATTGTACTCGTTTCCCTTAACGAGTGCGGCTCTCTCGTCGGGCGAGATGATGTCGTAGGGAGGACAGACGAGGGTGGAAATATCTCCCGCATTTTCAGTGTTGAAGCGAAGCGCCTTGAAGGGTTTAATTTTTGCCAAGGATATCAACCTTTCTTTTGATGTATTTTTTTAATAAAAATCGGAATAATAACTGTAAATATCTTAAAGCCGAAAGGCAAATAAGCAGAAAGGAAAAAAATGTTTTTGTTCAAAAAGGGACTTATCGAGGGTATGGCATTCGGAATGATGGCGGGCATAGCTGTCGGCTGGATGATAAAGCCGAGCGTCATCAAGATCAAGAAGATAGTATCGAAGAAGATGCCCGAAATGAAAAAGGAAAGCGAAAAATTTATAAACGAAATGTCATCCGATGTAAAAGAGCTTTCAAAGGATATCGGCACCGCATTTTGCGAAGAAAATTGCTGTAATAACACCAAAGAGGATCTCTGCTGATGCAGAGATCATTTTGTTTCGGTAATATCGGGTGAATAACTGCCGCTTTTCTCAAAATAAACGAAATTATATTCGTCGTTACCGCCGAAAACAAGCGCTTGCCCCTTTATCTCATCAGACGAATAGGTGTAACCGGCAGGGGATGAGGCGGAAATATACGGTCTGAAAACGATGCCGTCAACTGCCTTTTTATTCAAAAGGGTGTCTAAAGCGGAAATAAGCGAAACGGGATTTTTGTAAGGCGTTGCAACGGTCTGCTCACCGATAACCATGCTTTTGTTTGAACGCGCCACCTCGGTAATGCGAAAATCGGGTAAATAGCAGTCGATATCAAGCTCTCCGAGCGAAAAGTTCTGTCCCGATTCCTCGGTAGCGGTTCCCTCAACAAATTTCCAACTCGTTTTAAGAGAAAGCTTTGCATTTTTGCCGTGCGCAAGCTCGGCACAGCGATTGATAAATTCTGTGAGAATTTCGCTGCGAGAAAGCGCCTGCTCGCCGTAATCAAGCATATAGGTGGGACCTGAATCGGGAAATTTCACCTCGTCGAGCATTATTTCGTTAAAACCAAGCTCAAGCGATTCGGAAACGATTGAGTAAAGATAATCGCGTGCCGTTTCCTTGTAGGGATCGAGCCAGAAAATGTTGTTGTAATACCAATTGACTCTCGAATCGGTCAAGACCGAGTAAGGACGGTAATTTACCTTGTTTCGAGGCATAGTGTTATCTTTAAAGCATACCATACGTCCGATAACGTAAAAGCCCGCGTCCTTGAATTTCTTCACGGTATGCCTGTAATTTACGGATATATCCGAAACGTTTCCGACCTTTGTTACCATCTCTATCTGTGAGGGGTAATACAAAACGCCGCTCTCGTCCTTGATATCGAAAATGACGGCGTTTATTCCGCTGTTTCGAAGCAAAGAGTGATAGCTGTTTTGTTCCTCGTTGGTGTCAAGCGCCGACGGAGGAATATAAACGGCTCTTATGCCCTTATCGAAAATTATCTCGACCTCGGGCTCGCTCGAAACGACGGAGGACTCGGGCAAGGAAGAAGGCGCTTCCGACGAGCCGTTTTGCTCGGGAAGCTTATTTTCAAAAAGAGGAAGAGTTATCATAGCGGTAAAAAAACCTACTGCAACGCAAAGCAGGGCAGAGGAAATACGAATCGCAATTTTCTTTATATTGCGACTGCTGCGATTGCTTTTAAATTTTAGTCGGTTTCTTCTTCGCATAACGTTTAATCCTTATCAGTGTTTTTTACGTCAAACGAAAATGTTCCCGTAGAAGAAGCGGGCTTCTCTGTCTTAACTGCGGGAGCAGAGCTTTTTACGGCTTTTTTACCACCTTTGGTGCTTCTTATCGTGCCCTTCGGGCATTTTTCGGCGCAGATACCGCAACCGTCGCAAAGAGAATAGTCGATAACCGCGCAGTTGTTTTTCAAGGTAATAGCTGAATTGGGACAGTTTTTAACACAAATGCCGCAGGCAATACAGCCGTTATCGCAAATTGCATTAACTGCCTTGCCCTTATCCTTCGAGCTGCAGTAAACGGAAAATCTTGCAGTTGCGGGAATAAGCTCAATCAGCGATTTGGGACAAGCTGCAACACAGCTTCCGCAGCCCTTGCACCTTTTAGTGTCAACGGCGGCGACACCGTTTTTTACAGAGATAGCGCCGAAAACACAGGCTTTAACGCAGTTTCCGAGTCCGATACAGGAGTAAACACAGCTCTTTTCACCGCCGCCCAGTCGGATAAGTGAACGGCAATCGTCAATGCCACCGTAGTTGTATTTATTGGAGGTGCATTCGTTGCTTCCGCAGCACTTGATATGTGCAACAGTAGGCAACGACTTTTCCGAGGCCTCGGCGCCCGAAATTTCGGCAATCGCGTTTATCTCTTCCTGAGAAAGAGAGGTGCAAAGATTGGGCTTTGCTTCACCCGAAAGGACCGCTTCGGCATAGCTTGCACAGCCCGCATATCCGCAGCCGCCGCAATTTGCACCCGGCAACAGAGCTATTATCTTTTCGGCGCGCTCATCCTGCTTTACCGCAAAAAAACGGCTTGCAATAACAAGAAGGCAACCGAAAATAAGTGCCAGACCGCCGAATATGCCTATAATGATCAAAATATTTATAAAAAGATCCATATTTTACGACCTCTTTTATCAGAAGGGTAGATTTAAGCCCTGAAAGCCCGAAAATGCCATTGCGAGCAACGCCGCGGCAATGAGAGCGATGGGAAAGCCTCTGAAGGGCTTGGGAATGTCACAGAACTTAAGCTTTTCGCGAATTCCCGAAAAGAGAACTATTGCAAGCGTAAAGCCAAGTCCTGCGGCAAAGGCATAGATTACAGGGTAGAGAATATTGGTATAATCGCTGTCAGCCATAAGTATGGTAACGCCCAAAACCGCGCAGTTGGTGGTTATAAGGGGAAGATATATGCCGAGCGCCTTATAAAGACTCGGAACGCATTTGCGCAAAAACATTTCAATAAGCTGCACAAGACAGGCAATTACCAAAATAAAAACTATCGTTCTCAAATAGACGAAATCAAAGGGTACGAGGATATATCTGTTGATAAGCCAGGTAACGAGAGTGGATATCGTCATAACGAAGGTTACAGCCATACCCATGCCTATTGAGGTATCGGTCTTTTTGGAAACGCCCAAAAATGCGCAAATGCCCATAAATTTGGATAAAACGAAGTTTTCGGTTAAAATTGCGGCAAAGCAAATGGAAATTATAGTACCCATTATTTATTTCCTCCTTTGCCAATTTTATCTGTTACAAACTGAACGAGAGCAATAACGAAGCCGAGAGTAAGGAATCCGCCGAAGGGCAAGAGCATCATTGTGGCGGGCTGGAAGCTCTCGCCGAAGATATGAAAGCCCAATATCGTTCCGTTTCCGAGTATCTCGCGTATTGCCGAAACTATAGATAACGCTATGGTAAAGCCTATACCGCAGGCAATACCGTCAACCGCAGAGGGAATAACGCCGTTTTTGGAGGCAAAGCTTTCGGCTCTTGCAAAAATTATGCAGTTAACGACTATAAGCGGTATAAATACGCCGAGTGAGCTTGAAAGGGAGGGGAGATAAGCTTTTAATATCATATCGATTACCGAAACGAAACCGGCGATAATGATAATATAAGCGGCAATTCTTATCTTTTCGGGTATTATCTTTCGCAAGAGCGAAATAATTATGTTTGAAAAGAAAAGAACGAAGGTAACCGCAACGCCCATACCGAACGCGTTTTCAAGCGAGGTAGAGGTTGCGAGTATGGGGCACATACCGAGAAGCTGAATAAGAACGGGATTTTTAAATACGATACCGTCGAGTAAAACGCCGATCAATGAAACTTTATTCTTTTTAACCGTTGTTTTCATCTGTATCAGCCTCCTTTAGAGTGCTCTCGTAAAAATCAAGCACGCTGTTTACGCACGAGGTTACAGCCTTGCTTGTAACGGTTGCACCCGAAACTGCAACGATATCTCCGCTGCCGAGAGTAACTCCCTCCGATTTTCCGTTGAATTTTGAAAGGAAGGAATCGGTCAGTACCTTTTTGCCTATGCCTACTGTTTCGCTGTCTGATATAACGGAAATACCCTTAACCGTGCCGTCCGCGTTCAAGCCGACAAGCAAATTGAACTCTCCGCCGTAGCCCTTTGCCTTGGCGTATACGCAATAGCCTATAAGCTGTGACTGCTCGTCAACCATAGAATCTATCTTATATACTTCCTTGACAGAGGAATCGCCGAGATCCTCAAGAGGCTCTATCGTCATATTGGGGTCGTCGCCCATAATGGTGATAATGGCGTCGTTTATCTTTTTGCTTTCAAACTCGGCAATTTTTTCGGCGGTGATACTGTTTACAAAAAACAGCATTACGCAAATTACCGACATAAATATGCAAAGCTTGAGTCCCGTCGCGAATATCTCTTTTAATTCTGTAGTTGAAACGGACTTTTTAGAGGAGCTTTTATTTAACATTTACGGCGCCTCCTCCCGTTCCGTATCTCTTGGGACGCGTTATTTTATCGATAAATATTGCAAGAATATTCATTATGAGAATCGCACTGCAAACGCCCTCGGGATTGCTTCCGAAATAGCGAATAAATACTGTAAGAAGACCGCAGCCTACGGCGTAGATTATTTTGCCCGATCTCGTTATCGGAGAGGTAACGTAGTCGGTAGCCATAAATACAGCACCGAGAAGCAGACCGCCCGAAAGAAGGTTATACAGCATAAAGTCGAGGTTTGAAAAGCCGTACATCGGGAAAATGAAGGTTATTACCGCAACGGTACCAACGTAAAAAACAGGAATATGCCAGGTAATTACCTTTCTTACAACGAGAATGAAAAAACCGATAAGCAAGAAAAGCGAAGAGGTCTCGCCAATGCAACCGTTTGCCTCGCCTATAAACATATCGAGCAAAGAGGGAAGAACGGCTGCCTTCGGACCTGACTCAAGCACAGTCAAAACGGTGGGAGAGGTAACTACGTCCGCGGCGTTCAAAACACCGAGAGAAAGCTTTGAAAATACCTTGGGGAAGGTGGTCATAATAACGGGCCACGACATAAGAAAGGCTCTTGCGGCAAGTGCGGGATTCACAATATTGCAGCCGATTCCGCCGAAAAGCATTTTAACAACGATAATAGCAAACAAAGCGCCTATAACGGGTATCCAATAAGGGACCGAGGGCGGCAAAACGTAGGCGAGCAAAACGCCTGTAACGGCAGCCGAAAAATCGCCTATAGTCTGCTTACGTTTCATAAGGAGGCAATAAAGAGCCTCAAAGGCAACGCAGGAAGCGACGGAAACGAGAATTACTATAAGCGGACGCAGACCGTAATAAACGATGCTCATAATTCCGGGAGCAATAAGCGCGAATAAAACAGTGAGCATAATGCTTCTTGTATCGTCAGCGGCTTTTATGTGTGGAGAGGAGGTAACGGTAAAAAGATTTTTGATTTTATCCATTTTTCTTCACACTCCTTTTTGCTTCTTCCTTTGCAATTTTCATTGCCTGAACGAGATGTAATCTCTGCGGACAAACGTAGGCGCAAGAGCCGCATTCCACGCAGTCCGAAACGTTGTATTCGTTGTAATCCTCTATCGCGTTGTTTTTAAGCGACAAATTGATGATATTGGGCATAAGCTTCATCGGACAGGCATCAATACACTTGCCGCATCTTATGCAGTTGTTTGAAACGCTGTCGTATTTTTTGGCGTCGTATTCAAGAGCAAGCACGGCAGACGAGCTTTTAACGATTGGAACCTCAAGCGAGTGCTGCGCAAAGCCCATCATGGGACCGCCTATAACTATCTTTTTAGCTCCGTTTTTCAAGCCGCCGCAATAGTTTATAACGTCCGCTATCGGAGTGCCGAGTCTGACCAAAAGGTTCTTTCTTTGAGTTACCATCTCACCCGATACCGTAACGATTCTTTTGGTAAGAGGGAGCTTTGAATAAACTGCTCTGTAAAGAGCGGCACAGGTGTCTATGTTGAAAATAACTACGCCCGCATCAAGAGGAAGCTTTCCGGGTGCTATCTCGTAACCGAGCACTGAGCGAATAAGCTGCTTTTCACCGCCCTGAGGATATTTCGTCTTAAGCTCCTTGACCTCTATCTTGGTGCCTTCAACGAAGCTTCGCATTGTCTCAATAGCGTCCTTCTTGTTGTCCTCAATGGCAATATACGCCTTGTCAAGATGTAAGCATTTAAGAATAAGCTTGATACCGCCGAAGATAAATCGCGGATATTCAAGCATTGCGCGGTGGTCGCTCGTTATGTAGGGCTCACATTCCGAGCCGTTGAATATAACGGTGTCAACCTGCTTGTCAAGCGCGCATTTCAGCTTGAATGAGGTGGGGAAGGCGGCGCCGCCCATACCTACAAGACCCGCATTGCGAGCAATGTCGATAATATCCTCAGAGGTGTATTCTTCAAACGTTTTGTTTTCGGGAAGAGGAAGAAAAGTATTGCAAACAGTGTCCTTAAAATCGTTTTCGATAACTATTGAATCCGTTTTGTAGCCCGAAACTGTATATCTCGGCTCGATCGCGGTAACTGTTCCCGAAACGGAAGAAAAGATGGGAGCAGAGAGCGGAGATTCGCTGTCTGCCAGCTTTTGTCCCAGACAAACGTGATCTCCGACGCTCACAAGAGGTGTGCAGGGCGCACCGATATGCTGCGTTAACGGAAATATGTAGTAGGGTGATTGAGGCATCTTCTCAATGGGACTTGCGGCAGTTCCGCTCTTATTTGAGTCGGGATGAATACCGCCTTTAAAGGTTGATAACATATAAAAACTCCCTTCGGATGAAAAAGACGTAAAAATATACATAATAATTATATAATTAATATATAAAAATGTCAATGAAAATAATATGAAAAAAGAGTTTTCAATCACAAAATATTGCTTGGCGTCTATAATGATAATATACGGATTTGATCGGAGCTGGTAATTTGAAGCTTACAAGATTGGATAACGATAATATAAGAATTTTACTCGAGAAAGAGGACCTGGAAAAATACGAGCTTTCATATGAGCTGATAAATGCAAAAAACTCGAAAACCAAGCAGGTATTTTGGAATATAGTAAACACCGCGAAGGAGCGCTCGGGCTTTGATCCCAACGGAAATAAAATATTGATAGAAGCTTTTCCCAAAAGCAACGGGGAGGTGCTTTTATACGTGACAAGACTTCCCGAGGAAAAATACGAGAGGGCAGGAGAGAGTGGGAAAAGCTATCTGTTTGCCTTTGCCGATACCGACGCCTTCATAGGAGCGTTTAAGGAGCTGTCGTTTACGCGGCTTGAAATAATTGAGAAAAGATATTACACTTACAAAAATAAACGTTATATTTACTTTTTGCCGCTTTCAATAACTCGGACAGATGCAAAGCTGCTTGACAAGCTGATACTTGCGATGTACGAATACGGGGAAGAGGTAGAAAACAGCAACTACCGATATCATCTTGAGGAATATGCACAAAAATGCAAAATATAAAGGCGGCGCGCAAAACTGCGTGCCGCCTTTGGCATAAGCTATTTAAAATCGCCGATTTTTCTGTTTTTGTAATAATATATATCGTCCTTCTCGGAAATTTCCCGAAGCACTCTGCAGGGATTGCCTACCGCAACGACGTTTGCGGGAATATCCTTGGTAACGATGCTTCCGGCACCGATCACAGTGTTGTCGCCAATCTTAACACCGGGAAGAATTACCGCGCCCGCTCCAATCCAGACGTTATTTCCGATATAAACCGGAACATTGAACTGCGCACCCTTGCGTCGAAGCTCGGGAGAAACGGGATGCCCCGCAGTTGCAACTGTAACGTTGGGACCGAACATTACGTCATCTCCTACGAAAATGTCGGCGTCGTCAACGAGAGTAAGACCGAAATTGGCGTAAACTCCCTTGCCGAAGTGAACGTTTGCACCCCAATTTGCATAAAGCGGAGGCTCAATGTAACAGCCTTCGCCGTATTCGGCAAAAAGCTGCTTAATTATGGCGTTTCGCTCATCTCTCTTAGCGGGCGGAAGCTGATTGAAGCGAAAAAGCATTTCAAGATAGCCTTCCTGCTCCGAAAGAAGCCCCTCTTCGTTTGGAAAGTAAAGCTCGCCGCTCTTTATATCGTCGCGTAAAGACACGTTATCACCTCATCGATCGGGATATACCATTTTTCCTTCGTTCCAATCGCGAAGGACCTTTTTCATACGGGCACAGATAGCCTTTGCGCCGTCAAGATCGTGATCGAGCCAATTTCCGCACTCCTTCGAGGAAGCCGCACCCAAAATCACACCCTCGTAGCCTAAAATATAGTCGCAGGCGCCTCTAAAAATGTCAAGCGCATCGGTGGGAGTGATGTTTCTCGTAAGAAAATAAAGTCCCGTTCTGCAACCCATAGGACCGACGTAAACGATATTGCCCGAATGAACCGACGACCTTGCAAAGCAGGCAAAAAGATGCTCTACGGTGTGAAGCGCCGAAATTGTGGGGATCTCGTCGCTGTTGGGCTTTGCAACACGAATATCAAAGGTGGTGATATCGTCCATTACCGATGAGATATAAAATCCCTTTTCGAGAATATCGTGGTCGATAGTAAAGCTTTTGATTATTTTAGTTTCCATAATTACCTCTAAAGATAACGGAATTGCAGCTGCAATTCCGTTAAATATCATTCATTAAACAGTTCCTTGATCTTCGCGGTATATTCGGGCGCTATAAGGCACGAAATATCGCAGGTCGAGGTGTTTACCATCTTAATATCGCATTCGGCTTTTGCAAAAAGACCGAATACGTAAGCGGCAACACCGGGAGTGTTTTCCATACCCTTGCCGAAAAACGAAATTTTCGTGTTACCCGAAAAGACAGAGGCGCGAAGCTCCTTGTGAGAGGAGAGGAAGGTAAGCAGCTTGGGAAGCTGATCGTCCGACACGGTAAAGGAAAGCTCAACCGTTTCCTTTGCGGGATAAGACTGTGAGATCATATCAACGTCAATTCCGGCTGCGCTTATTGCTCCGAATATCGAAGCGAGTATTCCGTGTCTGTTCTCAACTTGAGAAAGCGTGATAAGCGACACGTTTTCGGTAATATTCATCTCGGTAATAACGTTTTTCATCAAAAACACCTCAAATTATAAGGATATTATATCGGAAAGCATATCTTCCATACTGTAAAGCCCAAAATCTTTACTGGCAATAAACTTTGCTGCGTTAACGGCACCTGCCGCAAAAACGCGCTTTGAATAGGCACTGTGCGAGAGGGTGATCACCTCGTCCTCTCCCGCGAAGATAACGTCGTGCTCACCGACGATGGTGCCGCCTCTTATCGAGCTTATACCTATCTCGTTTGCATCACGCTGCTTTCTCACCGAATGTCTGTCGTAGACGTATTCGGCGTTGAAATCAACGGCTTCGGAAACGGCGTCAGCGAGCATAAGAGCAGTGCCGGAGGGAGCATCTATTTTCTTGTTATGATGCTTTTCAACTATCTCGATATCGAATTTTCCGCCCAAAACGGAGGCTGCCTTCTTAACCAGAGCCGAAAGCAGATTTACTCCGAGCGACATATTTGCCGTGAAGAATATCGCAACCTTATCGGATGCCTCTTTTATCGCATTTTTCTGCGCTTCGTTAAGACCTGTCGTGGCAATAACTACGGGAGTTTTGGTTTTTACCGCATAGTCAAGCATACCCTCAAGGCAGGAGGGATGGGAAAAATCAATAATAACGTCAGCCTTGCCGTTTATCTCCGCAAACGACTTGTAAACGGGAAAATCGGCAGATCTATCGGCAATATCCACGCCTGCGGCAATAACGCAGTCCTTTTCAGCGTTTAAAAGCTCGCAAACGTTTCTGCCCATATAACCGAAGCAACCGGTAACGATAACTTTAAGCATTTCTACATCCTCACTTTCGGATCATAAAAGGGAATAGCTCTTTAAAACGTTTTTCAAATACTCTGCGTTTTTCTCCGAAAGCTCGCACATGGGAAGCCTGAGGTCGCCCACGTCAAATCCCATATAATTGAGCGCGCATTTGACGGGAATGGGGTTTACGTCGATAAACAGATCATTCATGAGCTTAAGATATTTGAAGAATATCTCTTTGGCTTTTTCGGTTTCGCCCTTGAAATAAAGGTCGCAAATGTTGTGCATTTCCGCGGGAATAACGTTAGAAGCAACGGAAATTACGCCCTTGCCGCCGAGAGCAAGAATGGGAAGAGTCTGGTCGTCATTACCCGAATAAACGTCAAGCTCGTGACACTCGGCAAAAATAGAAGCAATGGCGGAAATGTTTCCCGAGGCCTCTTTTGTAGCAACGATATTCCTATGCTTTGCAAGCTCCTTGTAGGTATCGAGCGCGATATTGCAGCCCGTTCTCGAGGGAACGTTGTAGAGTATCATGGGAATATCAACGCTGTCGGCTATTTTGGTAAAATGCTTTGCAAGACCTGCCTGCGAAGCCTTGTTATAGTAGGGGGTAACCGATAAAACGGCGTCTGCACCGAGGTCCTTTGCTTCCTTCGTAAGCCAAACGGCGTAGTCGGTATCGTTGCTTCCCGTGCCTGCAATAACGGGAACTCTGCCCGCAGCTGCCTTGATCGCACATTCTATTGCTTTGGTGTGCTCCTCGTCGGTAAGAGTGGAGGATTCACCCGTAGTGCCGCAGATGATAATGGCGTCGGTGCCTTTTTTTATCTGGTAGTCGACAAGAGAAGCGAGCTTCTCGTAATTAACTTTGTTATCGGGTGTGAAGGGAGTAACTACAGCAACTCCCGCGCCGGTAAAAATACTCATAAAATCACAGATCCTTATAAAAGAATTATTTCTTGGTAATGTAACCCTTTGCCGTAAGAAGCTCTGCAAGCAATACAGCGCCGCCTGCCGCACCTCTTAAGGTGTTGTGGGAAAGACAAACGAATTTAAGGTCGTACTGACTGTCGGGTCTGAGTCTGCCAACTGAAACAGCCATACCTTTTTCGAGATTTCTCTCGGAGTTTATCTGAGGACGGTTGTCCTCTCTGAAATAGTGAACGAACTGCTTGGGAGCAGAGGGGAGCTCAAGCTCCTGAGGAGCGCCCTTGAAGCTTTCGATAACGGAAATAGCTTCCTCGAGGTCGACCTTCTTTTCAAACGATGCAAAAACCGCCGCAAGATGACCGTTTGTTACGGGAACGCGAATGCACTGGGCGGTAATTGCAGGCTCGGTTGCGGGAACGATCTCGCCGTTTTCTACCTTGCCCCAGATCTTAAGAGGCTCCTTTTCGGATTTTTCCTCCTCGCCGCCGATATAGGGGATAACGTTATCTACCATTTCGGGCCAGCTTTCAAAGGTCTTTCCTGCGCCGGAAATTGCCTGATAGGTGCAGGCAAGAGCCTTGGTAAGACCGTATTTCTTATCAAGGGGCCAAAGAGCGGGAACGTAGCTCTGAAGAGAACAGTTGGATTTAACGGCAATAAAGCCTCTTTTGGTTCCCAAGCGCTTTCTCTGCGAATCGATTATCTCGCAGTGAGAATCGTTTAACTCGGGAATTATCATGGGAACGTCGGGAGTAAAGCGGTGAGCGCTGTTGTTTGAAACAACGGGACATTCCGCTTTTGCGAATTTCTCCTCCAAAGCCTTTATCTCGTCCTTTTTCATATTAACGGCGCAGAAGATAAAGTCAACGCTGTCAACTATCTTCTGAAAATCCGCCTCGGAATCCAAAACGGTCATTTTAAGTACCTTTTCGGGAGCTTTGGTATCAAGCGCCCAACGTCCGCCAAGAGCCTCCTCGTAGCTCTTGTTTGCAGAGCGTGCCGAGGCTGCCAAAACGGTAATGTCAAACCAAGGATGCTCGGCAAGCAGCGTGATAAAACGCTGACCGACCATACCGGTGCAACCGACTATACCGACTTTCAATTTTTCCATTAAAAACACCAATCTTTCCAATATTTAGAATAAATTATTATTTTTTTGTGTTAATTGCTTGAAACAATAAAAAAACCGGTTGAAAAACCGGCTATCTTTGATGTATAATAGTAGTATATTATAGATTATCAAAGATAGCACTTCATTTGTATCAGGCAAATGACAGTCGTGAAACTTTCGCAGTCACGACCAGGCGGCATTTTACCGGTAAACGCTCCCTTCGGCGACTAATGCCTTTCACACGGTTGCTTACCGGAGCATATTAACGTGTTACTGATCATTACCGCACCTCTATCCTAAATATTATATCTCTTATATTATATATTGTCAACCGTTTTTTTGACACAAATCGTATTTAAAAGGAAAGCTTTTATGAAAAAACAGCGATTACAATTAAAAATGACCAAAGTCGTGGCGGTCGCGTTGGCGCTGGCTCTTATCGCCATTGCCTTGGTGCCCCTTTTTAAAACCGACGTAAGCAGCGGAATTATCTTTAGTAAGGGTCAGATAGCGCGAGTTATAGTCGGACCCACGAACGTGCCATACGCATCCTTCAGGGTAGGGGATTACGGAACCGATTACCTTGAGACCGATGAGCTTCACTATTCAAAAAGATATTTTTCCTTCTACGTTTACGATAACGTTTTGAAAACCGAAACGCATATATTCGACACTCTCCCCGGTCAATTCGCCCTTACCTCTGTAATTGACGAAAATTTTTATTACAGCAGTAACTGGGAAAAAGATTACGGCGGCTGGGCGGATACCGTAGCTCACGGCAGCTATTCGGTGCACGCGGGCAACTATCACATTCAGGTCGATCACCCGTTTAAAGCGCTTTCAGAGCTAAACACCGTAATGCAGGTGTTTGCAGACCTTGGCTATTTCGTATTTCCCGCCTATGTAAACGGCGAATATTTCATAAGAATAAATCAGTATTTTTCAATAGACGAGGCTCTTAAAGAGGTCGAGGATATCGAAAACGCTTATCAGGCGGCAATAGACGAGCTTAACAAGAAGGAAGAGGAGGATAATTCATCGCTTCCTTCCGATGATTCCTCGTCGCCCGACAGCTCCGATATCCCCTCAAGCGACGTCCCGTCATCCGACACCCCCTCAAGCGATCTTCCGTCTTCGGACGTTCCCTCAAGCGACGTTTCGTCATCTGACGTGCCCTCGAGTAATATTCCCTCGTCCGAAGTAACGAGCGAGCCGTCGCAGGACAGCTCCGATTCCGAACCGTCTGATAGCTCCGTGACAGAAAGCTCGAGTGAAACGGTCGAAAGCTCCGATGTCGCGTCATCGGAAGTATCGTCCTCCGAAAACGGATCACAGGCTACGTCGGAGTCGGATTCATCACTTCAAAACGGAGAAAACAGCGAAAATTCCTCCGAAAACAGCTCGATATTCCCAACCGAATCGGAGGATATCCCGAGCGACGTAACTACATCCGTTCCTGCAGACGACGTTAATACCTCGGTTCCCGAAGACCCCTCCTCCGACGTTTCGTCGGATAGCGGTGAAAGCGGCGACTCGTCTGTAAACAGCTCCGAAAGCACCGACAGTTCCTCGCAGGAAGGCTCAAACGACAGCTCTTCCGAGCTTCCTCCCATAAGCTCCGTTCCCGAGGAGCCGAAAGAGCCCGTATACGTCTATCCCGAGGTCACTTACTCGATAGCGGGCGGAAGCGACAGTGGAATCACCGTTCTTGACGAGCGAAGCGGCGAGATATATTTTGAGTTTGACTGCACGGATAAGTGGTTAAGAGTAGTTCCCTCGGTAAGCGGATACGTCTATCACCGCGTCTATTCCATGACCGCATCGGGTGCAAATCGAAATCTCGGCAGAAGTTATAACGGTTCTCTTGATATCGCCCGAGTTCCCGATAACGATAATATGATTACCACGGTAAATAATGTAGATCTCGACAGCTATCTTATAGGTGTATTGATGCGCGAGATGGGCAACTCCAAAAACGAGGCGCTCTACGAGGCATACAGAACGCAGGCAATAGTTGCAAGAACCTATGCGATGAGAAAAATACTTATCGAGAACGTTCACGGCAGAAACAAGGCTTTCGGCGGTGATATATGCGACGGATCACACTGTCAGGCATACCGCGGCAATACGATAAGCGCTACCGAAATGGTATCACGTGCCGTTACCACCACCTCGAAAATGGTAATAACCGTTAAAAATTCTCAGGGCAACGATACGCTTATCGAAGCAATATACTGCGCCTCAAACGGCGGATATACGCTGTCGAACTATCAGTATTGGAATACCTCGCTTCGAAGCTATCTCCAGCAAGTCGAGGATACTTATGAAAACCTCGATACCGCAACCAACGGCAGATGGGAAACGAGATTTTCACCCGAGGATCTCGGTAAATACATAAACTATTTAAAGGTCAATAAGCCGAGCCATTTTAATTTATTGAGAATGTACACCCACGAGGGCTTTATAACGGGCAAAGAATACAGCAATCCCGAAAGGCTTTCAAGCAGCGTGGGTGACGTTGTCAAATTCTACGCGGAGGTCGTTGCACCGCTTGGCGAAATACCGCTTAAGCTTGTCTTTGAGGACGAAAACGGAATAAAGACCTATATACAGTTTGGCGCAAATATAAAATCGTTTATGTCGGCGGCTTCGGGAATGGGAATAAACGGCTTTGAGAGCGCAGTTGTCAAGAGTCCCAATTTCCATATATACTACGCCTTTAACGATTACTACGTAACGGCAGACGGCTCTCCCGTGCTTTACGAAAAGCGTCTTGACGAAACTTATATAGTTACCGCAAACGGCGTTGAAACGATAAAGCAATATCCTCACGACCTGAAGATAGTCGATGCCTCGGGCATAGGCTATTTGCCGAGCAAAAACTACGATTACATAGTAAAGGGCACCGGCTGGGGACACGGCGTTGGTATGAGTCAGGAGGGCGCATTCGGACGCTCGCGAGCAGGTCATACCGCCGATATGATAATAAAGCATTATTACACCGGCGTTGACATAACTCTTATAGAAGAATAACCGATTTTACTAAAATCAACCGTTTTTTACAATAATTTTGCCGTGATAGATGATATAATCATAGCAAAAGGAGATGTTAATATGTCTATTATTGATGAAATAAAGGAAAACCTTCAGCGCGGTAAGGCGCCCGTGGTAAAGGAGCTCGTTGAAAAGGCGCTGGCGGAAAATATTCCCGCAGAGCAGATACTTGATAACGGCCTCTTGGCAGGTATGAATGTTATCGGTGAGAAATTCAAAAATAACGAGGTGTTCGTTCCCGAGGTACTCGTAGCCGCAAGAGCAATGAATTTCGGAGTAAACGTGTTAAAACCCTATCTTGTAAGTCAGGGCGTTGAGGCAAAGGGCACTGCCGTTATCGGCACCGTAAAGGGCGACCTTCACGATATAGGCAAAAATATAGTTAAAATGATGCTTGAGGGCAAAGGCATTGCCGTAATCGACCTCGGAACCGACGTTGCCGCCGAAGCCTTCGTTGAAGCGGCAAAGGAAAACAATGCAAATATAATTTGCTGCTCCGCGCTCTTAACGACCACTATGGGCGAAATGAAGAGAGTAGTCGAGCTTGTCAAAGCAAACGGACTTGAGGGTAAGGTAAAGGTAATGGTAGGCGGCGCACCTATCACACAGCAGTTCTGCGAGTCTATCGGCGCGGATTGCTACACGACCGATGCCGCCTCGGCAGCAGACGCCGCAATAAAATTCTGCAGCGAAATATAAATAAAAAAATCCGCAGCAAGCGCTGCGGTTTTTTTTATTCTTCTTTTGTATTTTCATCGGTAACAGTCTCGGTTGCTTCCGTTACAGTTTCCTTTGCCATAACGAGCTTTAATTTGAAGTGTGCAAGCTCGTCCTCAATCTTATCCTTATATCCCGCTCTCATACCCAGACAGGCGGCGAAGGTGTAGATGGCGCCGTTTAACAAAAAGCCAAGGACTGCAAACAGCATCGCAGGGGGATACATGGTATAATCGCTTTTGCCAACAGTGCTTGCGTTCAAACAAAGAGCCACGAAGCTGTCAACTGGACCGCAGGCAAAAATATCGAAGTAAAATCTCATTGCAATATAGAAATTTATAGCAATAACTATTATCATACAAATAATCGGAAGCTTGTAGTTTAACTTATCGCTATAAGAAAACCTTCTGTATCCCATATTGCTTCCCGTTAAGAACATCATAAAAAAGATGAATGCCGTCATAACGAGGTAATTGCAAAGATTTCTAAGCCAAACGTATGGGCAGATAACTATTATCCCAAGCTTGACAAGATATGAAAGACACGCCGCGGCAACCGTTGCCGTAGCAAGAAAAAAGAGAAAATTCAAAAAGGTGAGAATGTATTTTTTTACCATAATGCCTCCAAGCCTTCTTTATAGCTTTGAGTATATCATACTTTTTTAAAAATATCAATATTTTTCTTTAAAAGAGGTATTTTGCCAAATATTTCTTTTGGTATATTTTTCTCCGTTTTGCTCAAAATAAAGGTAATAAACAAAAAGGAGAAAAATTATGTTTAAACACGAAAAGAAACTTTTTCACCCCGTAGAGATAGAAAAGCCCAATCCGCAGTATGCTGTGCTTTTGCAGGAGCAGCTCGGAGGCGGAAACGGCGAGCTCAAGGCGGCAATGCAGTATATGTCGCAGAGCTTCAGAGTTAAGGATAAGGAGATAAAGGACTTATTCCTCGATATCGCCGCCGAGGAGCTGAGCCATATGGAGATGATAGCCCAGACCATAACTCTCTTAAACGGCCACGATGTCGACGTAGATAAGGTCGGTGCAGGCGAGATACAAACGCACGTTTTGCTGGGACTCAACCCCGGTCTTATCAACTCGTCGGGATACTCGTGGACGGGCGATTACGTTACAGTAACGGGTGATCTCTGTGCCGATCTTTTAAGTAATATCGCGTCCGAACAGCGTGCAAAGGTGGTCTATCAGTATCTTTACAGACAGATAGAGGATAAAAAGGTAAGAAAGACCGTAGAATTTCTGCTCGAAAGGGAAGAAGCACACAATCAGATGTTCCGCGATGCCTTTAATAAGGTTATGGAAACAGGCTCTAACAGAGATTTCGGAACCACCGAGGCGGCGAAGATGTATTTCTCAATGTCCGAACCCGGACCAAACGCCTTTGCAGGTAAAGAGGTCAAGCACACAAAATTTGAAAAATAAAAAAACGCCCGAGATATCGGGCGTTTTACTTTTATTAAAGATTGTAGTATTTATCAAACTCTGCAGGATGGGGAATGGTTGAAAGCTGACGGCACTCCTCGCGCTTTGATTTGATGAAGTTGTTTATAAGCTCCTCGGGGAATACACCGCCTGCGGTGAGGTAATCGTGATCTGCCTCCAAGGCATCAAGAGCATCCTCAAGGCATACGGGAAGACCCTTGAGCTTTGCCTTCTCCTCGGGAGGAAGGTTGTAAAGGTTTACGTCGTAGGGACCCCAACCGTTTGCGTGAGGATCGATCTTGTTCTTTACACCGTCGATACCTGCCATGAGAATTGCCGCAAAGCAGAAATAGGGGTTGCAGGTAGCATCGGGGTTTCGAAGCTCAAAGCGACGCTTTGCGGGCGATTTGGCATAAGCGGGAATTCTGATAACTGCACTGCGGTTAGAGGTTGCGTAACCGACGGTAACGGGAGCCTCGTAGCCGGGTATAAGTCTCTTAAATGAGTTGGTGCTGGGGTTTGTAAGAGCGCAAAGAGAAGCAATGTGCTTGAGTAATCCGCCCATAAAGTAGTGTGCGGTCTCGCTGAGGTGAGAGTAACCGTTGTCATCGGAGAAAACGGGCTCGCCGTCCTTGAGGAGAAGCATATGAACGTGCATACCGCTTCCTGCCTCGCCGTAGATGGGCTTGGGCATAAAGGTTGCGGTCTTGCCGTTTTTGAGAGCGGTATTGTGAATGATGTATTTTATCATCATCGAAGCGTCAGCCATCTTGGACATCTGACCGAGCTGAGGCTCTATCTCAAACTGACCTGAAGCGGCGACCTCGGGATGATGGTAGTTTATTTCAATACCTGCATCCTTCATATACATACACATTTCGCTGCGGCACTCGTAAGAGGTGTCGAAGGGCTTTGCGATGTGATAGGCCTTCTGCTTTGCAACGACACAGCCTTTTCCCTCGACTGCGCTGTTCCAATAGGACTGCTGAGTGTCAACGTTAAATCCAACGCTGTTGGGCGAGACCTCCCAACCAACCTGATCGAAGAGATAAAACTCAAATTCGGGCAAAACAAGCATAGTATCTGCAATGCCGCTGTCCTTAAGATATTTTTCTGCGGCAATAACGATGTTTCTCGGATACTGTGCAAGAGGACGGTTCTCGGGATTGTCGATTATCATCGCGTTACCCGTCATTGAAAGGGTGGGGATATCGCAGAAGGGATCGATAACTGCTGTATCAGGGTCGGGAATAAAGACCATATCGCTCTTTTCAACCACAGCGTAGCCGTAGTTGGAGGCATCGAAACCGATACCGCTTTTCATAGTGTCCTCTGAAAAGTTCTCGGCAGGGATGGTAACATGGCGGAATTGACCGTTGATATCAACCATTTTGAAATCAACCATCTTGATACCGTTCTTTTTGATAATATCAAGAATGTCTTTAACTGTTTTTGCCATTAAACACAACTCCTAACGGAAAAAAATTTTATTACAAATTATATTATAACATTTTCTTGCATTTCCGTCAATAATTCTAAATAAAAAATATCAAAAAAAAGACCGACCTGCAAAAAGCAAGTCGGTCTTGTCTATGTGCTACAAAAAAGATATTTTTGCCGTTTTTGCAATAAGGATTCAAACTCAAACACAAAATCACGGCATAGCCGTGGATATCATCAATTCCGAAGGAATTGCATATCATCAAAGCGGAACGCTTTGTATATCATCATTGCTAAAGAGAATACAGCCTGCGGCTGATGATATGCACCTTCGGTGATGAGATACACGCTAACGCGTGATGATATACCATTGCTTTCGCAATGGATAAAAAAATTCGACAAGTCGAAACTTGTCGAATTTTTTGGTCCGAGTGACAGGAGTCGAACCTGCGGCCTCTTGAACCCCATTCAAGCGCGCTACCAAGCTGCGCTACACCCGGATATTACACGCTATTTTCAAGCGCCAAATTATTTTAACTCAAAATCGGCGTTTTGTCAAGCCTTAATTTGAATAAAAATTATTTTTTTGTAATATTTCCTATCACCGTGCCGTCGCGGTACTTCTTGGGCGACATCGACGTGTATTTTTTAAATACCTTCGTGAAATAGCTTTGATCCTCAAAGCCGCAGAGAAGGGCAATGTCAACGAGCGGGATCGATTTATCGGAAAGCAGACGCTTTGCATACTTGATCTTAATGTAATTTATGTAATCGAATATGCTCTTTCCCGTTTGCTCCTTGAATATCTTGCAAAAGGACGACCTGCTCAAATAAACGTGACTGCAAACGTCGTTTATGGATATCTTGTCGGAAATATGCTCGCGAATATACCTGACGGCTTTATAGACTGAATCGGAATACTTGATATGACTGAAGTTGAAGATATAGTCGGTATATTTGTGAATAATGGCTCCCGAAACCCTGTAAAGCGCGTCGGTGTCATCACAGCGCTCGATCTCCTGGATATAGCTGTTATTAAATAAGAACAGCTCGTTGAGATTTCCTCCGGCGTCTATTGACGAGCGTGAAAGAACTACGATAAGCTCGGTAATACGTGTTTTCATATCCTCAAAGCTGAAATATCCCGAGAGGAAAATATGTCCCAAAAGCTCGTTTATGAGAGCAAGAGCCCCCTCCTGATCGTGTTCCGCTATAAGATCGTGTATCTGCGACTCGTATTTTATGGGATAACTGTAGGCGTCGTTGCTCAGTTTTTCCTCATAAAGCTTATTTAAAACGTAATCGTTGCTTATATGTGAAACGGACACTGAAGCACTGCTATCCGAAACGGAAACGGCAAGATGCCTTAAAATCTCCGAAACGGAGCTTGCCTGCGACGTTGTGATGCATGGAAGCGAGCGGATAATACCTTCGTGGGTGTTTTTATCGTCAAGGGAAAAAACGGTATCGTCGTAATCACCCATGACGGAGGGACCGATTGCTATTCCTCCCACACATTCGTCGTCCTCCACGATAGGAGAAATACAGAAAACGAGACCGAGCGCGCAGTAGTAAATATATTTGCCTCCCCAACGGCAAGCCTCGTTAAGACCGTAAAGATGGGTATTTATCGCGTTGCATTTAAGCGAGCAATTATCACAACAAAAACAACCGCAGGGAAAGCTGAGGTTGTTTTTATCAATTATAAACGAATTCAGATTTGTTATATCGCTTAACGACCTGCAGATGCCGTCGGCAGCCGATAAAATCTCTTTTTTCAAAAAATCACCAAAATAGTACCCGCCGCGCCGTGTGATAGGCAAATTCAAAAACCCGAAAAAGAATCAGGCGGGTAACGGTCCCGTAAACATCGGGCTTCCAACGTCCTGCAAGCAGGGAGGCCTGCGCACACAGTATACGGAGTATATTACCCTGAATTTGAATGTTTGTTAGTTTTGATTTGCTTAATATCATCACCAACGAAGCAGGAAAAAATCAGTTCTGAAGATCGTATTCGCCGTTGAGATCCTCGTTAAATGCGGCAACTACTGCGTCAAATTCATCGTCGTCGTCAATGGTGGAGTAATACTCCTCGTTGTTTTCCTCGTCGGTGTCAACGCGTAAAACGACGTATTCGCCGTCCTCGTTGTCGCTGCCGTCCTCGTTTATGGGAATAAGAGCAATGTAGGTGTTGCCGTTTAATTCAAGAGCGTCAAGCACCTCGAAATCCTGCTCGTTTCCGTCGTCGTCGGTAAGAGAAATAAGATCGGGAGAAAAATCCTCGTCCTCGTCGAATCTGTTTTTGATATCGTCAGCCATTGTAAAAGCTCCTTTCGGTTTATAGATATATTTTACTATTTTATTTCAATTAAGTCAATAGAGAAGACAGCTATTATTTTTAATAATTCTATTGACAATATTCGCGCATTGTTGATATAATATAAGCCGATCACCGAGGACGCTGTCGCAATAATGCAGACGGTGTTTTGTTTTTTTGATTATTAAACTCCGAGGAGTAGCGATATGGCTAAGAAAACGGTTTCAGAATATTTCGGCGAACAGGTCTTTAACGACGCGGTAATGAAGGAAAGATTACCTGAAAGCGTCTATAACAGCCTGCAAAAGACGATACGTGAGGGCGCTCATATTGAGAACGACGTCGCCTCCGTCGTTGCCGAAGCAATGAAAGATTGGGCAATAGAAAAGGGCGCGACACATTATACCCATTGGTTTCAGCCCATGACAGGTATAACCGCCGAGAAGCACGACGCCTTTATAGTCCCTGCAGACGGCGGCAGAGTAATAATGGAATTTCACGCCAAGGAGCTTATAAAGGGTGAGTCCGATGCTTCAAGCTTCCCCTCGGGCGGACTTCGTGCCACCTTTGAGGCAAGAGGCTACACCGTTTGGGATCCCACCTCATACGCCTTTGTGCGCGACGGTACTCTTTATATCCCCACCGCGTTTTGCTCATATTCGGGCGAAGCGCTTGATATGAAAACTCCCTTGATGCGCTCAAACGAGGCGATAAACAGGGAAGCGCTTCGCGTTTTAAAATTCTTTGATGACGATGCGCCCAAGCGCGTATACGCCACCGTCGGCGCAGAACAGGAGTATTTCCTCGTAGATAAAAGATCATTTATGGCACGAAAGGATCTTCGCTTCACCGGAAGAACTCTTTTCGGAGCCAAGCCTCCGAAGGGTCAGGAGCTTGAGGATCACTATTTCGGAAATATAAAAGAGCGTGTTGCGGCATTTATGAAGGAGGTCGACGTTGAGCTTTGGCGACTCGGAGTTTATGCAAAGACCAAGCATAACGAGGTAGCTCCCGCACAGCACGAGCTTGCCCCCGTATTCTCGCTCTCAACGGTAGCCGCCGACCATAATCAGCTTATAATGGACGTTTTAAAGAAGGTTGCAGAACGTCAGGACCTTGTTTGTCTGCTTCACGAAAAGCCCTTTGCAGAGATAAACGGCTCGGGTAAGCACAATAACTGGTCGTTAAATACCGATACCGGCGTTCGTATATTCAAACCCGGAAAAACTCCCGAAAAAAACTATAAATTCCTGCTTTTCGTTGCAGCCATTATAAAGGCTGTCGATAAATATGCCGATATACTCAAGGCGTCGGTCTCAACCGCCGCAAACGATCAGCGTCTCGGCGGAAACGAGGCACCGCCCTCGATAATTTCCATTTACCTCGGAAACTACCTTGAGGCGATTTTCGAGGCAATATCCAAGGGCGATAACTTCGAACACGTTTCTTCAACCTATTTAGGAACGGGCGTTGAAAGCATTCCTCTCTTCAAAAGAGATACCTTCGACAGAAACCGCACCTCACCCTTTGCCTATACGGGCAATAAATTTGAATTCAGAATGGGCGGCTCGTCACAGTCGGTTTCGGGAAGTATCGCCGTTATCAACACCATCGTAGCGGACGCTCTCTCCGATTTCGCCGACAGACTTGAAAAGGCAGAGGATCCCGAGGCAGAGAAGATCGCCTTGATCCGCGACAGCTATAACGAGCATAAGCGCGTTGTCTTTAACAGCAATAACTATTCGGAGGAGTGGCTTAACGAAGCAGAGGCAAGAGGACTTCAAAACCTCAAAAACTCTGTTGAGAGCTATAACGCCTATATAAATCCCAAAAATATCGCACTTTTTGAAAAGCATAAGATATTTACCGAGGCAGAGCTTCACGCCAGATACGAAATATACCTCGACATTTATTCAAAAACTGTAAAGATAGAAGCCCTTACAATGCTTGATATGGCTAAAAAAGAGATATTGCCCGCAGTTTTGAAATATGAAAATAAGCTGCTTGACAATCTCAATATGAAGATGAAAGCCTATGTCTCCAACAGTATTGATACAAAGAGGTTTACCGATTACGATATGCTTTACTGCGAGGCGGTAAACGCCGTTTCGGAACTTGAAAACTGTCTTTCGGCAGCAGACGGAATTTCCGAGGTCTATGAAAAGGCGACCTTCTATTCTGAAAACATACTCAACGCAATGAAAAATCTCCGCACTGTGTGCGATAAGCTCGAAACCCTGACCGACGAAAAGGCGTGGCCCTTCCCGACTTATAGCGAGCTTTTGTTTAACGTATAATAAAAAGCCCCGAATTGCTCGGGGCTTTAAAATTAAAAAGAAAAATATTTTTGCAAAAATGATTGACAAATGCTTTGAAATAGTCTATAATATTCAAAGTCAAAAATGCACTTGTAGCTCAGGTGGATAGAGCAACTGCCTTCTAAGCAGTGGGCCAGGAGTTCGAGTCTCTTCAAGTGCGCCAAAAAAGAACGAACTTTTGTCTACCAAAAGTTCGTTCTTTTTTTATCCAAGCCGCAGGCTTGGCATATCATCAGCCCCAACGGGGCTGTATATCATCCATCGCTTTGCGATGGTATATCATCACGGCATAGCCGTGCATAAACCCTCCTGCGGCTTGATGAGATGCAACACTGCG
>JAFVQJ010000019.1 GCA_017504945.1 Clostridia bacterium
CATTTGTAAAACAAATGCGAAACTTGCAATAAAAACAGAAGAGAGAGTCATGCGGAAGCAAGATTCCGTAAGACTCTCTCTTTTTCTGCTGTCTATGAGTGATATTCTTTGCTTTCGCAAAGAGTGATATTGCCCTTGCGGACAGTGATATTGTTCGGCTACGCCTCACAGTGATATTCTATTCGCCCATAAACTCGCGAAGCGAATACCACTCGGCGTAAGCCGAATATCACTGCGTAGCAATATCACTCGCCAAAGGCGAATAGAACTGGCGTGATACTCCGTTAAGAGTATCACGCCAAATCGGCCTCGTCCTTTTTGGTTTTTGGGTTATTTGCTTAATTTTGCAGCCTTGTCTGCAAGAGATTCTTCCTTAACGAGCTTGGAAAGCGCGATAAGTGCAATTGCGTTGGGAAGGACCATAAGGTAGTTGAAGAAGTCGGTAAGCTCCCAAACGAGATCGTTTGAAAGAAGGGTTCCCATAAAGATGAATACAATGGATACTACCGAATAAATTACAACTGCGATCTTATTGTTCTTGAAGAGGTACTGAACGTTGATCTTGCCGAAGAAGTTCCAGCCGATGATGGTGGAGAAGGCAAAGAAGAAGAGGCAAATTGCAACGAAGATGCTTCCGAAATCACCGAATATGGTAGAGGTTGCCATCTGCATTGCGGTGGTCTTTGAAACTATTGCCTCTGCGCCCTGAGTTGCCGCGATATAATCGGCACCGAACTTGCCCGCAAGCGCACCGTTACCGACAAAGAGAGTGGAGATGACTACGAGTGCGGTCATGGTGAGAACTATGAAGGTGTCTATAAATACGCCGATCATAGCCGCGATGCCCTGATCGTGAGGTCTTTCAACGTTAGCCTGTGCGTGTGCATGGGGAGTGGAGCCCATACCTGCTTCGTTGGAGAAAAGACCTCTCTTTGCACCCTGACTGATAGCGGTCTTTATAGCGTAACCGATGCCGCCGCCGATGAGTGCGCTGGGAGTAAAGGCATATTTGAAGATCATACCGAAGGTTTCAGGGATATACTGAACTCTGAAGCAAAGAATGACAACGCCGCCCAAAAGGAAGATGGTTGCCATTAAGGGAACGAGCTTTTCGGTGACAGATGCGATTCTCTGAATACCGCCGATAAATATAAATGCACAGATAGCCGCAAGGATAATACCGATGATCCAGCCCCAATCGGTATAATTTACGCCGACTGCTTTACAGATTACCTCGGAGATGGAGTTGGACTGAACCATAGAACCCATAAAGCCGAGTGCGAGTATTGCCGCGATGGAGAAGAAGGTTGCAAGGAATGTGCCGAATTTGCCCTTGAAGGCGTGCTTTATGTAGTAAACGGGACCGCCGTGGACCTCGCCGTTTTCATCGACAACTCTTGTTTTCTGTGCCAATACTGCCTCGGCATAGATGGTTGCCATACCGAGAAAAGCGATTATCCACATCCAGAATATTGCGCCGGGGCCGCCGATAAGGATAGCGCCCGAGGCACCGACTATATTACCTGTGCCTACCTGCGCTGCAATAGCGGTTGCAAGAGCCTGAAATGACGAAAGTCCGCTCTTTTGCTTACCGCCCTTGAGCGAGAGGTTGCCGAAGGTCTGCTTAAGACCTTTGCCAAAGTAGCGCACCTGAACGAATCTTGTTCTGATGGTGAACAAAAGTCCCACACCTACGAGAAGGATTATGAGAATATAATCCGAAAGGTAGGCGTTTGCCGTTTGAACGATTTTGAGTAGCTGTTCCATTTTTTGATTCCTTTCTTTTATAAAAAAATCGCTGCCTTTGGATAAAAGACAGCGATAAAAATAACTACATCAAAAGAGATGTAAAAAAATGCTCTGTCCTTTTGCCTGAGAGATTGGTTTCCCTTGCCCCTTCGGCATTCGCGCATTGGCGAACTTCTCCAGATTGCTATCCGTCAACAGTCCCGCCGAAAAAACGGCACCCGAGAGTATTGCCCCTTTGGAAAGGCTTAAATTGCCTTATCTCCTGCTGATTTCACTTAGCGTATTCAATTTACCGATATATGATACTACTTTATTTCAAAAAAATCAAGAGCAAAATGCAGTTTTTTGAATTTTTTTGAAAATTTCGTAAAATAACTGCGAAACGGTCAGCCAACCGTTATATTTATATTGCCCGTGTCGGTGGTGAGCTTGCAGCTTCCGCCGTCTTCGCTTTGCGGAACGGATACTCTGCCGGTAGCGGTTTTTGCATCGAATTGCTTGGGTGTTAAAAGATTGCCGATTATATCGCCCGTGTCGGTCTCTACCGTGATATCGGAGGCATCGAAGTCAACGAAGCGCACTCTTCCGGTAGATACGTTTACCTTGAGCGATTCAGTGCAGGAGGAGTATTTCAGATTTACGTTACCCGTGGAAAGAGATACCGACAGCGAACCGAGCGTTGCGTTCTCTACCCAAACGTTTCCGGTGGTGCTTTTTATATTCGCTGCGCCCAAAACGCGAGATCCGAGCGTTACGCCGCCCGTGGTAACGGTTATATCGGCTCTCTCAAAGCAAAATTCATCGGGAAGATCTACCTTGCCCGTGGTGGTCTTTACCGAAAGCTCGCCGTAATCGCTCATTGGTAACAACACGGTTATTTTGGGAGTTTTGAAGTTTATTCCTATATATTCGTACCACTTTCTCGTGTCCTTTACCTCAACGGTGAGGGTGCCCTCAGACAGAGTGACGGTGTGCTTCATATTTTTTTGCTCATTGAGTATTACCGACGCCTCGTCGGTCGGAGCCGCCATAAAGACTACGTCTGCCGTTTTGGCGATTATTTTAACGTTTTTTATCTCGCCCGTTACCTTTACCTCCTCGTTTTCAAACTGCGAGGTGGAAAGAAGGGTGTAATTCCAATTTATCATCGACATTGTTCCTCCGAATATAATTATGCCGACAAGCATAAGCGCTACGGAGGTTATGAGCAAGCCTCTTGTTTTTCTGCTCATATTTCTTCCTCCTTTTTATTAAAAATTCTTTTTACGCCCTTTGCGGCTGCAGTCGTTAAAAACGCCGTTCCCTTGGTTGCCGCACGGCATCCGACGAAGAAAAGAAGTGAAAGACCTACGGCAAAAATTCCTATTCCCACCGTCGCGGCTCCCGCAACTCCCCTGCCCGCTGCGGCAAGGACGATTCCTATTATAATTACCGTAATTGCCGTAACAGCCGCTGCGCCAAAGACCGCCCAAAGTGAAATTATTAACGCCCACAATACCACGTAGACGGAAAGCGCCACAGCCAAAACGGCTATCAAAACGGGAAGCCAGATGGGAAAGCTGCAGGCAATAAGCACGGTAAGCCACAGCTTTTTCTCCTTTTTCGGGGCGTCTTGCTCCGTTTTCTCCTCGGGATTTTCCTCGGGTATTATCTCTGTGTGCTCGGGAGCTTCGCACTCCGAAAGCTCATCGAGCGTGCCGACTGCCGCAACCGCCTCCTCCTCGGAAAGCCCCTCCTCTATTCTGTCCTCTATCATTTCGCTGTAAAAATTAAGGCGCTCGAGCTTTTCCTCCTTGGGAAGCCCCGAAAGTCTTTCAGACAACGCCAAAAGAAATTCTATTTTAGTCATTTACGTCATCCTCCTTCGTTACAAACCGATATATAGACATTATCTCTTGCCATTCCTTTTTGAATTCACCGATACGCGCTATTCCCGCCTCGGTTATGCGGTAGTATTTACGGAGTCTGCCGCCGTGCTCTGCCGTGCGAACGGTAAGAAGCTCTGCCGCCTCAAGCCTTTTTAAAACGGTGTAGAGGGTGGATTCCGAAAGCTCAATGCAAGGCTTTAGGTCCTTTATTATTTTGTAGCCGTAGGATTCCCCGTTCTTTATCGCCGCGAGAACGCATACGTCGAGAAGTCCTCTTTTTAACTGTACGTCCATATCATACCTCACCTTCCGTAATACATCATATCACGAAGTATTGTTTTTGTCAATAGGTAAAATAAAAAAAACGGCAAAGTTTTTTACTTTGCCGTTTTTTATTTTATTCTTCGCCGTTTTGCTCTCTTAAGCTGTAGGTGAGTAGCATAAGACTGTCTGCCAGATGGACGTTTTCAACTGCCACGCCCTTTTCGGAGCGTATTTCGGCGTTGGTGAAGTTCCAAAAGCCCTTTATACCGCAGCGCTTTAAGCGCTCAAACATCTCGCGCGATTGGGATTTGGGCAAGGTGAGCACCGCTATATCGGGACGGCTCTTTTCGCAGAATTCCTCTATCGTCTGAATATCGGTTATTCTGTGCTTGCCGCAGAGATTTCCTATCTTTTCGGGGTCGGAATCGAAGATGCCGAGTATCTTCACGCCGCGCTTGCCGAAGTTTACGTTGTTTACTATGGCGTGGCCGAGGTTGCCTATTCCCACGACTATTGCCGTGAAGTTCTCGTTTACGCCGAGTATCTGCGCCATCTCCTGATTGAGAGTGGGAACGTTGTAGCCGTAGCCCTGCTGACCGAAGCCGCCGAAATGGTTAAAATCCTGCCTTATCTGAGAGGCGGTTACGTTCATCTGCTCAGAAAGCTCCTTTGACGACACCTTGAGCTTATTCTGCTTATATAATTCGTTTAAATAGCGAAAATATCGCGGCAGTCTTCTTACTACCGAAACAGGTACCTTTTTCATTATAAGGTCCCCCTAACAATTTTTAGAGTTTGGAAACGGTTTCCATTACGTATTTGCCGAAATCCGCGCAGGTGGCGCCGGTATCTCTGCCGGTGATAGTGAGCTTCTTTTCCTCGAACATACAGATATCGAGTGCTCTTTCGAGCTTGTCTGCCTTATCCTGATAGCCGATGTGAGAAAGAAGCATTACCGATGCGCGAAGCATTGAGCAGGGGTCTGCATAGATATCTCTGCCCTCTTCCACCATTCTGGGTGCCGAGCCGTGAATTGCCTCGAACATCGCGTAGCGCTTACCGAGGTTTGCGCTGCCTGCGGTGCCTACGCCGCCCTGAAATTCGGCAGCCTCGTCGGTGATTATATCGCCGTAGAGATTGGGAAGAACGAATACCTTGAAGTCCTTTCTTCTCTTTTCGTCGATAAGCTTTGCGGTGGTGATGTCGATATACCAAGCGTCGGTTACTATCTCGGGATATTCCTCGCCTACCTTTTTGCAGAGGTTTAAGAATTTGCCGTCGGTAGTCTTTATAACGTTTGCCTTGGTGATTATTGATACCTTGCCCTTTTTATTCTTTCTTGCATAGTCGTAGGCAAGGCGTGCTATTCTCTCGGTGCCCTCGGTGGTGGTTACCTTGAAATCGAAGGATATCTCGTCGTTTACCGCTACGCCTTTTGAGCCGAGCGCGTATTCACCCTCGGTGTTTTCACGGAAGAAGGTCCAGTCGATGCCCTTTTCGGGAACCTTTACGGGACGGACGTTTGCAAAAAGGTCAAGAGCCTTTCTCATTGCAACGTTTGCCGACTCGATATTGGGATATTTGCCGCCCGCCTCGGGAGTGGTGGTGGGGCCCTTTAAAATTACGTGGCAGGATTTCAATTCCTCGAGAACGTCGTCGGGAATCGCTTTCATTACCTTAACGCGATTTTCGATGGTGAGTCCGTCGATATCCTTAAAGGTTACCTTGCCGGAGCTTACCTCGTCTTTAAGAAGAAACTTGAGAACGTTTGCGCTCTCCTTGGTTATCATGGGACCGATGCCGTCGCCTCCGCAAACGCCGATAACGATAGTGTCGAGCTTTTCGTAATCGACGAAATCACGGGTCTCCTTCATCTTTTCGTTTCTCTCAAGCTGAGAGCGTATTACCTCTTCAAATTTGGCTGTTGCCGCTTTAATTTCTGCCTCGTACATTTCAGTTGTTTCCTTTCATCATATTTATAAGTCCGCCCGAAAGAAGCATATTGAGCTGCTTTTCGGAGAAGTCTGCCTTTAAAGTGAAGTCAAATCCGCCGGTTACGTTGTTGACGGTTATCCTGCCGCTTGCAAGCTGCTCTCTTGCATTTTCTATTTTCAAAACGTCGTTTTGGGATATCTTTTCATAGTCCGCCGCATTTTCAAATACAAGCGGCATAATGCCCGAATTTATGAGGTTTGCCGCGTGGATTCTCGCAAACGAGATCGCCATTACCGCCTTTATGCCGAGATAAAGGGGAACGAGCGCCGCGTGCTCTCTCGATGAGCCCTGACCGTAGTTTGCGCCGCCGATTATAAAGCCGCCGCCCTCTGCCTTCGCTCTTTCGGGGAAGGTGGGATCGCACACCTCGAAGCAATACTGCGAAAGGTGGGGAATATTGGAGCGGTAGGGAAGTATCTTACTGCCTGCGGGCATAATGTGGTCGGTGGTGATATTGTCGCCAACCTTTAAGACTGCCTTTTTCTCGATAACGTCGGGAAGGTTTTCGTTAAGCGGGAAGGGCTTTATGTTGGGGCCGCGAAGCACCTCGACCTCTGCGCCTGCGGGGGCGGGAGCATCGACCATATTGTCGTTTATCAGAAATTCGTTGGGGATCTTTATTTCGGGGAACTCAAAGCCTGCGTCGGTGGGATCGGTAAGAACGCCCGTTATTGCGGAAACCGCCGCCGTTTCGGGAGAAACGAGATATATCTTACCGTCCTTGGTGCCGCTTCTGCCCTCGAAGTTTCTGTTGAAGGTGCGAAGCGATACGCCTGCGGAGTTGGGGGACTGACCCATTCCTATGCAGGGGCCGCAAGCGCATTCGAGAACTCTTGCGCCTGCCGCGGTTATATCTGCCAGCGCTCCGTTTTCGGCAAGCATGGTAAACACCTGCTTGGAGCCGGGAGAAACGGTGAGCGATACGCCCTCGGCAACGGTGTTGCCCTTGAGTATCGCCGCAACTCTCATAAGGTCGAGGTAAGAGGAGTTGGTGCAGGAGCCTATGCATACCTGATCTATTTTTATCTTTCCGATATTCTTGACCTCGTCAACGTTATCGGGCATATGGGGCTTTGCCGCCAAGGGAGAGAGCTTTGAAAGATCGACGGTTATCTCCTTATCGTAGGTGGCGTCATCGTCTGCCTTTATCTCAACGTAGTCCTCTTCTCTGCCCTCTGCCTTCAAGAAGGCTTTGGTTATCTCGTCGGAGGGGAAAACGGAGGTGGTCGCACCGAGCTCTGCGCCCATATTGGTAATGGTGGCTCTTTCGGGAACCGAAAGCGACAAAACGCCCTCGCCGCCGTATTCGATAACGGAGCCTACGCCGCCCTTAACGGAGAGTATGCGAAGCACCTCTAAAATTACATCCTTTGCCGAAACGAAGGGACGGAGCTTGCCGATAAGATTTACCTTTATTACCTTGGGCATGGTGATATTATATGCGCCGCCGCCCATTGCAACCGCAACGTCGAGGCCGCCCGCGCCCATTGCGAGCATTCCTATACCGCCGCCGGTGGGGGTGTGCGAGTCGGAGCCGAGAAGCGTTTTACCGGGCTTGCCGAATCTCTCAAGATGGACCTGATGGCAGATGCCGTTGCCCGGTCTTGAATAATAAACGCCGTGCTTTTTGCAGACGGTTCTGATATAATTGTGGTCGTCGGCGTTCATAAAGCCCGACTGTAACGTATTATGGTCAATATAGGCAACGGATTTTTCGGTCTTTACTCTGTCGATACCCATTGCCTCAAACTGCAGATACGCCATTGTTCCCGTTGCGTCCTGCGTTAAGGTCTGGTCGATCTTAAGACCGATCTCGGTGCCCTTTACCATTTCGCCCTTTACCAAATGGCTCTTTATAAGCTTTTCCGTTATATTCATTAAAAAACGCCCCCAAAGGATAGTTATTCATAATAAAATATTATAATATATTACGGCTGTTTTGTCAAATAAAATACTTTCGGGTTTTATTAAATTTACTATTGATTTTTCAAAAAGTTCGGTTTATAATATAGATATATATTAAAGGAGTGTTGTAAATGAAAAGTTTTAAGGTTGGTCTTCAGCTTTTTTCGATAAGCGGAGATATGCAGGCAGACATGGATAAGGCTCTTTACGAGGTTAAAAATGCCGGCTACGACTGCGTTGAATTTGCCGGATATTTCGGCAAGAGCGCAAAAGAGGTAAAAGCCCTTCTTGACAAATACGAGCTTGAATGTCCCTCGGTTCATCAGAACATCGACCTCTTTCTCGAGCAGGGTCAGAGTGCCGTTGATTTTATAAAGACTCTCGGCGTTAAATACTGCGGTGTTCCCCACTATGCAAAGGATAAGCTCGCGGGAACTTCCCTTTGGAGCGAGACGGTAAAGCGCTTTACCGATATCGGAAGGCTTATGAGAGAAAACGGTATTCAGCTTATTTACCACAACCACGATTTTGAATTTGAAAAGTACGGCGATAAATATCTTCACGATTACATATTCGAGGATGTTCCCGACGACCTTATTATTCCCGAGCTTGACGTTGCTTGGGTCACCTACGGCGGCGAGGATCCCGTTAAATACATCGTGAAATATTCGGGTAAGGTCCCCGTTTTGCACCTTAAGGACTTTTCGGCAAAGTTCTTCAAGGGCGGTCCCGTTTACAGCCTTATCGACAAGGACGGCAACGAGATGAAATCGGATAACAACGCAGACAACGAATTCAAGTTCGAGGCCCTCGGCAACGGTGTAGTAAAGCTTCCCGAGATAGTTGACGTCGCTTCAAAATGCGGCACCGAATATCTCATAGTCGAGCGCGATATTTCACACGATATGACTCCTCTCGAGAGCGCAAGAGTAAGCAGAGAGTATTTGAGATCGCTCGGAATATAATAATCAACTTCAAAAAGCAGGCGTTGCCTGCTTTTTGTTTGCATTTTTATCTATACTGTGTTATACTTTATATATTAAGCTTTTAAGGAGAATCGAAATGAGTAAAACAAGGCTTTCTCCGCGTTTCTTTGCGGCTCTTATAATATTCAGCCTTATCGGTCAGGTGGCGTGGGTAGTTGAAAATATGTATTTCAACGTTTTTATCTACAAAATGTTTCACGCCTCGGCGGGCGATATCTCTCTTATGGTCGCCGCCAGCGCCGTAACGGCTACTTTGACCACCGTTTTTATGGGTGCTCTTTCCGATAAGATAGGAAAGAGAAAGCTTTTTATCTCGGTGGGTTATATTCTTTGGGGAATTTCCATCTTCTCCTTCGTTTTTCTCTGTAACGGCGATATATCGTCGACTGCGGCTCTCACGGCATCCGCCGCCGCGCTCGGAGTTTCCCTTACCGTTATTCTCGATTGCGTTATGACCTTCTTCGGCTCCACCGCAAACGACGCCGCCTTCAACGCTTGGCTTACCGACTCGACCGATCCCTCAAACAGAGGCTCGGCGGAGGGCTTGAACGCTATGATGCCTCTCGTTGCGATATTGGTGGTGTTCGGCGGATTTATGTTTTTCGATCTTGAAAAGTCGGAGAGCTGGGTAACGGTATTTACCGTTATAGGTCTTGCCGTTACCGTTATCGGCGTGCTCGGTCTTTTCCTCATCAAAGAGCCCGATATAAAGCCCGTAAAGGAAAGCTATTTCAAGACGATCGTCTACGGCTTTCGTCCCAAGACCGTTTCGGAAAACAAGCCGCTTTACCTTTTGCTTTTCTTCTTTATAATCTTCAATATTTCAATTCAGATATTTATGCCCTACCTCATCATCTACTACGAGGTAAGCCTTAAAATGACAGATTACGTTTTTATTATGGCGCCTGCCATAATAGTGGCGTCGGTCGTTACGGCGCTTTGGGGAAAGGTCTACGATAAAAAGGGAACGGCTTTTTCGGGTATAATTGCGGTTTTGTCGCTCGTTTTGGGATATATTCTTCTCTTTTTTACCCGTTCCACCGTTTTCGTTTTCATCGGCTCGCTCTTTATGATGAGCGGCTATCTTTCGGGCATGGCGGTTTTCGGCGCGGCGATAAGAGATAATACTCCCGCAGGGAAATCGGGTATGCTTCAGGGCGTGAGAATATTCTCGCAGGTCTTCGTTCCGGGAATAGTGGGTCCGTATATCGGCAAGCTGGTGCTTGCAAACGCCGAAACGATAGTAAACGGCGACGGCACCACCTCCTTTATTCCCAACGCGAATATATTCCTCGCCGCTCTTATTGCGGTGTTGCCCGCAGTGGCGTTTTTCACCGTTTCCGTTTTGAAAAGGAGAGATAAAAATGCTTGAAACACCCTTTGAAAAGGAGCTTTTTGACGGCGGTGTTCCTTTTTCGGAATATCCGCGTCCGCAGCTTAAGAGAGACAGCTATCTTTGCTTAAACGGCAAATGGAGCTTTACCGTTTTGGGTAAAAATGAATTTGAGGGAGAGATCACCGTTCCGTTTGCTCCCGAGAGCCGTCTTTCAGGTGTTGAAAGATACACCGAAAAGGACGATATTTTGGTCTATTCCCGCCGTTTTTCTCTGCCCGACGGCTTTAACAGAGGACGAGTGCTTCTTAACTTCGGCGCCGTTGACCAGTATGCCGACGTTTTTATAAACGGCAGTCTTGCAGGCAGTCACGAGGGGGGATATCTGCCCTTCTCTTTTGATATAACCGACCTTATCAAAAACGGCGAAAACGAGATAACGGTAAACGTTTCCGATCCGCTTGACAGAGAGATCCCCTACGGCAAGCAGACCGAGAGGTCGAAGGGAATGTGGTACACCAAGATAAGCGGCATCTGGCAGACGGTATGGCTGGAAAGCGTTCCCGACAGATATATCGAGGGAATAAAAATAACGCCCTGCGAAAACGGCGTTACCGTAAAGGTCAAGGGCGGCTGTGAGAGAAAGGCAATTACCGTTAAGGCGGGTAAGCGCGTTATTTTTCAGTCGTTTAAGGGAAGCTCCGTTTTTGTAAGAATAGACGAGCCCCGTTATTGGTCACCCGACGACCCCTATCTTTACGATATTACTCTTACCTCCGGAAACGATTCCGTTTGCTCCTATTTTGCTCTTCGCACGGTTGAGATAAAGAAGGTAAACGGCACGCCTTACATCTGTCTTAACGGAAAGCCGATTTTCTTAAACGGTCTTTTGGATCAGGGCTATTTTTCTGACGGAATCTTTCTGCCCGCAACTCCCGCAGGCTTTGAAAACGACGTTATTACAATGAAAAAATGCGGCTTTAATATGCTCAGAAAGCATATTAAGCTTGAGCCCGAGCTTTTCTATTACTACTGCGACAAGCACGGTATGATCGTTTTTCAGGATATGATAAACAACGGCAAATACAGCTTTTTCTTCGACACCGCGCTTGCTACCCTCTTTTTGAAAAGCGGATTTGAGCATCGCGCTTCAAAGAGGCAGAAAAAGGCGTTTTTGGATAATTCCAAGGGTATTATCGAGCAGCTTTACAATCATCCATGCGTTTGCTGTTACACCGTTTTCAACGAGGGCTGGGGTCAGTTTGACGCCGACGGCTGCTACGATTATCTCAAGCTGCTTGACGGCACGAGGATATTCGACGCCACGTCGGGCTGGTTTGCAAGGAAAAAGAGCGACGTGGAAAGCCATCACGTTTATTTCAAAAAGCTTGACTTGAAGCCAAAGGGTGTGCGTCCGCTCGTGCTTTCCGAGTTCGGAGGCTATTCTTACAAGATAAAGGAGCATTCCTTTAATCTTAAAAACACCTACGGATACCGCTTTTTCACCGAAAAAGCCGACTTTGAGAAGGCTCTTTTCGCGCTTTACGAAAATGAGGTCGCCGATATGATAAGACGCGGTCTTTCGGCGGCGGTCTATACTCAGGTCAGCGACGTAGAGGATGAAACGAACGGGCTTTTTACCTACGACCGTCAGCTTCTTAAGGTCGATGCCAAAAGGATGAAAAAGGTAAACGATAAGCTTTACCGTCTTTTTGAAAAAGTCTCGGGTAAGGAGAGTTGAAATGTCAAAAACAAAAAGGATATTTTCACTTTTTACCACCTTTTTGAAAATAGGCGCCTTTACCTTCGGCGGCGGCTACGCGATGATCCCGCTTATTCAGCGTGAGGTGGTTGAAAAGCACAAGTGGATAACCGACGACGACGTTTTGGAGATAATTGCCATTGCCGAGTCTACGCCCGGTCCCATTGCGATAAATATGGCGACCTTCGTGGGTAGCCGCACGGCAGGCTTTTGGGGTTCCTTTTTCGCAACGCTCGGAGTTGTGCTTCCCTCTTTTTTAATAATACTTGCAATCTCATTTCTTTTAAGAGAATTTCAGAATATAAAAGCGGTGCAGTATGCATTTATGGGAATTCGCGCAGGCGTGCTTGCTCTGATTCTGAAGGCGCTTTGGAATATGTATAAAAAATGCAAAAAGAACGCCGTGGCGTATATTGCAATGGCGGCGGCGTTTATTTTGGTGGCTTTCCTTAAAATCAACGTTGTTATAGTCATCGTCGGCTGTGCCGTTTTCGGTCTTATAACCTCGTTTATTGCAAAAAGGAGGGCAAAGAAATGATATTTCTGGAGCTTTTGCTCACCTTCTTCAAGATCGGCGCCTTTACCTTCGGCGGCGGCTACGCGATGCTTCCTCTTATTCAGGAGGCGGTGCTCAAAAACGGTTGGCTTACCGAGGAACAGATAATAAACTTTATCGCGGTGAGTGAATCCACTCCCGGTCCCTTTGCAATAAATATTGCGACCTACGTCGGCTCGGTGGTCGGCGGCACGGGTGGGCTCGGTCCCGTTTGGGGCGGCATTTTGGGAGCGTTCGTTGCAACGCTCGGCGTGGTGCTCCCCTCCTTTATAATTATTCTTATTGTTGCAAAATTTTACGAGAGATTTAAAAAAAGCAGTCTTGTAAGCGGCGCGATGACAGGCTTAAAGCCCGCCGTTGTGGGACTCATAGGGGCGGCGAAAATAAAGCTTTTGCTTACCGTCTTTTTCCCCGCAGGGCTTACGCTTACTGTTTTTTCCTCGCCTGCCTTTTATATTTCACTTGCAATATTTGCAACAGGCGCTCTGCTTGCCTTTAAAAAGGTGCATCCGATAATTATTATTCTTCTTTCGGGTGTCTTGGGTGTTATAGCAGGATATTTGATTTTGTGAGATATAACGTAACCCCTCCGCCCAAACGGGCGGAGGGGTCGTTTCTTTTTTATTACGTTATAGTGTAGATCTTTCTCGGTTTTCCGTTACCGCAGATGTAAACGGTAAGGTCAACACGGTCCATATAGAATGATTTTGAAAAGATATTTCCTTCGTCAGATGCGGTTTTATCAATAACAAGACGTATTTCATAGCCCTTTTTAGTTAAAAGGACTTTGCTGTCAACGATCTTACAGCCATCCTTATGGCGCAGACTGACGGTAACGATACCCGTATCGTAACGGGTACGCTCCTTTATCTCAACCACTTCTATCTCCTCGGGATCAGCGTATCTTTCCGATTGATTTACCGAATTCATAAAAAGCAATGCAACCATTACCGCCAGAATACACAGCCAGCCTATTGCGATAAAGACCATTCTGTAAGGCGGCGTCCAGCGGCTCGGCATTTTATCAAGATATTTATTTGTCAAAAAAGCTCTCTCCTTCGGCAAGCAAATATGCTTATGGGGTGTCTCCTCAAATTTAATCTCATAACTATAAAACGCATAAGGCGGCAAAAAGCTGACAATTTTTTAAAAAAATTTTCCCCGCCTCGAAAAAGGCGGGGGTGTTTATTCAAGATCTATTACGGCAATCTCATAGGGGTTATTTATTCTCGGTATCCACTTGCCGTTGCCGAGCCCCTTGCTTACGATAAGGCGATTATCGAAATAGCTTCCGAAGGTGTATTTCGGAAAAACGCCCTGTCCGGGAGAAAAGACGCCGTGGCCGAAAAAGCGCCACTGTCCGCCGTGGGCGTGTCCCGAAAGAGTGAGGTCTATTTGAAGGTCCTTTAAATACCTTTCAAAATACTCGGGACGGTGGCAAAGAAGCAGCTTGAAGCTCTCTTGTCTCTCGAACTCCTTCAGCCACTCGGTTTTGGGTAAAAACAAGTCAGGCGCCTTAGATCTGCAGTGTTTTCTTTCGTAAGGCGAGGAGAGTCCGCCGAGCTTTATGCCTCCAAATTCGACAAAGCGGTCGTCAAGCAGGGTGGCACCGCTTTCGTTTATGAGCGAGAAAAGGTCGCCCTTAAATCTGCGCTCGTGGTTTCCGAGCGAAACGAAGGTGGGATATTTTTTTGAAAGAAGCGAAAGCAAAGCGAGTCCGTTTTCATATTCGGTGGCAGAGTGAATAAAGTCGCCGCCAACCAAGACGGCGTTTGGCATAAGCTCATCGACCGCTTTTATTATAGGTTCGATCTTACTGCCGTGCAGGTCGGAAAGAAAGACGAGCTTCATTTTTTTGCCCACATTATAGCGGTAACGGTTTATTTGCACCTATCTCACTCCCTTCGCGTTTTGTTATATTATATGACTTTATAACCTCGATTTCAACCGTTTTTTGTAATTTAGCAAACATTTTTCAGTAAACTCTTGACTTTGGGCTTCAAAAACACTATAATATTAAGGCTAAATAACGAGGTGTGGCTCAGTTTGGTAGAGCGCTGCGTTCGGGACGCAGAGGCCGCGAGTTCGAGTCTCGCCACTTCGACCAGAAAAACCGACAAGTTTCGACTTGTCGGTTTTTCAACTAAGTGCGCCCTTTGGCGCGTGAAGTTTGCTCCGCAAGTGAAGTTGTCCTGCGGACAGTGAAGTTTCTGCGGAAGTGAGCGGCGCACTTAACTTCATTTTATGCGCACGCATAATACTTCATTATGCCGTAAGGCATAACTTCACTTCGGCGTTAGCCGATACTTCACTAAAAACTGTAAGAGTTCGAATTCATACGCAAAAACAGCAAAAATATCTTTTTCGTAGCCCCTACACAAAAATCCGTGTTTCCTCTATGGGAAGCACGGATTTTTTATGCCTTATTCTTTGGTTAATGCGCAGTAAATTTTTCTCATTCTATACCATAAAGGTCATTCCTCACAAGTCCAGCGTTTTTTGAAATAAAATGCAAAAGGCGCCGCCGAAGCGACGCCCTTGCTCATTTAATAATTTTAACTGCTGTTCCGTAAGCAATAACTTCGGCTGCGCCCTGCATTATTGCTGAGGATGCATAGCGAATATTAACGATAGCATCCGCACCGAGAGTTTCTGCTTCTGCGACCATTCTTTTGGTGGCAAGAGCACGTGCTTCGTTCATCATCTCGTTATAGGATTTAAGTTCGCCTCCGACCAAGGTCTTAAAGCTTTGGGAAATATCCTTTCCGATGTGCTTTGACTGAATGGTGCTTCCTTTTACAAGACCTAACATTTCGAGTTCCTTGCCGCTTATGTAATCAGTATTTACTAAGATCATCTTCTTCACCCTTCTTTATTTCATTTATTCTTTCTATGCAAACTTTGAGCATAACAGCAGAAAGAGCAAGAGGAATAATACCTAAAAGCCATTTCCAAATGCCATCTATCAGTGCTATCAAAAAGCCAAAGTAAGCAATGTAATACAAAACCATAATAGCGGTTACTATAACCGGTACAATCAGTTTTTTCTTATGTTCTTTCATATATTCACCGCATCATTTCAACTTTTGCAGTTTCAAGGTATTGGCAATAACGATATCTGTTGTAGATACCCGAAGCCGTTGTTTTTTCATATTATCCTAACGCTACCATGCTGAAAACGAGTGCGAACAACGCAACGGTTTCGCAAAGACCGACAACAGTGATGTACTGTGAAAAGCCTTTTCCTGTTTCAGCTAAAGCATCCGCACCGGCAGCACCGGCTTTACCCTGAAATACAGCCGAGAAAGCCATGGCGACACCGGATGCGATTCCAAGACCGAGCAAAAAGGCAGGATCGGCAGAGGAACCCTTCATCTGCTGCATCAAAAGGAAGCCGTAAATAGTCTGTGTAAGAGGCGCACCTGCGAAAACGGTAAGAATAAAGGGTGCTGCTTTATTGCTCATATAACACTTTTTCCAAGCTCCGATTGAAGACTGACCCGCAATACCGATACCGATTGCCGAGCCGATTGCGGCAATACCCATTGCCAATGCTGTTCCTAATGATCCTAAATTCATAACAATTCTCCTTTTAATCAATTTGTTCTTTAAATGGTTTGAATTTATGCCCGCTCCACGACATGTCTAAATGTGAGGAGAACTCTAAGGTGTTCAGTCTGATTCCGTGAACGATCACGGAAAGAATGTTTAAAATCATATTCAGTCCGTGGCCAAATACCAATAGAATGATGGCAAGTATCATAAACATGAAGTTACCAAGCAACGGTCCTGCCAACTCATTGACTGTGGCAGAGATTGCGGCACCCGCAAGCCCGACAGCCCAAAGCCGTAGATACGAAACGATGTCTGAAAACACGTTTACCACACCAAGCAACACCGATACAATATTGGTAAGACTGGAAAGTATGGATTTTATAATGCTTCCTTCATAGTTTGAAAATACGAAGCTTAGAACGAAGCCC
>JAFVQJ010000020.1 GCA_017504945.1 Clostridia bacterium
CGCTACGCGAGCTTTTAGGCGAATAGAATATCACTGAAGCCGCAAGGCTTCAATATCACGATTGCGATAGCAATCATATCACTCTTTGCGAGAGCAAAGAATATCACTAAAAGCAGAAAAAGAGAGAGCAAAGCGGTTTTTCTTTCCGCATTGTTCTCTCTTTATGTTTTTATCGCCAGTTTCGCATTTGTTTAACAAATGCATCGGGCTATGCCCATACCCCTATTATAAATTCTCCGATAAGGACATCACCCATAAATGTTCGCTGTTATTTTACATTCATTGCCTCAAACTCTTCCTCGGAGAAAAGCTCATCGGGAAGCTCCTGCTTGCCCAAAAGCTCTATAAGCTCGCGCCTGATGCGCTCAATATCGAAGGTGTCGAATCTGAAGTGAATAACGTCGCCCTCGGCAAAATACACGCCGTGCTTGCTTTTTTGATTTTCATTAACGCCAAGCACGAAGCAGGAATTCGGCCACAGAATATCACGCGGCTCTCTGCCGATCACATGTGAGCCCTTCATAACGGTGAGCGACGCCTCGCCCGAAGTCTTTTTCTTTCCTGCGTTTACCTTCGCTATCTTCGATTCTATAACGACGTCGTTGGTCGACGGCACGTTGAAAAATTCAAGCAGCATATAGGCGGTCAGCACTGCAAGCAGGGTATAACCGAGATTGGTAACCGAGCCCGAAATTTCGGTAACGAAGATTATTGCGGTAATGGGAGTTTTGAGCGAAGCGCCCAAAAATGCGGCAACCGACATAATGACGACCGTGGCAAACATCGAGGAGTCGATAGCGCCCAACGAAATGAGAAGCTTCGCTGTGAGGGCACCACCTACGGCGCCGAATGCTATAAGCGGCACGAAAAGTCCGCCCGTTATTCCCAAATTATTGGCAGAGGAAGCCAAAATACATCTTATAACGAGAACGAGCGCGAGCATATACCACGTGACGTCCGATTCAAAGAGCGATTCTATTATCCCGTGTCCCGTGCCGGTAACGTAGGGAATAAAAAGACCGAGCACGGCAGTCAACAAAAAGATAAAGAGATATTTCAAATAGTAGTTTATTTTTTCAATGTTCTTGCGAAGCCTTCTGCCTACGGAAAAGATCGCATAAACGCCTATCGAGAGCAAGCCCGAGGCAATTCCCGCAACGGGCGCGATCCAAGCCTGCGAAAGCGTTATTTCGACAGGTGCGGGGAAAACGAGCGAGGCGGTAGTTATTCCGGTAACTATCGAAAGCAGATTTGCGGTAAAAAATCCCGCAAGCACGCTGACGGTAGCGGTGATAAGTATTGTTGGAGTAAATCTGCGGTGAGCCTCCTCGAGAGCGAAAAATACGCCTGCAACGGGAGCGCCCGTTGCAACGGCAAAGCCTGCGCTTGCGCCGCCCGTCATAACGTAACGGTCAAGAGCCTTGTGCTTTTCGCCAAACATTCTCACCGTCATTTTACCTATCGCGGCACCCATCTGAACGCTCGGTCCCTCGTTGCCGAGAGGAATACCCGAGAAAAAGGTGATAAGAGATGAGAAAAAGGTAAAAACAAGCGATTTCCACCAATTAAATCTCACAAGACCGCGAAGTATGGTTACCGCCGAGGGAATGCCGCCGCCTCTCGCATCGGGCACTTTATTGAGAATAAACGCCGAGAGAACGGAGAGTAAAACGACAGTGGCGAAAAATATGACCATAGAAACGGCACTCGTTTTTGCCATAGCGTAGATGAAATGCGACTTTTCTATAACGAAGCCCGCGGCGACCTTGAAAAGAAAGACAACACCGCCGCACAGGGCTCCCGCCAGAGCGGGCAAAAAGAGAAAAGAAAATATAAATTTACAATAGCTACTGATTTTTTCCTTGAACATTAAAAAAGGTCCTTTCCGATGAATATTCCCGCACGTTACGTGCGGGAATAGCTTATTTTACGTCTTCGATTTTTGCATCGAGGGGAGTTTCGAGCAGCTCGGGGTTAGATAAGAACTTTTTAAAGAGCTTGAGAGATTTTGCAAAGTAAAGACCGTCGCAGAAGCGCTCGTCAGATACCATGCCTATCTCCACCTGCTTTTTCTTAACTATCTCGCCGGTGTTTTTGTCGACCACGGGAGTAACCTTTTCCTTACCGAGCGCAAGGAAAAGACCGGTGGTGCCGAACTCGTAAACGTGATGGTAGATGTAGTCAAGACCGATAGACTTGACGTTGGTAACGAAGAAGGAGGTGTGGAAGGGGCTGAGCTCAATTACCGCCTTGGGTAAAATGCTTATTTTATCCATCCACATAAGAAGATTTACGATACCCTTTATCATAAAGGGAGGAACGCTCATTATTACCTTTGCGAGCTTATCGGTGCCGTTTTCCTCGTTGTGAGTGTTTTCGTAAATGGCGTCGTTAATGACCTTTATAACGTCCTCGATGGTCTCGGTACCCTTAAAATGAAGCTTGAGGTCGGTACCGCCGCCGTCGTTTGCGTCGTCTCTTAAAGAGCGGTGTATAACGAAGCTGGTGGTTATATCGTGCCTCGTGTATATCCTGCCGTTCATAATGAAACGGTTGAGCTGCGGACGGAGCGCAATGGTTCTTACCATCGCCGCCATAAGTATGTGCATATAGCTGATTTTAACGTTTTCTTCAGCCTTTTTTGCAATGTAATCGTCAAGCGGCTTGCAGTCGTAAACGTTTCTCATCATATTCTGAGAATCGTAACGCTTTTTCATAATATATGGGGTGATCTTCTGCAAGGGCTCAACGTTTTTAACTATTCTTCCGTCGGGTCTTTTCGCCAAGCTAATCAACTCGATTCAACAAAAATATACTTTATTATACAATAAAAAACATAATTTGTAAATAATTTATTAAAAAAATCTTTTCGTTATGCAAAATTCCGTATATGTTGCCAAAAAATATCCGCTAAAATTTGACAACGAAGGTGCTTTGGAGTTATAATATTAAGTTAGAAAATGAAAAGAGGAGAAGTCTTATGTCATTTATATCGTTTCAGGACGTAACCAAAATATATAAAACGGGTTCCGTAAAGATAGCCGCGGCTGACGGGATCTCGTTTGAAATAGAAAAGGGCGAATTTTGCGTCATTTGCGGACCTTCGGGAGCGGGCAAGACCACCGTTTTGAATATTCTCGGAGGTATGGACAGGGCAGACAGCGGCAAAATAATGCTCGACGGCGTTGAGATATCTGCGCTTAAGAAAAGAAAGCTCGTTGATTACCGCCGTTACGACGTAGGCTTCGTATTTCAGTTTTATAATATTATACAAAACCTCACGGCACTTGAGAACGTCGAAATTGCGACAGACCTCTGCGACGAGCCTCTTTCACCGGTCGAGGTGCTCAAATCGGTAGGACTTGAGGAGAGAATGAAAAATTTTCCCGCTCAGCTTTCGGGCGGTGAGCAGCAGAGAGTGTCTATCGCTCGTGCGATTGCAAAAAATCCCAAGATCCTTCTTTGCGACGAGCCCACAGGCGCCCTCGACTACGTGACCGGCAAAAACATTTTAAAGCTGTTGCACGATACCTGTAAGAACACCGGCAAGACCGTTATAGTAATAACTCACAACAACGCCGTCACCGCGATGGCTGACAGAGTTATAAGAATAAAGAACGGAAAGGTAGAGTCTGTTGAGATAAATACCGATCCCACACCTATCGAAAGGATTGAATGGTAATTGAAAAGGCTTTTAAAGCTGACTTTTCGCGAAATATATAAAAGCTTCAACCGTTTTATTGCCATCTTTTTGATAGTGGCACTCGGCACCGGCTTTTTGGCGGGCCTTCTTGCGACCACTCCCGCAATGCGCCGCTCGATAGACAGCTATTATAAACAGCATAATTTTATGGATCTGCGCCTTGTTTCCACCTTCGGCTTCAATGCGGACGATATTGCCGCGGTGAAAAATATCGAAGGAGTAAAGAATATCTGCGCGGTATTTTCAAAGGACGTTAAGGCGGATATCGACAGCGATAAATTCGTTGCGAGAATAGAATCGCTCCCGCTTGATATTTCAGAGCAAAACGAAAATTATATAAACCGCCTCGAACTCAGCGCAGGCAGAATGCCCGAAAATAAGGGCGAATGCGTTATTCAGGCTCACGGAATGGTCGAGGGAAGCGACTGGATAGGCAAAACGGTAACCGTAACGGGTGAAGAAAGCACCTTCGGTGAAGAAACGGTAACCTTCACAGTTGTTGGCACCGTAACATCCGCCCGCTATTTCTCTATTGAAAACGAAACCACCAACGTGGGAAGCGGCAACGTGGGACTGTTTGTCTACACGACGGAGGATGCATTTTCTCTCGAGGTAAAGACCGATATCTTCCTCACCTTAGAGCTTTCGAAAAAGGCAGTAGCAACCTCCGAGCGCTATTTTGACGAGGTAGAGGAATTTGCCGATAAGATACCCGCCGTATCCGAAGTGAGAATAGATGCACGCTATGAGGAATACAGAGAAGAGCTTGAAAAAGCTATTGCGGACGGCAAGGCGGAGCTTGCAGATAAGCGCGCCGAGGCTGAAAAGACCTTTGCCGACACTCAAAAGCAGTTTGATAAAGCGGTTAAAAAGCTTGACTCCACCTCAGAAACGCTAAAGGCGGCAAGAAAAGCACTGAATGCTCAGTATGAGGAATACAATAAGCTCGTTTCGGCAAGCAAAAGCAAATATGAAGCTGCAAAGGCAGAAAACGACGCCGAAACTTTAAGAATAGCCGAGGAGCTTGCCGCGCTTGACACGGCGGCACCCGATTACACCGAAAAATACGAGGCGCTGTTGGCAGAGGCGGAGCAGTTAAGGCTTGAAAGCGAGGGACTCCTTGCGATCTACGATGCCGAGGTAGCGGCGCTCGAGCCGATGAAGACGGAGCTCGATAAGCAAAACAGCACTCTTTCTAAAAACGAAAACGCCTATCTCTATTCGGTTGACGAATTAAATGAAAACTACTATGAGTTTTTAAAGGAAAAGGCAAAAGCGGAGGAAGAATTCAAAAAGGCGGAAGGCGATATTGCAAATATCGAGGAGCTTCTTGAAACCTCTGCAAAGCCCGAGTGGTATATATTGGGCAGAGATCAGTCGATCTCCGCTTCAAGCTACGCATCAAACGTTGAAAAGATAAATGCAATAGCAAAAATATTCCCCGTATTTTTCTTCTTCATAGCGGCTTTCGTTGCGCTCACCACAATGACGAGAATGGTCGAAGAGCAGCGCGGTCAGATAGGCACGCTCAAGGCTCTCGGATATTCCGACAGCGCGGTGCGCTTCAAATACTGCGTCTATGCGGCGGCGGCAACGGTCGGCGGTTCTGCCGTGGGACTTTCCGTCGGCTTTAAGCTGTTCCCCTCAATAATCTGGGGCGCATACAGCATCTTATACGATCTGCCCGATCTTCTTTCGGGATTTGACCTTTTCTACGCTACCGCGGCTTTTGCCACTATGGCAATATGCACCGTAGGAGCCACGGTGATCGCATGTGCAAGCACCTTAAAGACCTCTCCCTCTACTCTCTTTTTACCTAAGGCGCCCGCTCCCGGCAAGAGAGTTTTGCTCGAGCGCATCGGCTTTATCTGGAAGCTGCTCAGCTTCAGCAAAAAGGTAACTGTAAGAAATCTTTTCCGCTATAAAAAGAGATTTATCCTCACCGTAGCGGGAATTGCGGGCTGCACGGCGCTTCTCGTAACGGGCTTCGGCCTTAACGACTCGATAGACGCGATGATACCCCGTCAGTTCGATATGATATACAAATATAACCTCACGGTAGGTCTTGAGGAGGGAAGCGACTCGGGCGATACCGCCTATGCAAAGGTCGCAAATATCCTTTACGATAACGGCGTAATGAAATTTATGAGAATGGGCAACGAAAACGTTGAGGTATCGGCAGGAAGCACCGTTATCGATTCCACTCTCACCGCTCCCGAGGACGCGGCAAATTTCAAGCATTTCGTAATGCTTCGCGAAAGAAAGAGCAAGGAAGAAATAAAATTTAACGAAAACGCGGTTGTTATCTGCGAAAAGCTTTCGGAAAAGCTCGGAGCAGGCGTGGGTGATAAAATAACCGTCAAGAGCTCCGCCGGTAAGACGGCAGAGCTTACCGTAACGGGAGTTACCGAAAACTACGTTTCCTACGTCGTATATATCTCGCCCGAGCTATATGCGGAATCCTTCGGAGAAGAGCTTAAAATGACCTCGGTCATCGCGGCGGCATACGGAGAAAAGGATCTGCGTGACGGTCTTGCCGAGAAACTGAACGGCAGCGGCAAGGTAACCTCTTCACTCTATTACGACGAGATCGCGGCAAGCATCGGAGAATCTCTCCAGAGCATCGACACGATAGTTTTGGTCCTTATAATTTCTGCGGCATTGCTTGCCTTCGTAGTTCTTTATAACCTTATCAATATAAATATCACCGAGCGCAAGCGCGAGATAGCAACGCTTAAGGTGCTTGGCTTTACCGGCAGAGAGACCTATTCTTATATGTCGCGCGAAACCATGATACTTGCAGTTATCGGCACGGCGGTGGGACTTGTTTTGGGCATATTCCTTCACGCCTTCGTAATCAGAACGGCGGAGGTCGATATGGTAATGTTTGCCCGTGAGATAGAGCTTTCCTCCTTCGTGATATCGGCGGCACTTTCTATCCTCTTTGCCGTTGCGGTAAATATTATAATGTATCCCAAAATAAAGAGCATCGATATGGTCGAATCGTTGAAAGCCGGTGAGTAAATGTCAAAGCGCTGTTTCATATTCGGAGCGGGCGACGAGACCGATATTCCGATAAGACCGACGGGCGCCGATATCGTCATAGCGGCTGACGGCGGCTTGAGCTTTGCAAACATAGCGGGTATTTCACCGAACGTCTTTATCGGCGACCTCGATTCACTTGAGAAGGCTCCCGAAACCAACGAGAAGATTATACTCCCCACCGAAAAGGACGATACCGATACCATGTATGCGGTAAAATTCGCCCTTTCAAGAGGAGCCGACGAGCTTTATCTTTACGGCTGCGCCGGAAAGCGTCTTGACCACACTCTTGCAAACATCTCTGCGGCGGCACACATTGCAAATTCGGGAAAAAAAGTGTTTCTCTTCGGCAAGGATCACACTCTCACCGTAATAAAAAACACCACCGCACGCTTCGGTGCCGATTTTTACGGTGTCATCTCCGTTTTTCCTTGGGGAAAGGAAGCCGAGGGAGTTACCCAAAAGGGCTTTAAATACCAAACTGAAGATATAACCTACCTTCCGAATATTCCCCTCGGAGTGAGTAACGAATTTATCGGAAAAGAATCCTTCGTAACGGTAAAGGACGGCACTCTCCTCATTATTTGGAACGAAAGCCGCGAAAAATTGCCCGAAATAGAATAAAATACTTGACAAAGCGTATTATATAGTATATAATAATAGCAGAATAAGCTTGAAACTTGAGAGAGGTCACCGCCTCTCTCAAAAGTTTTATTTAGGGTATTTTACAGAAAGGGAATGAAAAAATGGCAGGAAAGATAACGGAAATACTTTATCCTCACCTCGAAAAAGCGGCGTCGGAGCTTGGCCTTATGCTGTGGGACGTTGAGTTTGTAAAAGAGGGCAGCTGGTATCTTCGCCTTTATATCGACAAGGAGGGCGGCGTAGGCATTGAGGACTGCGAGAATTACAGCCGATACGTAGATCCGCTTCTCGACGAGCTTGACGTGATCGATAAGAGCTACTGTCTTGAGGTGTCGTCCCCCGGAGTTGAGAGGGTGCTCAAAAACACCGAGCAGATAAAGCTGTTTTTAGGCGAAAAGGCAACGGTAAAGCTCTACGATGCAATAGATGGCAAAAAAACGCTCGTTGCAGTTTTAAAAGACGTTGACGAAAATATACTTTATACAGAGATAGAGGGCGCGCCCCTTGAAATAAACCGCAAGAATATTGCGAAAATGAATTTATATTTTGAATTTTAAATCGGAGGAATAAGATAAAATGAACGAAGAATTTTTTGAGGCTCTTGACGCTCTTGAGAAGGAGAGAGGCATAAGCAAGGACTATATGCTCGAAAAGATCCGCGCAGCTATCGTTGCGGCGGTAAAGAGAGAAAGAGGCATTGCGGGCGAAAACGTCTGCGCCGATTTCAACGCCGAGAAGAAGAGCGTGCGCTTCTTCATAGCAAAGGATATCGTTTCCGAGGTCGAGGATCCCATCACCCAGATATCTCTTGAGGAAGCAAAGGCAATAAGCAGAAGAAATAAATTGGGCGGCGTTTGCGAGATAAATCTCGAAACCAAGAATTTCGGAAGAATAGCCGCAAAAATAGGTAAAAACGTTATAATTCAGGCAATCAACGAGGCTATGGACAGCTCCGTTGTAAGAGAGTTTGAGGGCCGTCAGAACGAGCTTATGTCGGGCACCGTTCAGAGAATTATCCCCGGCTCGCAGGCTGTAAAGCTTGAGGTAGGCCGTCACGAGCTCACCCTTCCCTTAAAGGAGCAGATTCCCGGCGAGGTTCTCGTTGAGGGTCAGAGAATAAAATTCTACGTTGTAGAGGTAAAGGCACCCACCGGCGAAAAGACCAAGGGCCACGAGATAGTTATCTCAAGAACTCACCCCGGCTTTGTGCGCCGTCTTTTCGAGCTTGAGATACCCGAAATATCCGACGGCACAGTCGAGATAGTTTCCATCGCAAGAGAAGCGGGCTCGAGAACCAAAATTGCAATCACCTCTACCTCTCCCGAGGTTGACGCACTCGGCGCCTGCATCGGTCCCAGAAAGGCAAGAATAACCAATATTCTTAACGAGATAAACGGCGAGAAGATAGACCTTATCACCTACGATGAGGAGGTCGACAAATACGTTGCTGCCGCTCTTTCTCCCGCACAGGTCCTTAAGGTCGACGTAAACCCCGACCTCAAGAGCTGTCGCGTAGTTGTTGACGACGGTCAGCTTTCGCTTGCAATCGGTAAAGAGGGTCAGAACGCCCGCCTTGCCGCAAAGCTCACCGGCTGGAAGGTCGACATAAAGCCCGCATCGGCAGAATAAACAGAGGTGAACACCCTTGGCAGTAAAAAAGATACCGTTAAGAAAATGCGTTGGCTGTCACGAGAGCAAGCCCAAAAAGGAGCTTATCAGAATAGTGAGAAGCTCCGAGGGCGAGATATCGGTTGACACAACCGGCAAAAAGCAGGGCAGAGGCGCATATATATGTCCCTCGGAGGCTTGCCTTAAAAAAGCATTAAAGGCAAAGGCTTTTGACAAAACGTTCGAGGCAAAGGTGCCCGACGAAATATATTCAAAGCTTGCTTCCGAGCTTTCAGAAGCGCTGAAGGGTTAAGGTGAAGCCAAGTGGAGCAGAATAAACTACTTACGTCTATCGGACTTTGCCGCCGCGCAGGCAAGCTCTTGATCGGCTCCGATAACACCGAGTATTCGGTAAGAAGAGCAAAAAGCAAGCTTGTTATAGTAGCTGCGGACGTTTCCGAAAACACGAGAGAAAAATATGAAAGACTTTCCGAGGAAGCAGAAACACCCATCTTCTTCACCGAGCTCAAAATGAGTGAGCTCGCATCGGCGGTAGGTCAGAGCGGAATTCTCGGAGTGGTCTCCACCGAGGACGGCGGCTTTGCCAAAATGCTTATCGCGAAGCTTTCAACAAACTCTAACAAGGGAGGAAATAAATAATGCCTGTTGAGAATAAATACAGAGTAAACGAAGTCGCAAAGGACTTTAATTTAAAGAATAAGGATATCACCGATATCCTCGCAAAATATGCAACCGCACCCAAAAATCATATGACAGCTCTTTCCGATGATGAGCTTTCAATAATCTTTGATTGCCTTACTCAGAAAAATGCTATCGAGAGCTTTGAAAAGTATTTCGAGGAGCTTAATAAGAAAGCGGCAGAGGCAAAGCCCGAGGTAAAGGAAGAGCCTGCACCCGAGGTAAAGGCAGAGGTGAAGGAAGAAACCAAAAAGGAGGCACAGTCTGCGACATCGGCAAAGGATGCGAAGGCAAATAAGCCCGCACCTGCAAAGCAGCCCGAGAACAAGCAAAGCGGCGTAGAGACCCAGACCATTCGCAGCCGTGAGGTCCGCTACGTAGATACCCGCACAGTTCACGTCGACCTTTCCAAATACGACGAAAGACTTGAAACCTTCGTATCGGATAAGACCTTGAACGCTTCCAATCAGAAGCAGAAGATAAAGAAAAAGAACGATAACAAGCAGCAGACATCCTCAAAGAGCCGTGCGGAAGAGGCTGAAAAGATGCGCCGTCTTATGCTTGAAAAGAAAAAGAAAAAGCTTCAGCACGTCGTTATACCCGAGGAGCTTCAGGTATGCGAGCTTGCGGCAAAGCTTTCCGCCACCAATGCCGAGGTCATCAAAAAGCTTATGCTTATCGGCGTAATGGCGTCGGCAAATCAGGTAATCGACTACGATACCGCTTGCCTTATCGCAGAGGAATTTGGCGCAAAGGTAACCAAGGAGGTAGTCGTTACCATCGAGGATAAGCTCTTTGACGTAACCGAGGACGGCGCAGAGGAGCTTTGCGAAAGAGCGCCCGTCGTTGTAGTTATGGGTCACGTTGACCACGGTAAGACCTCTATACTCGACGCTATAAGAAAGACCAACGTTACCGCAGGCGAGGCAGGCGGTATAACGCAGCACATCGGTGCATACAGAGTAAACGCGCAGGGCAAGGACATCACCTTCCTCGATACTCCCGGTCACGCTGCCTTTACCGCAATGAGAGCAAGAGGCGCTCAGGTAACCGATATAGCAATAATCGTTGTCGCGGCTGACGACGGCATTATGCCTCAGACCGTTGAGGCAATAAACCACGCAAAAGCAGCGGGAGTTTCCATAATAGTTGCAATAAATAAAATGGATAAGCCCACCGCAAATCCCGAAAGAGTAAAGCAGGCGCTCACCGAATACGATCTTATCGTTGAGGATTGGGGCGGCGACGTAATCGCAGTACCCTGCTCGGCACTTACGGGAATGAATATAGATAAGCTTCTTGAAAACGTGCTTCTCATAGCAGAGCTTAAGGAGCTTAAGGCTAATCCCAACCGCACCGCAAAGGGTACGGTAATCGAGGCACGTCTTGATAAGGGCAGAGGCCCCGTTACCACCGTTTTGGTTCAGAACGGCACGCTCAAAAACGGCGATATCCTCATAGCAGGCACCGCCGTCGGCCGTGTAAGAGCAATGACAGACGATAAGGGCAAAAAGGTAGCAGAGGCAGGTCCCTCTGTTCCCGTTGAGATAATCGGTCTTGCCGAGGTTCCCATGGCGGGTGACGATTTCTACGTCGTTGCCGACGAGAGAATGGCAAGAGAGCTTGCAGACCAGAGAAAGCACAAGGCAAAGGAGAGCCTCTCCAACGCCGCAAGCAAGATAGTATCGCTTGACGATCTCTTCAATCAGATACAGGAGGGCGAGGTCAAGGAGCTTCCCGTTATAGTTAAGTCGGATGTTCAGGGTACCTTCGAAGCAGTTAAGGCATCACTTGAAAAGCTTTCGAATAGCGAGGTAAGGGTAAGAGTTATTCACGGCGGCGTAGGCGCGGTCAGCGAATCCGACGTTATGCTCGCATCTGCATCGGGCGCTATCATCGTAGGCTTTAACGTAAGACCCGAGGCGGCTGCAACCGCTTATGCGGCAAAGAATAAGGTAGATATAAGACTTTACAGAGTCATCTACGATTGCCTCGAGGAGATCCAGGCGGCTATGAAGGGTATGCTCGCTCCCAAATTCAAGGAGGAGATACTCGGTCACGCCGAGATACGTCAGACCTTCAAGGTATCGGGCGTCGGCACCATTGCCGGCACCATGGTAAAGGACGGCAAGATTCAGAGAAACAGCCTTGTAAGACTCCTTCGCGACAATATAGTCGTATTCGACGGCAAGCTTGCCTCCCTCAAGAGATTTAAGGACGATGCCAAGGAGGTAGCCGAGGGCTATGAGTGCGGTATCGGACTTGAAAACTTCAATGACATCAAGGAAGGCGACGTAATAGAGGCCTATATAATGCAGGAAATAAAGGACTGATAATATGGGAAGCTACAGACATGAAAGAATAGACGAGGATACCGCAAAGGAGCTGACCTTAATAATCCGCACCTTAAAGGACCCCCGAATTCCTCCTTTCGTAAGCGTAACCTCGGCACACGTTACCCCCGATCTCAAATACTGTAAGGCGTACGTCAGCATAATGGGCGACGAAGCGACCCGCAAGGAAGCTATGAAAGGTCTTACCTCGGCGGCGGGCTTTATGAGAAGAGAGCTTTCAAAAAGGCTAAAGCTTCGCATAACACCCGAAATAACCTTTGCGCTTGATAATTCACTTGATTACGCCGTAAAAATAAACAACATTTTAAAGGAAATCGAAGAAAAGGAGGCGGATAGAAATGTTTCAGAGAAAGAGGAAGAATAAGCCTGCAAGCTTAAGAAAGGCTGCGGCGCTTCTTAAAAAGGCCGACAATATCCTTATTCTCACCCACGTAAGACCCGACGGCGACACATTGGGAAGCGCCTTCGCTCTTATGTATGCCCTCGAGGGAATGGGCAAGCGCGTATGCGTTGCCTGCGACAGCAAGATAACCAAAAAATATCTCTTTTTAACGGGCTCGGAGGATCTTTATCCCCGCTTCAAGCCCGATTTCGTGGTAACAGTCGACATTGCAAGCTTGGGACTTCTCGGAAACAGCTTAAGAGAATACTCCGATTGCATCGACCTTGCAATAGACCATCACCCCACAAACACCATGTTTGCGCGTTGGAATCTTATAATGGATAAATCCTCTGCGGCAGGCGTAATAATCTTCCGTCTGCTTCAGCAGATGAAGGTTCCATTTACCAACAAGATAACCGACGCTATCTACGTTGCCATTTCAACCGATACGGGCTGCTTCCGCTATTCAAATACCGATGCCGAAACTCTTCGCATCGCGGCGGCGCTTCTTGAAAACGGTGCAAGAATGGAATATCTCAATCAGATACTTTTCGAGCTCGTTTCACCGAGCCATGTAACCCTTCAGGGTCTTGCCCTCAAAACGCTTCACTATTTCGGAAACGGCAAGATCGCAATAATTCGCGTAACGCGCGACCTTATTGCCAAGGCAAAGGCGGCTGACGACGATATCGACAACATCACTAACCTCGCCCGCAATATTTCGGGCGTTGAGGTAGGTCTGCTTCTTCGAGAAACGGCACCTAACGAATATAAGATATCGGCACGCTCCAACGGTGACGTTGACGTTTCGCACATCTGCTCGCTCTTTGGCGGCGGCGGTCATAAAAAGGCTTCCGGCTGTATGCTCAAGGGTGAGATAAACGAGGTTGAGGGACGTCTTGTGACCGCAATACTTAACGAATATTTTTCCGAAGAGGATAACAGAGTTGAAAACGCCTTCACATCAGGGGATAGTACCGATTTTTAAACCGTCGGGAATGACCTCATCTGCGGTAACCGCAAAAATCAAACGCTTTCTCGGAAAGAAAACGGGGCATTTCGGCACACTTGACCCAATGGCGTCGGGAGTGCTTCCCGTTATGCTCGGAGGAGCGACCAAGCTTTCCGAATATATGCCCGAAACAAAGGAATATACCGCCGTTTTAAAGCTCGGATACCGAACCGATACCGGCGACGTAACCGGAAAAACGGTTGCAACGGCAGATATCCCCGCGCTTACAAGGGAAAATATCGAAAAGGTGCTGCTCTCATTTATGGGTGAGATAATGCAGACACCGCCCATCTACTCCGCACTCTCGGTAAACGGCAAGCGCCTTTACGAGTACGCCGTAAGGGGCGAGGAGGTAGAGATAAAATCGCGTCCGATAACGATTTACGGCATCGAGCTTGTAAATTTTATAAACGACGAGATAACCTTTAAGGTTAACTGCGGCAAGGGTACTTATATCCGCACTCTCTGTGAGGATATTGCCAAAAAGCTCGGCACCGAGGGAACGATGTCTGCTCTCGAAAGAATTCTTTCGGGCGGCATACAAAAGGAAAATTGCGTGGATTTTGATGAGTTTATCTCATCGGACGATCCTTATAAATACGTAATTCCCCCAAGTGAATACCTCTCCTTCTATCCCGCCGTAAATCTAAATAAGACCGCCGTAAGTTACTACAAAAACGGCGGCGAGATAAATTCGGAGCGAGCAGAGGGGCTTTCAATAGGTATATTCAGAGTATTTTTCGAAAATACCCTATTGGGACTTGGTAAAGGGTACTGTAAAGAAGAAAAGCTTTACTTAAAAGCAGTGTGGCACTGCATAGAGGATGAAAACCAATGAAAACTGTAATAGCACTCGGAAATTTCGACGGAGTTCATTTAGGTCATAAGGCGCTTTTTGATAAAGCAAAGGAGATCGCTTTTGAAAACGGTCTTTCTCCCCTTGTCTTTACATTTAACGATAACCCCGCAAATTTCCTCACGCCATACCATCCGGTAAGGCAGATAACTCCTAAAATGGAGAAGAAAAGAAGAATTCAGAACAACGTAAGAAACGTATATTTTATGAATTTTGCCGATTGCGTCGATATGAGCGCAAGAGAATTCTTCCTGTTTCTCGTAAACAAATTCAATGCGCGCGCTTTCGTGTGCGGCTTTAATTTCAGCTTCGGCAAGGGCAGAGAGGGAACTCCCGAAATGCTCAAAAGCCTTTGCGATGAGTTCAATTTCCGCTGCGAGATAGTCGGCGGAGTGACCGACGGCGATATCGTCATCTCCTCCACCAATATCCGCAGGCTCATATCAATGGGCAGAGTTGTAAAGGCAAACAGCTTGCTTACCGAGCCCTATTCGGTAACGGCAAAGTCGGTTTCGGGTAAAAAGGTAGGCAGAAAGATAGGCTATCCCACCATCAACCAGCGAATCGACGATTCAAAGGTCAGACTGCCGCGCGGCGTATATATCACCCGCACCGAAATTAAGGGAAAAAGCTACCGCTCGGTGACCAATATCGGCTTTTGTCCCACCTTTGGCGACAGAGAGGAACGGATAGAAACCCATATCATCGACCGCAAGACCAAGGAGCTTAAGAGCTTTAACGGCTTTGCGCGAGTAGTTTTTTACGACAGAATAAGAGATGAAATAGCGTTTTCCTCAAAGGAGGAGCTGAAAGCCCAAATTGCAAAGGATATTTCGGCTTGCCGTGAGTATTTCGCTTCAAAAAAGGCAAAATAAATTTGCAATATCCGAAAAAGGAGCAGGCAAATGATAATAAGAGATTATTCGGAGCGCATAAAGCTCTGTTTAATAGACGACAGATCCTTTAAATCAAACTTTTTTGCGGTAAACGTAATAATTCCGCTTGATAAAAGCAACGTGACCGAGAGCGTACTGCTCCCGAACGTTATGATAAGAGGCACGAAGAGCTGTCCCGATATTGAGGCGCTTTCGCGCAAGCTTTCGCTTCTTTACGGCGCAAGCCTCTATGCCGACGCCGTAAAGAAAAACGATAACCTCGTTTTAAGCTTTTCCGTCCGTTTCGTTAAAGACAGATTTTCCTTAAACGGCGAAAAGATCGCTGCAGATGCGGTGGGACTTCTCTTTGAAATGCTTTCCTCGCCCTGCTTTGAAAGCAACGTTTTCAAAAGCGAATATACCGAGAGCGAGCTTAAGAATCTTCGCGACAGAATAGACGCCGAAATCAACGATAAGCGCCGCTACGTTTTAAAGAGCTTAATTGCAAATCTCTGTAAGGACGAGCCCTTCGGCATCTCCGCAAACGGTTATAAGGAGGATCTCGAAAGAATCACTCCCGAAACTCTCACAAAGCGTTACAGAGAGATAATGGCAAATTCAAAAATATTTGCGTTTTTCTTCGGCGAATGCGATGAAAACGTTATCTGCGAGGGACTTTTCTCCGCATTTGATAAGCAATCACCGTTTAGCGAGGCAGTATCCGAGGCAAAGACTCCCTGCGGCGAGCCTCAGTTTATAAGGGAAGAAATGGCAATAACGCAGGCAAAGCTTGCAATCGGCTTCAAGGCAGGCTCTCTCGAAGGCTATACCCCCGCCGAGACAGGACTTTTTAACGCCGTTTACGGCTCGGGCGCTACCAGTAAGCTTTTTGAAAACGTAAGAGAAAAGCTCAGCCTTTGCTATTACTGCGCCTCGCGCGTCTATCGTCAAAAGGGAATTATGACGGTCGACAGCGGCGTGGAAATAGAAAAATACGAAACGGCATATAACGAGATACTTTCACAACTTGATGACGTTGCGAATAAGCGCATAACCGAAAGAGAGTTTGTATCGGCAAAGAACGCCATGAGAAACGCCTACAATTCTCTTAAGGATTCCTTCTTTGCACTTCACGACTGGTATCTCTCCTGCTTTATTGCAGGCGACATATACACTCCCGACGAAATAACGGAGCTGATAGACGTGGCGGAGGCAGACCGTATTGCAGAGATCGCATCGCTGTTTAAGCCGCAAACGGTATATTTGCTCTCACCTAAAAAATAAGAAAGGCGGCAACGTTTTGGAAAAAAGAAATTTTTCTTCACAGCTTGACGAGGAATACTTCGAAACGGTTTGCGAAAACGGTCTTAAGATAATCGTTTTCAAGAAGCCGCAATTCAATGCAAGCTACGCGGTAATAGCCACGCGCTACGGCTCGGTCAATACCGGATTTACAGAAAACGGCGTCCACTACGATATACCCGACGGCACCGCTCATTTTCTCGAGCATAAGCTGTTTGAGGGTGAAAAGGCACCCGCTTTCGAGCGTTTTGCAAAAACAGGCGCAAGCGCAAACGCCTATACCACCTTTGATAAAACGGCATATCTCTTTTCGGCATCCGAAAATTTTTACGAATCGCTTGAAATACTTCTCGATTTCGTATCACACCCCTATTTGACGGAGGAAAACGTTAAAAAGGAGCAGGGAATAATCGGTCAGGAAATAGAAATGTACGACGACGATCCGAACTGGCAGACCTTTTTCCGCGCGATCGACGGCGCCTACACCACCCACCCGATAAAAAAGGATATTGCGGGAACGAGAGAAACGATATCGGTCCTCACCCCCGAGCTGCTTTATAAAATATATCACCATTTTTATTGCAGCAACAATATGACGCTTTGCGTCGCAGGCAATGTTTCGCCTGAAAAGGTCGTTGAAACAGCAAATAAGAGCTTTGCATTAAAGCCGAACGATAACATCTGTCCCGACGAGATAATTGAAAATAAGGGTGTTTCAGCCAAAAGAAGCTATAAAAAGCTCGCCGTTTCAAAGCCCCTTTTCGGAATAGCGGTAAAAACGGAGCTTGAAAAGGTTGCTCTTTCCGACAGAAGAAAAAACGAGGTCGCCGTGTCGATAGCGTTGGAGCTTATTGCAGGCGGAATAAGCAACTTTTACAATAAGCTATACAGCGAAAACGCTCTTTCCGATTTCGGCTACGAGTATATGACCTCAAACGGCTATGCCGTTGTAAATCTCACCGGTGTTTCCGACGATCCCGAGAGAATATATTCGGAATTTTTCAAGTCGGTCAAAAAGCTTACCGACGGAAAAACAGACGAAAACGATTTTGAAACGGTTAAGAAAAATGTTTACGGCAAATATCTTGCGGCGTTTGACAGCATTGAGGACGTTGCAAATATGGCTCTTTCGGCGGATTTTTCTGGCAGTAACGTTTTCGAGCCGGCAGAGATAATAAAAAGCATCACTCTTTCAGAGGTAATAGATGCGGCAAAGCTCGCATTTTGCGAGGATAACGCGTCAATGGCGGTAATAATGCCGCAGGATGAATAAAGAAAGGCGGAATAACAAATGGAGCATTTAATTTCCTTCCCCGGACTCGGAATAGGCGAATTTATTCTCGACAGAGTAGCGTTCACCGTTTTCGGAATAGACATTTACTGGTACGCGGTAATGATAACCCTCGGTATAGGACTTGCCGTAGGCTTCGGGTTTTGGCAGGGCAAAAGCTTTGGAATAAAGCCCGACGATCTTTTGGACGGCATTATTATAATCCTGCCGCTTGCAGTGATCGGAGCAAGGCTCTTTTTCGTGCTGTTTGAGCTTGAAAATTACAAGACCTTCTGGGACGTAATAAATATCCGTGACGGCGGTCTCGGCATCTGGGGCGCAATAATCGTTGCATTTCCCGCGGCGGTTGCCTTTTGCAAGGTAAAGAAGATAAATCCTCTCGGCGTTTTCGATATCACCGCAATCGGCTTTTTCATCGGTCAGACGATAGGCCGTTGGGGCAACTTCTTCAACGCCGAGGTCTACGGTACATATACGAATCTCCCTTGGGGTATGACTATCGACGGCTCCTTGCCCGTTCATCCGCTCTTTTTCTATGAGAGCGTGATAAACGCCATCGGCTTGATAATCGCCCTCGTTATATGGAAACGCTTTAAAAAGCGTATGACGGGCGATATATTCTTTTTCTACATCTCGTGGTACGGACTTTTCAGAGGCTTGCTTGAGCTTTTGCGCCCCTCACAGTACGTGCTATACGTAAATATCTTCGGCTTGGAGCTTCGCACGGCGGTAATAATAGGCTTTGCCTGCTTCGTTGTGGGCATTGCGATGTTCTTCGTTATGAGAGCTATCGCCAAAAAGAAGGCAAAGCTCACACCGACACAGTATGAAAATCTCTTTGATGATGTCAAAGAAGAAAATAAGGAAGAAAAGGGAGAATAAAAATGGGTATAGTTATAGACGGAAGAGCAGTTGCCGCAAAGGTAAGATGCTCAATAAAGGAAGAAACCGAGAAAATGATCGCAAACGGCGTAACGCCCGGACTTGCGGTTGTAATAGTAGGTAATAATCAGGCATCTCGCGCATACGTAAACAATAAGGAAAAGGCTTGCGAGGAGGTTGGAATTCGCTCGGAGGAATACGCTCTTCCCGAGGAGACCACCGAGGCAGAGCTTTTGGAGCTTATTGCAAAGTTAAATGCCAAGGAGGACGTTGACGGCATATTAGTACAGATGCCGCTTCCCAATCAGATAAACGAGGAAACTGTGTTAAACGCCATATTGCCCTCAAAGGACGTTGACGCCTTCCATCCCGTAAACGTCGGAAAAATAATGATAGGCAACTACGATTTCCTTCCTTGCACTCCCGCAGGAGTAATGGAGCTTATTAAGGAAACGGGAACCGATATAACGGGCAAAAAATGTGTAGTTATAGGCAGAAGCAACATCGTAGGTAAGCCCATGGCAATGCTTTTGCTCCACGCTCACGGCACCGTAACGATATGCCACTCTCGCACCAAGGACCTTAAGGAGATAGTTAAGGACGCCGATATAATCGTTGCGGCGGTAGGCAAGGCAAAATTCGTAACCGCCGATATGGTAAAATACGGCGCAGTCGTTATCGACGTCGGTATGAACCGCGACGAAAACGGCAAGCGCTGCGGCGACGTTGATTTTGAGGCGGTAAAGAATGTAGCGTCTTATATAACTCCTGTGCCCTTCGGCGTAGGACCTATGACTATAACGATGCTCCTTAAAAACACCTTAAAGGCTGCCGAAAGCCGTTTAAAGTAAATCAAAAGCTTCTGTGCCGACTGTAAATGTCAGTCGGCACAGAATAACTAAAAAGGCAGAAATATTTAACTGAAAAAGCGGCTCTGTCCATTATTTCACTTGACTTTTTGGCCTTTTTCTGCTATCATATTCAGGTAATAATTTTGGGATGTAGTCTAATGGTAGGACAACAGACTTTGACTCTGTCCGCGCAGGTTCGATTCCTGCCATCCCAGCCACAAAAAAGCCTAACGCGTAAGCGTTAGGCTTTTTTGAACGATGTGTTCCGCTTACGCGGAACGTGATGTGCCCTTCGGGCGTGATGTTGACTTCGTCAGTGATGTGCGCTTCGCGCGTTAAGATGCGGAACACATCACATCACTTTGCGACGAAGGAGCAATACATCACTATGCCGTAAGGCTAACATCACTGCGGCGTAGCCGCAACTTCACTAATTAAACTCTAAAGTTTTTCGAAATTTTGTAGATGCATTTCGGGCATTTTCGGTCTGTAGACAGATTCGAACCGGCGAAATGCATTTTTTGATATAGTTTCCCCACGGCACCAAAACTGTGAA
>JAFVQJ010000021.1 GCA_017504945.1 Clostridia bacterium
GGCAATGATGTAGTGCCTACGGCACAGTGGGCAAACATCACATCATTGCGACCAACGGGCGCAACATCATTACGAACGAAGTGAGTAACATCACTTTTGCGTAAGCAAAAACATCACTCCTTTACCACCCGAAAACAAAATTTGGTATAACACACTACACCTTGCAAGCAAGATAGTGTGCAAAAAGGACGAGAAAATTCTCGTCCTTTTTGAGTTCGATATAGAACTGCTTTACGGTAGGTACCCCAAGCGAGTGGTTTTATTGTTTGAAGACTAACCCTAATTTTAATACAAATGCACCCCCCCTTTTTTGAAGTAAGGGGGTGCAAAGTCATTTTAGGGGGTGCATTTTTGGAATAAGGGGGCGTAAATAAGTTACTGCAAATAATTGGGCGTACGATAAAACTTCACTTTATCATATTTGTAATCTTCTTGTAGTACGATAGTCACATCATCTGCATTCTCGATATAGCGACCTTCCTCGAGGACTTTCCACTGTTTCGAATTCAGATCATATTCTTTAATGGATATCCATAGCCCACTCTGCGATTCCGACCGACAACAAGCGCGCTTAAATTCATTATGGTCAAAAACAAGGAATTCTGTGCCCAAATCTATATCGGCAAATTTTCTGTTTGTTACATAATCCATCAAGGCGGGGTATTTCAATATCATCGGTATTATTATAATCAGCGCAAAAGCTAAAGTTGATACGCCGGAAACGATAATGATTGAGAGTGGCAGCATAGCTATTGACCAATCATCGTAAGAATACTCTGAAAAATCTTTATCACCCAACAAGCCATCTGTAGCATAGAAAACGATAAGCAGAATCGCCAAGCTAATTAACATTCCTACGAAACAAATTCTTGATTTTTTATTCTTGAAGTCAAACATTTTCTCCACCACCTTGTTGATAGTATAACATAAATGTTCCAATATTTCAACGATTATTGCCTATAATTTAACGATTTGCTATCTTTTAACGATTTGAAATGATATATCGCTGGCGCAATATGATATACGGCTTCCGCCGTATGATACACTTGCTTCGCAAGCATGATATAATATCCGTTCCTTCATATGCCGCAGGCATATATCACCCACCGCAGGTGGATATCATATCGAAGATATATCACCCGTTCGTGCCAAGGAACGGATATTATTGAAAAACGACAAGTTTCTGTCGAAACTTGTCGTTTTTCATGGTGGAGGCGAGGGGAGTTTCTCGCGGTCGCTCACGCTCTTGCGGTAAGCCTTGCGGGAAAGGTAAGAGTAAACTCCGTTTCACCCGGTTGGATAGATACCGCCTGCAACGACTACGACGGCCCCGACGCCCTTCAGCAGCCCGTTGGCAGGGTTGGCACCCCGAGCGATATAGCAAACGCGGTGCTTTATCTCTGCTCCGATATGGCGGGCTTTATCACGGGGAGAAAATATTTGCATCGACGGCGGTATGACGCGCCAAATGATTTACCACGGCGATCACGGCTGGAGTCTTTTTGAATAAAAGAATTTCATTCCCCGCTCGAAAGAGCGAGGAATTTTTTATGCAGTTTCATTTTTTTATGTTTTTTGAGTGATTTTATTATATATTGTAGAATTATTATGTGATACAATTTAAATACACTATTATTTAAGGAGCAAAAAAATGAAAAGAAAAGTTTTGGCTGTTATAATTGCAGCGGTAATGCTTTTGCCTCTCGTTTTTGCGGCATTGCCCACTTTTGCCGCCGAAGCATCGGCAAAAAGCGGCTTAAGCAATACTCCGTCTATCATAGGCTCGCAGTACAGATTCTCAGGCGATGCGGGAATTAGATTTCTCGTTAGAGTTGCAATGTATAACGACGTTAACAACAGCGAAACCATTGAAAAGATGGGTATGCTGATTATTCCCTCCGATAAGCTCAACTCCGCTTCGGAGCTTAAATTAACGGAAAACGGGAAGATAAACGGCGTTTACTATCTTGATATTAAGGCAAAATACTGGTACGATACAGATGAAAAGACGTATATGGAATACACGGCGGTGCTGGTAGGAATACCCAACGAGGCAAGACAATTCGCCGCAGTTGCTTATATACTTTATAAGGACGGCTCCGTTGTATATTCCGAGCCTATGGAGAGAAGCATTGCCGGCATAAAGTCGGGCGCTCCCGACTGGACTGCACTCCCGAATACTGTTTCGGGCGAGGGCAGCGGAAAAATCACCGTTAATAACGACGGCTCTGTTTACCTTGATAACCCCTCGGGCGGTTGGATGGCAATAACTGCGGCAACCTATAATAAAAAGATAAAGGTTGACGGTCTTGAAATAAAGCTGAATATTCAAAACCTTTTCACGGGTACTGACGCAGTATGGCTCCCGAATGCACTTGCCATGCTCTTTACAGCCAACCTTTCGGCCGACAAGGCAACAGCGCTCGTTCCCCACGACATAAACGGCGACGGCGCCTACGACCCGAGCAGCTGGATAAATCCCATGTCAGGCAACAGAACGGGCGTCAACACCAAGGCAAGCTCCTCTGCGGCGGCTACCTTTACCCTCTTGAACAACGGCGAGACCTACGCGATTTTCGGCGGTATGATATCGGCGATAAAGGTGGGCTATGCCGAGGTCGTTACCACCGCTGTTGAAAACGGTAAGGATTTCATTCTCAAATTCAAGCTTGACGGAAACAGCGTGAAGCTCTTTATCGACGGTATTGATATCGGAGTTTCCTTCCTTGCCTCCGACGTGGTTGATGCCGACGGAAAGGCTTATCTTTCCTTCACAAACGCTTCCTACGGCACCGCTCACCTCGGCGTCACCGTTAAGGCAATCAACGAGCAACCCGCAAGCAGCTTTAACGGCGCGGAGATACCCGAGCCTCCCGCTCATCTCACCGAGGTTCCCGAGGGCTACGTCGGCGTTTACACCAAGGCAGACCTCAACAACGTAAGAAGCAACCTCTCCGGAAACTATATTTTAATGAACGATATTGAGTTTACCGCAGCCGATTATGCCGAGAACGGCAGCTATTACAACGGCGGCAAGGGCTTTGCCCCCATCGGAAGCGACGGTCAGAACGCCTTTACAGGCATTTTCGACGGTAACGGCTATGCGATAAAGAATTTGTATATCAGATTAGAGTCGGACGGCATTACACCCGTTTACGCAGGCCTGTTCGGATATCTTAAGGACGCAACCGTTAAAAATCTCGGTTTGGAGGACGGCAAGGTGGCGGCGTATTTAAAATCAGGCGAAACACCCGAAAACGCATCTGCAGTTTCACCTCTTTTCGTCGGCGGTATCGCGGGATATGTAGGCGATAACAGCAATGTAACCGACTGCTACAATTCAGGCAACACCTACGCGAGCTACGACGGTGCCGCAGACCCCGAGCGCTTCTTCGATTTTGCACCTCCCTCGCAAACTCCCGACGATTCGTCGGCGGTGACCGTTTCCTCTCTTGCCGCGCTCGGCACAAAGGTCGGAAGCGAAATATTCCTTGATCCGATGAATGTCGACAAAATGGTTATCACGGGTTTTAAGGACCTTGAGGCAAACGGCATATATTACAGACTTAACTATGCAAACAGAAATATCTATAACACTTACCTTCAGGGACTTGCATGGCACACCTCGGGCGGCAAGGTAAGATTCCGCACTGATGCGGCAACGATAACCATTGAAGCAACGATGAATAACTTTACCCTCGCTCCCAATATGGATCTCACCGCAACCGCGGGTATGGACGTTCATTCGGGCACGGGCGAGGATCTCAAGTGGGTCTGGACGGTTTGTCCCGACAGTAACGGAAACCTTAAAACGACCTTGAATCTCCGCGACCCGGGCGTGATGAAAGATATAGTAATAACCCTTCCCATATTTGCGGGAATAAGCTCCCTTAAGATAGGTCTTCCCGAAACGGCAACGCTCGGAGATCCCACACCGAGAACGGTTGAAAAGCCCATCGTATTCTACGGCTCGTCAATCACCCACGGCGCCTGCTCGTCGTCACCCTCAAAGGCATACGTCAATATGCTTGCGACCAAGCTCGACGCCGATATAATAAACCTCGGCTTCAACGGAAGCGCCCACGGCGAGAGCTATATGGCAGAGTATATCGCGGGAATAGATATGTCGGCGTTCGTAATGGACTACGACCACAACTCCGACCTTACCGAGCTTGCGGCAAACCATTACAACTTCTACAAGACAGTCCGCGACGCAAACCCCGACGTTCCGATAATAATGGTCTCGAAGAGCGACCGCTGGATAAGCGATAACGACATTGACGCCCAGAGATGCGCGATAATAAAGGCGTCCTACGACAAAGCGATAGCAGAAGGCGACGAGAACGTTTATTTCGTAAACGGAATCTACTCCTACGGCACAAACCAGAGAGACTGGTTTATGGCAGACGGCTGTCACCCCAACGACCTCGGAATGTATTACATGGCGGCAAATATCTACCCCACCTTGAAGGCGGCACTTAAGGAGTATTACTGCTGACATCAAAACACCCCCTCGCAGATGCGAGGGGGCTTCTCGCGCTCGCTTATGCTTCGCTTGGGCGAATTCGAAACAGTTCCCCGAACTGTTTCTCTGTCGCATCTGCTCGCTTGCGCTCCCATCTGCTTCCATTCACGGTTCGACTCCCCTCTGTTGCTTTGCAAAAAACAACAAAGCCACCCGCAAAAGCGAGTGGTTTTATTGTTTGAAGACTAACCCTAATTTTGATACAAATACACCCCCCTTTTTTAAGGTTAGGGGGTGCAAAGTCATTTCAGGGGGTGCAATTCTAGATTGGTGGGTGCAAAATCACTCACCATAAATAATCAATTGTGTGGTGCCGTTTTGATTAATATAGACATCTTGATTTCCACCAAGTTGGTTTTCTTTATAGAAAGACACTCTGTAAATCTTTAATTCCGAATCAAAAGCAACACCAACCGTGTCATATTCTATCGTACATTCTTTCTTCGCCAGCTCCACAGCCGTCTCTGCATCGTTAACTTCCGATTGCTCAATGTTTACAAAACCGGATTCTTTTACGCCGGGATCATCTTTATAATAGGTAGAATCACTTTTATACGAAAAATTTTCAACATTGATTTGTTTTTCCGAGTTATCTTTAGAGCAACCGCATAATAAAAAAACAAAAGCAAAAAGCAAACAAACAATTCTTTTCATGATTATACCTTCTAAATATTTTCTGTTGGTATTATATCATAAGAACGGTCAATTTTCAATAGTTTAACGATTGTTGGCTGTAATTCAACGATTTTCCTTATAAATTAACGATTATGGTTATGTTTTAACGATTTGCTATCTTTTAACGATTTGAAATGATATATTGCTACGCAATATGATATACGGCTTTCGCCGTATGATACACTTGCTTCGCAAGCATGATATGATATCCGTTCCTTCATATGCCGCAGGCATATATCACCCACCGCAGGTGGATATCATATCGAAGATATATCACCCGTTCCGGCAGGAACGGATATCATTGAAAAACGACAAGTTTCTGTCGAAACTTATCGTTTTTCATGGTGGAGGCGAGGGGAGTTTCTCGCGGTCGCTCTTCGTCAGTCCTCTTAGCTGGGTCACTAATCTTCGCCGCCGTCCAGTCGTTCTTTTTAAAGAACTCTTTTAACTCATCCATCGTCGGCAACCTGTCCATATCTAGTAAATCTTTTGCCATTTTATTCACACTCCTTTATTTTACAATCACATTATTTCATAACCAGTGTACCATAAAACGGACTTGTGTCAAAAAATGAGCAACTTCACACCAATGATGCAAAGTTGCTATTTAACTATTTTAGGCTATCTCCATTTGTTTTTGCACCGTCTTGTTTTGTTTGGTGCTACGTGCCTGCGGATCGAGATTGCCGTAATAAAACTCTTCTATAAAATTTGCCATAAAATTACCTCCTTTGCATTTATTGTAGCAAAGGAGGTTTCCTTTTACGAATTTGTGGAATTAAAATCGGCAGAGTTGCTTTTATCGGTTTTTGATAGGCTGTTGTGATAATTTAAAAATTGTGATATAATATTTTTATTCTTTATATGGAGATGGCTTATGAATCATTTATCCAATCTAAATGTTGACCCGATGAAATTTGCTAAATCAATTTCAGACGAAAACAACAAAACAATAAAAGAATTTTTTAAGGATAAAATTAACGGCAGTTTCTTAATTAAAATTAAAAGTGAAGTTTTTAATAAAATGGCACTTGACCTATTTAATTATTATCCTTTTCAATTTGACAACAAAAAAATTCTAACCGGTACTGACGAAACACCTGAATATGATATTTGCAGAATAATTGTTGGCGTGCACCGTCATCACTCTATATTTTTTTCCGAACAAGAAATTCGTGAGAATCAGCGAAATGCCGCATATCAAGAACAACTTGTTAATGAGGTTATTGAGAAAATACGATTAAGACATTTTGGAAGTGTGTTTTTCAGAAGGAAGCAATTACTGTTAGGTGATGAGTTTTTGTATTTTCCTGTTCCTTATGAATTGTTTGTAATGTGCATGCGCTCTATATGTTTAATATCAGAAAACGTCTCCTCTTTCTTCATAGAATATGGCGATATACTAAAAAATGCACTATCTTCATTAACGCTTATGGAGAATAACTTTTTAAGTAACGCTTATCCGCTGTGTCGCGGAATGATTGAACAATATTTAAGAGTTCTCATTCTCAAAAAGCATCCTAAAAATTACAAAGATTATGAACGTTTCTGTAATTTTGAAATTGAACAGTCTTGTTGCAGTCAAAAATATCCTGACGAATTCATAGAACTTTTTGATAAAAGAATTCTTTCATCATCAAAAAGCAAAGTAGATTATCTTCACTATGGTTGGCTTGACAACATAGAAAGCTATGATACAAAATCTACCAACAGGTACTCGATATACGGAATTATGGATTATTTAATGGCTGAAGCAGATGATGAGCAATACAGTATATTAAATCACATAAAATCGCTATATAAAATGTGCCACGGTTATACTCACGGAAGCGCAGTTCATGTACGATATCCTCTTTTGCAATATTTTGAAATATCCATTATGCTTTATCATGTTATAACGACCGTTTTCAATGATATATATCAAACATTAAATATTGATTTTGTTCCTGAGGATAAAATGCTTATTGAAAATCTTGAAAGAGATTTTTCAATTCTCTACGGGCAATATAAAAAGCGCTCTACGGAAAACTTTGATTTGTACTATGGTATCCACCATAAATAACAAAACCCGCCACCTTAGAAATTAATCTAAGATGGCGGTTTTCTGTTTCGTATCAGAGCTTACACCTTACATCAAAACCACCCGCCGAAAGCGAGTGGCTTTATTGTTTGGTGGAGGCGAGGGGAGTTTCTCGCGGTCGCTCACGCTCCCTTGGGTGAATGTCGAAACAGTTCCCCGAACTGTTTCTCTGTCGCATCTGCTCGCTTGAGCTCGCATCTGCTTCCATTCACGGTTCGACTCCCCTATGTTGTCTTTAAAACATCAAAACCACCCGCAAAAGCGAGTGGCTTTGTTATTTGGTGGAGGCGAGGGGAGTCGAACCCCTGTCCGACAGTCGATTCCAACAACCTTCTACAAGCTTAGCCTTTAATTTAAAATTCCCTTTGCAAAACGCCTAAAGGCAGGCTGCCTGCATCGGTAGATTCATAATACGGCCTGCGCGCAAATCTTAGCGCAGGTCGGTGGCCGCTGAGTCGACGCTTCAACACGGGCCGCGGCGCTCCCGTGCGAAACGGCTGCTTTAATTAAGCAGCAACTAACTTATTGTTGTTAGCGTTTATTTTTAGTTTTGCATAGTTTAAGGTGTTGTGCGCACCGCTTGCTTATCGTTGTTCACGGCCGCCGTCGAAACCTTTACGCCCCCGTGTACAGCTAATATTATACCACATAAATTCAAAAAATCAATGTCAAAATATCATATATCCCACCAAAAGAAAGACTAAAAAGGTGTTTTATTTTTGAAAATTTAAAAATGAGGTTGAAAAGCGACGCCATAAATGATAAAATATTAAAAAACGGAGGGATAACAAATGAAAAAATATTTTTCTGAATTTTTAGGCACGGCAATGCTCGTCGTATTCGGATGCGGCACGGCGTCGGCAGTAAGCAACGTAATAACGCTCGGCTACGACGGCACCTCGCTCTATATGCTCACCGGCGTTTTGGTTTCACTCGCCTTCGGACTCGGACTCGTTGCCGTCGCATACGCGTTCGGTCATATCTCGGGCGCCCACGTAAACCCTGCGGTATCGCTTGCAATGCTTCTCAACGGCAGACTTTCGCTCATAGATTTCATCGGCTATATTGCCTCGCAGTTTTTGGGCGGACTTGCCGGCGCAGGACTCATATCGCTTATGCTCGGCTCGACCGAAAACCTCGGTGCAAACGGCTACGAGGTAAACAGTATGCTCGTTTCAAACCTTTGGCAGTCGCTCACGGTTGAGATAATACTCACCTTCATCTTCGTACTCGTGGTTCTCACCGTAACGGCAAGAAAGGAAAACAGCTCAAATGCAGGCGCGATCATCGGCTTCACACTTGCGGCGGTGCATATGGTAGGCATACCCTTCACAGGCACTTCCGTAAACCCCGCAAGAAGCTTCGGCCCCGCACTTTTGCAGGGCGGAGAGGCACTCGAGCAGCTCTGGCTCTTTATTGTCGGACCTCTCGCAGGCGCTGTTCTCGCCGCAATGGTCTATATGCTCTTTAACGGCTTCCCGAAATATTTCGAAAAAGCACCCGCCGCACCCGAAAAAGAAGAGACAGACGAATAAAGATCTCATAAAATATCCCACCCTCACGGGTGGGATATTTTTTATTCCTCAAGAAATTCGCCGCTTACTATTCTTACGTAGCGAAGACCGTTTTCATCGGTTTCCGGGAGAAGCCTTAAGGTTATGCGATAACGGTAATTTAAGAAGAAGCCGAGGTTATCGATATAAGAGGCGAAATCGAGGTAGAGATTATCGCCGTCGCGGGTAAAGCCCGAAAGAGCAAGGCCCTCCGTTTCAAAAAGATAAATATCTCTTTCTTCATTGTATATATCCTCGTACTTCCATTCCTTATAATCAATTTTCGGAACAGCTTCACCGCCGAACAAGACCTTTTTATTCTCGTTATCCTTTGTAAAATAATTTTCTATGCCGAACATTGTTTCAACGTGGTTATTAAAGCCTTTATAAAGCTTGTCGGTAACGGAATCATAATTAAATCCGACGTAGGTTACTTCTCCGTGTATATCCTTCGGTAAAGAAGATATAATTTCGGTATGAACGCTGTTATCAAAACCGTTAAATTCCTTTGCGCCGAAATGATTGAAAAGATTTATAATGGCAATTCCCGCTCTTGAAAGAGGAGAATCGATCATTGCATCGGCGTCGGTTATGCCGTTATGATATTCATCGATAAATTCCAAAAAGGCATCGCCGCCGTATTCTCCGCCGCCGTAAGGAGTTTTATAACGTACGACATCGCCGAGCGGCAAATCGGTATTTCCGCTGTCGGTTACGGTGAATGAAATTTTTGTGAGGCTGTAATCACCGTGTCTGCCGCCTAAAAGAACGTTTTTCAGCACGTAGCCCTTGGGATTGTCGAAATAATATGCGCCCTGCGTGCCTTTGTAATAATATTTATCCTTATCGGTGATATTTACACTTGTAACGGAGACGTTTTCGATTTTCAGGCTTCCGAAGGCTTCTTCGTTGAAATTCAAGCTGTGCGAAACTCCCGAATTATAGCCGTATTCGGATTTTTTGAAAATGGTTGCAAAATCATTTTCGATAAGCAGCGTTTTCAGCGATTTGTTAATATTTGAACCGCTTGATGCAGAAGAATTTGAAGAAGGCGTTGAAGAGGGCACATCACTTGAACCGTTATTCGGCACTGCTTGCGTGCAAGCGGTGAAAATCAACAGCAAAGCAATTATGAACGGGATCATTTTTTTCATCCAAAACACCTCTTTTATTATTTGGTACTTTTATTATATCATTTTCTTTTATCGCTGTCAACGCTTATGTGCCGCTATATTGCATAAATATTTAAACGATAGTGAATAATAATTTGTAATAATAAACAAAAATCCACCCTTTCGGGTGGATTTTTAATTTAGCCGTTGGCCTTTTCCATATCCTTTTTGCGTATCTCAACGCGGCGGACCTTTCCGCTTATAGTCTTGGGAAGCTCGGTTACGAACTCAACGATTCTCGGATATTTATAGGGTGCGGTGTGTGTTTTAACGTATTCCTGTATCTCTTTTTTAAGGGCGTCAGTACCCACGGTGTTTTTGGTAAGCACGATGGTCGCCTTGACTATCTGACCTCTTACCTCGTCGGGTACGGGAGTGATAGCGCACTCAAGCACGTAGGGAAGCTCCATGATAACGCTCTCTATCTCAAACGGACCGATGCGGTAGCCCGACGACTTGATAACGTCATCGATTCTGCCGACGTACCAAAGATATCCGTCCTCGTCCATCGTTGCCTGATCACCGGTGTGGTAATATCCGTCGTGCCACGCCTCGTTGGTCTTTTCCTCATCGAGATAATAGCCTATAAAGAGACCGCAGGGCACCTTTTCCGATGTCCTTATGCAGATCTCGCCCGCCTCACCCGTTTTGCACTCGTTGCCGTCGGGATCAAGCACGACTACGTCGTAAAGGGGACTGGGTCTGCCCATAGAGCCTATCTTGGGAGTAGAGCCAACAAAGTTTGCTATCGAAAGAGTGGTCTCGGTCTGACCGAAGCCCTCCATTATGGTAAGTCCGGTTGCCTTCTTAAACTGATTGAATACCTCGGGATTAAGCGCCTCGCCCGCGGTGGTGGCGTACTTTATAGAGGAAAGATCGTATTTCGAGAGGTCCTCCTTTATAAAGAAGCGGTACATTGTAGGCGGTGCGCAGAAGGTGGTGATGTTGTATTTTGCAAAGAGAGGAAGAATGTCTTCAGAGCGGAATCTGTCAAAGTCGTAGGTAAAGGTTGCAGCCTCACAGAGCCACTGACCGTAGAGCTTGCCCCAAAGTGCCTTGCCCCAGCCGGTATCGGAGATGGTAAAGTGAAGACCGTTAGGATCAACGTTGTGCCAATGCTTTGCGGTGGGATAATGACCGAGAGCGTATTTGTAAGAGTGAGTTGCTATTCTCGGATATCCCGTGGTGCCGGAGGTAAAGAGCATAAGCATGGGATCGTTGCCTGCGGGAGTGTTTTCATTGCGCTCAAAATGAGTGCTGAAGCGCTCCATTTCAACGTTGAAGTCGTGCCAACCGTCCTTTTTGCCGCCGACCAAAACCTTTATCATATCGGGGAACTCGGCTGCCGCCTTTTCTGCCTCTGTCGAAACGTCGCCGTCGGCGGTGCAGATAACTGCCCTTACCTTTGCCGCCTTATATCTGTAAGTAAAATCGTGCTCAACGAGCTGATTTGTTGCGGGTATTGCAATAGCGCCTATCTTGTGAAGCGCAAGCATGCAGAACCAGAACTGATAGTGGCGCTTCAAAACGAGCATTACGGTATCGCCCTTTTTAATGCCGAGCGATTCGAAATAGTTTGCCGTCTTTGCGGAATATTTTTTCATATCGGAGAAGGTAAATCTTCTCTCGGTCTTGTCGTTCGCGACCCACATCATCGCGAGCTTATCGGGATTTTTCTTTGCAATGGCGTCAACGCAGTCAAAGGCGAAATTGAATTTATCGTCGTTTTTGAAGGTAATGCCGTTGAAAACGCCGTTTTCGTCGTATGATGATTCGATAAAATCGTCGGCAACCGTTTTTTCGGTATTTTCCTTGGCGGAAACCGCGGTCTTTGCCGCAATGAAGGGAGCCTCGGGATATTCCGCGCTTACCTCGCCGTCCTGCGGATTCAAAACGACGGCGGTAAATTCACAGCCGCCCTCGCTCACGGCGATCATGCCGTGGGGGATAAGGCTGTTGTAGAATATCGAATCGCCTTCGTTTAAAACGTCAACGTGATTGCCTATCTGCACCTTGAGCGAGCCCTTTACGATAACGTCGAACTCCTGACCGTTATGTGAGCTCAAGGCAATGGGAGCGTTTTGCTCCTCTGCGAGATAGGGGAATTTTACGAAGAAGGGCTCTGCGAGCTTGCCCTTGAATTTTGCGGCAAGGTTGTTGTAAACGAAGCCCTTTTTCTTAACTATCTTAAGACCCTCGCCCTTTCTTGCTATCTCAAACGAGGTGAGAGTAGTGCTGGTGCCGTCGAGCAGGTCAACTACCTCAACGTCGCAGGCCTTGGCGCATTTGTAAATGAAGGTGAAGCTGAAATCGGTCTCGCCCTTTTCCAAGAGCTTGTAATCCTCAACCGATACACCCGTGAGCTTTGCAAGCTCCTCTTGGCTGTATCCCTTTGCCTCGCGCAGATCCTTGATTCTGCCTGCTACTTCTTTCAAGTTGTAATCCATTTTGTTTTTCTCCTTTCTGCTCCGTCGCCATTTTGGCGTACGGCTTTGAATAAAACAAAAAACCCGTCTCAAATTTCTTTGAGACGAGTTACTAACCCGCGGTACCACTCAAATTGCGAAAAAATTTTCGCCACTTTCCGGGCTCAAACAAGCCCTTTGCCTTTACGCAGCATTACGGAAGGAGTCTACTTGGCTTTCGCCTTTCGGTCCTTCGACTCGGAAGTGATAGGTCATTGGAAAGCTTCACCGTTGGCTCGCAGCAACCGCCAACTCTCTTAAGGCTTCACTATCCGACCGTCTTCGTCGCAGTCGTTTTTTGTGATATTCAAATTTTTTAATAATTATACTCCCGTTTTTTTTCGTTGTCAATAGCTTTTTATAAAAAAATAAAAAAATTTTTCTGCAAAAAATACAGCCCCGACGCCGCCAAATCCGTTGAAAAAAGGCAATATAAGTGATATAATATATAAAAACGCGTAAAAAGAAGAATCAAAAATGAAAACAGCAGAAAATCTTATAGACGCCGAAAGGGCGCAATATATAAAAATGACGGAAACTCCGATATCAAGGCTGATACTCACCTTGGGCTTTCCCACCACCGTCACTATGCTCATCACCAATATCTACAATATGGCAGACTCTTATTTTGCAAGCCAGATATCGCTCGGCGCAGGCGGCGCAACGGGTATCGTTTTCGGAATAATGTCAATAATTCAGGCGTTTGGCTTTATGTTCGGACACGGCGCGGGCAGCTTTATAAGCCGCCTCCTCGGCGCGAAGGACACAAAAAAGGCAAGCGAATACGCCTCAACGGGATTTTTCGCAAGTATTTTCGTCGGCATCGCAATAACGGTGCTCGGCATTACCTTTTTAAAGCCGCTTATGCTGCTTCTCGGAAGCACCGAAACCATACTCCCTCACGCGATGGACTACGGCATCTGCATCTTCCTTGCCGCTCCCGCGATGACTGCAAGCTGCGTGCTCAACAATATTTTGCGCTATGAGGGCAGAGCCGCCCTTGCAATGATAGGACTCACCTTCGGCGGTATTTTAAATATCGCCCTCGACCCTCTCTTTATCTTCGCCCTCGGGCTTGATATCTTCGGTGCGGGACTTGCCACCGCCATCTCGCAGTATATCTCCTTTGCAATACTTTTCTCAATGTTTTTAAGGAATAAAACGCAGAGCAAAATATCCTTCAAATATATCTCAAGAGAATTCAAAACTCTTGTAAACATCGTAGTAACGGGACTTCCGAGCCTTGCAAGGCAGGGACTTAACAGCGTGTCCACAATGGTACTCAACGCCGCCGCGAAGCCGTTTGGCGACGCCGCCATTGCCGCAATGGGTTACGTTGCGAGAACGTCGCATTTCATTTTCAGTGCGGGACTCGGCATAGGTCAGGGCTTTCAGCCCGTCTCGGCGTTTAACTACGGCGCAAAGAAATATTCGCGCGTCAAAAAAGGAACTCTCTTTACGTGGGCATTCGGCACCGTCCTTTTGGGAAGCCTTGCCGTTATTTGCTTTATCTTTGCACCGCAGATAATATCGCTTTTCAGAAAGGAAGCGCAGGTAATAGAAATAGGCGGCGAAGCCCTTCGCTTCTACTGTATCGCACTTATCTTTTTTGCCACCTCCGTAGTTGCGACGATGCTTTTCCAAAGCATCGGAAAAAGCGGACCGGCACTGCTTCTCTCCTGCCTCCAGAGCGGACTTATATTTATCCCCACCTGCACCGTGCTTTCGCATTTCCTCGGAGTAAGAGGAATAGAAATATCGCAGCCAATAGCCTACACGCTCACCTCTCTCGTCTCCCTCCCGATGATGCTCCTCTTTTTAAAAAATCTCCCACCCGACGAAGAATAAATCAAACTTGTTAAAATAAACCAAAAACCCCGTCCTTTTCGGACGGGGGTCAAATTTTAAAAACTCAAGTATTTTTATCGGTAACTCTCATCTTTTTGAGGTTGCCTATCTTTGCGCTTCTCCTTTTAAGCTCGGCCTCAACGTCGGAGTAGGGAACACCGCACTGGGCAAGCATAACGGTAAGATGGTAAAGCAGGTCGGAGGTCTCGTTAACTATCTCTTCCTTGTCGCCGTTTTTGGCGGCAATTATCGTTTCAGCCGACTCCTCGCCGACCTTTTTAAGAATTTTGTCAAGACCCTTGTCAAAAAGATAGCAGGTGTAAGAGCCTTCCTCAAAATTTTCCTTTCGGCTCATAACTACCTCGTAAAGCTCGTTAAGCTCAGACATTTTATTTATCCTCCTTGTCGGTTATCTTGTTGAAAAAGCAGCTTCTGCTTCCGGTGTGGCAGGCAGCGCCCGTTTGAATTACCTTTATAAGCAGAGTATCGTCGTCGCAGTCGGAATAGATGGAGACCACCTTCTGAAAATGACCGCTCGTCTCTCCCTTGTGCCAAAGCTCATTGCGACTCCTTGAGAAAAATACGGTATCGCCGCACTCAAGAGTTTTGGTAAGCGACTCCTTGTTCATATAAGCGAGCATCAGCACCTCGCCGTTTTCATTATCCTGCACTACCGCGGGAATTAGCTCCGATTTTTTAAAAAGCTTATCTATATCCATAATAAAGCGGTAAAGATCATCTTCTTACCGAAATACCCTCCTTGTAAAGATGCTCCTTAACGTCGCGCACCTTAAGCTCGCCGTAATGAAAAAGTGAAGCGGCAAGCGCGGCGTCCGCGCCCGTTTTTTTAAAGACCTCCGAAAAATGCTCGAGCTTACCCGCACCGCCCGAAGCGATAACGGGAATGTTCACCTCGCGGCAAATGGCGTCAAGCAGCTCAATATCGTAGCCGTTTTTAACGCCGTCGGTGTCCATCGAGGTAACGAGCAGCTCACCGGCGCCGAGCTTTTGGGCTCTTACCGCCCACTCAATAGCGTCAAGACCGGTGGGAATACGTCCGCCGTTAATAAATACCTCGAAATGCCCGTCAACTCTTTTCGCATCGATGGCAACCACCATACACTGCTTTCCGAAGATGTCGGCACCTGCCGATATAAGATCTTCGTTTTTCACCGCGCTGGAGTTTAAAGAAACCTTGTCTGCCCCCGCGCGAAGCACAGCCTTTATCTCCGCAACGCTCTTAAGCCCTCCGCCTACGGTAAGCGGCATAAAAACGACGTCTGCACAGCGCTCTACCACCTCGCGCATGGTTTCTCTGCCCTCGTGCGAAGCGGTTATGTCGAGAAAGCAAAGCTCGTCGGCGCCCTGAAGCTCGTATTGCTTTGCGATCTCAACGGGGTCGCCCACGTCCTTCAAGCCCACGAAATTAACGCCCTTGACCACTCTTCCGCCCTTAACGTCAAGACAGGGAATAATTCTCTTTGCAACCATTATTTTGCCTCCCTTGCCAGCGCCACGGCTTCCTTGAGGTCAAGCGTGCCCGAATAGACCGACTTTCCGCAAATAGCGCCGTAAAGCTTCATATCGGCAAGCGCGCGTATATCGTCTATCGACTTGATGCCGCCGCTCGCGGTAATATCGCATGAAACGGCGCACTTTAACTCAAAAAGCTGCTCCAAATTGGGACCGCAAAGGGTTCCGTCCTTTGAAATATCGGTAAAAATAATATTTTTAACGCCTGCCGACTCGCATCTTTTTGCAAACTCAATGTAATCGAGCCTTGAGTCCTCGGTCCAACCGACAGTTCTCACCGTTCTGTCAAGCGCATCGATGCCTACGGCGATCTTATCGCCCCAAAGCCTTACGCCTTCGGTAACGAGTGAAAAATCCTTAACTGCGGCAGAGCCCAAAATTACTCTCGAAATACCGTTTTCAACGTAAAATTCAATGTCGGAAAGAGTGCGTATGCCGCCGCCCACCTCAACGGGAAGAGAAACTGCGCGTGCTATTTCAATAATAATGCCGCTGTTTATCTTAACGCCGTCAAGAGCGCCGTCGAGATCGACGGTGTGAATGTAACCCGCACCCGCCGCCTCAAAGCTCTTTGCCGTCTCCACGGCGTTATCGGCAACGCGCGCGGCGGTAGAATAGTCGCCCTTGTAAAGCCTGACGCACTCACCGCCCTTGATATCTATTGCGGGAAGAATTATCATAACGTCGCCTCCTTGCCGAGAAAGCCTCTTAAAATGTCAAGACCCGTCTCACCGCTTTTTTCGGGATGAAACTGAGTTCCGAAAACGTTTCCGTTGCAAACGGAAGCAACTATCTCGCCGCCGTAATCGGTAACCGAGGCAATGTATTTCGCGTCGGTCTTTGCGGCAAATGAGTGAACGAAATAGACGAAATCGCCGCTTTTTATCCTCTCGGTCACGGCGCAGTCCTTTCTTATTTCAAGACTGTTCCAGCCCATGTGCGGAATTTTAAGTCCCTTTGCGTCAATAGGACGCACCTCGCCGGGAATAAGCGAAAGACCCTCGGTCTCCTCAAACTCAAAGCCTCTGTCAAAGAGTATCTGCATGCCGAGACATATTCCCAAAAACGGTTTTTCCTTTGCCGCTCTTTTTATAACGGACACGAGCCCCTTTTCTTTAAGCGACGCCATAGCGGCGGGAAAAGCTCCCACCCCGGGCAAAATAATTTTGTCTGCCGCCAATATCTCATCTTCCTTGTCGGTGAGAATTACATTTGCTCCGAGATATTTAACGGCCTTTATAACGCTTTGGATATTTCCGGCGTCGTAATCAATAACTGCAATCATTCCAAGCTTCCTTTTGAAGAGAGCACCGTGTCGGTGCCCGATTTTGAAACGGCTTCCTTAATCGCGTGTCCAAGCGCCTTAAAGAGCGCCTCTACCTTGTGGTGATCGTTATCACCGTAGAGAAGCTTAAGGTGGAGGGTAAGACCTGCGTTTTGCGAAAAGGCTCTCAAAAATTCAACGAGCATCTGCGAATCGAAGTCGCCCACCTTTTCCGCCTTTAAAGGACAGTCAAGCACCAAATAAGGTCTGCCCGAAAAATCAAGCGAGCAAAAGCCGAGCGCCTCGTCCATGGGAACGAAAAAGCTTCCGTAGCGGTTAATGCCCTTTTTGTCGCCAAGCAGCTTTGAGATAGCAGAGCCGAGCACAATACCCGTATCCTCAACGGTGTGATGCATATCAACGTGAAGGTCACCCACCGTTTTAAGCTCAATATCAAAGCCGGCGTGAACGGCAAGAAGCGTTATCATGTGGTCGAAAAAGCCAACTCCTGTTTCCACCGAGGCGTTGCCGCTTCCGTAAAGCTCAAGAGAGAGCGAAATATCGGTTTCCTTGGTCTTTCTGTTAAAATCCATTTAAAACAATCCTTTCGGTCAGCTTAAAATATCTGCTATCGCCGAAATCACCTCGGCGTTTTCACTCTTGCTTCCTGCGGTTATCCTCAAAAATCCGTTAAAGCACCTTATTGCAATGCCTCTTTCAATAAGCGCCTTGAAAATATCGTTTGCCCTATCACTTAAGACGACCACGAAATTCGAGGAGGAGGGAAGAACCTTAAAATCCTCGCGCTCAAGCGCCTTAAGACCGCGGTAAAGCTCTTTTTTTCTTAAAACTATCTGCCTTGAAACTCTTTTCACGTAATCCTTCTCGTCAAGTATGACCTTTGCGGCGACCTGCGAAAATGAATTTACGTTATAAGGGGGCTTTACCGTCTTTATAACGTCGGTAAGACGCTTTGGAGCCACCGAAAAGCCCACGCGAAGAGAGGCGGAGCCCAAAGCCTTCGAGCAGGTCTTCATAACGAGCAGATTGTCAAAGTCGTTTATGTAAGGAATGACCGACTGATTCCAAAACTCCATATAAGCCTCGTCGGCAACGACGAGAGTACCTGCCTTTCCTGCGGCTCGTGCTATTTTCAAAACGTCGTCGCGCTTAATGCCGTAGCCGGTGGGATTGCAGGGATTTGAAAAAATAAAGATTCGCGGCTTTTCCTCGGTTATCATTTTTATAATAGCCTTTACCGAGGGCTTAAGCTCCTTCTTTTTAAGAGAGATCACCTCAAATCCGCCAAGCGAGGCGTAAAAGCGGTACATCGAAAAATCGGGCTCGGTAACCATAATTTTGTCGCCCTCGTCCATAAAGGCGTTGTAAAGCACCGATATCATCTCGTCAGAGCCGTTTGAAGCCGCTACCTCACCTTCGTCAACGCCGTAGGCGGCGGCAAAGGAGCGGCAAAGCTCCGTCGCCATCGGATCGGGATATCTGTTTAAAGAAACCTCTTTAACTGCCCTTAAAATTTTGCCCTCAAGCCTTTTTGAAGGCACTATAAAGCTCTCGTTTGCATCGAGTCTTATTTTAAAATTTCCCGAAAGCGGCTCATAGGGAGTAAAGCTCTCGGACTTTTTTGAAAGCTTAAACATTTTCGTCCTCAAATCTTACGGTAATGGAATTTGCGTGAGCGGTAAGCCCTTCCTTTGCGGCAATGGCGGTAATGTTGTCCTTCACCTTTAAAAGAGCCTCTCTCGTGTAGTGAATAAACTGCGTTTTCTTAAGGAAATCGTCGGTTGAAAGGGGAGAGAAGAAGCGGGCTGTTCCCGAGGTGGGAAGCACGTGATTGGGACCCGCAAAATAATCTCCCAAGGGCTCGGGCGAAAATTCACCCACGAAAACGGAGCCTGCATTTTCAATTCTGTCAAGATAAGACTGTGCATCGCAAAGAGCAAGCTCAAGATGCTCGGGCGCAAAATCGTTTGCGACCTCAATGCATTTTTCAATATCGCTCAAAACGAATATCGCGCCGCTGCTTGAAAGAGCCTCGCGAGCAAATTCGCTTCTCTCAAGATAAGAAAGCTGCCTCTCAAGCTCTGCCGATACGCAGACGGCAAGCGACTCCGAATCGGTAACTAAAATTGCCGAGGCAAGCCTGTCGTGCTCTGCCTGCGAGAGCATATCCGCGGCAACGAATTTGGGATTTGCGCTTTTGTCCGCAACGATAAGTATCTCGGAGGGACCCGCTATCATATCTATATCTACTTTGCCGTAGACCTCTCTCTTTGCAGTGGCAACGAAGATGTTTCCGGGACCCACTATCTTGTCCACCTTCGGCACCGACTCGGTGCCGTATGCAAGCGCGGCAACGGCTTGAGCGCCGCCTATTGCAAAAATTCTGTCAACACCGGCAACGTAAGCGGCGGTGAGAATATCGGGATTTATATTGCCGTCCTTTGATGGCGGCGTCACCATAATAAGCTCCGAAACACCCGCCACCTTTGCGGGAATTGCATTCATAAGAACGGTCGAGGGATAAGCCGCCGTTCCGCCGGGAACGTAAAGTCCCACTCTCTTAAGCCCTCTTATCTTCTGACCGGTAACCGCACCGTCCTTTGAAACGGTGTAGCCCTTGGGGAGCTGACGCGCGTGAAATTCTCTTATATTTTCCGCTGCCTCTTCAAGCGACTTTAAGAAAAACGGATCGGCTTTTTTTGCCGCCTCTCTTGCAAGAGAAACGGGCACCTCAAGCTGTGCGGGTGCCTTTTTGTCAAATTTTTCGGTATATTTTTTAACAGCGGCGTCGCCGTCCTTTGCGACGTCTGAAATAATTTCCGAAACGGTCCCGGTAACGTCCCTGTTTACGCCGTCGCTCCTCTTTTTAAGAAGCGCGATCTTCTCAAAAACGGCGTCGCCTTTAAAAATAATATCCATTACAGATTCTCCTTGATAGCCGCAAGGAAGGCGTCGATTTTATCCTTCTTCATCTTCATACTTGCAACGTTAACGATAAGACGTGCCGATGAGGGTGCTATCTCTTCAATAATACTAAGCCCGTTTTCCTTAATGGTAGTACCCGTCTCAACGATATCCACGATACCGTCGGAAAGCCCCAAAAGCGGAGCAAGCTCAACCGAGCCGTCTATCTTGATAATTTCAATATCAATGTTTTTCGAATCGAAATAATCCTTTGCAACCTTGGGATATTTCGTTGCGATTATCTTCTTTTTATAGCCTCCGCAAACAGCCTCGGCGTTTTTCGCAATAAGCGCAAAGCGGCATTTTCCGAATCCGAGATCCATTATCTCGTAAAGCTGCTTGCCGTGCTCCATAATGGTGTCCTTGCCAACGATACCCATATCGCAAACGCCGCGCTCAACGTATGTAATAACGTCGGGCGACTTGGCAAGCACTACCTCGAGATCAAAATTGGGAACGGGAATAAAGAGCTTTCTGCCCTTGTTTTCAAGCTCGTTCACGTCAAAGCCGCAGCGCTTAAAGAGCTCAACGGTATTTTTTTCAAGCCTTCCCTTTGTAAGAGCGATCCTCAAGCTCAAAACGACTCCTCCTTAACTCCGCTCTCGGTAACCGAATAGAGCGTTTTTGCCTTTATTTTTTTGCAGTAGGCTGCGGTGCTTGCAAGACTGTCAAACACCGAAAGCTCCGCCGATATCTTTTCCGACTTAAGAGAGGCAAACAGCTCGAAGGCGTCCTTTTCAAAGCCGTCGGCGTAAAAGATAACGGCGTCGGGCACCTTAACTGCGGGCGCCTTGCAGATAACGCTGTTTACGGCGTCGATATTCATGGAAAATCCCACTGCGGGAAGGAAAACGCCCTCCTCCTCAAAGAGAGAATCGTATCTTCCGCCCGAAAGCACCGCCTCTCCCTGCGACTCGATATATCCTCTGAAAACTATGCCGGTGTAGTAATCTATTTTGTTAACAAGACCGAGGTCCACCATAATAACGTCGCCGTAGCCGAGCTCGGCAAGCTTTTTGCAAACCACCGAGAGATACAAAAGCGCGTCCTTTGCCTTTTCGTTGGGAGCGCTCTTTATCGCCCCGTCTATAACCGAGATATCGCCGAATCGCTTTGGCATTTCGCGAAGCTCCCTTGCCTTTTCGCCGTATTTTTCAAGCTCGGTGTCCAAAAGAGCAAAGTTTTTGTCGGCAATAATTCCTCTTATCTTATCTTTTTCCGATTCTGAAAGCAAAAGCTCGTCGGCAAGCGCGTCAAAATAGTTTGCGGTACCTATCTCAAGCTTAAATCCGCCCCTTACCGCCTTTTTAATGGCTTTAACGGCAAGAGTAAGAGCTTCAACGTCGGCTCTTATGCCGCCGATACCCACAAGCTCTATGCCGCACTCGGTTATCTCGTCGCGCTTCAAGCTGAAAAGACTGTTTGCACGAAATACGTTCTGGTCGTAGCAAAGCCTTAAGGGGAAAGCGGCGCCCTTAAGCTTGGTCGAAATAATTCTGCCAACGGGCACGGTCGAATCGGGCCTTAAAACGACCAAACGGTTTTTCGAATCGGTCAGCTTAAACATCTCGTCGTCGTTAAACGACTTGTTCTTAATAAAAAGCTCGTAATACTCCAGAGTGGGAGTAATTATCTCATTGTATCCGTATTCGGAAAAAAGCTTAAGAATACGGCGCTCAAGCTCTCTGCGGCTCTCGCATTCACAGAAAAGCAGATCACCCGTATTTGATGGAATTCCGAAAACCTTTGACATCGGAAACACGTCCTTTGCAATTTATCGCTTTAGCGTAGTAAAATGATAACACAATAAAACGAATTTGTCAACCGTTTTATTTAAAATTTCAGAAAAATGAAAGCTGTGAGCTTTCGGGGGTATCCTTGAAAACGCCCTCGTTGATGAGGGCTTCTGTAACCGTCTTGTTAACGCCGGTGCGGACTCTGAAGCTTTCAATGGTGGTAAATTCGCCGTTTGCTCTTTCCTTCGCAATCTGAACGGCTGCGTTTTCACCAACGCCCGCAAGACTCGAAAGGGGAGGCAAAAGTCTTTTATCGTCAATTACCTTGAATTTCGTCGCATCCGACTCGTAAAGGTCTATCGGTGCGAAATCAAAGCCGCGACGGTACATCTCAACGGCGGCGTCCATAACGGTGATCGAGTCCTTGTCCTTTGCGCTCGCCTCGGGATTGGCCTTTATCTCGGCGATCTTTGCCAAAACGGTATCCTCGCCCTTTGCCATTATCGCGCTGTCAAAATAGTCGCCGCGAACGGAAAAATAGGTAGCGTAGAACTGTAAGGGATAATACACCTTGAAGTAGGCAATACGGAGCGCCATAGTAACGTAGGCAACGGCGTGAGCCTTGGGGAACATATATTTTATCTTTTTACAGGAGTCTATATACCACTCGGGAACGCTGTGCTCCCTCATCAGCTCCTCCCATTCGGGCTTAAGCCCCTTGCCCTTACGTACAGCCTCCATAATAACGAAGGAGCTTTTCGGAGGAAGACCCTTCGAAATAAGGTATATCATAATATCGTCACGGGTGCAGACCGCTTCCTTAAGGGTAGCGGTTCCCGAGGTGATAAGGTCCTTCGCGTTTCCGAGCCAAACGTCGGTGCCGTGGGAAAGACCCGAAATACGAATAAGCTCCTCAATTGTGGTGGGCTTGGTGTCGGCAAGCATACCTCTTACGAATTCCGTTCCGAATTCGGGTATCAAAAGCGCGCCCGTCTTATCGGTAACGCTTTCGGGAAGCTCCTTAACGTATTTAAGCGCCTTGTTAGAGGTAAACAGACTCAAAACGCCCTCGTCGTAGATGGGGATCTTCGTGGCGTCAATACCTGTAATATCCTCAAGCATTCTTATCATCGTCGGATCGTCGTGACCGAGGATATCAAGCTTCAAAAGGTTCTGGTCTATCTTATGATAGTCAAAGTGTGTGGTGAGAATAGGATTATCCGCATCGTCTGCGGGGTGCTGAATTGGGCAGAAATCGGTGATCTCCCTGTCGCGCGGCACAACTATAACTCCGCCGGGATGCTGACCCGTCGTGCGCTTTACTCCAAGACAGCCGCTTGCAACTCGCTCCACCTCAACGGTCGAAACGTTCATATTTCTTTCCTCGAAATATTTTTTTGCAAAGCCGAAGGCGGTCTTGTCGGCAAGCGAGCCTATGGTGCCCGCCCTGAAAACGTGACCCTCGCCGAAAAGCTCCTCAACGAACTTGTGAGCAACGGGCTGATATTCACCCGAGAAGTTAAGGTCTATATCGGGCGTCTTGTCGCCGTCAAAGCCTAAAAAGGTCTCAAAGGGAATATCCCAGCCGTCCTTCTTCATTCTCTCGCCGCAAACGGGACAGTCTGCCTCCGGCATATCCACACCCACGCCGCAGGCGGTCTTGGGCTCGAAATCGGAATATTTGCATTTGGGGCAAACGTAATGCGCCTTTAAGGAGTTTACCTCGGTAATACCCGAAAGATATGCGACGAATGAAGAGCCTACCGAGCCTCGCGAGCCAACGAGATAGCCGTCGGAAAGCGACTTGTAAACGAGTTTCTGCGCTATCATATACATAACCGAGAAGCCGTTGCTGCAAATGGAGTTAAGCTCCTTTTCGATTCGTGCCTTAACGATATCGGGCAGGGGATCTCCGTATATCTCGTAAGCCTTATTATATGTAAGCTCTTTAAGCTGCTCCTCCGAGTTTTCAATAACGGGAGGACAGAACTCATCTGAAATGGGCTTAATAACCTCTATCATCTCGGCAATTTTTGCGGGATTACCGATAACCGCATCGTAGGCGTCGTCCTTATCAAGATAATCAAATTCCGCAAGCATCTCGTCGGTGGTACGGTAGTAAAGGGGAGGCTGCGAGTCGGCATCGGAAAATCCAAGCCCGCCCATAATAACGCGTCTGAATATCTCGTCGCGCTCGTTTAAGAAGTGGACGTCGCCCGTGGCAACGAAAAGCCTTCCGGTATTTTTTGCAATGCGTATAATGCGCCTTACGATATCGCGAAGCGCATCTTCGCCCGAAAGCTTCTGACGGTCGCCCCTTATAAGATAGTAGTCGTTCTTTATCGGTTGGACCTCAAGATAATCGTACATTTTAATAGCCTCGATTATCTCCTCGTCGGTTTTGCCGTCCAATATCATTTTATAAAGTTCGCCCTCCGAGCAGGCGCTGCCTATAATAATACCCTCTCGGTATTTCTCCACCATGCTCCTTGTAACCATCGGACGTGCCTTGTAAAGATTGTCAACGCAGCTTTCGCTTACCATCTTATAAAGGTTTTTAAGACCTGCCGCGTTTTTAACGAGGAAGATTATATGACTGTATGAAACCTTTTGCTTTTTCTCGCGAAGCTCCTTGAAATTATCCTCAACGAGATAGCCCTCCATACCGTATATTATCTTTATATCCTTGCCCTTTGCCGCCTTCATGGCATCGGGGAAGCTCTGCACTACGCCGTGGTCGGTAATGGCAATAGCCTTATGACCGTAGTCAAGGGCGCGCTTGACAAGCTCCTCTGCCGAGGCAATGGCGTCCATCGACGACATATTGGTGTGGCAGTGAAGCTCAATTCTCTTATCGGTGGCGTTATCCGTCTTTTTGGGAGGCTCTGTCTCCTCAATGCAAAGCGGCTTGATAAGATTCATACGCTTGAACTGATCGTACTCAAGCGAGCCCATCACCTTAACGTGCATTCCGTTTTTAAGCCTTAAGGGAACCTCCTCAAGCTTATCCGCGTAATCGAATATCTTAACCTTAAGCGAGCCGGTGTAATCGGTAACGTTAAAGAGTATTATCATGCGTCTGCCGTCCTTGGTAACGCGGTTTTCGTCCTTGTTATAGCCAAAGACAGTGCCCTCGAAGCAGATGTTGGTCGCCTCGAAGTCAAGCTCCTTTATGGGAGTGGGAAGCATCTGTGTATTATATCCGTAAACGGTAGCCTCGGTAACCGTCTTTTTCTCTCGAAAACGGTTATAGCCGCTTTTTTGCGGCTTTTTCTCGGTCTTAAGAGAGGGAAGCACCTCAAGCTCCTTTGCCGAGATCTTATATTCAGAAAGCTCCTTTTCGATTTCGGCTTTAATATCGGTGTTGCAGTCGCACTCAAACTCGACCTTGAGCCTTCCGCCGAAGGTAAACGATAAAAATCCCGCAATATCGTCGCAATTTATTGCGGCAAGACTGTGATGCGATTTAAAAACGACGGTATTATCCGCAAGAGATATCTCCGCATCAGCAAGACAGCCGAACACCGCGCGGTTTTCCATAAGCATGAGAGAATCGGTGATATTTTCGGGAGTAAGCTCACTCTCACTGTAACGCGGAAGGATATTTACCGAATTGAAGTGATAAAAATCCACCAGCCCGTGCGAGAGCTTTGCAATATTTTTTGCCGAAATATAGCGCTCAAGCTCTGCGGTAACGGTAAGCGCCCTCGTATCCTTCTTAAGGACGATATGATGACTTAAAGCGGCGTCGAAAATATCGGCGGCGCCGCCCTGTTCCACGTATTCTTTAAAGATTTCCTTTAAGCTTCTTTGACTCTGCATTAAACAAACCTACATTTTTTCTATTTCCGAAAGCAAAGCGGAAATTATCTCGTCCTCTTTTACCTTCCTTACGATTTCGCCCTTCTTAAATAAGAGCGCGTCGCCGTCGCCGCCGGCAATTCCGATATCGGCGTCCCTTGCCTCACCCGGACCGTTCACCGCGCAGCCCATGACCGCAACCTTAAGCGGCTTATCTATTCCGGTAAGACGTTCCTCGACCTCTTTCGCAATGGAAATAAGGTCTATCCTCGTTCTTCCGCAGGTGGGACAGGAAACTATCTCTATTCCCTTGTGAATTCCCGCCGCCGAAAGAATTCCGTAAGCCGCGGGAACCTCCTTTTCGGGCTCTGCCGTAAGAGAAACTCTCAAGGTATCGCCGATACCGTCGAGTAAAAGCGAGCCTATTCCCACTGCCGACTTTATAATGCCCTGCCTCTCGGTGCCCGCCTCGGTAACTCCGAGATGAAGCGGATAAGGCGAGCGCTTTGCCATCAGCCTGTAAGCCGCGACGTTTATCGGCACACTCGAGGCCTTAAGCGAAATGCAAATGTCGTCAAAATCGCAATCGTTGAGTATCTTAATATTTTCAAATGCGCTTTCGACCATCGCCTCTGCTGTAACGCCGCCGTATTTTTTATGTAGCTCTCTTGAGAGCGAGCCGCCGTTAACGCCAACTCTTATCGGAATTTCTCTTTCCTTGCATTTTGCGGCAATAAGCGCGACCTTGTCCTTTGGCATATTTCCGGGGTTTATCCTTATCTTGTCCGCGCCCGCCTCGATAGCGGCGAGAGCAAGACGGTAATCAAAGTGAATATCGGCAACGAAGGGAACGTCAACGAGCCGTTTTATCTCCCTTATTGCCTCTGCTGCCTCCAAATCGGGAACGGCGGCTCTAACGATATCACAGCCAAGCTCTTTCAGGCGGCATATCTGCATTACCGACGCTTTAACGTCGGCAGTTTTGGTATTGAGCATCGACTGAACGGCGATCCTCTCGCCGCCGCCGATAAAAATATTTCCGACTCTTATCTTTTTTAAGCTTGCCATAAAATCAGACCCTTAAACGAATAGATAGAAAACGTCCTTAAGCACTATAAAGATCATAAATGCAAACAGCAAAATAAATCCTGCCGCGTTCAAGATCGTATATAGCTTTTCGGGAACGGGCTTTTTAAATATCGCCTCGTATATCAAAAATACAACGTGACCGCCGTCAAGCGCGGGGAAGGGAAGCAGATTCATAACTCCGAGATTTATCGAGATGAGATAAAGATATGAAAGAAGCATAAAGACAACGTCTGAAACGCTTTCTGCCTGCGATACCGAGTCGTTTATGGCACCGCCGACACCCACGATGCTCGACATATTCGAAACGGGGATCTTTCCGGTAATAAGCCCCGCAAGAGTACGGTATACCATCTTTACCGAGCCTACAGTCTCCTTAAAGGAGTAATCAAGCACGTTACCGACCGTTTTTTCAACGCCGTAAACGCTGAAATCGGCAATAAGCCCTTTAGAACCGTTTTGCTCTATCTGATGGAACTTAACGTCTTCAAGAACTATCTCCTTAAGCTCCGTCACGTCCTCATCGGGATTCATATCGCGCAAAACGGTAATATCCACCGTCTCATCCTGACAAAGACCCAGAATGTAGTTTATATCGGAGCGAATTGTAACAGCCTCGCCGTTTATCTTAATTATTCTGTCATACTGCATAAGACCGCCCTCGGCGTTTGAAACGGGCGGGACCTCCTGCTCATAGCCGGGGATATTGAGGGTATTGAATTTTGCAACCATAGTGGTGGGCACGAGGTTGTAAAAGCAGCTCACGGTAACCACTACGGCAATAAAGCCGAGCAGCAAATTCATCGCGGCGCCCGAAACCACAACTATAAATCTTTTCCACACCTTCGCGGCGGAAAAGGAACGGGGACTTTCGGAATACTCCTCCTCGCCCTCCATCTTGCAAAAGCCGCCGATGGGAAAAAGACGGAGCGAATAAAGAGTTTCCTTGCCCTGCTTTTTGAATATCAGCGGACCCATACCGATAGCAAACTCGGTAACCTTTATTTTAAAAGCCTTCGCGGCTATAAAATGACCGAATTCGTGAATAACGGTGAGAAACATTATAAGTAAAAGGGTATATAAAAAGCCTATGATAACCTACTCCTTAAAGTTATTTGCAGTATTTGCAAAAAACGTCGCTTTTAACCTGCTTTTCAACGGCAAGTATCTGCTCTGCCGACGTTATTTTTTCAGCCCTGTGGCTGACAAGCGTATCGCAAACGATATCGGAAATATCGTTATATCCTATTTTTCTGTTAAGGAAAAGACTTACAGCCTCCTCGTTTGCGGCGTTTAGCGCCGTAGGCATGGTGCCGCCCACCTCAATGGCGTTCATAAATGCCTCAAGACCGGTAAAGGTCTTGTAATCGGGCTTGTAGAAGGTAAGCTTTCCGCAGTCGGTAAGGGAGAGCGACTTTGCGGGGGAGGGGCATCTCATCGGATAGGTCACCGCAAGCTGAATGGGAACTCTCATATCGGGAACACCCATCTGACCTATAACGCTGCCGTCCTCAAACTCAACGGCGGAGTGCAAAATGCTCTCTCTGTGAATAACTATCTCTATCTGCGAGGGCGAAACGCCAAACAGCCAATAAGCCTCTATAAACTCAAGCCCCTTGTTTATAAGAGTCGAGCTGTCTATCGTTATCTTGGCGCCCATATCCCAGTTGGGATGCTTAAGCGCCTTTTCGGGAGTGATCCCTTTAAGCTCCTCTCTCGTCTTTCCGAAAAACGGGCCGCCCGACGCGGTGAGTATTATCTTTTTTATTTTGTTCTCGCCCGCGCCCATAAGCGACTGAAATATCGCCGAATGCTCGCTGTCAACGGGAATTATCTTAACACCCTTCTTTTTTGCAAGCGGCATAATTATCTCGCCTGCGCAAACGAGGGTCTCCTTGTTTGCAAGACCGATATCCTTGCCCGCCTCAATAGCGGCAATGGTGGGGAGTATGCCTATCATGCCCACAAGCGAGGTTATAACGAGGTCGGCACTCTTTTCCTGTGCGGCGGCAATAACGCCGTCCATGCCGGATACTACCTTGGTGGAGGTGTCAGCCACCCTCAATTTAAGCTCGCTTGCCTTATCGGTATCGTAAACGGCAACGAGCTTTGGCTTAAACTGTCTTATTTGCTTTTCCAAAAGCTCAATGTTGCTTTTGGCGGCAAGCGCCGTGATCTCAAAGCCGTTGTGAGCGGCGACCTCGAGCGACTGAACGCCTATCGAGCCGGTAGAGCCTATAACGGCAATTTTTTTAAAAGCCTTTCGCAAAGCGAAACATCCTTTCAAAAGGAATTACAGGTTTATTTTATTCAAAAGCCCGGAGTGTTATACCGGGCTGATGATGTTAAAAATTATGAATATGTAGGGCGCAACGAAAATAAGACTGTCAAACCTGTCAAAAACACCGCCGTGCCCGGGGATAACGTTTCCGAAGTCCTTAATGTTGAAGGTGCGCTTTATTATCGAAGCGATAAGATCGCCCATCTGCGAAATCACCGAGGCGCCGATCGCCATGGGAAGCACAACGTAATATTTGTAATCGGCAACGTCGATGAGTCTGAAGCAAAGTGTGCAGATAAACACGCCGATAACGGCAAAGATAACACCGCCTATCGCACCCTCCACCGTCTTTTTCGGGCTTATTAACGGACAAAGCTTGTGGCGCCCGAACAGCGAGCCTACGATATAGGCGCCGCAATCGGTCATCCAGGCGCTTATAAACACCAAGAAGAGATAGTAAAGACCGTGTTCCATCTCGCGAAGCGGCACTATTATCGAGAAAAAGAAGGAGATTATCGTAGAAATGGTGGCGACAACGCAAACGTGCTTAAAATTAAAGGTTTTGAAGAAAATGATATTAACGAAAAATATCACCAGGCAAAACACGTAAGCCGCCGCAAGCATATGACCTATCGAGATGCGTGCCAAAAAAGGCATAACGACCGAGAGGATAATGCCGCAGACCATAAGAGAACGGCCCTCAAAATATTTTGTTGACTTAAGCGCCTCGAAAACGGCGCAGGCCGAAAGCAGTGCAACACCGATGCTCAGCACCCACGGCAGATGTGAAAACAGTATAAAGCATAAGAACACCGCAATTATAACGATTGCGGAAATTAGCCGCTTGACAAACAATGTCAGATACCTCCGAAACGTCTGTTCCTTTTGTTAAATTCCGTAACGGCGCGAATGAGATCGTCCTTTGTAAAATCGGGCCAAAGCACGCCGTCAAAATAAAATTCCGAATAAGCGCTCTGCCAGAGGAGAAAGTTTGAAAGCCTCTGCTCACCGCTCGGTCTTATAATAAGATCGGCGTGCGGCGACTCCTTGGTAAAGATCTCTCTTTCAAGCGTCTTTTCATCTATTTCGTCAATTAAAAGCTCGCCGTGCTGCACCTTTTTTGCAACCTCTCTTGCGGCAAAGGCGATCTCCTGCCTTCCGCCGTAGTTAATGGCGATATAAACGGTAAGCTTTTCGTTCTTACCGCTCTTTTCCTCGCATTTTTTCATTTTCTCAACGAGCGTATCGGAAAGACGGCTCCTGTCGCCGATAAACTTAATAACGATATCGTGCTTATCGGTGGTGGCAATAAGCCTGTCGAGATGCAGCTCAAAAAGCTGCATAAGGCTTTTGATCTCGTCTGCGGGACGGCTCCAGTTTTCGGTTGAAAATGCGTAAAAGGTAAGGAATTTAATATCGGTTTCCTTTTCGGCGTAGACGATAATGTCCTCCATCACCCTTGCGCCCTCTTTATGACCGGCAGAGCGGGGAAGCCCTCTCAATTTAGCCCAACGGCCGTTGCCGTCCATAATAATACCGATATGCTCGGGCCAAACAAGATAACTCAAAGCTCCATGAGCTCCTTTTCTTTTTTAGCTGCGATAGCGTCAATATCCTTGCAGGCGTTATCGGTGATATCCTGAATATCCTTTTCGATCTTTTTAAGATCGTCCTCGGTGATCTCGCTCTTTTTCTTCATATCCTTGAATTTGTCAATGGCATCTCTGCGGACAGAGCGTACGGCGACCTTGGAATCCTCGGCGTATCTTTTGACGTCCTTTGTAAGCTCGCGGCGACGGTCCTCGGTAAGCGGGGGAAAATTAAGTCTTATAGCCTTGCCGTCGTTCTGGGGATTTATTCCGAGATCAGAAGCCAAAATAGCCTTCTCAACGAGCTTGACGGCAGAAGCGTCCCACGGGGTAATAAGAAGGGAGCGTGCGTCGGGGGTAGAGATAGCGGCGATCTGGTTGATGGGAGTCTGTGCTCCGTAATAGTCGATGGATATTCTGTCAAGCACGGCGGGAGAAGCCTTGCCTGCTCTTATAGTAGAGAGATTAGAGGTAAGTGCATCCTTGGTCTTCTGGATCTTTGCCTTGATTTCATCGTAGTTAGCCATATTAAAAAACTCCTTTAACAATAGTTCCTATTTTTTCGCCTATAACGGCATTGTAAATATTTTCGGGATTTTTGATGTTAAATACCAAAATCGGCATATCGGTATCCTTGCAGAGAGCGGCGGCGGTCATATCCATAACGCCGAGCTCCTTGCTCAAAACCTCCGAGAAGGTAACGTGGTCGTATTTTACCGCATCGGGATATTTGTTGGGATCCTTATCGTAAACGCCGTCGGCGTTCGTTGCCTTAAATATTATATCCGCCTCGATCTCGGCAGCTCTTAAAGCGGCGGCGGTATCGGTAGAGAAGAAGGGGTTACCCGTTCCGCAGCCGAAGATAACGACTCTTCCTTTTTCAAGATGCCTTACTGCGCGGTTTCTTATAACGGGCTCTGCAACTGCCTGCATCTGAATAGCGGTCTGAACTCTCGTGGGAACGCCGAGATTTTCAAGAGCGTCCTGCAAAGCGAGAGAGTTCATAACGGTGGCGAGCATACCTATGTGGTCTGCACGTGTGCGGTCCATCTTGGCGTGCTGCTTTCCTCTCCAGAAATTTCCTCCGCCTACGACGATGCCTATCTGGGCACCCGCCTCAACGCATTTTTTAATGCTTTCGCAGACCTTAAGGACGAAATCGTAATCGATTCCCATTCCCTTGCTTCCGGCAAGCGCCTCTCCGCTCACCTTTAAAAGTATTCTTTTATATCCGGGCACGGTAAAAACCCCTTTTCAAAAATTTTTACGGAATTATCTTTCAATATATTATTTTACTATAATAACACTAACTTGTAAAGAGAATATAAAAATTTTATATACGTTTTCCTAAAATTGCAACCTTTTCTCTTTTGAATTCCTCAAATCTTCCCTCTGAAAGAGCCTCTCTTATCTCCTTCATGAGATTGTTGTAGAAATGAATGTTGTGCATAACGAGAAGCTTAAAGCCGGTCATCTCGTCTGCAACGAGCAGATGCCTTATGTAAGATGCGGAGAAATTTTTGCAGGCGTAGCAGTCGCAGCTCTCGTCAAGCGGACTCTTGTCCTCCTTGTATTTCTCGTTTCTTATGTTTTTAACGCCCTTCGAGGTAAAGATATGACCGTGTCGCGCATTTCTCGAGGGCATAACGCAGTCAAAAAGGTCAACGCCTCTCGAAACAGCCTCAAGAATATTAACGGGAGTACCCACACCCATAAGGTAACGGGGCTTGTTTTCGGGCATATAGGGCTCAACGGAGTCGATGATGCGGTACATCTCCTCGGCGCTCTCGCCTACGGCAAGACCGCCTATCGCATATCCGGGAAGGTCAAGCTCAACTATCTCCTTCATATGCTTTATGCGAAGATCGTCGTAGGTGCCCCCCTGATTTATTCCAAACAGCATCTGATGCTTGTTTACGGTGCCCTTTAAGGAATTTAACCTTTCAAGCTCCGCCTTGCAGCGAATGAGCCATCTCGTCGTTCTGTCGCAGGAGGCGGCAACGTATTCGCGCGGAGAGGGGTTCTCAATGCACTCGTCAAACGCCATCGCAATAGTTGAGCCGAGATTTGACTGTATCCTCATGCTCTCCTCGGGTCCCATAAAAATGCGTTTTCCGTCAATATGCGACTGAAAATGCACGCCCTCCTCGGTTATTTTGCGAAGGGAGGAGAGGGAAAAGACCTGAAAGCCGCCGCTGTCGGTAAGCACGGGACCCTTCCAATTCATAAATTTCCTTATTCCGCCCATTCTCTTCACCGTCTCGTCGCCGGGACGGAGATGAAGATGATAGGTGTTAGAAAGAGCTATCTGACAGCCGCTTTTCTTAAGGTCAAGCGCGTCCATGCCGCCCTTTATAGCGGCGCAGGTGGCAACGTTCTGGAAGGCGGGCGTATGCACCGTTCCGTGCACCGTCTCAAAAACACCGAGACGTGCCTTGCCTTCTTTTTTCAGCAGTGTAAATCCCTGATTCTTCATATATTATCCTTTTTTCTCTCGAGCCTTTCGAGCATATCGAGCTTTCTGTTAAGAAGCAGATTTTTGCTCTCGAAAAGGTCTCTTTTTTCGGTAAATTCCTTTGAAGAAAGTATCCTTCCCACCTTGTCGGCAGAGGTCATGCAAAAGACGAAAACAGCCGCCAAGGGAACTACGGGAATAAAAAGAAACGCATTTGAAGTAATGCCGAAAATTATGCAAATAACTGCAATAATTATCGCAATATACTGGCAAACGTTAAAAAATCCCACCATACCGCTCTTTTTCTCGCAGGATCTCACGAATTTTCCAAGCTCCGCCGTTTCCTTCTTTAAATTTTCAATTTCCTTCTTGAGCGCATCCTTGCGCTTTTCAATGTCCTCGATAATTTCCATTTTATTCTCCTTTTACAAAATGTCGAGCCTGCCGACACGGTTGGTTTCTTTTTAAGACGCCGTTTTTATGTGCGTTGTTTTTCGTTCATCTCGCGGAAGGTGCAGCCTTCCGTCACGGGCTTTGCATATTCTCCCAAGGTCAGGATCCCCGTATGAGAATAGCTTCCTTCGCATTGTGAAAAGTAAATTCCCGAAAATTCGTCCGGCATACCGTCGGCAGAAATACTCTGAGCCACGGCAAAGCAGGCTTTTTCCTCGCCGCTGCTTTTGCACCGTACCGCACCGGATTCAAACGAATTCTCAAAATAAAATCCGTAGCGGTAAGATTTTTCCGAGATGCAATTCTTATAAAACGTATTAAATGCGTTTATTCCGCCGAAGCCGAAAAGGTTTTCGCTCGCGAAGCAATTTTTTACGGTAAAGTCAAACTCGGGCAAAGCACAGTATTTTTCGATATCAAAGCGCCCTTGGTGCTCGAAAAAGAAACCGAATTTCGTATTTCCGATCGCTTTACAATCGGAAACGGTAATAGTTTCCTCTTCACTGTAACCGAAGCCTATTCCGAAACCCGAAGCACCGTTGCTTTCAGCAGTCGCGGCTTTTCCGCATCCGATGGCGGTGCAAGCCGTTATGGTACAGTTTATCGGGCAATCGACCCCAAAGCCCGTGGCATCCGTATTTTTTACGGTAACCTTCTTGAAGTGGCAGTTTTTGAAAAGATTAAACATAAAGCCTTTGCCTGCGGACGTATAAACCTCGGAAGAGCTGCCCGAGGCATCTATCACAAAATTCTCAAATCTGCAATTTTCGAGATAAATTGCCGCGCCTGTGTCGAGGTAATCGTTGAAATAGAACATATCAAGCCCGTAACGAGTATGCCCGACGGGCTTCAGAACGGTTTTTTCACCGTCGCCGACAACAGAAACTCCGGAACGCATCTTGATGCAGTGAGAACCGATAGTTTGACTGCCGTTTTCGGCGAATTCATACTCTCCTTCGGGAATGTATACCGTTTTTCCCGTAAGAGCGGCTTCGTCTATAACTGCCTGCAGGGCTTTACTGTTTGCTTCTCCGGAATTTTCCGTACAAACACCTCGCTCGGCGGCGTTTATTACGTCACAGCTCTGTGAGCCGTGAAAGCAAGCTGTGAGCGTTGAAAACAGTAAAAGCATAACCATAAAAATAAGTTTTTTCATAGCAATAATAAAATCTCGGCAGAATGGAAAACCATCGGCACATATGTAAATTTTATAAAATAATCATCTCATCGCCGAAGCTTACGTGATATGTGAAAAGAAATTTTTATAATCCGTCGGCGCAGCCGACACCTTACCTCTTCACTATTACCTCTTACTTCTTACTTGCTCATCCTTTATAGGATGAGCATCGCATCGCCGAATGAGAAAAATCTGTATCTTTCCTCAACGGCGTGGTTATACGCCCTTAAAATATTCTCTCTTCCCGCAAGACTCGAAACGAGCATAATAAGGGTGCTTTCGGGCAGATGAAAATTGGTAATGAGCGCATCGACAACCTTGAATTTATAGGGCGGATAAATAAATATCGCAGTGTCGCCCTCTTTTTCCTTAAGAAGCCCCTTCTCGTCGGAGGCAGACTCCAAAACTCTCACCGAGGTGGTGCCAACGGCAACCACTCTTTTTCCGCTTTGCTTAACGGAATTTATAAGCTCCGCGCTCTCTTTTGAGATAGAATACCACTCGCTGTGCATAACGTGATCCTCCACCTTGTCCACCTTAACGGGACGGAAGGTGCCTATGCCGATGTGAAGGGTAACGAAGGCGATCTTCACGCCCTTTGCCCTTATTTTTTCGAGAAGCTCATCGGTAAAATGAAGCCCCGCAGTAGGCGCGGCGGCAGAGCCCTCGGTCTTTGCATAAACGGTTTGATAGCGGCTCTTGTCGGCAGTTGATTTCGTTATGTATGGCGGCAGAGGAATGTTTCCTATCTTGTCGAGAAGAGAATAAAAGTCGCCGTCGTAATCGAAGGTTATCTCGCGCTCTCCGTCATCAAGCGTGTCGGTAATTTCCGCGCAAACGCCCTCAAACTCTATTTTGGCGCCAACGCGAAGCTTTTTTCCGGGGCGCACGAGGCACTCCCATTTGTTAAGCCCTCTCTGACGCAGCAAAAGCACCTCGCAGGCGGCACCCGTTCCGGCCTTTTTGCCGTAAAGACGTGCCGAAATTACCTTGGTGTTGTTAAGCACGAGGCAATCGCCCTCGTTCAAATAATCAATAATATCGTAAAAATGCCTGTCCTCAAACCTGCCCGTATTTTTGTCGGTAACGAGCAGTCTCGAGCAGTCGCGCTTGTCTGCGGGATTTTGCGCAATAAGCTCCTCGGGCAGATGGTAATAAAAATCTTTAACGTCCATTTTCACAACTCACTTTCAAATAAATATTTTATCATATTATAGTCGCAGTTTCAAGAGAAAAAAGCACCGAAAAGAAAAATGTTACAAAATGAAATAAAAAATGTTAAAAAATGAAAAAAAGTGAAACTTTTCACAAAAAATGTTACATTTTGTGAAATTGATAAAAAAGGGGCTTTTAAACCGCTTCGGTTTGTCAATTTAGACAATTGACAATGTGAGAATAAACCCTTATAATATAACTACAATTCCATCATTGTCAGCAAAAACAACAACCGGAGGTCAAAAATGGAACTTTATTTTGTAATCGCAGTAGCACTTTGTGCGCTTTTCGCACTCGGTGCGGCAGTGCTCAACGCGCTCAAGCTCAAGAATATGAGCGAGGGTGAAGAGGCACAGAAAAAGATAGCTTCGGCTATCCGTCAGGGCGCAAACGCCTATCTTAAGAGACAGTACACCACCGTATTTGCAATATTCGCGGTAGTATTCGTCATCTTCGTAATTCTTTCGGCAGTCGGAATGATGTCGAAATTCACCCCATTTGCATTCATCACGGGCGGATGCTTCTCTGCACTCTCCGGATTTATAGGAATGAAGATCGCAACCTATTCCAATGCAAGAACCGCGGTCGCCGCTAAAGACAGCCTTAATAAAGGACTTCGCGCGGCATTTTCCGCAGGCTCCGTTATGGGCCTTGTAGTCGTAGGTCTCGGTCTTGTCGATATGACCCTTTGGTACACTATCCTTCGCTTCGGCTTCGGACTCGGCGCAAGCGAATTGGCAAACAATATGGTAACCTTCGGCGTAGGCGCATCGTTTATGGCTCTCTTTGCAAGAGTCGGCGGCGGAATATTTACCAAAGCGGCTGAC
>JAFVQJ010000022.1 GCA_017504945.1 Clostridia bacterium
GAAATAAAATAAGAAAAGTGATATTTCCCGTCAAAAGACGGGAAATATTTTTTATAAAACACTTTATTTTTTCGCATATATATTGTATAATATATTGCATAAAAATATTATTATCGGATTTTATGCAAAAAAACGGAAGTGACAGTAAAATGAACAGAAAACAAGAGAGAAAAGAGGCGCTATACCTCATATTCGAGCTTAATTTTCATAAGGACGAAACTGCAAACGACCTTTTTGAAAACGCCGCAGAGCTTCGCGACCTCGTAATAACCGATTATATCAGAAAAACGGTAACTGGCGTTGAGGAAAATATTGCTAAGATAGATATCCTTATTGAAAAATACCTCAAAAACTGGAAGCTCACAAGACTTTCGGCAATAACCCTTTCGATATTGCGTCTTGCCGTTTTCGAAATGCTTTATAACGAGGATATTCCCGAGAATATCGCTATCAACGAGGCAATCGAGCTTGCCAAGGAATTCGATGCCGACGATATGCCCGCCTTCATAAACGGAGTGCTCGGAAATATCTCGCGAAACAAAGAGTAATATGCGTATTCTCGGAATAGATACAAGTAACTACACCACCTCCCTCGCGGTTTTTGATACCGAAACCGGAAAAACGGACGAGCAAAGAATAGTTCTCTCTGCGGGAGACGGGCTCGGACTCCGTCAGAGCGAGGCGCATTTCAATCACACCAAAAATCTTCCGTCGCTCTTTGAAAAAATATCAAAAGGACCTTACGGCGCAGTAGGCGTGTCGGCAAGACCGAGAAATGCAGAAGGCTCCTATATGCCTTGCTTTTTGGCGGGCATCTCCGCGGCTTGCGCGGCGGCATCGGCGTCAAACGCTCCGCTTTATTCCTTTTCTCATCAGGAGGGGCATATAGCGGCGGCGATATACGGCATCGGCAAGACCGAGCTTTTTGAAAAGGGAAGCGAGTTTTTCGCATTTCACCTCTCGGGCGGCACCACCGAGCTTTTGAAGGTCATCTCAAACGGAGCGGGTTTTTCGGTAAACGTAGTTTGCGAAACGCTCGATATCAGCGCAGGTCAGGCGCTTGACCGCACCGGTAAAATGCTCGGATTCAGCTTTCCCTCGGGTAAGAAGGTCGATGAGCTCTCTTTAAAGAGCAATAGTGAAAAATACTTAAAATGCTATAAAAACGGCAATTTCAACTTCTCGGGGCTTGAAAACAAGGCGGCGCAAATGCAAAAGGACAAGACAGCCCCCGAGGATATATCAAAATACGTTTTGCTTTCAATAGCAAAGGCAATAGAGATTGCGGTCTCGGAAAAGACCTGCGGCACCGTTATAATGTCGGGCGGCGTAACGGGAAGCAAGCTGCTTCGCTCGGTATTTTCAAGCAATAAAAACGTTTATTTCGCACCGCCGTCACTCTCCTGCGATAACGCGGTGGGAACGGCAATTTTAGCAGCCTTAAAAGGAAAAGAATTACAAAATGAGTAAGCCTATCGTAACCGTATCACAGTTAAACAGATATATCGCGTCAAAGTTTGAAGAGGACTCACACTTTGGCGGACTGTTTGTGCGCGGTGAGATATCGAACTTTACCGGTCACTATGCAAGCGGACACCTCTATATGTCGCTTAAGGACGAGGGCTCGGTGATAAAGGCGGTAATGTTTAAGGGAAACGCCTCGCGCCTCAAATTCAAGCTCTATGACGGACTTAAGGTAACGGCGTACGGAAGAGTCGGCGTTTACGAAAAGGGCGGCAATTATCAGCTCTATATCGAGGATATTATGCCCGACGGCGAGGGCGCATTGTGGCTTGCCTTCGAGGAGCTTAAGAAAAAGCTCTCGGCAGAGGGGCTTTTTGACGAATCTCTTAAAAAACCGATACCCAAATATCCCGAAACGGTGGGAATAATTACATCACCCACAGGCGCCGCCGTGCAGGATATATTAAATATTTTAAAAAGAAGATATCCGCTTGCAAGGGTCATCGTCTATCCGGTAACGGTGCAGGGAATTACCGCATCGGGCGAGATAGCGGCGGCAATAAAAAGAGCAAACGCCGAAAAGAGAGCCGACGTGCTCATTGTCGGCAGAGGCGGAGGTTCTATTGAGGACCTATGGGCGTTTAACGAGGAACAAACGGTAAGGGCGGTTTTTTCGTCTGAAATACCGGTAATTTCGGCAGTCGGGCACGAAACCGATTTCACCCTTTGCGATCTTGCGGCAGACCTTCGCGCTCCCACACCGTCGGCGGCGGCAGAGCTTGCCACACCCGATACGGCAATGCTTTCGGCGTCAATGCAAACTGTGTCCTTGCGAATGAAAAACGCCCTCTTGAAGCTTACCGAAAGCAGAAGAGAGAAACTAAAGAGGCTGAAAACGGACCTTCAAAAAAGCACCTTGAAGCTCTGTGCCGAAAGGTCGCAGGAGCTTGATTATATAACCGAAAAGCTTACAAATTCCGTAAAAAAGCTTTTGGGAGAGAAAAAGCACGCGGCACAGCTTATCGCCTTTCGCCTTGCGGCGCTCGATCCCAAGGCGGTGCTGAAAAGAGGCTATGCCGTCGTAACGGTAGACGGAAGGAACGTAACCTCGTCGAAAATGCTCAAAAAGGGCGATAGGGCGGAAATAATGCTTGCAAGCGGATGCGCAACCGCCGAAATAATCGAAACGGAAGGTAATAACGATGAATTTTGAAGATAAAATGAAAAGACTTGAGGAAATAGTTTTAAAGCTCGAATCGGGAAGCGTTTCGGTATCCGATGCTATCGCGCTCTACGAGGAGGGATCCTCGCTGTCGGCTGAGCTTACAAAGCTCCTTTCCGACGCCGAGCAGAAAATAGAGCTTATTACCGAAAAAGAGGAAATCAAATGACGATTATAAACAACACCAAACCCAAAGAAGAGGTAAAGCTTACAAACGAAGAGCTGATGCACTGGTATATTGAGCATATCGAGCTGTTTTTAAGCGATTATATCAAGGACGACGATAAGGATACCAAGCGTCTTTCCGAAGCAATGAGATATTCTTTGCTTGCGGGCGGCAAGCGTATACGTCCCGTGCTTGCACTTGATTTTTATAAAATAGCATCGGGCGGATTGGATTGCTCTCACAGAGTAATGTCTTACGCTATGGCAGTCGAGCTTATACACACCTACTCGCTTATTCACGACGATCTTCCCTGTATGGATGACGACGATCTTCGCAGAGGGCTTCCCACCAACCACACGGTGTTCGGCGAAGCAACCGCGCTGCTTGCGGGCGATGCGCTTCTCACAGAGGCGTTTACCCTGTTGGCTGATACCGCAACCGGCAGACCGCACGAGAGCGAGGCAACGGTAAAAGCGATAACCTATCTTTCAAAATGCGCGGGATATCGCGGAATGTGCGGCGGTCAGGAGCTTGATCTTAAGTTTGAAACGGCTGTCGAGCCTCCGTCAGAGGAAACGATACTCAAAATGTACGGTAAAAAGACCTCCGATCTCTTATCGGCAGCCTGCGCGATAGGCTGTATTGCGGCAAAGCGCTACGATCTCGTTGACGAGGCGGCGGCGTTTGGCAAAAATCTCGGTCTGGCGTTTCAGATAACCGACGATATACTCGACGTCGTAGGCGATGAGCAAAAGCTCGGCAAGCCGATAGGAAGCGACGAGGAAAACGACAAATACACCTATCTCAAAGCGGTGGGAATTGAAAAAGCGAAGGAAATGGCGGCATTTTATCTTGAAGAGGCAAAGCGCTCGATAGCGCGCTTTAACAATAACGAATTTCTCTATTGGCTCTGTGATAAAATACTCGAAAGGGATCACTGATGGTTAATCATTACATTATTTGTTCGATCACAGCATGGTTTACGGCGCAGCTCATTAAATTTTTGATAACTCTTATAAAGCATAAGAAGGTCGACTTCGAAAGATTCGTAGGCTCCGGCGGAATGCCGTCGGCTCACGCCGCGTTTACCTGCTCGCTTACCACTCTCGTGCTTTTTATAGAGGGATTCAGCTCTGCTGAATTTGCAATAGCCTTTTGCTTTATGTGCGTAGTGCTCTACGATGCAACGGGCGTTCGCAGAGAAACGGGTAAGCAGGCGAAGGTGTTGAATACCATGATGGAGGAATGGGTAAATCAGGGAAGCACAGCCAACTTCGGCGAGCATTTAAAGGAGCTTGTCGGACACAGCAAGACAGAGGTAATTATAGGCTTTATCTACGGTGTAGCAATAGGAATTACGTATTATTTGTTAATAGTGAAATAAAATAGAATAAAATATGGTGCAGTATCCTTAGTCAAAGCTGTTATTAACGAGGACGGGGCTAAAAATCCGTTAAAGGGTATATCGATGAAGCGTCTTGTGTTTGCCTCTTACGCCCAGTTTGGGGTGGATGCTGGATGAAAGGAACGCCGGGCGTCCGTAATGGCATACGGGGGCGACCCGTCGATCCGAGAGGCGCATTTTTGAGGCGAAAGCTTCGGAATGTGATTAAACCTGCAATGCGGCGTCAAGCTGTGTGCAGTTGTAACCTGCCTTGAGTGGTGCTCTGCGGATTATCTCATTTGCGAGATATGAAATAGAGGCTGCAAAAGAGGATAGTTAACGATTTGCTTTGTGTGTGAAAACTCTAGGCTGTTCCTCCGAATGTGGGCTGTAGTACGGACTAAGTGGCAATCAAGTCGCATTGTCGGCAACGAAATGCTGCGGTCTTCAAACAGAAATGACCTCATCGGCGACGAGAGGCAGACCGTAGGGAAATCCTACTTGACCTAAGCCGTAAAATTTACGCATTCGGGACCATATTTATTTAATTTTTTCGGTGAAGAAATGAAAGAGAAAAGCAACAAAAACAACGAGGAAAAGCGGTTAAAGGAAATAGACCGTCAGGAATACCGCGAAAGAAAGAAAAAATCGGGAAATGCAGGCTATCTTATAAAGCTTTTTATTATAGTCTTTATTCTCACGGTAGTTTTTTCCTTCTTTTCGAATATAGCCATTGAAGGCGCGGGCACGGTAGTTTCAATAATAATTATCGCGGTCATCGCCGTGATAGGTATTCTTTTCGATATTGTCGGCGTGTCGGTAACAAGCGCCGATATATCACCTTTTAACGCCATGGCGTCGAGAAAGATAAAGGGCGCGAAAAGAGGAGCCTCACTTATCAAAAACGCCGATAAGGTTTCAAGCATATGCAACGACGTTATCGGAGATATGTCGGGCATCATCTCGGGCTCGGCGGGAACGGCACTTTCGGTAAGACTTGCCTCGGTATTTGAAAATCAGATAATGCAGTTTGTCTTTCCGCTGCTCGTAACGGCGGCAATATCCACCTTCGTTATAGCGGGCAAGGCGGCTGGCAAGAGCTTTGCAATAAAGCACAGTAACGAAACGGTATTTTTCGTGGCGAAATTCATCACCTTTTTCAGAAGGGAGAAATAACATTGCCGTTGCTTGACAGAATTAACGGTCCGAGCGACGTTCGGACTCTTGACAAAGCGGAAAAGAAAGAGCTTTGCAACGAGCTTCGCGATATGCTTATAAAGAACGTGTCGCAAACGGGAGGACATCTTGCCTCCAATCTCGGCACGGTCGAGCTTACGGTTGCAATGCTTTCCTCCTTTGACCTTGAAAAAGACAGCATCGTGTGGGACGTAGGCCATCAGGCGTATTCCTTTAAAATACTCACGGGCAGAAGAGAGCGCTTCGGAACTCTTCGCAAAAGCGGAGGACTTTCGGGTTTCCCCTATCCTCCCGAGAATAAATACGACAGCTTCATCTGCGGTCACAGCAGTGTTTCTGTCTCGGCGGCTTACGGCATACTGAAGGCGAAAAAGCTGAAGGGTGAAGAGGGCAAGGTGATTGCCGTAATAGGCGACGGCGCTCTTGGCGGCGGCGAGGCATACGAGGGTCTTAACAATGCGGGCGAATCGGGCAAGGACCTTATCGTAATACTTAACGATAACGGAATGTCGATATCCAAAAACGTTGGAAATATAGCGTCGTATTTAACCAAAATAAGAAACAGAAAGAGCTATTTCAGCATAAAGAATTTCACATCGAGGCTTCTTAAGAAAATACCTCTCATAGGCAAGCCGATACTCAAGCTGCTCACAAAATTCAAATTTATGCTGAAATATTCAATATACAGAAGCAGTACCATGTTCGAGGATCTCGGATTTACATATCTCGGTCCCGTAAACGGAAACAGCACCGATGATCTCGAAAAGATATTCGAAAGAGCAAAGAGCATTGAGGAGCCCTGCCTTATCCACGTAAAGACGGTAAAGGGCAAGGGCTATGAAAAGGCGGAGGAGGATCCGAGCCTTTACCACGGCGTGGGAAGCTTCGATATCGAAAGCGGCGCGAGCGGAAAAAGCGGCGAGAGCTTTACCGAGGCGTTTGCAAGCAGGCTCACCGAGGCGGCGCGCGAGGACGAAAGAGTCTGCGCCATCACCGCCGCAATGGAGGACGGCACCGGCTTAAAGCTCTTTAAGGAGCAGTATCCAAACAGATTTTTCGACGTGGGCATTGCAGAGGAGCACGCGGTAACCTTTTCGGCGGCGCTTGCTCACAGCGGTCTGCGCCCGGTATTTTGCGTTTATTCAACCTTTTTGCAAAGGGCTTTTGACCAAATAATGCACGATTGTGCCATATTAAACGAAAACCTCGTAATAGCTATTGACCGTGCGGGCATAGTCGGAGGAGACGGCGTTACTCATCAGGGCATTTTCGATACGGTATTTTTAAATTCCGTTCCGAATATAAAAGTCTATTCTCCTTCGAGCTACGCCGAAGCAAAAGAGGCGCTTACCGAGGCGCTTGAAACAGACGGGCTTAAGGCAATACGCTATCCGAAGGGAAAGGAACCCTTGAATACCGACTTTTCCGATTACGAAAAGCAGGGTAACTGCAGGCTCAAAAAGAGCGGCGGCAAAATTCTTCTTGTAAGCTACGGCAGAGAGATAAGCGAGGTAACGGAGGCTTCGAAGGAGCTTTCAAGGCAGGGCATTTGCTGCGATATACTCAAGCTCGACGTGATAATCCCCATGAAAAAGGAGCTTGACCTTTCAAATTACGAAAGGGTATTTTTCTTTGAAGAGGGCTGCAGACAGGGCGGAGTTGGCGAAAGCTTTGCGGCAAGCTACGGCGTAAAGAATTTTACACACGTCGGCATAGAGGGATTTTTACCTCACGGCACCGTTACGGAGCTTTTGAAGCAAACGGGGCTTGACAGCGCCTCGATAGTAAAAACAGTTACAGAGGTAATGAAATGAGACTCGACGTTGCGGTTTCACTTCAATTTGATATGAGCCGTCAGAAGGCAAAGGAGCTCATCGAAGAGGGCAAGGTGCTCGTTGACGGCAAAAAAACCGAAAAGGCTTCGAAAGAGGTAGGCGAACAGTGCGTTATAACCGTTACCGAAACGCCGGAATACGTTTCCCGGGGCGGCTATAAATTGAAGGGTGCGCTCGAAGCCTTTGATTTAAACGTTGAGGGGCTTGTCTGCATAGATATCGGCGCCTCTACGGGCGGCTTTACCGACTGCCTGCTAAAGCACGGAGCAAAAAAGGTCTATGCGATAGACGTCGGCACGGCACAGCTTCACGAAAGCCTTAAAAACGATAGCAGAGTAATATCTCTCGAGCAGACTGATATAAGAAATATAACCCCAAAGGAGCTTGGCGAAATGCCCGAGCTTGCTGTATGCGACGTGTCGTTTATCTCGCTAAAGCATATTTTGGAGCCTGCGTCGTCGCTTTGCAAAAGAGGAGTATTTTTAATAAAGCCTCAATTCGAGCTTGACAGAGGAGCTTTGAACAAGCAGGGCGTTGTAAAAAAGGAAAAGGACAGAGTAAAGGCAGTATCCAAAGTAAAGCAATACGCCGTTTCGGCAGGCTTTAGGGTAGTAAAAACGGCAGAATCTCCCATTACGGGAAAAGAGGGAAATAAGGAATACCTCATCTATTTAGAAAAAGAAGGTCTTGAAAATGAAGGTCGCAATAGCGATAAACAGAATTAAAACGGGTGCCGAGGAGGCAGCGAAAAAGCTTTCGGAAATAGTAAACAGCTTCAAAGCGGAAGCCTTCGTTGCCGATAACGACGATATTGCCCTGTGCGGCGCCGATATCGATCTCATAATCTCACTGGGAGGCGACGGCACTCTGCTTCACCTTGCGGGATTACTGCTCGAAAACGGTGTAAAAACTCCTATATTGGGCGTAAACTACGGTCATACCGGCTTTATGTCGGCAATCGACTTCAATAAATGCACGGCAGACGATTTCAAGCCCTACTTTGAAGAGGAGCTTTCGGTCGAGGAGCGCGCGGTAATCACGGCTGAAATAAAGAGAAAGGGCGAAACGGTAAGCAAAAGCTACGCGCTTAACGATTTCGTCGTATTGAGAAGCCGTAAGGCGCACGCCTCGGAGTATATTATAAGTTCAAACGGCAAAGAGATATCGCGCCTTTTGGCAGACGGAATAATCTTTTCCACTCCCACGGGCTCAACCGCCTATTCGCTTTCGGCGGGCGGACCGATAGTTGACCCTGCGGTAAACGCAATCGTGGTAACACCGATATGCGCTCACAATCTCTTTGCAAAATCAATGGTCTTTTCGGAAAAAACGGTGCTTAAGCTTTCTGTTTCGGAGAGAAGCGACTCGGTGATATACGCGCAAAACGACGGCGCTACCGTTACCGACCTCATTGACGGCGACGAGGTAGTTATCCGCACCTCATCACAGAAGGTAAGGTTGGTAAAGCCTAACGGCAAAAGCTTTTTCGATATAGTAAACGAAAAACTTAAATAACGGGAGAACGTTATGAAAAAGAGAAGACAGCAAAGAATTCTTGAAATAATAACCGATAAAAAAATAGAAAAACAGGAAGAGCTTGTTGAAATACTCGCGGCAGAGGGTTATAATATAACGCAGGCAACGGTTTCGCGAGATATAAAGGAGCTTCGCATCGTAAAGGCGCTCGGGGAGGACGGCGGCTATTACTACGCCACGGGAAGCACTGCTTCTCCCTCGTTAAAGCGAAGCTACAACATACTCACCGACAGCATCAAGTCAGTCGACAATGCAATAAATATCGTCGTCGTAAAATGCATAAGCGGCAGAGCGGCGGCGGTATGCGCCACCATCGACGATATGGAGCGCAGCAAGATAGTAGGCACCATAGCGGGCGACGATACCATATTTATTGTCTTAAAGACCGAGGAGGAAGCCTACGTTTTAAAGAAGGAAATAATAAATCTCATTGAGAGATAAAGGGAGGTGCGGCAATGCTTGCGGAGCTTACCGTAAAAAACGTAGCAACGATTGAAGAAATAAGATGGAGCCTCAGGGGCGGCTTTACCGCACTCACGGGCGAAACGGGCGCAGGTAAATCAATACTTATCGATTCGGTGCAGATGCTTTTGGGCGAAAAGACCTCGAAGGATATAATACGTCACGGCGCCGAAAAGGCGTCGGTTGAAGGAGTTTTCACCGATATTGACACAGAAACCGAAAATATCCTTTCGGAGCTAGGAATAACTCCCGAGGAGGATAAGACGCTGATAATCAGACGAGAGCTCACCGCGGAGGGACGCTCCGTCTGCCGAATTAACGGAAAGGCAGCCACACTCTCGTCGGTAAAGGAAATAGGCAGAAGAGTTGTGAATATGCACGGTCAGCACGAAAATCAGCTTCTGCTTGACGAGGGAAACCATCTTAACTTCCTCGATAACTATGCAAATACCGAAATCGAAAAAGAAAAATATTTAAGCTGCTACAGATCCTTGATAGAAATAAAAAAGAAGATAAACAAATTCAACGAAACGCTCGGCGAAAAGCAAAGAAGAATAAGTTATTTGAACGACGCCGTTTCCGAGCTTTCCGCTCTCAATCTTAAGGAGGGTGAGGAAAAGGAGCTTATGTCTGCAAAAGCGGAGGTTGCAAATGCCGAAAAGATCAACGCCGCGGTAAGCGACGGCTACACCGTGCTTATATCGGGCGAAAACAGCGTGTGTGACCGCCTATACGGCATAAAGAGCGAGATTTCTTCGCTTGAAAAGATAAAGCCTTCGTTTAAGGAGCTTGCAGAGCGGCTTGAAAGCCTCATAACCGAGGCAAAGGATATAGCGTCAGAGCTGAACGCTGCCGAGATCGGCAGATCGTATATGAGCATCGATGCTCTTGAGGATAGGCTCGAGCTTATCCGCCGCACAAAAATCAAATACAATATGCTCGATGCCGACGGACTTATAAAATTCAAAAGCGACGCCGAGAGCGAGATAGAGGAGCTTACCAACAGCGAGGAGACCGCTGCGGCTCTTAAAGATGAATACCGCAAAAAGCTCTCCGAGCTTGAGGATCTTGCAAAAGCGCTTCGCGAAAAGCGCAAAAGGCTCGGCGCAGAGCTTGATAAAAGGATAATAGACGAGCTTTCCTATCTCGATATGAATAAAGTACGCTTTGTAACCGAGATCTCCGATCTCATGAGAAACGGCAAGCGAAGCTACTCCGACACGGGCGGAGATGCGGTACGCTTTCTCATATCGGCAAACGTGGGCGAGGAGCCGAAGCCTCTTGCAAAAATAGCGTCGGGCGGTGAAATATCGCGTCTTATGCTTGCGGTAAAGGCAGTAATGGCAGATAAGATAGCCATTCCTACCCTGATATTTGACGAGATCGACACGGGCGTAAGCGGCAAGACCGCCTCGAAGATAGGCAGTAAAATGAAGCAGATATCGGCTCACGCGCAGGTAATATGCGTAACCCACCTCGCGCAGATAGCCGCAAAGGCAAACAACCAATATAAAATAACAAAGACCGCCGAAAACGGCAGAAGCTACTCAAACGTAAACGAGCTTACGGGTGAGGCAAGAGTAGAGGAGCTTGCAAGGATAATAGGCGGCGAAACCATAACCGAAGCGGCGAAAGCGACCGCAAAAGAACTAATGGAAAACTGAAACGGAGAAATGAAAAATGACAGTATTTGAAGAATTAAAGGCAAGAGGACTTATAGCACAGGCTACCGACGGAGAGGCTATTGAAAAAATGCTCTCCGAGGAGAAAAACGTAAAATTCTACATAGGCTTCGATCCCACGGCAGACAGCCTTCACGTAGGCCACTTTTTGCAGATGGTGGTTATGAGCCATATGCAGAAGGCGGGACATACTCCCATCGCCCTTTTCGGCGGCGGCACCGGTATGGTCGGTGACCCCTCGGGCAGAACCGATATGAGAAAAATGCTCACAAAGGAGCAGATCGCTCACAATATCGAATGCTTTAAAAAGCAGATGTCGGGCATTATCGACTTTTCCGAGGGAAAGGCGATAATGGTCAACAACGCCGACTGGCTTCTTAACTTAAACTATGTTGAATTTTTAAGAGACGTAGGCGTTCATTTCTCTGTAAACAGAATGCTCACCGCAGAGTGCTTCAAGCAGCGCCTTGAGAAGGGACTTTCCTTCCTTGAATTCAACTATATGATTATGCAGAGCTACGACTTCCTCGTGTTAAACCGCAAATTCGGTTGCCGTCTCGAACTCGGCGGTGACGATCAGTGGTCCAATATCATCGGCGGCGTTGAGCTTTGCCGCAAGAGCGACAGAAAAGAGGTCTACGGTCTTACCTTCACCCTTCTTACCACCTCCGACGGTAAAAAGATGGGCAAGACGGCAGGCGGAGCAGTGTGGCTCGACCCCGAAAAGACCAAGCCCTACGATTTTTATCAGTACTGGAGAAACGTCGAGGACGCCGACGTTATCCGCTTCATAAAAATGCTCACCTTCGTTCCGCTTGAGGAGATAGCCAAGATGGAATCGTGGCAGGGCGGCGAGCTCAATAAGGCAAAGGAGATACTTGCCTACGAGGTCACCAAGATGGTACACGGCGAGGAAGAGGCAAATAAGGCACAGGCGGCTGCAAAGGCACTCTTCGGCGGCGGCGCAGCTGCAGAGATCCCCACCGCAGTTTTACCCGCAGAGCTTTTTGCAGACGGCACCGCAGGTCTTCTTGATATAATGGTAGCCGCAAAGATAGCTCCCTCCAAGGGCGAGGCAAGAAGACTTGTACAGCAGGGCGGCGTAAACGTAAACGGCGAAAAGGTAACCGACGCTACCGTCCGCTTCCCCCGTGAAGCGTTTGACGATTTCATTTTGGGAAAAGGCAAAAAGGTATTCGTTAAAATAGTTCTGTAATTCGGAGAGTATTATGTTTCACGAGGAGATAAAGCGGTTTGATATAAACCGAAAGCCCAAGAAGCAAAGCCCGTTTCTTATGCCTATAATTTGGGGCGCGAGCTTTCCCGCGAATATTTTTAACAGAGTTAAGATAAAAAAACTCGGTATGGAGGGCTTAAAGCCCCCTTACCTGCTTCTTTGCAACCACAATGCCTTTCGCGATTTTTTAGTTGCGGCAGAGGCTAATTTTCCTCACCGCGCAAATTCCGTCGTCGCAATAGACGGCTTTATCGGTATTGAGTGGCTGCTTCGCGCGGTAGGCGGAATATGCACCCGCAAATTCGTAAGCGATACCACCCTCGTAAAGCAGATGAAAAGGGTAGTGCAAGGCGGTCAGATAGCGGTGCTTTATCCCGAGGCGAGATATTCGCTTTGCGGCACAAACGCCGTGCTTCCCGAATCGCTCGGAAAGCTTGCGAAATTTCTCGGCGTACCGGTAGCAGCTCTCGTAATAAACGGTCATCACGTTGCGGCACCCTTTTGGAACAGAAAAAGAAGAAATCTTTCAAAAACCGAAGCGGTAATGACCAAAATAATAGATAAAGATGAATTAAAAGCTCTTTCCGTTTCCGAAATAAACGAGAGAATAAACGCCTCTCTCGTCTACGACGATTTCAAATGGCAAAGGGAAAACGGCATAATAATCGACGAGCCGTTTCGCGCGGAGGGACTTCATAAGGTGCTTTACAAATGCCCTGCCTGTAACACGGAATATAAAATGGACTCAAAGGGAACGGAGCTTTTCTGTAAGGAGTGCGGTAAGCGCTGGGAGATGACAACGCTTGGCGAGCTTTCTGCCAAAGAGGGAGAAACTGAGTTTTCTCATATTCCCGATTGGTACGAGTGGGAGCGCGCCGAGGTTAGAAAAGAGATAGAAGAGGGCAGATACTGCTTCGAGGCCGATACCGATGTGGAGTGGCTTCCCAACGCCAAGGGCTTTATAAAGATAGGCAGAGCAAGGCTTGTTCACAACGCCGACGGATTTCTGCTAAAAGGAAGCTACGGCGGTGAGGACTACGAGGTAGTGAGAACGACGCCGAGTATTTACTCCTGCCATATTGAGTATAACTACAAAAAGAAGGGCGACTGCATCGACTTAAACACCTCAACAGACACCTTCTATATCTATCCCAAGGACTGCGACTTTTCGGTAACGAAAATAGCGCTTGCAACCGAAGAACTTTATTTTCATTATATAAATAATAAATAAAAAGGGGCTAAAAATATGAAAAGCGGACTTCAAAAAAGAAAGCTTTTATACGTAGCCGAATTTTTGCTTCAGAACTCCGACCTTGACCGTCCGGTAACGATGTCGGAGATTTTGGCATACTTAAATTCAAACGGAATTTTAAGCGAGAGAAAAAGCGTTTATGACGATATCGCGGTGCTTAACGAGTCGGGACTTGTAATTGAAAAAACAGCCGACAACCGCGGCTATTACGTTGCGTGCAGAGATTTTGAAAACGCAGAGCTTAAGCTTTTGGTCGATGCCGTTGCCTCCGCCAAATTCTTAAGCGTTAAAAAGAGCGAGGAGCTTATCAAGAAGATAGAAAAGCTCACCGATAAATACAGCGCAAAGGCTCTTCAGCGTCAGGTCTACGTTTTAAACAGGGCGAAAACGGCAAACGAGTCGGTCTACTATAATGTTGACCTTATCCACCTTGCAATAGCCGAAAACAAAAAGATAACCTTTAAATATTTCAACTATAACAGCAAAAAGGAGCGCGTTTATGCGCGTGAAGGCGCGATATATACGGTAAGCCCGTGGGGACTTGTGTGGGACGATGAAAACTACTATCTCGTCGCAACCGACGAGGGCGGCGCCTTCAAGCATTACAGAGTCGATAAAATGACCTCTATATCACAGATAAACTGCCCTCGCGATACCAACAGTGAGCTTGAAAAATTCGATATTGCCCTTTATTCCAAAAAGATGTTCGGAATGTTCGGCGGCGAGGAAAAAACGGTAACGCTTTATTGCCACGAGTCGATGGCGGGCGTTATAATCGACCGCTTCGGAAAAGACGTCTTTATGGTTCCCGAAAAGGATGGCTTTACCGTAACGGTAAAGGTTGCCGAGAGTCCGATATTCTATTCTTGGGTATTCGGAGTGGGCGATAAAGTGAAAATTATTTCACCGCAAAAGACGGTGGATGATTTTATAAAGCACTTAAACGGTGTAAAAAAATCCTACTTGGAGGAATAGCAAATGGAAAAGAAAACGGCAGAATTTCTTTACAAAGAAAAACTAAACCCCTTACCCAAGGGAGAATGCTGTGCGGTCGATATCTCGGCGGCGGCAGAAAGGCTTTGCAAGCAGCAAGGCGGAACTCTTTATTTCAAAGAGGGTGTATATACTCTTAAAAGCAGCGTGACCGTTCCGGAAAACGTTGACCTTTGCTTTGCAGAGGGTGCAATTCTCGAAACGGAGGGCGACGCGGTATTTACCTACCTCGGTAAAAACATCACTGCAGGCAAATATCGTATATTTGCGGAAAATTGTAATCTTGCAGGCTTTGAAAAAACTCTTTTCGGACGTCCCGAGTGGTTCGGCGCAGCAGCCGACGGCAAGACCGACTGCTCGAAGGCGTTTTCAAGAGCGGTAAAGACCTTTAATACCGTCTATCTTTCAAAGGGTAAGTATCTCGTTACCGAAACCGTCTATGCCAACGCTCATTCCTCTCTCGTAATAGAGGGCGAGGGCATGGATAAGACCTTCATTATCGTTGCAAACGGAATTACGGGCTTTTGGTTCAATCCCATTCACGATAAAAACAAAAGCCCCTACAACGCGGTTACCGTTAAAAATCTTGCAATGCGCGAGATAAAAAGAAGACAGCGCTCCGTTGCGATAAACTATCAGGGCGGCGATCTTCGCATAGACGGCTGTGCCTTCTACGGCTTTAAATGCGGCTTTGAAACCTCCTATTCGGGCTGGACTCATTTTACAAACAGCTACACCGAGGGCAATAAAATGGCTTGCCAGATAAAAGAGCACTCGATGTTTTTATACTATAAATTCTGCCACTCCAAAAACGACGGAAATTTCCTCTTTTGCGAAATACCGCCGAGCGGAGGATATTCCAATGGTATAGATATAAACGGTGTTTTGATAGAGGACGCTAAAGACACAGCGATATATTGCTGTGAAAATCAGGCGCTCTTTATCGATGATTGCCATATTAAAAACTGCCACGGCGCACACGGCATCTACTGCGGCAAGGACTTTGACGTGTCTGTTTCCAACTGCGAGATAGAGGCGGCAGAGGACAACGACGGCTTCGTGGGAATTTACAGCTCCGAGGCACATTCGCAGTATTACTCAAATAACTATATAAAAAATGCCAAAACGGGCATCGTCCTCGAAGGACCTTATAACTGGCGCAATATGTCTGCGATAGACAGAAACGTTTTTGTAAACTGTAAGGAAAACTATTTCAAGATACACAGAGCAAACGACTACAAGATATTTAACAATATCTACGACGGCTCCTTGCCCGAAAGCGCCGAGATATCCGAAATAAACGGAGTAAACGGAATATACCGAAACAATAAGGTCGGAAACACGGCGGGCTACTTCTTAAAGAGCCTCTACGGTCACACCGTCGCCACCGAGAAGGATGCCGTGGCCTATTCTCACGAGCAAAGCGAGCGCTACGCTCCCTTTATGAAGAATAAGCTTTTTGAGCAGGCAAGCTGCTTGCCCCACTCCTACCTATTGGCAGACGAGTCAAACTATATGAAGCTTTTGTCGGATAAGACAAAGCGCGCAAGATGTATTCGCTTCAAAAAGGGCTGCTACAATATTGAAAAAAGCCTCACGGTAGCCGAAAAAACGGTGCTTTGGCTTGAGCGCGGCGCAGTTATTTCCGTTGCCGACGGCGCAAGACTCAATATTAAGAGCAACAGAATAATCGCAGGTCAGTATAAGATATTCGACGGCAAAAATATCGTTATCAAAAACGCTCCCGTCGTATTTGCCGAGTGGTTCGGAGAAAACGAGGAGGGCAAGGACTTTTCAATTACTCTTCAAAGGGCGGTAAACGCCGCAAGAGGCGTCGTTTTGCCAAAGGGCGATATAATTCTTCAAAATACAGTAAAGCTTCCCTCGGGAAAATATCTCACGGTAAGCGGTCAGGCAATAAAGCAGACCTTTATAAAGGCACCCGAAAGCGGACTTATCTTTGATTACCGCGAGAATAAAGAGGGCGGTGTACTCTTTGCCGATTTTTACGTGATCGGCAAGGAAAACTGCAGCGGAGCCGATTTCCTTCGCTTTAAAGGTACGGGCGAAAAGAACAGAATAGCAACCTACAACCTCGTTTTCGAAAAAATAGGAAAGGTGTTCAAGGTCGACGGCTGTAACAACTTCTACGCATACCTCACGAGAAATATAAATATCAAGCACTACTTTGATTTCAAAAACTGCAAAAACATCCTTCTTGACAGCCTTCTCGATCCTCCTGGATGCGGCGAATTCGTAACTGCCGAGAGCTGTGAAAAGGTAGTTCTTTATAATATTGCAAGCGTTGGCGCTCACGCGGTAGACGTTTCAATGAAAAACTGCAAAAATATTACCGTAAAGCAGGGCGGACTCGATCTCGGCTGTTACAGAAACAAGGAGGAGCTCAAAACGAGCTATGCCGCAGGCGAATTTATAAACTGCGAAAACGTCTTATTTGAGGGACATTGGATAGCAACCAACATCACTCCGAGCTGTTATCCCAAGGGCAACGCCGAGTCGGAGGAAAGAGATAACCTCGTATTTATCGGCTGTAAAAATGTAACCGTTGCCGGTAACTCTACAGTAAACTGCAAGCGCGGCGTAACCGTTTCAAAATGCAAAAACGTAACCGTCGTGGGCAATAAGGGCGAGGCGAATATGCTCTACGACTTTTCGGTAAACGACTCTGAAAATGTAGATCTCGAATATAATTTCTGCCTTTCAAACGCATGGAGAGGCACCAAAAGAGAGATATTTGCGGGAAGAGGCATGAAAAACTCAAGAATACGCTACAATTCACTCGGTACCGCGCCCTATAAGCTCAGCCTCGAATACGCTATCGGCGATAACGAGGTCTCGCACAACGGCTTCAAGGTCGTTTCGGGCGATCCCGAGCAAATGTCAGAGGCGATCTGGCCCAAATAATAAAGGAGAAAGGCTATGGAGCTTGTACTCATCACCGCGCTCGGCGTGGGCGGCGCAACGGTAATCGGCGCCGTAATAGGCTTTATATTTAAAAAAATATCGCACAAATTTTCCGATATCGTGTTATCGTTTGCCGCAGGTGTAATGCTTGCGGCGGCGGTGATCGGACTGATACTTCCATCGCTTGAATACGGCGGCAAATTCGGGCTTATCTTCACCGTTACGGGCATTTTTGCGGGCGCGCTCTCTCTTAACCTTATTGATAAGCTGGTGCCGCACCTTCATAAGCTTGTGGGACCCGATATCGAAAGCCATAAAAACGGCTCGCTCTCAAAGGTGTTGCTCTTCGTAATGGCAATAGCGATACATAATTTTCCCGAGGGCATTGCGGCGGGCGTTGGCTTTGGCTCGGGAAACGAGGCGCAGGCGCTTATAATTGCGGGCGGCATAGCGCTTCAGAATATCCCCGAGGGAATGGTAATAATCGCACCTATGCTTGCGTCGGGCGTATCTCCGAAAAGGACCTTTATCTGCGCTATGCTCACGGGCGTCGTTGAGGTAATAGGCACGCTGATAGGCTACTTTGCGGTAAGCCTTTCGCAGGCAATACTCCCCTTTGCTCTTGCCTTTGCGGGCGGCACGATGCTCTACGTGATAAGCGACGAGATGATACCCGAAACTCACGCTCACGGCGGTGAACGCGGCGCGACCTATGCGCTTTTGGTAGGCTTTTGCCTTATGCTTGTAACCGACGTGCTTTTAGGCTAAACGAAAAAAGCGTCTTTTTAAAAAGACGCTTTTTATATTTATCTTCCGAATAATCCGTTAATTATTTCAACGATCTTAAATTTTACCCGAGCTCCCTTTTTACTGCCGGTGGCAAGCTCCCTTGACGAGTCGGAGAGCATCTCCTTTTTGACAGACGATTCCGAAAGGGAGGTCGAAAGGCATATCTGCGGAAAAAGCACGCACCACCAATTTTGACCCGAGGCGCTTCCTATCTCCACCCTTAACGAGCTGTAAACTCCTGCGGGGAGAGTTACCTCGTTTTCGTAGTTTTTGGTGGGGAAAAAGCTATCTCTTACCGACACCTTCACGTCGTGAGAATAACCGTTTTCAGCAACGGTCCTTTTTGCAATTTCTTCAATAAGTAATAAATTTCTGCCGGCAATTTCGGCGGCTTGAGTTGCATTTTTTGCCTCCTTGAAGATCTCCGCCGTTTCCTTCAGAATTGCGTCGCGCACCTTCAATTTAAGCTCCTGCTCATCGTTGCTGTCGGAATCGGCAATAACGTGCAGACGGAATACCTCCGAAGAAAGCTGCTTTGCATCTCTCACGGCAGCAGCGGATTCCGCTGTGATCAAAAGTAAAGCGGCAATGCTCAAAAACAGAATAAAGCATTTGAAAGTTTTCATAAAGTCATCTCCTTGAATGCAATTATTGCCGCTGCTTAAACGATTTATTCACTTGACAAAACAGAAAAATTGCAGTAATATATCTATATATACAATGCCGTGAGGGATAAATTATGAAAAGAATAGCGCTATTTACAGCAATATTACTGCTTATAATATCGCTTTCATCATGCGGAGGCAGTTATAAGCGCGAAGAAGGAGACAGTGATCTTACCGTGGAAATTATGAATTCATTAAAGCCCGAAGAAAGATATTGTACCGAATATGAATTTGAGAAATACGTCTTAAACTCTCTTTTTGAGGGTAAGATAGAGTATCATGAGTCGGTAATGCCGCTCGAAAAGGAGGACGGCTCAATTGACCCCATTCCGCTCCTCTATAAAGCCGAGAAGATACTCTCCGTTCAAAATGCGGCTCTTACCAGGACCTACGAGGAGGGTAAGGACTATATTCTTGAGGACGGCAAGCTCGTAATTCCGAGCGGCTCATCAATAGAAACGCTCGATTACGACTATTATTATCCCGAAAATCCAATAGAAAACCACACCTTTCCTTGCTCCAACGGCAGACAGATAAGACTTTTCTATGCGCCCGACGCGCATAACCGTCAGTACGTCGTAACCTATATTCACGGTGACGAATACGACGGACCCGTTCCCGCAAATAAGGGCGATAAGCTCTCGAAATTCTGGAAAAAGCTAAAGAGCGGTGAAGAGGTAACGATAGTTTGGTACGGCGACTCGATAACCGTAGGAGGCGATACCTCGGGTATGTATAACGTGGCTCCCAATCTGCCCGTTTACCCAAAGCTCGTCGACGAGGCGCTTCGCAGGCTTTATCCAAAGGCAAAAATAAACTACGTAAATACCTCGGTAGGCGGAATGACGCTTCCTTGGGGCATTGAAAACGCAGAGGAAAGGGTAAACGCCTACTCTCCCGATCTCGTAATTCTCGCTTGGGGTATGAACACGGCGGGACAGAACGTCACCCAGTATAGATCAAGTATGAAGATACTTTTGAAGAAAATACAGCCCAAAAATCCCAACTGTGAGTTCGTTATAGTAGCGCCTATGCTTCCCAACTACGAGGCGCCTAGCTTTGTGGGTGATCAGGTAAATTACCGCAACGCAATAGCCGAGCTTGAAACAGACGGAATTGTTATGGCAAATATGACCGAGATACACGAGCATTTGCTTACCAAAAAGCGCTTTTGCGATATGACGGGCAACAATATAAACCACTGTAACGACTATCTTACCCGTTGGTATGCCCAAACGGTATTGGAAACGATACTCGAACCGTAAAATATTAAAAAACAGCGAGCAGTAGGCGTGATACTCTTAACGGAGTATCACGCCAACTCTATTCGCCTGCGGCGAGTGATATTGCTTCGCAGTGTTATTCGGCTTACGCCGAGTGATATTCGCTACGCGAGCTTTTAGGCGAATAGAATATCACTGAAGCCGCAAGGCTTCAATATCACGATTGCGATAGCAATCATATCACTCTTTGCGAGAGCAAAGA
>JAFVQJ010000023.1 GCA_017504945.1 Clostridia bacterium
ATGATATCGCTCTGCGAGCGATGATATATGCCTGCGGCATATTAAAGAACGGATATTATATCATATTTTCACGAAGTGGAAATATATCATACGGCGAAGCCGTATATCATATCTCGTCAGAGATATATCATTCTTTACGCACCGAAAAAACGATCATTTATTTTCGGCAAGCATTTACCTTTCTCAAAGTATGTAACCCACTATGACACTTTCAAAATCTGAAAGTGTCATTTTCTCTTTGTATAGAAAAACGGAGACTACTTCTTTACGAAGTGTCTCCGTTTGCACTCCCTTTTGAATTATACTGCTTCGTAGATATACGAGATAGTCCAGCGGCCGCCCGCATTTAAAAACTGCATGGCGTAAACGACAGTGGTATCTCCCTTTTGCACCGTCATTTCGGCGTAGGCGGTGTTATTTGCGCTCAAATAGCTTCCGCCGAAGCTTGCCTTGTCAAGCGAAACGAGGCTATGGGCGGGGAGGCCTGATTTGCCGTCGTCGATATCCTTAAGGCTTTGAAGCACGAGATCCATACTCCTCTCGGTGAGGGTGATATATCTCGGGTCCTTTGCGCCGTACGCCTTGGTAAGAAATGCCTTTACTGCCGTTGCCGACTCCGATTTATAAAGCGCTATCTCTTCCGCGGTGGCGGATGCGGTATCGAAATCGTATTTTGAACGGTCGGTGAGAACTATGAAATACTCCGAAACAAGAGTTTCGAGGTCCTCTTTATCTTTTGCTCTTGCGTTTGTAACGATGATCGAGGAAACGATTGAGAAAAGAAGGCAGGGGAGAATTATCGCCGCGGTGAGTAAGGCGCGCTTTGCCTTGGCATCCTTACCGTATCTCGTAAAGATAAGGTAAATCAGAGCGACGGCGATGACGATAATTGCCATCTGCTGCGAGGGTGAGAGGGGAATATTGCGGATGAGATAGCCTCTGTCGTCGCCCCTTAAGAATTCGATAAGAAAACGGAAGACGGCGTAGGAGGTGAAATAGGTTATCGTTCTTGCCTTTTTTATCTTGTATTCAAGCAAATAGAAGAGGATAAAGAGGAAAAGGCTTTCGCAAAACTGTGTGGGGAAGTTTGAAATAACGAAATCGCCTATCTGCAGATTTATGGGGATTCCGTAGCAGCAGCCGTCTATCGCACAGCCGACTCTCGCAATGCCGTGGAAAAGCGGAATTGCGGGGACTATATAATAGAAAAGCTTTTTAACGTCGTAGCGCCTTAACTTAAGAAGGAGGGCAAGTGCGCCGCAGAAAACGAAAAGTCCGGCGTAGAAGGTAAAGCCCGCGCGCTCGAAAAGCTCGACAAACGAGTAGTTTTTGCCTGCGGCAAACATATTGTCGCGGAAGAAAAACCAGTTTGCAAGGTTTGCAAGGAAAAGGCAGACCAAAAGCGAGAGGATACCGATAATAACTATTTCGGATTTTTGCTTTTTCTCATAGGGGGCGCCCTTGAAATTATCCACTACTATAACGACGGCGGATATTGCGCCGAACGCCGCCATAATAACGTAGATATTTTCTCTTATAAAAGCCATTAACTGTTCCATAAATTCAATGCCTTTCGGTATTTTTATCTATTATAACATTTCAAAAAGCATTCGTCAATCAATTTTAAATGTAAAATTGCTATTGACAAACGATATAAATGTATATATAATATAGATATAAACTGAAAAGGAGAAGCAGTTATGAAAAAGATCTTGGCAATAGCACTTTCTTTGGCACTCGTTCTTTCATTGGTATCGGCAATGTCTTTGGCAAGCGCCGATAAGGGCGACGCTCTCGGCACCGAAATAACCGATTGGAGAGTTTCGGTTAAAAGCGAGGCTTCCAAATTCGTAAAGCAGGATAACGGAATTCTTTTCCAGAGCGCAGAGGCTGCAGGCGCAATTGCTGCGGCAAACCTCAAGGAAGCGGTAACGCTCGACGGCTTTGAATTCACCATGACTCCCACTATGTGGTCTATGGGACATTGGATCGCATTCACCCTTTCAAATAAAGCCGATTACGTTTCCGGTAACACCGACGTCAATGCGTTTGGCTGCGGACTTATGGTAATCTGCCAGTACGTTGCGACCACCGATTACATCAACATAATTCCTTACAGCGTTAACGAAAACGGCTTTGCGGTAGGCAACCCCGATATCGCCTGCATCGGCGGCGAGTTTATGTATCCCACTGAGTCGGTAACGGTAAGATTCGAGGCTGACGAGACCTACGGCTACATCATCTACATCAACGATAAGGCAATGATGAACGACAGCGGCGCAAACATCGATATGACCAGACTTGTGGAGGATTTCCCCGACGGAAAGGCGTATTTCGGACTTTCAATGCTTAACAACAACGGCGTGGACAATGATTCCATTCTTATTGAAAGCGTTAAGGACGGCGGCGCTTCCGCTCCCACACCCTCCGAGCCCGCACCCTCCGAGCCTGCACCCTCTGCTCCCGAAGAGAGCAAGGGCGGCTGCGGAAATAAAGCGTAATTAAATAGTGAAATAAAAAATCCAAGAGCAATCAGCTCTTGGATTTTTTTATTTAATTATTTTTTCAAAACGGCAACGAGCTTCTTTATCGGAACGCCCTCTTGGGAAAACCTTGCTTCGTATTCCGTTACGACGTTGGGAACGTTTTCGCTGTGGAGGTCGCGTGTGAGATAGGTTATCTCAAAGCCGTTTGAAGATATTTCATCAACGGAGAAATCAAAAAGCTTATCGTTGTCGGTCTTGAATTCAAGCCTTCCGTCTTCGGTGAGAAGCCTTTTGTATATCTCAAGAAAGCCTCTGTGGGTAAGTCTTCTCTTTGCGCGATTATTTGGCGGCCACGGGTCTGAAAAATTGAGATAGACGGTATCTATCGAGTGGTCGCTGAAATAGTCGCAAAGCTCGGAGGCGTCAGCCATAAGCAGACGTATGTTTTTTGCTCCGCACTCATCGGTCTTGACGGCGGCGGTGGCAATGACGTCGGATACCTTTTCGATTCCGACGAAAGCGACGTCGGGTTCCAAGAGCGCCGACTGCGAAATAAAGGCACCCTTGCCGCAGCCTATCTCTATCTTTATTTTTTTGTTTTCGAAAAAGGCTTCGTCGCGGTTTTCCTTATTTATAAACAAATGGGAATACTTTAAAAGCCTTTCGGGAGTGTTTTTCTTTTTTCTTGCTCTCATTTTACTTCTCTTTTCTTTGATGCTCTCTATATATTATAAAGGTTTTTATAAAAAAATCAAGATATCTCCGATATTATTTTGGCGGCAAGCTGCTCACTCGCTCTTTTGTCAAGTGCCGCGACGTAGTATTTTTCAAGCTCGTCGTGAAGCCTTTTTGCCTCGCAAAGACGTGCTTTTGCGGCAAAAAGCGCGCTTTTTGAAAGCTCACCGTAGAGCTTAAGACGGTTGGGAAATGAGATGACCTCCGTTAAAAAGCGGGCACAGTTTACCTTTCGCGTGGCAAGAGAGGGGTCGGTGGTGAAGCAAAGCGAAGCGCCCGGTATTACGACGTGAGAGATGCGGCTCGGGTCAAGAGGGGAGAAAAAGCATATAACGTCGTGTCCGCGTAAAACGGCGCGCTCCGATATCTCCTTCATAACGGCGTCGGCAACAGAGAGGTATTTATCGTTAAGGAAGATGCGCTCGTTGGAAAGAGATAAAATGGTGTCCTTTAGGGTGAAGGTGCCCTTATGACAGTGAGCGCTCAAAAAGCGCTTACTGATATTTCCTTTTCCTTCCTTTTCCTTAAGACGCCGTTTTACAAGGCTTTTTGAATATTCCGATATTCTTTGGCAGCATATAAGGGGAAGTGCGGCGGAGGAAACGAGCTCGTCTGCCTTGCCTGCGGCGGAAAGAAGGGAATATGCGGCGCGGTATTCTTCCGAAATGGCGGCAGAGAGCGCCGCTATCTCGTTTTTATGAGGGATAAGCTTGCTTTCGTCCCACAGCTCGCCGGTGTTTATAATTCTGCCCGCGGCGCCGGGAAGGGGAGGCTCTGCAAGATGAGGCGAGGTGCCGTCGAACAGCACGGTACCGTCGGAAAGCACGGCACCGTCAAGCGAATCGGGGTCTGATGAGCAGTGGATAAGCTCTGCAGCACCGACTGCCGCCGCAACTCGTCTTATAAGAGTGCTTTTGCCCGTGCCGGGTCCGCCCTTGATAACGTAGACTCGCTTTGCTCTTTCGTTTATCACCTCGTTTTGAAGAGAGAAAAAGCCGTTTTTTGTGTTGGCGCAAATAAAGGTATCTATCATAAAAGCAATCTCCTTTTTTATCGTTTATACCATTTTATTTGCAAAACGGCGAATTTGCCACAAAAAACCGCCACAAAAGTGGCGGCGAGAAGGGGTACGGTTGATAAATGGTTTAGGTGTTTTTATGGTATTGGGGATGAAAGAATTATCGAAAAATTGATTTGCACCTGCCAGAATTGTTTATACAAAATCACTAAAATGTATTGACTTAGGTTATAAAATTGTGTATAATTACCGTAAATTTTTAATACGGAGGGATATTTATGACCTTATTCAAACGAACCTTGTCCGTTTTGACTGCCGCGGCAGTAGTTGCCGGAGTGTCGGCAGTCATTGCGACGTCCGATTTAAAATCGGATAAACAGCCGTCGGATAACGGCGGTCAAACAACGGTCGGCTACGCGGATTTTTCGTCAATCGCCACCGTGAGCGAAATTTTAGAAGTTGCGATGAACGTTGCTCCCTCGGGTGAAGTCATCAATATGTCGGCTCACCTCACTCCTACCGCAACTGCGGCGGAGCAGACAAGCTACGCTGTCGGAAATGCGGCGGCACTTAACGCGCTTCTTTCCTCTCTCGACGCGTCGAAGGAATACGTCCTCTATTTCAAGGGCGGCTGTTACGGCCTTAACGGTGCGGTAACCTTTCCCGAAAACACTACTCTTATGTTTGATTCAAACGCTTCGAGCTCACTTTACTGCGGATACGGCACCACTCCCGTTTTTAACTGCAAAAACGTTATTACGGAAAGCGACCACTGTGTTTTTTATCTTGATATCAATTCGATCCCCGAAAACTCGGGTAATTTTGCAAATTTGTCTTATGTCAGACCCGAATGGTTCGGCGGCTTCCCAAGCGACGGTATCGACGATTCCGGTGCGTTTACTCTTGCCGCGCGCTTCGGTATTCCCGTTTTGCTTTCGGAGGGTGTTTATAACGTAAATTCCCCCGTAAACGTAAGAAACGATCTGTTTTTATACGGTAACACCGAAAGCAAAGGCTCGGTAATAAAGGTTGCCGCAGGCGTTACTGCTTTTAACGTTATCTGTTATACTTCCCAAAGCGTTGATTCAAACGGAGTTATCTCAAGAGTCGGAAACGCCTACGTTTCGCGAATTGAAAACGTTAAGTTTGAGGGCGCGGCAATGTCAAGCGGCGGTGCGGTTGCCTATTACGGCGTGAACAACGGTGTGAGCCGCATAGATGCCTATAACTGCGAATTCAACGATCTCGGCACTGCCGTATTCTTTGATTTCTCCGGCGGCTGTTCCTTTGAAGATCTTGTTTTCAACAGAGTCGACAGAGCTGTCGACGTGGGCGCTTATTCAATGTTTATATTTGTAACCGATTGCCACGCTGCCGATTCGAGCTGCTTGGTCTTCTGCGATCAGTTAGAGACAAACGGTGTTGCAAACGGTATTCAGATAGACAGATGCTCCACCTTGAGAAACCGCTGGGCAAGCGTTTATATAACCAAAAATCAGACTACCTTTATAACAAACTGCAACTTTGATGCGATTTCAAATTGGGGTATAAAGCTTATCGAATGCTATGATTCGAGAATAGACAACAACGTGATCACCTTTTCGGGAACACATTCGGAAACGGGACTTTTTGAAGAGGGAATATATCTTGATACCTCGTCGGGAAGAGAATCGGTTACCGGAAATCACGTTATAGGCTTTACGATAGGTATTGCTTTGACGAAGGGAAACTGTACCCGCTCGGGTGCTATCGTGCATAACAATCTTATTAAGGATTGTGTGAACGGTATGTATATAGCCAATCTTAACGACGTTAAGATAATTGCAAACGCCTTTAAGGGCTGTGCGATGGGTATGTACGGAAGCAACAATGCGGGCGTGATAATTGCCCAAAACACCTTCAACGGTAACGGCAGCGACGAAATACTTAAAAACGTTATAGGCTTTGTTAGCGGTATCGTTGCAAATAACGGCTACGGTATAGCGTAAAAGGAGGGATAGCTGTGAAAAAGTTATTAAAAGCGGTTTCTTTAATGATAGCGGCTGTTTTGGCGCTTGGTGTATTGTCGGGCTGTGTTACCACGCAGAAAAAAACAGACGGCGGAATCGATCTTATAAAGGGAAGTGGCGAAGCCGTTACTCTTTACAACAGCCTTGCGGTGTCTATGCCGTTGCTTACCGCCGCGCCAACCGAGCTTTTGACAAAAATTCCTGCCTCGGTAACGGTTATTACCGCCGATACGGTTTATGAAAATTTCGTGGGAATTATCTCGGATAACGATTTTTTGGAGGCGGGTATTCTTCTTGCATCGCAAAACGAAAGAGGCTCTTTCGTAATTACCGAGGAACTCACTGTTACTCAAAGCGTAACGGTTGCTTCAAACGTTATTCTTTGCTTCAGAGGCGAGGGCAAGATAAATTTGGGAGCAGGTGCGCACCTTTATTTCGAAAACGGCTCGGAGATAATTGCCGGCAAAACGAAAATTTTTTCGGGCAACGTTAATAATATTTCGCTTATTGCCGATCCCGAGAATTCCGCGGCACCGCTTTCGATGGGTGCAAGACCCGAGTGGTTCGGCGCAAGCTCCAAGGACGGTCTCGGGGTTGCAAATTGCGACAGTGCGGCTATTTCCGCGGCAATAAGCTTTGCAACAAAGGTCTATTTGAGCGCAGGCGAATATCTTGTAAATTCCACCGTCACACTTCCCACGTCGCATTCCGTAGAGCTTATCGGAAGCGGACGAAACGCTTCAAAGCTCGTCCTCGGCGGAGAAGCAAGGACCTATTTCGTGGGAAACGGCAGTAACGTTGGCTTTTACGATATGAATATCGAGCAAATAGGACATTTAAAGACAGCTTCCTTCCTTTCGCTTGTCGGCGGAGAGCTTACCTTATCTGCGGTGGCTTGCTACGGAATAGCTAACGTGTTTACACTTACTGACTGCACGGGCTTGCGCTGTGAATATCTTTTTGCAAACAGCAACGTCGTGGTATTCAACGCTAACGGGTGCACCGATATGAATTTCATATCAAGCCTCGGAAACAGTAATAAAAACTTTCTCGTTGCAACAAATTGCAGTAATATTACGGCGGTAAACAGCTCGTCGGTTTGGAATTACGGCACCGATTACACCTTCTATAACTGTCACGGCATTGTTATGAATGCTCTCGGCTGCGATCTCGGATACGACAGATGTAACGGTCAGACGGGTGAGATATACGAGCTTAATCAATTTGCGATCTATATGAGCAACTGCTACGATTTTACCTTGAAAAATCTTTGGGTAGCCTCGAACTACGGGCTTTCCAAAACTCACGCTCCGTTGACGGATTACAACGGCAATATCGGCGCATATCCCGACGGCGTTCACGAGGCAAGCAACCGCACCGGTATTTGTCTTGTGGGCTGCTACAAGGGAAGCGTTGCTTACTGCACTATTACCAACCACGCGGTTGCGGTTAAGATATCCGCTTCACCCGACGTTGCATTGAACGCCGGTAACGAAATAGTATTTTTGGGCAATCAGTTTGTCGGTAACGTGCTTAAGGAGGTTATGATGAATGGCGCAAGAAATATTGCCTTCCATTATAATTCCCACAAGCAGTATCACGCGGGTGAATTTGCAAGCTGCGACGAATTGGACGGCGCAGGCTGCTCAAACGTTGCATTTATCGGCGAGACCTTCTACGGCTACAATTCGATAGCGGAGCTGCAGGCAAGGTTCGTAAACAGCACGGGAATACTCTTTAACAGCATAATAGATGCAAAGACGGGAAACGTTTTGGTATAAGATCTTAATTCAATAAGTTAAATAAAAACGCCTCCGAAGCCGATATGGCTCTCGGAGGAGTTTTTTGAATTTTCCACAAAAAAGCCGCCACAAAAGTGGCGGCGTATCTTTTATTTTCCGAGTCCGTAATGTGCGAAAATATATATAGGGACCGCAGACCAGCCGTGGCAAAGGCTTCCCGCATTGGAAAAATCGCTTTCGCCCTTTTCGGTCTCCCAGAAGGTATCGGCGCCGTGGGAAAGCATTTTGCCCCACACGCTTTCGATATCGTCAACTACGTAATCGGCGTTTTTCTTATTTTTCAAAAGCGCCTCGTAGCTGAAAACTGTCATACTTACCGACGTTTTTATAAGCTCGCCGCTCATAATGAGATCTTCAACGCCTTTGACATATTTTTCGGGGACGGCATCGGTATAGAGCATAAGCGCTTGGGTAAGCTCGTGAAGCGGCTTTTCGTCGCCGTGACGGGTAACGAAGCCGCCCGATTCGTAATCGAAAAAGCTTTCGAAGGTCGCTCTTTTTAATGCGGAGGCGGCATCGGCGTAGTAGGACGCGAGTGCGGGACGTATCTGCTTGCAGATAAGGGAAAAGCAGTGAAGTGCGTCGGCAACGAAGGCACAAAGGGGAGCCTCGTAGCGTTTTTCGTCCGTTTCATTAAAATATTCGGCGCCGTCAAGTCCCTTTCGCCACTCGTAGAAATTCCAATATTTCTTACCTCTGTAAAGCGGAATAAGCCCCGTTTCGTCAATCCTGCCGATAAATCCGTCGGCGATGACCTTTAGTGAGTCGAAGATGGTTGCGGCAAGAGAATTATCCTTGCAATATAAGGTATATTCCCATACCTCTCTCAGATAGATCGCCGTGAACGACGGTATGGTGATGGGAACGATTCCGGGCGGGCAAAGCTCAAGCGTACCGTCCTCGCGAAGAGAGTAGCTCATCATTTCAAGTGCCTCGCGCGGAAAATCCGATTCGCCGAAGGCGTAGTAGCCGCAGAGGATCTGGATTCGGCTGTCCATTCCGTACATCGCCTGCTCGCGCCACGGACAGTCCTCGTAATGCTCGTGCATACAAAGACCGAGCGTTTTTGCGGCGGTATTCCATATATCGAGATGAAGCTTGCTTGAGACGGTTGGAGTGAGATGATTGAGAGGGTAATCGGTCCTTTTAACGCCCGTGTGATGTATCTCGCCCTTTTTGGAATAGATATGAAGCTCGATATATCTGCCGCCGAGCCTTAAAAACGGGTGTAAAAAGCTGTTTTCGCCCTCCTTTGCCGTGTAGCGAAGGGCAAAGCTTCGACCTCCGAGGCTTGCTCTCACTCTGCCGTCGGCAATATGCTCGCCGTAGCCGATAAGCACCTCGGTGCCGTGCGGAAGAGAGGCAAAAAGCTCGAAAAGCCCAGCGCACTCACCCATAAGATCGAATATTGCAAAAACGCCGTCGGCATCGGAGGAGATGCTCCATTTGAGCGAAGCGCCGTCTGTAAAAATGCCGCTTTCACTCTCTTTTAAAACGGCGTTTTGTATTCTTTGCGCCTTGTTGCTGCCGCCGTTTTCGTAAAATACGCCGTATTTTACGGGTTTGCCCTTCAAAGTTTCGGAAATTACGGGCTTTTTGATATTCCTTTTAAAGAGCGCCTTTTTCTTTGAAACGGGAACGCTGCTTTTAAAGGGAAACTCGGCTGCGGTAGCATCATAGTCAAAATTGAAATTAAGCTGTGCCGAGATAAGCTCGCAAGCCTCGAGATAGCCGTTGTTTTTGCGGGAGAGGCAGCTCTCGTCGCTTATCAAAAGGCTTTTTTCTCCCTCGAAAACGGAGAAGATGACGCCTGCCTTCTGCACTCTTACGGTGCTTGTGTTTATTCCTGCCGCATACTGTGCGATATGAAGAGTGTTTTTTCCCGAAATTACGAAATCGGTGATATCGAGCTCCTCGTATATCTGATGATGCTCGTAGTCAGCCATTTGACCGCAGTTTACGAAGCTTCCGTTTATATAAACGGCGTAGGCGGAATAGACCGAAAGATAAAGCGTTACCTTACCGCTTTTTTCGGCGGTAAAGTCGGAAAGGTAATCAAAATAGCAGTTTTGGCATTTTTTCGGATCGTATCCCGATGCGAATATCCATTTTGCTCGCAAAAAGGGGTTGAAGTCCATAATATCACCTTAATAATCGTATTTTTTCTTATTGGCGGCAAGAAAAATAAGGGTTACGGCAACCGCCATTATCTCGGCGGCGACTAGCGAGAGCCATATGCCGTCTATCTGCCAGATGAGAGGGAATAAAAGCACGGCGCCGATCTGGAAAACGAGTGTTCTGAGAAAGGATATAACGGCGGAAATAAGTCCGTTATTGAGCGCCGTGAAAAAGGAGGAGCCGAAAATCGCAATTCCCGCAAATAGAAACACGAAGGAATAGAAAAAGAAGGCTCTTTCGGTGAGGGAAAGAAGGCTTTGATCGTATCCCACGAAAAGAAGAGAGAGGGGACGTGCAAGAAGCTGACAGGCAAAAAGCATTGCTACCGAGCAGACTCCGATTATCACGAAGCTTTTTTTGAGCAGGCTTTTGAATTCGGCACTGTTTTTTGCACCGAAATTGTAGCTTATAACGGGTGCCGAGCCGACGGAATAGCCGATAAAAATACTGTTGAATATAAGGCTTACGTACATAAGCACGCCGTAGGCGGCAACGCCGTCCTCTCCCGCATAGGCAAGAAGCTGAACGTTATAGAGCATACTTACCACAGACATTGAGATATTGGTCATAAGCTCGGACGAGCCGTTGGTTACCGTTTTTAAGATCGACGCTCCGTCGAAGCCGGTCCTTCCGAGCTTTAAAAGGCTTGAATTTTTTCTGCCGAAATATACGAGCGGGAAAATGCCGCCGACTACCTGACTCAAAACCGTCGCCGTAGCCGCGCCGATAAGTCCCATACCAAAGACCGCGATAAAAAGGGCGTCGAGCACGATATTGGTAACGCCTGCCGCGATAGACGAATAAAGTCCGAGTTTCGGCTTTTCGGCGGTTATGAAAAGAGCCTGGAATTCAAACTGCAAAATACAAAAGGGCACACCTGCCAAAATTATTCTGCCGTATAAAATGCAGTTTTCAAGAAGAACGCCGGCGGCGCCTAAAAATTTCGTGAAGGGAAGAATGAGGAGATTTCCCAAAAGAGTAAGAAGCACGCCCGTTATTATTGAAATGTAAACTATAAGAGAAAAGACGGAATTTGCCTTCTTTTCATTGCCCTCGCCGAGCGTTTTAGCAATGAGGGCGCTTCCGCCCGTGCCGAACATAAAGCCGACGCCGCCGAGTATCATAAGAAAGGGCATTATAAAGTTTACGGCGGTAAATTCCTCCTTGCCCACGAAATTGGAAACGAAAAATCCGTCGACTATTCCGTAAACGGAGGTGAAAATAAGCATAATTATCGAGGGCAGAGTAAAGCGGATTATGCGCTTATAGGTAAAGTGGTCCGAGAGCTTTATCATTATTTTTCTCTGCTCCCAAAGCTGCTTCTTATATATTGCGCAACGGCGGGAACAAGCGATTTAATGTCCATTCCCGTGGTATTTACCGTAAGGTGATAATGATGAGGATCGCCCCAAGGAATATCGGAAATAAGAGCGCGTGTCTCTCTGCGACATTTGTCAATGCTCTTTATCTTGCTTATCATTTCCTTTTCTGAAAAGCTTTTTTCTTTGTCGGTCGCTCTGTCAAAGCATCTTGACACCCTCGAGAGCATCTCTGCGCAGACGAATATGTTAAAAGGAGCGTATTCCTCTAAGATTATATCGGCGTTTCTGCCTACTATAACGCAGTCTCTGCCCGATCTTGCTATCGATTCCAAAACCTTCTTTTGCTCAAGCAAAAGATTGGTCTTTGAGCTTTGAAAAACGGGAAGAGATATAAAGGAGCTGCCGAAGGTGAGCGGTATCTGCTGCCAGACGTTATTTTCAAGCGACGCCTCAACGTATTTTTCGTCAAGCTCGCAGTTTTTCGAGATGGCGGTGATTATCTCTCTGTCGTAATAATCAAAGCCGAGCTCGTCGGCAAGACGCTTTCCCAGCTCTCTGCCTCCGCTTCCGAATTCGCGGCTTACGGTAATAATTTTCATAATGCTTCTCCTTTGCCAAAGTGATGTCTATATATTTAAGTATAGCATAAATACAATAAAACTACAACAGAAACTTGACATTTTGCGCCGCCGAATTTATAATAAATAAAACGGAAAAAGAGGTAACGGAATGAAAAAGGTGCTTTTTTTATGCCACGGCAATATCTGCCGCTCGCCCATAGCGGAATACGTGTTTAAGAATATTTCAAAGGGCAGGGAAATATACTGCGAATCGAAGGCGGTGTCGTCAGAGGAGCTTGGAAATCCTATCTATCCTCCCGCGGCGGCGGTGCTTCGCGCACACGGCGTGCCGTTTGGAAACCACAGAGCGCGCAAGACGGAAAAAAGCGATTACGACGCCTTTGATTATATAATAGTAATGGAGAGCTACAATATTCCGCGTCTTATGAGAATAATCGGAGAAGACCCCAAAGGAAAGGTCCGCCGTCTGCTCGATTTCACAAATAAGCCGGGAGATATCGAGGACCCGTGGTACAGCGGAAATTTCGAGAAGGTATATTCGCAGATCGAAGAGGGCTGTTCCGCCTTGCTTAAAGTCCTCGACGGCGAAAATAAATAAAAATACAAAAACTGCAGTTTTTTATTAAAAAACTATTGCATTTTGCTTAAAATTTTATATAATAGAATTACAATAAAATTTTTCGAAAGGAAAAAAGCAAAATGAAAAAGATACTTGCAATAGCACTTACTCTTACTCTTATTTTAGCCCTTGCTGTTATGCCCACCAGCGCAGCTTCTCTCTCTTCCAACTGGACTGAGATCTGGAATATGGTTGACGGATGCGGCGAGCTCGTAGTGGATAACGACGGATCTATCTATTTCGATAGCGAAATCGGCGGCTTCCACGGCGGAATTGGTGTTACCTACAATGAAAAGGTAGCGGTTGACGGCCTTGAAATACACATTAAGCTTGAAAATCTTACCGGTGTAAATACATTCCTTCCCGCTACTCTCGGTCAGCTTATTTCAGTAAACCTTTCCGCAGATAAAGCAACCGATTTCGTACCCTACAGTGTTAACGGTACCGCACAGGAACCCACTGCAGACTGGAAAAACCCCAATTGCGGCTTTGCTACCGGCCTTGACGTAAAGTGCCTCTCCACTGCAGCGGTTACCTTTACTCAGGTTGGCAACGACGAGACCTACGGTATCTTCGGCGGTATGACCTCCGCTATTAAGATCGGTTACGATGCAGTTGTCGGTGACGTTATTAACAGCGGCGACGAGTTCCTCCTCAAGTTCGTAGTTGACGGTGAAAACGTAAAGGTTCTCGTTAACGGCGCTGAGCTCGGCGTTACCTTCCTTGCAGCAGACGTTCTTGATGCAGAAGGTAAAGCATACCTCTCATTCAGCAATCAGGGCTTTGGTACCTCGCACGCAGCACTTATCGTTAAGTACATCAACGGTGTAGCAGCTAACGATTGGGCAGGCGAAGCAGGTTCTTGCGCTCCCATCACTCCCGATGAGCCCGAGACTCCCTCCGAGCCCGCTCCCTCTGAGCCCGAGTCCTCTATCGTTATCACTCCTCCCGCTGAGAACAAAGGCGGCTGCGGAAATAACGCATAATTTGATTTAAAACTAAAGGATCCACCCATACGGGTGGATCTTTTGTTTTTTGCTAAAGTTAAGGGTGATTACCGCTCGAGCCACGAGGTTCCTCTATGATTGAAATTTCCCACTGCGCGTGGGGCGCCTATTTCTTGTAGCGATAAGAAATAGGAAAAGAAGCGCTTTAAAGGGGAAGCTTCCCCTATGCTCGCGAGCGAGAAAAAAGCAAAATCCGCGGAAATTTCGAGAAGGTATATTCGCAGATCGAAGAGGGCTGTGCCGCCTTGCTTAAAGTCCTCGACGGCGAAAATAAATAAAAATACAAAAACTACAGTTTTTTATTAAAAAAACTATTGCATTTTGTTTAAAAAATATATATAATAGAATTACAATAAAATTTTTCGAAAGGAAAAAAGCAAAATGAAAAAGATACTTGCAATAGCACTTACCCTTACTCTTATTTTAGCCCTTGCTGTTATGCCCACCAGCGCAGCAACTCTCTCTTCCAACTGGAATGAGATCTGGAATATGTGTCTTGATGCAAATGGCGCTCAGGAACAGGCCGGCGAAGCAATTGCAGACGATACAGGCGCTATCACCCTTAACAATGATGGCTTTGGTTGGTTCTCAAAAGTTGGTCTTGTGTACAATGAAAAGGTAACCGTTGATGGTCTTGAGCTTATTATCTCCATAGATAACCTCTATGACGGTGCTGATCTCCCCGGTATGCCTACAGCACTTACTTCTTTCGTTAATGTTATTCTTTCTGCTGATAAAGCAGACAACTTTGTTCAGTATGATGTCACCGATGGAACAAACCCCATGGGTGGTTTCTCTAACGGTCTAAACATGACAGCAGCTACTTCCGCAGCTTTGACCTTCGCCATGAATAACGACCGCGCTTCTTGGAGCGCATTCGGCGGTATGGATTCTGCTATTAAGGTTTCATATGAGAACCTTTATGGCAACTTTGCTGATGAGGCTGATATCACCGTTAAATTTGTTGCAAACGGCGACAATATTGATATTCTTCTTGACGGTCAAGTAGCAATGAGTTTTGCGGCAGCAGAGGTTCTCGATGCTGACGGTAAAGCATATCTCGCATTCGCAGCTAACGGCTACGGCAATGCAGCAGCTAATATGACCGTTAAAGCCATCAACGGCCAAACAGCTAACAGCTTCCTTGCCGCAGGTGGCGGAACACCCTACGCTCCCGACGCTCCTGAGTCAAGCGAGCCCGCTCCCTCTGAGCCCGAGTCCTCTATCGTTATCACTCCTCCCGCTGAGAACAAAGGCGGCTGCGGAAATAACGCATAATTTGATTTAAAACTAAAGGATCCACCCATACGGGTGGATCCTTTGTTTTTGTTCAAACGGTGGCGGCGTCGCTTTCTCAAAATCCCCACTGCGCGTGGAGCGCCTATTTCTTGTAGCGACAAGAAATAGGAAAAGAAGCGCTTTAAAGGGGAAGCTTCCCCTATGCTCGCGAGAGAAAGGAAAACAAAAATCCCCTTTCACTTCGGCGAAAAGCATACGGAAGCAAAAGCTTCCTATGCATTTCTTATGCGAAAGGAAAGTTTATACAAAGGGTGAAAGGGGGTTGCTTGTTCGCATTTACCCCTCTTTTGTTGCGTTTCCAAAAGATGCGCAAGGTTTCAAAAGGGCGGTAGCCCTTTGCGGTTTCAAGGGGTTAGCCGCGAAGATGACATAAAGCAATAGATAAGTACAGCTAAAGCGGCGTAAGGGGGAAATTCCGAATCCCCCTTGCGCCGAGGGCGAGAAAAAGATTCTTTTCCCCCTTTTCTCATCTTTGAGAAAAGGGGAGCCCCGCGGCTCGAGCGGTAAAGCCCCGCGGCTTGAGCGGAAATGAAAAAGAAAAATCAAATTGGTGTGCGCCCTGCGGCTTGAGCGGGGGAAAAAGCAAGATCCGCACAGCGTGCGGATCCGATTTAAAATTATTTTCTTTTTATATCGTGCCTTATAATTCCGAGCGCTATTGAAATAAGGCTGAGTATTTCGCAAATTATAGCGCCTATCGCAACGTTTGCGACGTTATATATAAGCCACGAGGGCGAGCTTATAAGTCCCGAAAGTCTTATTGCCTTGGAATTATCCTTGCTGTAGCCCACCGTCATCGCCGTAAGACCGATAACGGGAAGCAACTCAATAACGGCGTTAAACAGCGTGAATTCCTTTGAAAACAGCGTAAAGGTGGCAATATACGATAAAACGTATATTATGATAAATACCGCTATCCACACGGGGCTATCTGCTTTCAGCTTTTTCTTATCGTAAAAAACAAGCCCTCTTACCGTGTCGACGGCGTTTAAAATTCCGCCCGTGTAGGCGCCGAGCATAAAAAAGCTTATTGCAAAGAGGGTTGAGCCGAAAAGGTGGCAAATTATTACCGATTCCCTCTTTTTAAACTGATATGACAAAATATTAAACGCCATGGCGACTATGCCGACTGCCTGTGCAAGCTCTTCCATAAAATACTCCCCAAAAAACAGTTACTAAATTATATCACAAAACAATTCGGTAATCAAGATGACAAAAAGCCGATATATTTGTCTTGAAAGACAGTGCCGGTTGTGTTATAATTATAAAAAATTCTGCGGAGATGCGATATGAATTACAGAAGCGATAAATACGGAAATAATCTCTCTTGTCTTGGATTCGGCTGTATGCGCTTTACACGCAATATGGGAAAGCTCGATTTCGAAAAGGCGGAACGGGAAATAATGCTTGCCGTTGAAAACGGAGTAAACTATTTCGACACGGCGTATATCTATCCCGGAAGCGAGGCGCTTCTCGGCGAGATAGTTTATAAAAACGGAATAAGAGATAAGATAAATATTGCAACGAAGCTTCCGCATTACCTTATTAAAAGCCGCGAAACGCTTGACAAGATGTTTGACGAGCAGTTAAAGCGGTTGCGTACCGACCACGTTGACTACTATCTTATGCATATGCTCACGGATATCGGCGCGTGGGAGCGTATGAAAGAACTCGGAATAGAGGACTGGATAGCCGAAAAGAAGGCGTGCGGTCAGATAAGGCAGATAGGCTTTTCCTACCACGGCAACAGCGAGATGTTTTGCACTCTCGTTGACGCCTATTTGTGGGATTTTGCGATGATACAGTATAACTATATGGACGAGCATTCGCAGGCGGGCAAAAAGGGGCTTCAATATGCAAGCTCGAAGGGGCTTGCCGTTATGATAATGGAGCCGCTTCGCGGCGGACGTCTTGTAAACCGTCTGCCCGACGAGGTGCTGAAGCTGTTTGCAAGCTCGAAAAGAAATATAACTCCTGCCGCGTGGGCGCTCAAATGGCTTTACGATCAGCCCGAGGTGACGGTGGTGCTTTCGGGTATGAATTCGAGCGAGATGGTTGCGGAAAATATTAAAACGGCATCGGAAAGCTTTGTCGGCGAGCTTGATGAATCCGATAAGGAGCTGCTTGCAAGGGTCGTAAAGGCGATAAACAAGAGGATAAAGGTAGGCTGCACCGGCTGCGGATATTGTGTGCCCTGTCCGCAGAAGGTGGATATTCCCGGCATATTCTCCGCCTATAACCGCCGCTATTCAGAGGGCAAATACAAGGCGCTTAAGGAATATATGATGTGTACTACTCTCAGAAAGGACTCGACTGCCGCTTCGAACTGCATCGGCTGCGGCAAATGCGAAAAGCACTGTCCGCAGGCGATACCGATAAGGGAAAAGCTTAAGGAGGCACAAAAGGAGCTTGAGGGTCCTATTTACAAAATAGCGAGCAAGGTTGCAAAAAAAGCAGTTAAGTTTTAAAACAAAAAAATAAATCCCTTTTGAGCGTCACTCTAAAGGACAGGTTTCAAAAATACGGCATATCTCGAAAGATGTATGCCGTATTTTTGCATTTGTGACCACAAATGCAGTGCTTGTCAGTAAAATTGACAAGTTATAGGTGAACATAAAAAAGGCTCCCTTTTGCTATACATAGCAAAAACCACGGCTCATTTTGAGGCGTGGTTAATCAATAATTATTATGATGGCATTGTTATTACAATTCCGGGGACTATTTCTGTTATCACATAATATACCTTCTGTCCGTTTATCTCGAAGGTGGATAAGTACACATAATCCGCAGGGACATCTGCTTCTACTGTATAGAAGTAACTTTCTATCTGATTATGAGAAGTCTTTGACGGAAAAGAACAATACCAAAGAGGAGAACGCTCTTCAGACAGTGATGAGATGGATATATCGGTCATCTTTTCATAATATTGTTGCGAGTCACCATCGTATGTATATAGGCATCCAACGATAATCTTTTCATCTGTGCGGCAGACAAACATCGCATCGATATTTTCCTCACCGTTTTTCAGATTGAAGGCTTCAAGCATAACTACGTTATCATAATCTTCTTCTACAAGCACGCGAACATTCTCAAGATAAGCATGATAAGCATCTGTCTTGCTGTCGGAGCCCTTATTCGAGTTTATGACTCTTAAGATTCCTATAGCAGCATAAATTACCACGAACGCAATCAAGCAAATGGCGAGTATCTTTCTAAACTTACGTCTGTTTGCAGGATATAGAGTAACATCTGCTGATTCATCCGAGACGTTTAATGTTTGTAAGGAATCATCAATTTCTTGGTTCTTTTGCTCGGCTAACTGTCTTATCGCTAATTTACCATAATTCAAATGGGCGGCTTCTTTTGCTAATACCTCATAATATTCGTTAGCTTCTTCTTCATTCCCCTGCATAAGAGAGAGTCTTGCTTTGCAAAGTTTACGGTGATATTGGTTGAGTATTACAGGTGTAGGCGTATTGACCCACGCAATACAAGCATCAATATTTTGCTTCAAATAGAGATCATAAAATGTCATTCGGGGGAAGCGTGTACGGCAGTTTGCTTGTTTGCTCGTTTTTTCCTTAGCCAATGCAATTTCATATTGCTCACATACGCTTCGGAGATTTTCGTCATCACCAATATCAAAATACACATTAGCAAGATATATAAGATAATGATATTTATAACGATTTGCAGTTTTCGGATCATTTAATTTTAATTTACAAATACTGATGACATTTTGATAGTGTCCGCAAAAATACTCGCCATATAATTGCCATAAAGCCGCAGGTGTATCAAAATTTCCTTGATATACGGTGGCAAGATACGTATCGGCATCCAGTTTTTTATTCAATATTGACAGTATGCACTTGTTGAATACAATCGGACTACCTATTAGAATCATCAAAAGGAATACAACTAATGCTGCAAGCGTAGCAAATATGTTGCCCTGCAAAGCAACCAAGCAATATCCCAAAACAATGCACATGGCAAATACAGTACACCAAATTTTATATCTTCTTACATATCGTTTTGCTTTTTGAATAACATCGGGATTGTTTTGCATAACGCCACCTCCTAAACCACCTTGCTTTACCGATGATATAATTGTTATACCATAAAACTGCCCAAAAGTAAATAGGACGGCTTGAATTTTCACTCAAACCGCCCTATTTTGTTAGGAAGCCTTACAACATTCGACCTCTGCAGGTCTGCTCGCACTTTCGGGGGATGATATGCCAAGCGGAAAAGATAATCCATGCTTTTTTGTCGGTAGGTAAAAACTGTCCTTAAGAGTACAGCCCTTTCGGGATTTATTTTTTGTTTATTCAATAGATTCGTCGTATTCCGCTATGTAGGGGAGATTTCTGTAAAGCTCGCCGCAGTCAAGACCGTAGCCGATAACGAACTGATCGGGAATGGTAAAGAGTGATATATCGGAGTTGAAATCAACGGCACGTCTTGAGGGCTTATCAAGCAGGGTGATCACCTTCAGGGAAAGCGGATTGCGAGCCTTCAGCATTTCGGTAACCTTTTTGAGAGTTCTGCCGGTGTCGATAATATCCTCGACCAAAATTACGTGGTATTCGGAGATATCCTGCAAAATGTCGAGCAGGATCTTTACGTTGCCCGAGGAAACGGTTCCGTGACCGTAGCTCTTTGCGCACATAAACGAGATCTCGCAGGGAATTGTGATGGCACGGCAAAGATCGGCATGGAAGATAAAGGAGCCTGTGAGAATTCCCACTATGAGCAACGGACGACCCTTGTATTCCTCGTCGATCTGAGCGGCAACCTCTTTGATCCTGGCGTCGATCTCTTCTTTTGTAATGAGTATCTGTTTGATTCTTTTGTTATAATTATCCATAAAGCGCCTCACGAAATATAATATAAATAATTATAACATTTTTTGGGAAAAATGCAACAATAAAAGACAAAAAAAGACGTCTTATGACGTCTTTTTTGCAGTTTAATATATCTTTCCGGGGTTTAAAATGTTCTTTTCGTCGAAAACCTTTTTTATTCCCTCCATAATAGCTACGTGAACGTCGCCATACTGATATTTCAGATAGCTCTTTTTTACGTAGCCGATTCCGTGCTCGCCCGAAACAAGTCCTCCAAGCTCTCGTGCTTTTTTATACATACTGTCGAAGCAAAGAGAAAGGGTCCTTTCCCATTTTGTTTTTGATAGCTTATCACGGCATATGTAAACGTGAAGGTTTCCGTCGCCTGCATGACCGAAGCTCGGAATTCTTACGTTATGTATTTCGGCAAGCTCGTGAGTGTATTTGATAAATTCGTCTATTTTGTTGACCGGCACGACCACGTCGCACTCGTCCATTTCGGTGGTCGACGCCTTTATTGCCTCAAGAAAAGCTCCGCGTGCAGACCACACTGCCTTTTTTCTCTCGTCGGTATCGACAATATAAACGTCGGTAGCACCTATTTCAAGACAGAGATCGGCAACTATCTCCATATCCTTATCGACCTGCTCTTTGGTACTGCCGTCAAAGGTGAGGAGTATATAGGCGTCGCTCTTGGTATCGGGGAATTTTTTGCCGAGATAATCCTCGGAAAAAAGAATGGTATCTCTTGACATATATTCTATTGCGGTAGGGATTACCTTTGAGCATATTATTTTCGGAACTGCCTCAATGGCGCTTTTCATATTACAAAAAGGTACTAATAGACTTATTGAATGCTTCGGCAACGGCACGAGCTTTAAAACTGCCTCGGATATTATGCAAAGGGTGCCTTCAGAGCCGATAACAAGATCCTTCAAGCTGTAGCCGGAGCTGTTTTTCGCAACCTTACCTCCGAGCGTTATAACCTCACCGTTTGGCATGACGACGGTGAGTGAGCGAACGTAATCTCTCGTAACGCCGTATTTTACCGCTCTCATTCCGCCTGCATTGGTGGATATATTCCCTCCTACCGTTGCCGATTTTTCGCCCGGGTCTGGCGGATAGAGAAAATCGTGTTGCTCGGCAAATTCCGCAAGCTCCATAAGCAAAACGCCGGGCTGTACGGTGACGGTAAGATTGTCACTGTCGAGCGAAAGTATCTTGTTCATCTTTAGAGTTTCCATAAGGATACCGCCCATAACAGGAACTGCCGCACCGACGAGTCCCGTGCCGCTGCCGCGAACCGTAACGGGAATGCTTCTCGAATAGGCGAGCTTCATAACGGCAGATATTTCCTCGGTGGAGCTTACTTTTACAACAGTTTCGGGCATTTTTTCAACGCCAGAAAGCTCGTCGTGAGAATAGTCGGGACTTATTTCGTCGCCGACGAGGACGTTTTTGTTTCCCAAAATTGCCTTTAAGGCTGCAATGTCGGCATCGGTAACTTTATTATACATCGCGGTTCTCCCTTATTTTAGTTATCAGCTCGGGTAAAATGGCAGCTGCATCGCCGACAATGCAGTAATGTGCAATATCGAAAATGGGGGCATTTTTGTCGGTGTTTATTGCAACGATACACTCGGAGGATTTCATGCCTGCGGCAAATTGAACCGCACCCGAAATGCCGAGACAAATAATGAGCTTTGGCTTTACTGTTCTGCCGGAAAGACCTATTTGGCGTTTGGCGTCGAAAATACTGTTTTCAACAAGCGGTCTTGTGCAGGCGACAATGCCTCCCAGAAGCTTTGCAAGCTCTTTTGCGTTTTCCATAACGGCATCGTCAAGTGCGCCTCTGCCGACGGCAACAATTACCTTTGCTTCGGAAATGTCAATATCGGTGGGCTTCAGAGTGGTGGAGATTATTTCAATATCCGAAACCAACATTTCAAAAGGAACGTCCATTCTTATTATCTCGCCGTGCGGCTCGGTGGGCACGGGCTCTGAAAAGACCTTATAGCGCGCGGTGCAGAACTGCGGTCTTGTGTTAGGAGTGATTATCTGCGCCATAATGTTGCCGCCGAATGCGGGACGTATTTGAACGAGGTCGGTGTTTTCCTTCATTTCAAGCACAGTACAGTCTGCGGTAAGACCGGTGCGGCATCTCGCCGCAATTCTCGGAGCCAACTGTCTGCCGAGGTCGGTTGCGCCAACGAGAACAGACGAGGGCTTTATCTTTTGAATAAAATCATAAAATGCGGCCGTGAATGGCTCGATTCTGAAATCGGCAAATTGAGGATGATCGTAAACGAATACCTTATCGACGCCGTAGCGGAGAAGTCTTCGCGCATTTTTATCCAGCTGATAGCCTATCATTATTACGTAAACGGGATGATTCGTTACCTTGGCAAGCTCGTGAGCCTTGCCGATAAGCTCACAGGTGACTCGGTGAAGCTTGTTTCTGGTGCAGTCGGCAAAGACACAAATACCGTTCCAAAGAGACTTGTCAACGCTTTTTCTGGCGTGACTGTCGTCAATGTATTCCACGATACCCTCGCTTTTTCTTACGCATATCTTACACATTTTGCAGGCGGCGGATATTGAAAGCTCGCTTCCGTTATAGGATATGGCGCTAAAAGGACAGAGCTTTACTATATTTGCTGCTTTTTCGGGGGTGAGTGCTTTTTGATTGATTACAAGGTTTCCCATTTACTTTTCCACCTCGAGCATTTTTTTCGATACAAGCAGAGAATAAAGATTACTTGCCTGATTTTTATAATCGCCGTCGAATGTTATCTTGGTATCGTTTTTTTCGGGCGGAAATATACGTTCAACTTGAGTTGCCGAACCGTTTAACCCAAAGCGCTCGGCGTTTTTGTCGTTAAAATCGTCAAGCGATAAAAATCTTACTACGTCGTCGTTTAAGGATCTTTTTATTTTATAAGAGGGAAGCCGCGGAGTGTTTATGTCGCCCTCGACCGAAATAAGACAGGGCATGGTTATTGAAAGGGACACCGTTTTATCGTCAAGACCTGCGGTGAGATAAAGCTTGTTTTCTCTTATATCGTTAACGGAAATGACGTTTGAAACGTTGGGAATACCGAGATACTCCGCAAGCTCGGCACCGACTTGAGCGGTGTCGCCGTCTGTCGTTTGCTTGCCGCAGATAATTATATCGTATTTTCCGCTTATCTTTATTCCGTGAGAAAGAGTGTGGGCGGTTGAGAGAACGTCTGCTCCCGCAAAACGCCTGTCGGAAAGGACGGTGCCGCGAGAGGCGCCCATGCACACCGTTTCCAAAATCACGTCCTTTGCCTGAGGCGGTCCCATCGTAATGCTTTCGACCTCGGCACCGAATTTTTCGGAAATAAAAAGCGCCGTTTCAATAGCATAGAGATCATAGGGGTTGATTTTACTCAAAACGCCGTTTCTTTTCAGAACGCCGGTAACGGGATCGACCTCAACGTTGCTTGAACCGGGCACCTGCTTTACACAAACTAAAATTTTCACAAAGGACCTCCCTGAAATGAAATGAATTATTGTAGAAAAATTATAGCATAAAGCTACGTAATTATCAATATATTGTTAAAATGATAACAATTTTCACAGAAATTTGTAAAAGTTGCACAAAAAAGCACATTAAAAAAGACACTCTGAGGAGTGCCTTTTTGTGTAATATCAATAAACGGATTCAGTCGCCCAAGCGGATGTTTATTCCGCCGCCGTTATTGTTGTTATCGTCGTTTACGTGAATATAGGGGGAAATTCTCTGCGCGGTGTTTATTACGGGCATAGACTGGATATAGACCTTTCCGGGACCGGTAACGCGGGTGTGAAAAAGCCCCTCGCCGCCGAAAAAGACGTTTTTAAAGCCCTTTACCGTTTGGATATCCATACTGCAGCTCTCGCTCATTGCGGCAAGGTAGCCGGTGTCGATGACGATGCTCTCGCCTGCGGCAAGATCGTATTCCTTGCAGTATCCGTCTATCTCAAGAAAGACGGTGCCGTTTCCGGTTATCTTTTGCATAATAAAGCCTTCACCGCCGAAAAATCCGCCGCCGAGTCTCTTTTGCAGATATATTGAAAGCTCAAGTCCCTTTTCCATTGCAAGAAAGCCGCGCTTTTGAACGATAATGCCGTTGCCCTCGGTTACCTGATAGGGAATTATCGAGCCGGGAAAGCTCGAGGCAAAGGCTATCATACCTGCGCCACCCTCTGCGGTGTATTCGTTTATAAATAGCGATTCGCCCGAAAACATTCTGCCAAGTACCTTTTTGAAGCCGCCGCCCGAATTGGTGGTCATTTTCATATTGGGACTCATCCAGCTCATTGCGCCGCTTTCGGTGCAAACGGTCTGATTCGCCTCGGGATAACAGATAACGACGGGCAGGTTTCCGCCCTCTATCTCATATTTTAACATATTATCTCTCCTTTGCCTTTTTTGTATTATACCACAGGCTTGAAATATAAGTCAATATCTGAAAATATTTTATGCAAATATAGACTTTTATATTTGTTTGTGCTATACTTTTAAAAGGTTTCAGACTTCTGCATGAATGCAGCTGTGACGAAGGAAGTAATTTATATGAAAAGTAATAGTAAGCTTATTAAAATGATACTTGCGGCGCTCTTTTTGGCGCTTGCATATATAATGCCGTTTTTGACGGGGCAGATACCCGATATAGGTGCAATGCTTTGTCCTATGCATATTCCGGTGCTTCTTTGCGGCTTTGTTTGCGGCTGGCCGTGGGGACTGCTGGTAGGATTTATTGCGCCGCTCCTTCGCTCGTTTTTGACGGGCGGCTTTCCGCCTATATTTCCAACCGCCGTGGCAATGGCTTTTGAGCTTGCGGCATACGGCGCCGTTTCGGGCTTGATGCATAAGATTTTACCTAAAAAAAGGCCGTATATCTACTGCTCGTTAGTCATCGCAATGGCAGTGGGAAGAGCAGCTTGGGGAATTGCAACGGCAATTTGCCTCGGAATAAGCGGAAAGGCATTTGGAATCGAGGCGTTTTTTGCGGGTGCGATAGTAAATGCCATACCGGGAATAGCGTTGCAGATAGTGCTCGTTCCCGTGATCGTTATGATATTTGAAAAGATAGCTTACAATAATAGAAAAAGCGACAGCAATTAAAGAGGCAAGATCTATTTATGAACACAGTAGCCGATGATATTTATTTATCAAAGGAAAACAAAATAACGCGAAATGCATATATCTGGGAGTGCGCCTTTGAGTATTTTATCTCTCTCCTGATATCCGACGCCTATCTTTCAAGCTTATTAAGCTATATGAATATAAGCGACGGTATGATAGGCGTTATCACCGCACTTATATCGTTTTCATTTATCTTTCAGCTTTTGTCGCTCGTTGCGGTGAAAAAGATAGTAAGGGTAAAGAGGACTGTAACGGTAATTCATTTTGCCAGTCAGCTGTTTTTTACAACGATGTTTTTCCTTCCGTTTTTATCGGCGTCCACAGAGATGAAAACGGGACTTGTAATAATCTGCACCGTTTTCGGATATCTCGGAAGCCGAATGGTAACGGCGCTCATTTTTAAATGGGGAATGACTTCGGTAGATCCTCATAAGAGAGCAAGCTACTCGGCGACCAAGGAAATGGTGTCGCTCGTGAGCGGAACCGCCGTTATGCTTCTTTCGGGCTACGCGGTGGACCTTTTTGCCGCAAAAGGCAATATTGAGGGCGGATTTATCTTTTTGGCAGTTGTAATATTTGCCTTCAATCTTTTGGATCTTATTTGCCTTCTCCTTATGAAGAATCCGAAGGGAAATACCGAAAATACCGATAAAGAGCCGATTTTAAAGGTAGTGGTATCGCTTTTTAAAAACAAGGCGTTTCTATCTATTACCGTTATTACCGTGCTGTATTTTTCGGCGATGTATCTCACGAACAGCTTTATGGGAATATATAAGATCGCAAAAGAGGATCTTGGCTTTACCGTAGGTGAGGCGCAGGTAATAAATATAGTGGGTATGCTTTTTCGCTTTGCTATATCCAAGCCGATAGGAAGGTTTTCCGATAAAACCTCTTATTCTACGGGATTTTTGGTTGGTGCGGTAATGTTTAGCGTTTGCTTTTTCTTGAATATCTTCACTTCGCCGTCGGCAAGGTGGATGATATGGGTATATACCCTCCTTTTTAACGGCGCACAGGCGGCAATGCAACAGAACGTTGTGAATATCACTTTCGACTACGTTAAAGAGGAAGAATTCGTTCAGGCGACCTCGATAAAATCGGCAATAGCGGGAGGCGTGGGATTTCTTACCTCCATTTTGGGCGGTTGGATAGTCGACGCCGTTCAAGCCTCCGGAAACAGCTTTATGGGAATAGAGGTAAGAGGTCAGCAGATACTTTCAGCAATTTCTTGCATACTTTCGGTAATGCTTGTGCTGTTTATGATATTCGTTATGAAAAAGCAAAAGCGAGTGGACGAAGAATAGTTTAAAGGGCGGCGAAAAAATGGAAGGTCGCAATGAATTAATTGAATATTTCAAGGCATATCCCGAGCTTGAGATTCGTGATATCTTTAAGTTCCTTTTTCAGAGCATCTTCGGTTGCGAGCATATTGCATTGTCGGAGCGATCGGTGGTTGCGAAAATTGAGGAGGAGGCAGCCTCCTTTTTTGGAAACGGCGACAAAGAGGTTACTTCGCTTATCGGCGATTACAGCCGCATTTCTCTTTCGGTGCTTAATACGGGAATTACTCCGCAAACGCTTGGAAGGCTCGTTTGCCTTTCGGCAAAGCACGGCAAAAAGGGAAGCGAAGATGAGCTTGAAAAAAGGCTTTTTGAGGTAAAAGAGCTTATTTTAAGCGGCAAATTGCCATTTGAAATAAACGAATTTGAAGAGCAGGCGGAAAAATGGAGAGAAAGCGGCTTTGCACCGCTTCATCACTCCGATCTCTATCGAGAAAAATACAAGCCCGCCTACCGTCTTGCTTCAAATGCATATATTCCTTTTTTGCCGCTTTTTGCAAGGCTTGACACACTGCTTTCAAACGGTAGAGTCATTTTGGCAATAGAGGGCGGAAGCGCAAGCGGAAAGACGACTCTCGCATCACTTTTAAAGGAGCTTTACGGCGCCGCTGTCTTTCACGCCGACGATTATTTTCTTCAGCCGCATCAAAGAACGAAAGAGCGTCTTTCGGAGATAGGCGGCAACCTCGACAGAGAAAGACTTAAGGAGGAAATTCTTATTCCGCTTTCCCAAAACGGAGAGGTGCGCTTCAGACGTTACGACTGTCAAAGCGGCAGGCTGCTTGCTCCGAAAAGCGTGACGACTGCACCGCTTACCGTTATAGAGGGCGCCTATTCGCTGCACCCCGAGTTAAGAGGATTTTACGACATCACCGTATTTCTCGATATAGATAAGGAGCTTCAAAAAGCACGGGTAACGGCGAGAAACGGAGAAATGGCGCACCGATTCTTTGATGAGTGGATACCCCTTGAGGATATTTACTTTAAAGAGCTTGATATAAAGAAAAAAGCAGATATTATAATAAAAATAGGAGAGTAATGTAAAATGGTTAAAAAAATTTTATTGATCCTTACCGTCGTTGTAATGCTTTTGCCGTTTGCCTCCTGCGGAGCAAAGCCCGCATTGGCAGACTACGTAGTAACCTACGGCGCGGGTGAGAAAAAGGCGGCAGAGCTACTTGTAGAAAAAATCAAGGAAAAGACGGGTATTGCTCTTGAGCTTGTGGCAGAAAACACCGTAAACAGCGATCTGGTGATCTCTGTGAATGCAGATGAGGTCGGAAACTTCGAGGGAAACCTTGGATACGATGACTTTACCGTATATACCGAGGGTAAAGGTCTTCACATTGTCGGCGGCTCCGACTATGCAACGAATACTGCCGTTACAAGACTCGTAAAGCTGATGAGTGCCAATCCTGACGAATTTGACGTGGCAAAGCTTTCACTTTCCTACGCGTTACCGTCGAGAGAGGAATATATCCAAAATCCCGAAAAGCTTGCACTCCATTGGGAATCGGATTTCGAAACACCATCGTGGATGCTGGATTTTGAAGAGAAATACAGAGCGATGACAGACGTTGACGGAAGACTTATCTCGTGCTTACACCGCGGAGAAGCAGTCTATTATCCCGAAAACTCAATAGAGGGAATAATAAGTGCGATATATATGGGCGGCGATATGATAGAGATCGACCCGCGCCTTACCAAAGACGGAGTTTTCGTCTTAATGCACGATGAAACCCTCGGCCGCACCACAGACGTCTATTCAAAGGTCGGTAAAAACGGATTGCCATCAACGGTAAATATAAGCGATTGGACCTATGAGCAGCTTATGCAGCTGAACTTAAAGGATGCAAGCGGAGACGTCACACCTTATAAGATACCCACCCTTGAGGAGGCTATAAAGGTCTCTGCAAACCGAATTTTCATAAGACTTGACGTCAAGGGCCCCACGGGAAGCGATCTTCCGTTTTGGGATTTTGAAAAGGATATCTGGCCGCTTCTGGAAAAATATAACTGTCACTCAACCGTGCTTTATACCTGGCAAAAATTTTTCCGTGCAGACAGCTTTAAGCTTGTAAAGAAATACCGTAACCTTTCGGAGAAAGCCTCGGGAAAAGCAATGCTTGGCTTTTTGAATAACAAAACCACGGCAGATGATGCACTTAAGGTTATCGAAAATCACGATCTTGCTTATGCAATGAGACTCTCCTTCAATTTAAGCGAATTCGGCTACAATACCTTCCTTTCCGAAAATAAGGACAGGCTTGATGGTTTTAAGGGCAAAATAAGAATTTATGCCGACGTTCACAACACAAACCCGAAATATCCGCAAAACAAGGAATCTTACGAGCTTTACGAAACGCTTTATAACGCGGGAATAAACGTTCAGCTTGCAGACAAAAGTATCCTGATATGCAAATACGTTGCGGAAAACTTCACCGCAACGAAGTAAATCAAAAACAAAAAAGCTATCCCATTGCGAGACTTCTCATAAGGAAGTCTCGCAGTTTTATTCGCCAAATATATTTGGCGAGTGATATTGCTTCGCAGTGATATGATGCTTCGCATCGTGATATTCGGCTACGCCGAGTTTGGCGAATAAAATAACACTGAAACCGCAAGGTTTCAATAACACTATTGCGTAAGCGATAATATCACTCCGACAAAGTCGGAATATAACTCTTGCTTTCTCAGCAGATTTTTGATATAATACAATCAGCATGATAGGGGTATGGGCTTTGCCCTATGCCTTTGTAATACAAAGGCGAAACTGGCGATAAAACGGAATGACAAATTCTCATTTAGCAAATAGTTGAATTAATCAAAAATTACAATATATGGAGGAATTAAAATGAATAAAATTCAAAAAAGAGATTTGTTGGGATTTTTTGTTTTTTTGCTGATTTTAGTTGCTATTTTTTGTATATCTGTTTTTGTATATCCAATGTGTTTGACAAGTGAAGGCTATTCGGGTGAACATGTCACCCCAAGCCTGAAAGAAATAATAAAATCTATGTTGTTCTTTATTCCAATTATATTATCTTTTTTTGCTGCAATATATCTCTATTATTTTGCTTTAAAATTCAAGAGATTTAATAAGTTGGTTTTTCCGTGTATTGTTATTGATGCTACGGTTTTAGTATTTTTGGGTGGTATCGCATTATGCGGTGGAGCTTTTTTGTGGTTAATGTTTTTAATAATTCCCGCTTCTTTTGTCTTGTTCATTTTAGGAATTATTTTTGGTTGGAAACTTGATAACAAATCCAAAAAGGCATAAAAAATTCAACAGATTTCAGTTTATCGAATATATAAAGATCCCCGACAGACGTTTTAAAAATCTGTCGGGGTTATCTCTTTGTTTTCTGAGGATCAAATATCGCTTATCCGTAGGGGTGTTCTTTGAACGCCCGCGGACGAACACAGCTCGTCCCTACCGTGTATTGGTAAAAATATTTTGAAATTTTTCGCTAATTCTGCACGCCCTTCGGGATAGCTTTTTTAATTTGTAAAAGCTTACACAGCCTTGAGCCTGTTGCTCTTGCTTTTTACTACCTGCAGGATAACGGGAACCGCGATCAGCGCAACGCCGATAAGGTCGGTAACGAGTCCGGGGTAGATGAGAAGCAGACCGCCTGCGGCGCTCGGAATTCTCTCATACCATTTCATATTGGTAAGGAAATATCCCTCAAGCGAAGCAGATACCGCAAATATGCCTATAAACGAGGTTATGCAGATGAGGATTACCTCGGGGACGTTTGTATCGATAAGGAGCATTGCGGGGTTTAGTGCAAAAACGTAAGGAACGATAAACGCGCCGATAGCAAGCTTTGTTGCGGTAAACGCCGTTTTCATTGGGTTTGCCTGTGCAATCGCGGCGCCCGCATAAGCGGCAAGTGCAACGGGCGGAGTGAGGTCGGCAACGATACCGAAATAGAAAACGAAGAAGTGAGCGGCAATGGGGGGAATACCGAGCTCAACCAGAATGGGAGCGCAGGTAGCCGCCATAATGCAGTAGTTTGCGGTGGTGGGAACACCCATGCCCAAAACTATGCAGCAAAGCATCGTGAGGAAGAGGGCGATTATCTTAACGTTGCCCGCAATGGAAATAATGCCGTTAAAGAGAAGGTAAGCAAGACCTGTTGAGGTGATAAGTCCCGCAACGATACCTGCAACACCGCAGGCTGCGGCGACGGTTATCATACCCTGACCGCCTGCCGCCAACGCTTCAAGCAAGCGCTTGGGGGTAATGCGGGTATTTTTGTTAAAGAGGCTTACCAAAATTGCGGCAACTATCGCAATAGCTGCGGCGTAGGCTATTGAATAGGTGCTGGTGCCTACGAGGTAGATAAGGAGAAGAAGGGGGAAAAGCAGGTAGCACTGCTTTAAAAGGGGCTTTAGCTTGGGAAGCTCTTCCTTTGTAAGACCCTTAAGTCCCATCTTCTTTGCCTCAAGATGAACCGTGATAAATACGCCCGCGAAATAGAGAACTGCAGGCAAAATCGCCTTTACCACTATGTTTGAATAAGAAACGCCGAGAGTTTCAGCCATAAGGAAGGCGGCGGCGCCCATAATAGGAGGCATTATCTGACCGCCCGTTGAAGCCGAAGCCTCTGCCGCGGCGGCAAATTCGGGCTTATAGCCGGTGCGCTTCATGAGAGGAATGGTAACTGCGCCCGAGCCTACGGTATTTGCAACCGACGAGCCCGAGACCATACCCTCGAGAGCCGAAGCAACAACAGCAACCTTTGCGGGACCGCCGGAGAAGCGTCCGACAAAGGCGTTAGAGATGTTAATAAAGAAATCGGCAATGCCGGTGCGCTCAAGAAATGCGCCGAATATAATGAATACCACTATGTATTTCGAGCAAACGTTAATGGGGGTTGAAAGTATGCCCTCCTTGGAATAGAAGAGAACGCGAACGGTCTCGGTTATTCTTGCAAGGAAATTGGGGTTGGTTGAGCCCCAGATAAGCGCATAGACGAGAAGCACGCCCGCAACGACGAGTATCGGAATACCGACGCTTCTGCGGCAAAGCTCGGCAAGACACAAAATGCCGATGATGCCGATTATCATTTCAAAAGTGGATATTTTAAAGTTGGAAACTATCCTTGTTGCGTTAAAGCAATAGTAAAGGAAGGAGCCGGTGCCGAGCACCAGAAAAATTATATCGTACCACGGAATATGATTTACCTTCTGCGTACCCTTTTGTGCGGGGAAAACGAGAAATCCGATAAAGGTGATAAACGCCATAAAAGAGGTAAGACGGATCTCGTCGAGCCAGGTTGCAAAAAGGGTAACGTAAAGACAGAATACCGCAAAGGTGGCAAGAATTGCCGTAACTATCCACTTGGGAGCGCCTTCCCATATTCTTACGTTTGACTCACGGTCAAACTTTTTCATTACGTCGTCAAGCGACATGGCTTCTGCGGCTTCGGGAACGTTTTTCTTTTTGAAAAGTGCCATGATGACCTCCTGGGAATATGATAAGCAAAAAAATGGCTGAAGCGTTAACTGCAGCCATTTTTAAAAGACCTGCTAAAGAAAATTATTCGGAAACTACGGTAATATTCTTTTCTGCAAAATATTTTGCGGCGCCCTTGTGGAAGGGAACGGTGATACCCTCGGTAGCATTCTCGAGAGAAAGCTCTGCGCCCTTTGCGTGAGCGGCAGTGATAGAGTCGATATTATCGAAGATAGCCTTGGTGATATTGTAAACGTCCTCCTCGGAGGCGTTTGCGCTTACGATAAGGGTTGCCTTAACGGTAACGGTGGTTATCTCCTCGGTCTGACCGCTGTAGGTGCCTGCGGGGATCTTGTAAACGCTGTAGAAGGGTGAAGCCTGAAGAAGAGTGGATGCAACCTCGCCGCTGATGTCGATAAGGTGAGCCTTGCCGTTGGTGTAGAGCTCCTGAATTGCGGGAGTGGGAGCGCCTGCAACAACGAATGCTGCGTCGATCTTTCTGTTGGTAAGGTTGTCTGCCGAATCTGCAAACGACTGATACTGAGGAATTATATCGTTCTCGGTAAGACCTGCTGCGTTAAGAATGTCGATAGCGTTGAAGTAAACGCCCGAGCCCGGAGCGCCGATGGAAACCTTTTTGCCTTTGAGGTCGGCAACGGATTTGATGTTGGGGTCGGAGGTAACGAGCTGAACTGCCTCGGCGTAAAGACCGCCGATTACGCGGAAGGACTTAACTGCGCCGTCTGCCTCGAAGGAGCGGGTGCCTGCCCAAGCGTAAGACATAACGTCTGACTGAACGGTGCCGAGCTGATAGTTGTCAGAGTCGATACCGATGATGTTAGCCTTGGAGCCGTCGGTTGAAACAACGTTGATATTGATGCCGGTGGTCTGCTTTATCTGGTTGCCGAGTATGCCGCCGTAACCGTAGTAGGTGCCTGCGGTGCCGCCTGTGCCCATCGTCATCATAGAGCCGCCGCAGGATGCGAGTGAGAATATAACTGCGACTGCCAATAAAAGTGCAATGATTTTTTTCATTTTTGTTCTCCTTGTTTATTAAAGTGTAACATATATTATACATAATATTTTATCATTTTGCAAGTCTTTGTTTATTTATTGTTACAAATATCCAAAAAAATCAAGCTTTTTCACACTTATAAGCGCTGTTTTTTGGTTATTTTCAACAAAAAAGCGTCCCGCCTTTGCAAGCGGGACGTTTTTTATTCGGTATATTTATTCAACGGTAACGGTGCCGTCTTTTGAAACGGTTATCTTCATTCCGTCCTTGACGTAATTTAAAAACTCGTCGCCAAGACAGTCGATAACGGGCATTGAAACGTTTTCCACCCAAACGTCTGCCAATATTGCGCCTGCGGCTGCAAGCGAGTCGATATGGCTTGCAAAGAGCATGCAGGCGGGATTTTTCTCCATGGCGCAGGCACAGTAGAGCACCAAGCCGCCGGTGGTGGAGCCTATAGTCTGCGGAAGGCAAAGAGCCTTATTTATAAGCGGCTTGCCGTGAAGCTGCTTGTTGTTCTGGTCGCCGCATTTTACCTCTTTGTCGCCAAACTGCAGAGCCATCTGAAATGATGCGAGGGTGTTAAAGCCTTCGGTGGTAACTACTGCCTCAGCCGTTACCTCGCCGGGAGTAATAACTCTTCCTTTAAACTGTTTCATTATCTTTTACCTCCGTTCGTAATTGCCTCGAGGATCTCCGCGTCGGTGTAATATCTTGCGCTGGTGTAGGTGCGGAGCTTGTTTGAGGAGGTTATAACGGGCATCGTCTTGCAAAGGGGATTGTTCATATACATAAGCGGGCAGATATACGAGGTGATAACGCCCGTTTTTTCAAGCCTTTTTGCATATTCCGTTTCGTTAAACGCCTTTAAGACCTTGGGAGCGGCGGTAAATACGGTGGGAATTACAACCTTTTTGCCCTGAAGCTTTTCTTCAAGCTTAACAGTCCAATCCTTTAATTGCTCGAGAGAAAGGTGAGGACAGCCTACAAAGCAAAGCTTGGGAGCGGCATCGGGATTTTTCCATATAACGGGATAGTTGTTTTTAACTCTTTCGAGCTCGGCGTCGTCTATAACATATTCCTTTGCGCCCTCTGCGATGAGCTTTGCACCAAGCGAGACTGCCTCGGGAGTGAGGTTTTCAATGTGGTAAAGACCTACCGCGCCGTTTGAAGCGGTTGCGGCGCCGAAATCCTTGAGGTATGCGCAGGCGGCATCGTTAAGCTCGGTGCCTATCCATTTATCAAGACCCGAAACGTAAGGCACGTCCTCCATTACCTTCATACCGATAGCGGAGCCGAGCAGCTGTGCCTCGGGCTTTTTTGTGGTGTTTATCTTTACTATCCAGGTGGCCTTTCTGCCCTCGTCGGTGAGAAGTCCGAAATAGGGAACGTAGCCCACGATAGAGCCCATAATATCGATAATTCCCGAGTTTCTGTTGCATCGTGCGCCAAGCACCGAGTTTGCGTAAACGACGGCGCTCGATTCAGCCCACGAGAGAACCTCTCCCATCTTCGGCTTGTTGCCCATTTCGTCCATATAGCAGGTGCAGGAGAAGGCGTCGTCGTTCATAAGACCGAGCTCCTTAAGCTGCTTCTCGTAGAAATCCTGCTTGGTATACATAAATTTGTTAAAAACGAGATTCTGAAGAAAATTTGCGGGAACGTTTTTGTCAAGCGGACGGGGGTCGACCGAAAACTGCTGACCGCTTGCAACGCCTGCATCGAGGAGCTTTTGCATAAGGTCGTAAACGGGCGACATTACCTTAAGTCCGAAGGATGTGACGAGATGGTTGTATTTCGAGGTGATGGGCACGAGCTTTTCAGCCTCGAAGGCGTCGCCGTACATAACGAGTGTCTTCATGACCTTGGCAAGAGTTTCACCCTTCTCGCCGTCTAAAATTGCCTGCTGTTCTTTGGTGAGTATCATTTCATTTCCTCCCTATCAAAGCTTCATTGCAACGTCCCAAGCGCCCCAGATAACGGAGCGAAGGTTTCCGACCTTAAGAGCGTCGCCTATAACGTGAACGTTTTTACCCTTAACGGCAAGAGGTGCGGGATTATAGCCTACCGAGGTGATTACCGAATCGGCGTCTATCTCAAACGTTTTGCCTTCCTTATCCTTGAGCAGTACCTTTCCGTCATTTATCTCGCAAACGCCCGTTTCGAGATAGACGGGAAGGTCGTTTGCCTTGAAGCAGTCACGCAGATAGCTGGTGTTTGCAAGGCAGATGCCGGGAGTGGTGATAAGGTCGTCCTGCATTTCGACTATCGCGGGCTTTTTGCCGCCAAGGAAAAGCTCGTAGGCGATCTCACAGCCGGTAAGGCCGCCGCCGATAATAACGACGTTTTCGCCGACCTCCTTCTTTCCGAGGAGAAAATCAATAGCCTCGATTGCCTTTTCGGCGCCCTTTATAGGAATTTTCTTTGCCACCGCACCGGTTGCGATTATTATCTCGTCGGCGCCGAGTGATGAGAGGTCTTTAACCTCGGTGTTCATCTTTATCTCAATGGGATATTTCGCTATCTCGCGGTTATACCAAGCGATAAGCGCTCTGTCCTTCTCCTTGAAGGAGGGAGTCGCCGCGGCAATAAACACGCCGCCGAGGTTATCGGACTTTTCGTAAAGAATAACGCTGTGGCCTCTCTTTGCGCAAACTATTGCGGCCTCCATACCGCCTATACCGCCGCCGATAACGGCAATTTTCTTTGCCTTCTTTGCGGGCTCGATCTTATATTTTTCCGACTGCATAGTTCTCGGATTGAGAGCGCATCTTGCAAGACCCATAGTGTCCTTGAGGTCCTGAGTGTTGGCATGTCCCTTTGATGATGAGAAGTTAAAGCAGCCTGCGTGACAGCAGATGCAGGGCTTTATGTCCTCCACCCTGTCCTCTATCATTTTGGTTATCCACTCGGGGTCGGTAAGGAACTGACGTGCAACGCCGACGGCGTCGATCTTTCCGTCCGAAACTGCCTTGGCACCGACCTCGGCGTCCATTCTTCCGGCGCAGACGACGGGGATATTGACGAATTTCTTTATATGAGCAACGTCCTCAAGGTTGCAGTTTTCGGGCATATACATAGGCGGATGAGCCCAGTACCACGAGTCGTAGGTGCCGTTGTCGGCGTTGAGCATATCGTAGCCGGCGTCCTCAAGATATTTTGCCGCCTTTTCCGATTCAGCCATATTTCTGCCTACCTCAACGTAGTCCTCACCGGGCATTGCGCCTTCGCAAAAGCCCTTCATCTTGGACTCGACGGAATAACGGAGCGAAACGGGGAAATCGTCGCCGCAGGACTCCTTTATAGCCTTTACTATTTCGGTTGCGAAGCGGTAACGGTTTTCAAAGCTGCCGCCGTAATCGTCCTCGCGCTTGTTGAAGAATTCTATTGCAAACTGATCGAGCAAATAGCCTTCGTGGACAGCGTGGACCTCAACGCCGTCAACGCCGGCGTCCTTACAAAGCTTTGCGGTCTTTGCAAAAGCCTCGATTATCTCGTGGATCTGCTCGAGAGTCATTTCGGGGCAGATGATGTCGTGCGCCCAGCGCGAAGGCTGTGCAGAGGGACTTGCAAGCTCGTGAGAGGTGTCTAACACGGGCTTTATAAGGGCGCGCGTGAATTTGTTTTTGTGTAAAGGAGCAACGAGCTCGGTAATTGCCCAGGAGCGACCCATACCTGCGGTAAGCTGAACGAAAAGCTTTGCGCCGGTCTTGTGGATCTCATCCATAAACTCCTTTAATTCCTCAAACATTTTGGGGTTTTGCCAAAGCCACTTACCCCAGAAGGTATCACGAAGGGGAGCGATGCCGGGGATAATAAGACCTACGTTATTGTTTGCTCTTTCAAGGAAAAGCCTTGCAGCCTCCTTGTCGAAATGACATCCGCCGAGCTCGAACCAGCCGAAAAGCGAGGTGCCGCCCATAGGACACATAACGATACGGTTTTTGATCTCTACGTTGCCTATCTTCCAAGGGGTAAACAACGCTTCGTATTTTTTATCGATTTTCTCCATTTTCGTCTATCCTTTCATAGATATGATTATATTATACATCAAAAATCAAAATATGTAAAGAAAAATCCCCGCGAAGAAAAACGCGGGGAAAAAATTATTTTTGTTTTTCCAAAACGTAGGTATTGAAGTCGCCGGGTGCGGTTATCGTCTTATCCTTTGCATTGTAATAGAGCTCTCTGAACCCGAGCATGCCGCTGCCGGTATCGACCCAAACTACCGTATATTTTGCGGTGGAGTCGTCATCGTCCTCATCGTCGACCTCGGTAAGAGTTCCCTGATGAGTGGAGGTGTTGTTGTAATAGGTATCGGTGTAAACGCAGGTGATGGATTCTCCGTCGATCTCAAAGGTGAAATCGGCATAGCCCTGTGAAACGTGATAAGTGCCGTCAACTCCGTCGCTGCCGCCGGGAAGTGTGCAGGAGGCAAGAATGGCGAAAATACAAGCCAAAACCGCCACGACCGCCAAAGACTTTTTGAAATTCATATTTAAAGCTCCTTTAAAAATTCTTTTTCAATTTGATTTTTGAAATTCTTTCCTGTTTCGCAAATATAGCGAAGGGTGGGTAAAAGCATATCCTCGTTTACCTCAAGGGCGGCGATCGCCTGCCTGAAGGTCTCGAAGCTGAGGTCGCCCTCGTAGCCTATTTCCTTAAGAGAATTACAAAAATGATTCCAGTTTATATTTCCCGCCATCGGTGCAAGGTGCGCGTCCGTCGTGCCGTCGTTATCGTGAATATGCAGGCATTTTATTCGTTTTCCCAATACGGGAACGAAAACCCTGAAATCCTTTGAAAGAAGCCGTATATGCCCCGTATCAAGACAGAAGCCGAATACCGCTTTTCCCGCCTTGGCGTTTAAGCTGTCGATATATTCCGCCGCCTCGTAAGGATCGGAGCATACGCCCTCGATAACGGGACCGCCGCCTGCGGTAAAGAGATTTTCAAGACAAACGGTAACGTCGCATTTCAAAAGAGTGGGGATAAGCGACTCGTAAAGGCGGTAATTCAATCTCTTTACCGAAGCCGCCGTGTTGACGTTATCGCCGAGCGAAAGAGAGATACCGTGGATAACGAGCCTTTTGCACCCAACACTGTTGCAGACCTCAATTACTTTTTTATAAATTTCGGTCATATCGTCGAGAATCTCGGGGGAAGAAGACAGATAAGCGGGGAACGGAGCGTGAGCTTGGGTGATAAAGAGTCCCGCTTCTTTTATTGCGTAAAGCTCCTCCTTGAAATATTCAAGCACCTCATTTAACGGGCGGAAATAGATGCAGTCCTTTCTTTTTTCGCCGTCGAAAATGACGCTTCGCGGACAGGCGTGCTCAACGCCGTTCCAATCAACAGCGTCAAAGCCTGCCTCGGCAATCAGACGGTAGCATTTTTTTGCGCCGAGATGCTCTATAATTCCACCGCTTTGAACTGAAATTTTCATAACGCTCACTCCTTTGAGGTTTTAAACAGAAAACGCTTTGCCAAAAGCTCTGCAAAAAAGAATAAAAGACAGCCTATTGCGTAGCAGACGATATCGAAAACGGAAAAGCTTCTTCCGAGTAAAATAACGAAGAAAAGTATTTTGTGAAGCCCCAAAAGCTTTACGAAATCAAAATACTGAAGTATCTCGACCGCTGTCGAAAAGAGAAAGACGTAAAGAGGCAAAAGCGTAAGCTTTTTCGGGAAAAATATTCGTATAAAGGCGCACATAAAGGCGGCAAAAAGGATATCTCCGCCGTAGGGTCTTATAAAGCTGTCCCTCACGAAAAGGGTGATGATGAGTTCAATAACAAATAAAGCCGCTGTCAAGACGCCGTAAAAAGCTCTTTCCTTTTTCAATGGCAATGCACCTGCCTTTTTATTGATTATAGCACACTCCCGCAAATAAATCAAGATGTGGTATTGTATATCGCCATTGCTTTTGCAATGGATAAAAAAATCCAAGTCCGAAGACTTGGATTTTTTGGCTGTTACGAATTATTATGGTGCCACTATTATTTGTTTGATTTTAATATTTTAAGAAAAACAAAGAAAAGAACAATTGAAATTAAATGCAAGATGATAGCAATTATTGATATAATTATATGTAGCTCGATAAATAGACCAACAAGGTGAATAAACGAAGCTGTCAAAATGCAGAATAAAGCTAATAAAGAAACAATCTTTTCTTTTTTCATAATATTAACACTCCAATAAAGCTATATTACATATTTTTGTTTGCTGATTGAAACGTTGGGACAAATAGAATTATCTTATGAAAAGATTAAATTTTTCATAAACGTACCGCCCTTTTTTGTTATTATATCATAAATTCATATACTTGTCAAATGATGCATCGCCTGCGGCGATATGATGTTTTTCGCTTCGCTCAAAATGATGTTGCTCCACTGCGTTCCGCAATGATGCGATGTTTGCCCAATGTGCCGCAAGGCACACATCATTAGGCGCAGCCGTCATCATTGGCGAAGCCGTCATCATTTGCCGCAGGCAAACATCATTCAAAAAACGCACCTTTGTCGGTAGACAAAAGTGCGTTTTTTGTTGGTGGGGGAAGGTGGATTCGGACCACCGAAGCTGAAAAGCAACAGATTTACAGTCTGCCCCCTTTGGCCACTCGGGAATTCCCCCATATATAAAGTTGTTTTTTTAGGTTGTATGGAGCTGGTGAACGGAATCGAACCATCAACCTGCTGATTACAAATCAGCTGCTCTGCCGATTGAGCTACACCAGCGTATCTCTTTTTGACAGCTTGTAAATTATATCAAAAATTAGCGGGCTTGTCAATAGTAAAAATAATATTTTTTCAATCTTTTTTCAAACGCTGTTATAACCTCAAAAAATGCGGATAAAATAACGCAAGGTGATAAAATGACGTACGTGAGCAAAAGCCTTGATATAAACACAGCCGCTATAAAGGCGGCGTTTTCATACGAAAAGACTGTTATTGTGAGGGAGACCGTTTGCAAAAAAAGCGGTGTAAGAACAGCCGTCTGCTTTATCGACGGAATGGTAAACGGAAAGATAGTAAATGAGAGCATTATAGAGCGTATAATAGATTTTGATGCAAAAAGCTCCGAAAGTTTTATAAATGAGCTTGCGAGCTTTGGCGTTTGCGCCTCCGATACCAAGACGGAGAGAGATATTGAAAAGCTTAAGAACGGACTTTGCGAGGGAAATACCGTCGTCTTTGTCGACGGTGAGGAGAAAGCCCTTTTAATAGACACGAAGGGATACCTTTTAAAGGCGATAACCGAGCCCGCGGGTGAGAGCATTTCAAAGGGTCCGCACGAGGGCTTTACCGAGGAGATACTCGTGAATATGTCGCTTTTGAGGCGAAGGATAGCAAACCCCGATCTCAAAATGGAGATGATGGAGATAGGGGAAAAGACACATACCAAGGTTTGCCTTTGCTATATTGATAAGATCGTTAAAAAAAGAACGGTAAGAGAGGTAAAAAAACGTCTTGCCCTACTTGACTGCGACGAGATACTCGACTCAAACTATATTGCCGAATATATAAGAGATAACCCCTATTCGCCGTTTAAGACGGTGGGCTCGACGGAGCGTCCCGACTCGGTGGCGGCGAAGCTTTTGGAGGGCAGGGTGGCGATAATGGTAAACGGGACGCCTGCGGTGCTTACCGTCCCCTATATCTTCGCCGAATATTTTCAGTCAAGCGAGGACTACTACGTCAGCTTCTACTATGCCACCGTAGGCAGAATTCTTCGCTTTATAAGCTTTTTTATAAGCATTTCACTGCCGTCGCTCTACGTTGCCTTTACGAACTACCATCAGGACGAGATACCGATAAAGCTGTTTATAGCGATAGCGGCATCACGCGACGGCGTGCCGATATCCAATCTGCTCGAGGTGATAGTAATGCTCATCGGCTTCGAGCTGCTGCGTGAGGCGGGCGACAGAATTCCCGCCTCCTTCGGAGTGTCGCTGAGCGTTGTGGGAACGCTCGTTATAGGACAGGTCGCCGTGACGGCAAAGCTTATCTCCGCGCCGGTGGTATTTATTGTGGCAATAACCGCCACCACGGGACTTCTGATACCCAAAATGAAGGGCGCGATAATTTTTGTGAGGCTTGTGATCCTCGCACTGTCGTCGGTGCTTGGAATTTACGGTTATCTGCTCGGAATAACGCTTTTAACGGTATATCTTTGCTCAATGAGGTCGTTTGGTGTGGAGTATATGGACTATTTATTGCCCGTTTTCAGAAAAAGCTCCCCCGACGTACCGTTAAGGAGCATAATTCCTGCGATGAAGCGGCGTCCCGATTTTGCCCAAAGCAGAAGGAGAAGGGGAGAGAAGAATGATTAAAAGAGCGGCTTGCATTTTTATTGCCGTATGCATTTTTTTACTTACCCTTACGGGGCTCGGCGGCTGCTTTGACTACGAGGAGATGAACAAGCTTATACTTCTCACCGCCGTCGGAATAGACAGAGAGGACGAGGGATACAGAGTTTCGGCGCAGATAATCGTGAGCAAGGGAAGTATGGTTGGAGCGGCGCCGTCGATGATAGTAAAGAGCGCGAGCGGTAAGACTGTTACCGAGGCGATAAACAAAATACAGTATTATTACGCCGAGCCGATATATTTGGAGCATATAAAAATAGTGGTCTTGAGTAAGGAGGTCGCCTCCGAGAGTATGGAAAAAACGGTGGAATTTATAGGCATTTTGGGACCGTTTTACAACTTCGAGGTGACGGTTGCGGCAAACGCAACAGCCGAGGAGGTCTTAAAGGCAGGCTCCTTTTCGAGCCATATAAACGCTATGGAGGCGGCGCAGATGATATCGGGTAACAATATATCCGCTCTGCCTCCCTCCGTTAAGGGCTACGAGATAATGACGGGCAAAAGCGATTACGTATTGCCGGAGCTTTATTTGCGTGATAACGACGATACCGAAAACAATAGCTCGGAGGAAAAGGCAAGGAAGATAATCATCACCGAGGGCGGCGCCGTAATGAAGGACGGAAAGCTCGTTTCGGAGCTTGACGCGACAGAGTGCAGCGGCTTTTTGCTTGCGGCAAAAAAGACTCTTAACTGCAATATCTCTCTTGACGAGGGCGAAGCGGTAACGGTTATTGAAAACGTGCGAAAAATAAGCGTTTGCGTAAAGGACGGAGTGGCTACGGCAAGGATATCGGTCACACTTAAATTGGACGGTGCCCTTGAAGATAAGGAAGAGGCAAAAAAACAGCTTGAGGAAAGAATAGAGCAGACTCTTAATAAGCTCTACGGCGTCATCGGGTGCGACGCGCTCGGGCTTTTCGAGCTGTTTGAAGCGCATTGCCCGAGCTTTTTTGAAGGCAAAGAGCAGTTTGAAGAGGAGATCTACGGCATAAAAACCGAGGTGGAGCTTTCGCTCGTTTACGAATCGGGTAAAAATCCGCTTGAGGACAAAACGAATTAAAGAGGCAGACAAATGAAGATATTCTCAAAATACCGACTTTTTACCGTAATAGCCTTTTTTATCTTCGGAAACACCTTGCTTACAAAAACGGTTTTTCAAGGCGGCAAGGATTTTTATCTTTCGGCGCTTATTGCCGTTTGCTTTGCCGCGATTATTCTCGTTGCGGTAACGGCGCCGTTTTTGAAATATCCCTACCTGACTGCAGGCGAATATATTAAAATGAAAACGGGAAAGGCCGGAGAAAAGGCAATAAACGCTCTGCTGCTTATATTTTTATCCCTCTCGGCGTTAAAGCTCTACCTTGAATTTATAAAATTTCTCACCTCGGTGTCGCTCAATATTACGCCCAACTACTTTATCGCGATAGCGGTATCGGTGTTCGTTTTACTGCTTTCATTGCTCGGAATCGAAAATATATCGGCGTACACCTCGGCGGTGTTTATATTTGCGGCGGCTTTCGCGGTGTATTCGGTAATATCGGGAGCGTCGCTCTTCAAAATAGAGACGTTTATGCCGCTTGCCGACATAAAGACCGAGAAAATGCTCGGTAACGCCGCCGAGATATTTCTTTTTATTCTTTCCGACGTCGCGGCAATAATATTTTTCTGCAAAAGGGGATCAAACGGAAAAGACGTTTTAAAATCGTCGCTTGCCGCTTTGGCGGTGTGGTTTGCCGTTACGGCGGCGGTGGGAGCATTGCCGATCGCCGTTTTTGGCGAAGGATACGAGATTTTTAAATATCCCGTTTTTCAGGCGCTGGCGTCTGTAAAAGGAGTTTCATTTTTGCCGAAAAACAGCTTTCTTTTTCTCGTTTTGGGATTTATTATAATGATAATAAAGCTCTCGGTTACCCTTTCATTTATTGGAGAGGTAACAGAAAATATAACGGGCGGTAAAAGGACGGGAAAGGCGAGGATAATAACGAGAGCCGTGCCGGTGGTATTGATAACGTCGGTTGCATCGTTTTTGCTTATAAACGGAATCAAGGCGGAGGAAGAGATAAAGATGATCTGCGCCGTAGCCGCCGTTGCTTCGTTTTCAGCGCTTTTGATATTGAATTTAAAGAGATACCGAAGAAAATAAAAAAGCACCGTGAGATCCACGGTGCTTTGTATTTATTTCCAGCTTTCCTCGCGCTCCGACTTCTTTTCACGAAGCATAAGGTCGGTTATTGCTTCCTTGGGAGATTTGTTTTCGTAAAGAACGCGGTATATCTCGGTGATTATCGGCATATCCGCCTTTTCCTTAATGGCAAGTCTGTAAGCGGCGGACGCGGTCTTATAGCCCTCGACAGTCATACCTATCTCGGCTACCGCCTCCGATGCGGGAACGCCCTTGCCTATGAGAATACCGCAGCGTCTGTTACGGCTGTGCATACTGGTGCAGGTAACGATAAGGTCGCCGATACCCGCAAGACCGGAGAAGGTCTCTCTGTCGCCTCCCATTTTAACGCCGAGCCGTGCTATCTCCGCAATTCCTCTCGTCATTAAAGCCGCCTTGGTGTTGTCGCCGAGTCCAAGACCGTCAACCGTTCCCGCGGCAAGCGCAATGACGTTTTTAAGAGCGCCGCCGAGCTCGGTCCCTACGATATCCTTGGTGGTATAAAGGCGGAAGGACTCGTTCATAAGCTGATTTTGCACGTATCTTGCCGTGCGCTTGCTTTTTGAGGCAACTACGTTTGCCGTGGGAATTCCTCTTGCAACCTCCTCGGCGTGAGAGGGACCCGACATAACGGCAAGCGCCTTGGGATTTGAAAGCTCCTCGTTGATGACCTCGGAAAGCCTCATAAGAGAGGACTCCTCAAGTCCCTTACCGATGTTTACCACCGTCTGACCGTTGTAGATACCCTTAAGCTCTCTGCAAACGGAGCGCACCGCAACGCTGGGAACGGCAAGAATTATAATGTCCGCTCCTTCGGTGCAGGCAATATCGGAGGTAAGCTCTATGCTTTTTGGAATCAAGGCTCCCTTTAAAAGCGGGTTTTCACGGGTGGCGGAAAGAGTGTCGATCTCGCTTTGAAATTTACTCCAAAGAGAAACGCGATGACCGTGCTTTGCGGTCATTATCGCCATGGCGGTGCCCCAACCGCCCGAACCCAAAACTGCAATGTTAGCCATAAAATCACTTATCCTTTTTGCTTCCTATCTTGCTCTCGGTGCCCTTTATGAGCCTTACGATGTTCGCTCTGTGCGAAATAATTGCGGCGGTGCCGATTGCCGCAAAAACGGCGGTAGGCCATATTACCGTTTCAAAGGGTACCTTGAAAAGAAAATGAGTGTAGAGAAAATAGAAAACGGGAGTCATAAAGCCTGCGGCAACAGAGCCAAGGCTTACGTATTTGGTAATTGCCACTATAATTCCCCACATAACGAGGAGTGAGAGCATGGTAAGCGGAGTGATTCCCAACAAAACGCCGGCCGTTACCGCAATGCCTTTTCCGCCCTTAAAACCGTAAAAAACGGGAAAAAGATGACCCATAACGGCAAAAAATGCAATTATTGCAAGGTAAAGATCGCCTGCAGAGCCCAAGATAAGTCTTGCAAGCAAAACGGCGACAAGACCTTTAAGCATATCGAGCACCATTACCAAAACGCCCTTTTTTGCGCCGAGCACTCTTATTACGTTGGTGCCGCCCGCGTTTCCGCTGCCGAAATCTCTTATATCCTTATGTATGAGCCTTTCGGTAATTATTATCGAAAAGCTTATGCTGCCAAGCAGGTAAGCGACGATACAAAGCGCCGCGACCGTTAGGTAAAATTCCATAACAAAAACCTCAAAGCTCGAATTTTTCGCCTCTCGTGCGAACGTTAAAGACTATGGGAGTGCCTTTAAATCCAAAGACCTCTCTCAAGCGGTTTTCGATGTAGCGCTGATAAGAAAAATGGAAAAGCTCCTTGCTGTTTACGAAAAAGCTGAAGGAGGGCGGACGGACGCCCGTCTGCGTCATATAATATATCTTCAGACGCTTGCCCTTGTCCGACGGCGGCTCGGTACGCTCGGTGCAGTCGGCAAGAAATTCGTTTAAAACACCGGTTGCGATGCGTTTCTGATTTTCTGCGTTTGCAAGAGATACCGTTTTAAAGAGCTTATCTATTCGTTTACCCGTTTTTGCCGAGATAAACACCGTTTCAACGTAGTCCATAAAGGAAAATTCCTTTTTGATATCGTTAAGCTGCTTGTTCATGGTGTAGGAGTCCTTATCCTCAACGATATCCCACTTATTAACGGCAATGACGGTTGCCTTTCCGGCGTTGTGAGCATAGCCCACTATCTTGGTGTCCTGCTCCGAGGGACCCTCGGTGGCGTCTATCATAAGAACGGCAACGTCGGCTCTGTCGATGGCTGAATACGCTCTTATAATGCTGTATTTTTCAATGTTTTCTTCAATTTTGGACTGCTTTCTTATTCCCGCCGTGTCGATAAGATTGAATTTGCCCCACGGCGTTTCTATAAGATTGTCAACGGCGTCACGGGTGGTGCCCGCCACGTCGGAGACTATCATTCTGTCCTCCTCGAGCACGCGGTTTACCAAGGAGGATTTTCCGGCGTTTGGCTTACCGATGATGGCAACGGTAATGATGCCCTCCTCCTCTGCCTCCTTCTCAGCCTCGCGAGAGGGAAGGTGAGAGAATATCTCGTCGAGCAGGTCGCCCGTGCCGTGACCGTGAAGCGACGAAACGGGGAAGGGATCTCCAAGCCCCAAATTGTAAAACTCGTAAAGCTCCGCGGGCGGCTCGCCTATTGAGTCGACCTTGTTGACGCAAAGCACGACGGGCTTTTTCGATTTCTTTAGCTTATCGGCGACGGCGTGGTCGTCGGCGGTAACGCCTACGGTAACGTCTGCAAGCATAACTATAACGTCGGCGGTGTCTATTGCTATCTCCGCCTGACGGGTCATTTTTGAAACTATCGGGTCGTTTACGTTTTTTTCAATACCGCCGGTATCGATTACTATAAAAGGTCTGTCGAGCCACTCCGCCTCGGCGTAAACTCTGTCACGGGTAACGCCGGGGGTATCGTCAACGATGGAAATACGCTTTCCCGCAAGCTTGTTGAAAAGCGTTGATTTTCCCACGTTGGGACGTCCTATAATTGCAACAACGGGTTTTTTCATCAAAAAACCTCCATAAGCTATTATTTCAAAACAGCAGAAACGAAATCGCTTCCGCTTCCGCCTACTATCCTCACCTTGACTCCGAGCGCCCTTTCAACGTCGGCGGGGGTGAGAGAATCGAGGAACATATCTCCCTCAAAGCGAAGCATCGAGGAGGGGATAAGCAAATATTCCCCAAGCTCCTTGCCCTTGAGCTGATCTATTATATCTGTGGCGGTAACAAGACCGCTCACGGTAACGCTCTTTCCGAAGAAATTATTTTCTATCGCAAAAACATTACACCTTAAATTATGCACTTTTTTTGCAATTTCGTCAACTGATTTAACAATATTTTTACAAGCGGCAACGCCGGTTGCTATCGAAACGCCGTGGCGCTGACGCTTTGTCTTAAGCTTCGAGAGAGCCTCCGCTACCTCGCTGTCAAACAGCGAAAGAAGCCCCACTCCGTTTTCGAGCTGGGTAAATTCCTCGTAAAAACTTGCGTCGGGACAGTCCTTTCCCGCCTTTACGAAAAATTCGTCGGCAGGGAAAACGAGCCTCGTTCCGAGCTCATTAAGACATCTGTCGCCAAACTCGGTAACGGTTTTTATCACCTCGAGGCTCGACTCGCTGTCAAACGCCTTGAGCGGATAAAGCCCTTCACGGTGGTCGGTAAGACCAACGGGGACGACGGATACGCTCGAAACGGCGGGATAAAGCTCCTTAAGACCGTTTAGGGTGTATAAAAGCTCCTTACCGTCGTTTATATCTCTGCAAAGCACTATCTGGCACTTCATTTCGATGTGAGCCTCTGCAAGACGCTTCATAAGCTCGCCTATCCTGTCGGCAAAGCGGTTTCCGAGCATCTTCTTGCGAAGCTCACCGTTTAGCGTGTGAACGGAAACGTTTATGGGACTGATCTTTAACTTTATTATTCTGTCGATGTCACAGTCCTTCAAATTGGTGAGGGTAACGTAATTCCCGTGCATAAAGGAAAGACGGAGATCGTCGTCCTTGACGTATATCGTATCTCGCATTCCCTTGGGGTTTTGGTCGATAAAGCAGAAGATGCATTTGTTTGAGCAGCTCTTTTGCGAGTCCATCAAAAAGCTGTCAAACTCAAGACCGAGGTCGTCGTATTCGTCTTTTTTAACGGAAACTTTTATCTCCTTGCCGTTTCTCAAAACGGTTACCGACGGATCCTCCGCTACCGAGTAGTACATATAATCAAGAATATCCCTTATCTCGTTTCCGTTTATCGAAATAAGCTCGTCGCCCGCAAAAATGACCTTTGCGGCAGGGGAACGCCTGTCTACCGAAACGACCTTTGCCAATTACCTTCACCTCTCAATAAACAAAAAAGAGTTGCCAAAACAACTCTTTCCGTTTAATTATGCTTCGTTAGCTTTCTCTGCTTCTTTCTTTACTACCTCTTTGCCGTCGTAAAATCCGCAAGCGCTGCAAACGGTGTGCGGCTTTATGAGCTCGTGACAATGAGGACAAGCGATAAGATTGGGAGTGTCGAGCTTCCAAACGTTAGAACGTCTCTTATCTCTTCTTGCTTTTGAAACCTTTCTCTTCGGTACTGCCATTTTTAAATCCTCCTTTTATGGTAAGCGATGTTTTAATTTACTTTTTTGAACACTTATAACTCAATTCCGGGGCAGTCTTCACTGCACAGCTTCTGGTAGGGAAGCGAAAGGCAAAGTGCCTCCCAGACGAGCGGATCGAGCTCAATGCCGTTATTTTCCGCCAAAACGCAGTCAAACGATTCCTCGTCCTTAAATACCACGGTGTAATCCTCGCTTGAAGCTACAGTAAGTTTGTATTCGGAAAGACATCTGTCGCAGGCGACGGTGAGCTCCGTTTCAAACGAGATATTGAGAAGCACGGTGCCGTTTGCATCGGTAAGCTTGGCGGTAACGCTTATCGGGAAGTCGGCCTTAAAGCCTGCATTCTCGTAATCGTAGCCGGGAAAGCCGTTTATTTCGAAACGGACCGTGTCGCTTCCGCCGTTTTTGGTAAGATTTTGTAAATTGTATCTCAACGTTAAAACCTCCCAAACGGCAAAAAAACACCGCAATTAAAGTGTACCGAATAATTATAAACCTTAATTTCGATTTTGTCAACCGATTTTATTCTTTTTTGCATTAAAATAACCGATAAAAATATAATAAACACATTTTTTGTAAAATTATATTGTAATCGGTTAAAAAAATTGTTATAATAAATTATCACGCTGTTTGCAAGGAGGTCATTTTATGTCTGCAATAATATTTGAAAAAACCGAAAATTCATTTTTCCTCGTGCCCTCCGAGCTGGTAGACAGGTATCTCGACGGCGCAAGCGAGCTTGAGCTTAAGCTTATGCTCTATCTGCTTCGCAACGGAGGCAAGCTTCTTTCGGAGGATATGCTTGCGCAAAAATTCTCCGTTTCCGCAGAAGAAATAATGGGCGCCGTTGATTTTTGGGTAAAGAGCGGAATAATCGTTAAAAAGAACGAACGCTATTCGATAAATTTCTCGGTGAAGGACAGCCGTCCGAGCTATTCTGCCGACGTTATCGCAAAGCGGGTTGAGGGCGACCCGAATCTGAGGGCGCTTATAAACGGTGTAGAAACGCTGTTTGGCAAAATGCTCTCGCCCACCGAATTGAATTCTCTTATGACGCTCTACGAGTGGGACGGAATTTCCCCCGAGCTTATTTTGCTCATAATCTCGCATTGCAAGGAAAACGGCAAAAAGGGCTTTAAATACATAGAAAAGACCGCTGTCGAGTGGTTCGAGGCGGGAATAGACACGGTGGAAAAGGCAGAAGCCAAAATAAAGGAATCGGAGCGCAGAAAAAGCACCGAATACACCGTTCAGAAGATAATAGGCGCCGAAAACAGAGCGCTCACCGCCAAGGAAAAGGAATGCGTAAATGCTTGGATAAACGAGCTTGAGACAAGTGAAGAGCTTATATCCCGCGCATATGAAACCACCGTTGAGAAAACGGGAAAATACTCGATAGGCTATATGAACACCGTTTTGCGAAGCTGGCACACGCAGGGAATAAAAACGGTAAAGGATCTTGAAAAGGATAAAAAGCCTGCCGCAAAGAAAACGTCCGCAAAGAGTAAGAACGCAAAGCTCAATGCGGGGAAATACGCCGAATACTCTTGGGAAATACTCAAAAACGAAACTGAAAATCTCGATTAACGGAGAATAAAGATGTATAACGCAGAAGCATATAAGGCAGTACTTGCCAAATACGAAGCAAGGCGCATCCGCCGTGAGCGCGAGCTTGAGGAAAACAGAAAAAAGGCTATCACCTCGGTGCCGCAGATAGAGACCATCGACGCCGAGCTTGCATCGCTTGCCTCGGCGGCGGTGCTTAAGGCTATGAGCAGCGAGACCGAAAAGGCAAAGAAAAAGGCGATAAAGGAATTTAAGGAGAGAAGCGTTGAGCTTCAGGCGCAGAAGATAGAGCTTTTGGTAACGGGCGGCTTCTCCACCGATTTTCTCGATGAGAAATTTCAGTGCAAAAAATGTCAGGATAAGGGCTTTATCGGCACGAAAATGTGTGATTGCTTCAGAAAAGAGCTTAATCGCGAGTGCTACGGAAGGACAAAGCTTGCCTCGATAATCGACGATTGCACCTTCAAAAGCTTTGATCTCAGCTTTTACGACGACGAGCCCATTGCCGAATACGGCAGAAGCGCAAAGGAAAATATGAAGCGCGTTTACGACTATTGCCGTGAATACGCCGCAAGCTTCACCACCGCGTCGCCGAATTTACTTCTTACCGGTCAACCCGGGCTTGGAAAGACCTTCCTCTCCTCCGCGATAGCGAGAGAGGTAATAGACCGCGGCTTTTACGTGCTTTACGAGAGCTGTCAGAATATACTCACGAGAATGGAAAACGCTAAATTCAAAAACTTGAACGACGATTTTTCCGATCTTTTAAGCTGTGAGCTGCTTATAATCGACGATCTCGGCGCGGAATTCAAAACGCAGTTTTCCGAATCGTGCATTTATAATATAATCAACAGCCGAATAATCTCAAAGCTTCCCACCGTGATAAGCACCAACCTCACGCCCGACGAGATATCGGAAAGCTACCACGAGAGGATAGGCTCGCGCATTTTGGGCGAATATACCACCGTTATGTTTTTGGGAACCGACGTAAGACTTCAAAAGCTTGCGCGCGCCTCGAAAAAGAAAAAGAATAAGGAAAAGACCGAGAGATGAAAAGTCTTTATGACGTCGGCAGGGAATATGCAGAAAGCGATTACGCCGTATTCTCAATGCCGGGACATAAAAACAGAGCGAGCTTCGTTCTTCCCGAGGGCGCATATCGGTACGATTTTACCGAGCTTTCGGTGACCGACGATCTTTATTGCTCGGAAAACGGAATAAAAAATATTGAAATAACTGCCGAAAAGCTTTTTGGCAGTTATTTTTCGTGTCTTTCGGTGGCAGGTGCATCGCTTTGCGTTATGGCGGCGATGGGCATTGCGAGAAAATTTACCGAAAAGATAGTGATATCGCGCTTTTGCCACTCGAGCGCGGTAAACGGAATGAGCATTTTCGGGCTCACACCCGTCTGGCTCACGCAGAAGCGATGCGGCACCGCCTTTGCGCCTCTTTGTGCAGAGGAGATAGAGAGAAAAATAGCGGAGGACAGCTCAATAGGCGCCGTTTTTATAACCACTCCCGATTACTACGGTACCGTTACCGACCTTAAAGGGATATCAACGGTGTGCAAAAGGCACAAAAAGCTTTTGATCGTAGATAACTCTCACGGCACTCACTTCGTGCTTGGCGGCACTCACCCGATAAAATACGCCGATATAACTTGCGATTCCCTTCACAAAACGCTGCCGTCGCTCACGGGAACGGCACTGCTCAATATTTCAAAGAGCCTTGAGAATAAGGTAGAAAAGGACGAGGTAAAGGATGTAATGAAGCGTCTTTCCTCCACGAGCCCCTCCTATTTGCTTGCACTTTCTGCGGAAAGCTGTATAAATTGGATGATAAAAGAGGGAAAAAGCGCCTATTTGAAGGCAAATCGGACGGCGCTTGAGGCAAGAGAAAAAATAGAGGCGCTCGGATTTGAGCTGAATTGCGGAAAGGTTGACCCCTGCAGAATATGTATCTCTGCGCTCGGCTTCGGAATTGACGGTAAGCGGCTTTACAGCCTTTTGCTTGACGAAAAGGTGGTCTGCGAGATGGCGGACGACGTTTTTGCCGTTGCGATATTAACGCCGTTTAACAGCGAGAGCGACCTTTCCCGTCTTATAAACGCCCTTGAAAAGATTGCAAAAAACGGCAAAAAACGCCCTGCAAATATCCCGCCGCTTGAATTTTATATTCCGAAATGCGCCAAAAGGCTTGCATTTTTCGACGGCGAAAAAACCGAAAAGCTGCCCCTGTGTTCGTCGTATGGCAGAATATCTGCCGAAAACAAATATATTTATCCTCCCTCAAGACCGATAGTTCTCTGCGGCGAGATAATTGACGAAAAGGTAATAGATGAGCTTACCGCCGCGGGAGAAAAGACGGTAAGGGTAGTTTCGGAAAAATAATTATTGTAATGTTTAAAAAAATATAGTATAATAATATATTAAGAAAATAAGAAAGGGCAAAAACAATGAAACTTGTAATGGCAATTGTTAATAACGACGACAGCAACAGAGTTCAGAAGGCGCTGGCAAGCGGCGGATTTTCGGCAACCAAGCTTGCAACCACCGGCGGTTTTCTTATGTCGGGAAATACTACCTTTATAATAGGTACCGAGGACGAGCGCGTTACCGCTCTTATAGACATTTTGAGAATACACTCCAAAAGACGTTACGAAAGGCTTGAGACCGTTAACGTATCCGACGGCAGCTTTATCGCTCCCGCCTCCACCGAGATAATGGTCGGCGGCGCAACGGTATTCGTAATGAACGTCGAAAGGTTTGAAAAGATTTGACAGGGCAGACAGGCATTATCGGAAACTCACGCAATATCGAGCTTATAAAGGCGCTTGCAAACGGCAAGAGCTTCGGTAATGCATTTCTGTTTTTAGGCAAAAAGGGGTCGGGAAGGCATTTGCTTGCCTCGCACCTTATGGCGTCGTTGCTTTGCGAAAAAAGCAACCATTGCGGCGAGTGCCGCGCCTGCAGACTGGCGCAAAAAGGCATACATCCCGATATTATCCTTCTCACCCCGGGTGAGAACAGGAAAAACGTCAGCGTTGAGGACGTAAGAGAGTTTGTAAAAGAGGCGTTTATGAAAACGGTTGAGGGAAAGAAAAAGTTCCTCGTTATAAACGACGTCGACAAGCTCAACGTTCAGTCGCAAAACGCTCTTCTCCTTGTGCTTGAGGAGCCGCCGGAGCAGACGGTATTCGTGCTTTTTGCAGAAAATAAAAACCGCGTTTTGCAAACCGTGCTTTCGCGCTCCACCGTAATAAATACAGATATAATACCTATTAAAGATATAGAAGAATACCTTATTGAAAAGGGAACGGAGCCAAAAAAGGCGCTGTATGCGGCAAGGCTCTCGGAGGGCTCCGTGGGAAAGGCGCTTGAGCTTTGCGAAGGCGAAAGGGACGAGAGTCAGATCTCGGAGGCGTTAAGGAGCTTTGCTCTTAAAAGTCCCTTTTTGGCGTATGAAAAATTTTTTTCACTCTCGCTTTCGAGCCGCGATGATATAATGGGGCTTGCAAAGGGAATTCTGGGCGCGGCAAGAGATCTTCTCGTTTACAAAGCCACGGGTAAAATAGAAAAAACGGAGTTTTTCTCCGATGAAGCGCTTATAATAAAGGCGTCCTCGGTGCTTTCCGAGGAGGGACTTATAAAGCTTATAACGGTAGCCGACGAGACCGTTTCGTTTGCGGAGCAAAACTGCAACGTCGGTGCGCTTTCGGCGAATTTATTTATAAAAGGTTGGGAATGTTTCAATGGTTGAGGTAATAGGAGTTTCCTTTAAAAAATCCGGCAAGGTCTACTATTTCAGTCCGGGTAAACTAAAAATAGAAAAGGGTTATAACGTAATAGTCGAAACGGCGCGCGGCGTTGAATTCGGCTACGTGGCGTTCGGCAACCGCGAGGTTGACGAGTCGACTATCGTTGCCCCCTTGAAGCAGGTGCTTCGAATAGCCACCGAGAAGGATAAGCAAAATAACGAATCAAACCGTCAGCGCGAAAAAGAGGCGTTTGCGATATGCGAAAACAAGATAGCGAAGCACGGCCTTGAAATGAAGCTCGTTGACGTTGAATATACCTTCGACGGCAGTAAGATACTGTTTTACTTCACGGCGGACGGCAGAGTTGATTTCAGAGAGCTCGTTAAGGATCTTGCTTCGGCATTTCGCACCCGCATAGAGCTTCGTCAGATAGGCGTGCGCGACGAGAGCAAGCTGCTCGGAGGTCTCGGAATATGCGGTCAGCCCTATTGCTGCTCGAGATTTTTAAACGATTTTCAGCCCGTTTCGATAAAAATGGCAAAGGAACAGGGGCTTTCTCTTAATCCCACCAAGATATCCGGTGCCTGCGGCAGACTTATGTGCTGTCTTAAATACGAGCAGGAGGCGTATGAGGAGCTTATAAAGAAAACGCCGCGAGTGGGCGCGATAGTCAAAACGCCCGACGGCGAGGGAACGGTAAGCGACGTAAATCTTCTTCGCGGAAGACTCAAGGTGAAACTGAAAAGCGAACTTCCCGACTCGGCACCGAAGGAATACGCCGCAAAAGAGGTAAGGCTTATCAAGAACGCCTCTAACAGACAAAACGACGAAAATATAGATATGGAAGCTCTCAAAAAGCTTGAAGAATAAAAAATATCCGCTCTTTTAAAGAGCGGATATTTTTTATTTTTTTACCGTTTTATTTTATTATCTTTATTCCGGTGGTGTTGTTGAAATCACCGAGATCGAGCGAAGAACAGCCGGAGCAGTATATCGAGCTTATATGCTCGTTGCCCGAAAGCGCGGCAATCGAGGTAACGGAGGTAACGCCGTTTATCTTAAGGTATTTAAGATTTTCGCACGATGCAAGGGGTGAAACGTCGGTAAATGCGTTTTGCTCGTTGAAGATGTCTGCCGATGCGGGCGAGTTTGAAATATCGAGCGTTACGACGTTTAACGACGCAAAGTCGGCAAGCGAGGTAATGCCGCAGTTTCTCGCGGTAAGCGTTGTGAGCGCAGAGGAGGAAAGGGCGGTAAAGCTGCTTACGGGGTTACCGCTTATATCCACCGACTTCAACGAGGTCTTGCCCGAAAGTGCCGAGATCGAGGTAATGCCGTTGTTTGCAAGCTCGAGGTTCTGAAGCTTTCCGAGCTTCGCAAGAGCGTTTATCGACTGTATCTGGTTGCCGGAAAGCTCAAGCGTTACGAGCGAGGTGCATTTTTCAAGATCGACGATGCTGCTTATATTATTGTAGGCGGCGGTGAAGCTCTTGAGATTCTTGAGCGACTTAAGGGGAGAAAGCGATGAAATGCCGTTAAAGGAAACGCTCAGCGTTTCAAGCTTTGAATTGGAGCTGAACGCCGTGAGAGATTTGAGCTGATTCTGGTCGAATATCGCCGTCTTGAGATTTACGAGCTGACTTATGGGCGTTACCGACGATATGAAGTTTGAGCTCATATCAACGTAGGTGAGGGTGGTTATGGAGCATATCGACTTGAATATCGCATTGGATACCGAGCAGTTTACGAGAGAGAGCGACTCGAGCGATGGTAGCTGTGAGAAATCGCAATACTCGGTAATTGACTGCTGATCCTTCAAATAAAGCGTTTTGAGGTTTTTGAAGTTGGGAAGATCTGCAAGCGAGGTAACGCTTCCGTCGCCGGTGTAGAGAGAGGAATCTATCTCCTCAAGAAGCATAATATCGGAGAATGTTATCGATTTAACGCTTTTTCCTAAATTTGCGGCAACTATCTTGCCGAGCACCGCGTCCTTAAAGGTGTATTTCTTGGAGGGATCGGCGAAGTTGTAGTTTACGGTCGCAACGCGGCTTATGAGCCCTTCCGAATTTACGGCGACAGCCTTGACTACAAGACTGCTCTCATAGGCGCTGACGTCTATGGGATCACTGTATTTTGCCGACGAAACGGTGGGAACGGTGCCGTCAAGCGTGTAGTATATGTCACATTCCGAGTCGGTTGAAATGGTAACGGAGGTTACCTTTTCTGTGGTATTTGCAGAGGGGAGAATTCTCACCGCGGCAGGCGAGATATCGTCAAGCCTTGATTTTACCGAAAGGCTGGTAATGGAGTCGATAACGTCGTAGGCAGAGGTCATTTTGCCTGCGCGAACGTAAAAGCCTATGAGGAAGGCGGGATATCTGTACTCGTTGGGAGCAAGATAAATGCCCTCGTCAACGGTCTTTAAAACGTTGTTTTCGTCGTTACACATCTCGTAGCATACGGCAAGCTTCAAACGGTAATCAACGTTATCCGCGGCAAGCGACACCGCCTCGGTGTAATGCTCGAGAGCGGAGGCGTAAAGCCCCTGATCGAAAAACTCGTTGCCCTTGTTAAAGGCGCTTACTGCGGCGCCGTTATTCGCAAGCAGGGTATTGTAAACGAATACCGATGAGAAAAAGAGAATAACGGTAACCGAGAAGGAAACTAACATGCGGAAAAAGACCGAAAGATGAAAATCGTGCTTCGGTTTTTTCTTTTTCGGCATTTTCTTAAGCTCTATTTTGTTTGAGGGAATTTTAGTGGTGTTCATAAAATCACCTTTCGTAAAAAAGAAAACTGTTATTTTCTCGTTTTAAGAGGAGTATAGCGAATGGGAGTTGCAATGCTCTTGTAGGCGGGACGGATTATCTTCTTGCAGGAGGTAAGCTCTTCAAGACGGTGTGCGCTCCAGCCCGTTATTCTCGAAAGAGCAAACAGGGGAGTGAAAAGCTCTGTGGGAATGCCGAGCATTTTATAAACGAAGCCCGAATACATATCTACGTTTGAGGATATCTGCTTTTCGCTCTTTTTATATCTCGAATAGATATAAGGAGTGAGCTCTTCGACCTTTTTAATAAGATTAAACTCGTTGTAAAGGGCGGCATCCTTTTTCGCAAGCTTTTCGGCATACTGCTTCAAAAGGAGCGAGCGGGGATCGCTTAAGGTATAGACCGCGTGACCCATACCGTAGATAAGGCCCGATCTGTCGCATACCTCTTTTCTTATTATTCTTTCGAGGAAAGCAATTATTTCCTCGTCGTCCGACCAGTTGCTTACGCTTGACTTGATAACGTCCATCATCTCGACGACCTTGATGTTTGCACCGCCGTGCTTGGGACCCTTAAGCGAGTTTACCGCGCCCGATATTGCGGCGTAAATGTCGGTTCCCGATGAGGTGAGAACGCGGGTGGTGAAGGTGGAGTTGTTACCGCCGCCGTGCTCCGCGTGTAAAACAAGACAGAGGTCAAGAAGCTTGGCTTCCTCGTCGGTATATCCTTCCTTTCCTCTTATGAGAGAGAGGAAGGCCTCGGCGATGGATTTGCTTTTTGAGGAGAGAGCGGGAATATCGACCTCCGAAAGTCTGCCCTGCTCGTTCAAGTAGTTTAAAGCGATTATGATGGGGAAGCGTGCGATAAGCTCGACCGACTGGCGAATCGAGTTTTCAAGCGAGCAATCGTCGGCTCTCTTGTCGTATGAGTAGAGGGCAAGCACCGAGGAGGCAAGCTTGTTCATATAGTTAGAGGTCTTAATGCCCTTTATTACGGATTCAACGTATCCGTCGGGCAGGCGGCTCGCATCGAAGAGAATAGTCTTGAAGCGGTCAAGCTGCTGGGCATTGGGAAGCTTTCCGAAGAGGAGAAGATATGCGGTCTCCTCAAAGCCGTAGCGATCGTCGGCGGTGATGCCGCTTACTATATCGTTGATATTTATGCCGCGGTAGATCAGCTCGCCCTTGCAGGGCTTTTTCTCACCCTCGTCGATGATATAGCCGTGAACGTTACATATCTTGGTAAGACCTGCTATAACACCAGTTCCGTCGCTGTTGCGGAGTCCGCGCTTGACGGCTATCTTGTTATAATATGAATTATCGAGGTTGTTATACTTCTCGTATCTGTTTACGACCTCGTTAATAAACGTCTGATATTGCTTTGTAGTAGTCATAATTATCACATCCTAACGTATATATTAATATATTTCACAAAAATAATTAAGAGAAAATGCAATAAAATTTTTTAAATTACTATAAAAACACTATAATATTATTATAAAATGCGATGGAAGGAAAAGAAATATGAGACTTTTGAAATTTTTGTGCATAGTGATCGCGCTCTCTCTGCCGATAGTTACGGTGCCTTATTTTTTCGCTTCGGCGGTAAGGCTTAAAGGAGGAGTGGACGAAAATACCGTGATATCGGTCTACGACGTTTCGCTTTCGCAAAGAACGGAAATGAGGCTTTTTGACTATCTTTGCGGCGTCGTGGCGGCTGAAATGCCTGCTCTCTACAACGTAGAGGCGCTTAAGGCGCAGGCTGTGGCGGCGTTTACATATTTTGCAAAGAGAGCCGAGTCGGGAGAGGAAAGCGAGGCGCATGCGGGCTGTGCCGTCTGCACAAGCTCCTCTCATTGCAGCGCCTTTATAAACGAGGAGCGTCAGAAAGAGCGTTGGGGAGAAAATTACGGTGTCTACCGCACGAAAATAGAGGAGGCGGTGAGAGCCGTTTACGGAAAGGTGATAACCTACGGCGGAAAAGCCATCGACGCTCTCTATTTTGCGCGCTCGTCGGGCAAGACTGAAAGCGCCGCGGACGTTTGGGGCAATCACTACGGCTATCTTACAGCCGTCAACAGCGAGGTCGACGAGAGCGGGAGCGGCTTTGTGTCGGAGGTGGTAATGAGCCTTTCGGAGTTTGAGGAAAAATTTAAGGAAAAATATCCGAATGCAAGCGAAAGTGGGATATTCACAGAGGTTGCTCGCTCCGGATCGGGCGGAGTTTTGTCGGCAAAGGTGCTTGGGGTTACCGTTACGGGCAGAGAGCTTCGCTCGATGTACTCCCTCAATTCCACTAATTTTACGGTAAGCGAGCAGGACGGAAAGATAACCTTTACCGTAAAGGGAAAGGGACACGGCGTGGGTATGAGCCAATACGGCGCAAACGCAATGGCAAAGCTCGGCTACGGCTGGGAGGAGATAATAAAGCACTATTATACCGGCGTGGAAATATCAAATTACCGATAAAAGAATAAAACGGCGCGATAATGTTAAAAATAAAGGCAGAATAAATAACGGAGGATAAAAATGAACAAAAACGACATTATCTACGCCATTAAAAAATTTTTAAAGGGCAACGGATTTTATCTTGCTCTCGGAATATGTCTTGTGGCGGTGCTGACTCTTGCAATAACCACCGCAGGCGGCGATATCCCCGAGGATATCGAATATCCGAGCTCGGTTACCGAGCTTCCGAGCAGTGAGCCGCCCTCAAGCGTAACGCCGCCCGAAAGCGACGTTGAGGACGTGGGCAAAAACGAGAGCGGCGTAACGCCCGACAGCTCCGAGCCCGAATCCGAGCCCGAGCCTGAACCCGAACCGGAACCGGAACCCGAGCCTGAGCCGGAACCCGACAAAAGCTTTTATTTGCCGACGGAAAACACGGTAACTCTCGGATATTCGAAAGACAATCTCGTATTTTCCGACACGCTCGGCGAGTGGCGCACTCACCTTGCAACCGATTTTGAGGGTGATATAGGCGATAAGATACGTGCTGTGTCGTACGGCGAGGTCGCCGACATCTACAACGACGAGCTTTACGGCACCACCGTGATAATCGACCACGGCGAAAACCTTCTTTCGAGATATTCGGGGCTTCGTAACGTAACGGTTAAAACGGGCGAAACGGTTGAGGGAAAAAGCGTTATCGGCGAGCTTTCGGGCGATATTCCGCTTGAGGAAAGAGATGGAGTACACCTTCATTTCGAGCTTATCAAAAACGGTGAGCAGATAGATATAAATGAACTTTTAACCAAGTAAAAATGTGCAAATGCACAAAAAGAGATTCGCTTTTTTGCGAATCTCTTTTTAAAATTCATAAAAATTTTCAAAAAACTATTGACAAACATTGGGAAAAGGCATATACTTACTATGTATTATTATTTTGGGGGATAGCCGCCGTTGAAGCTTTTAGAGGTAAACTACGATGAAATGACGGACGTTGAACTCGTCAAAGCTTTTTCGAAGGGCGACTCCAACGCCATCGGCGTTATCTTCTCGCGCTATACGGGATTTCTCAAGTCAAAGGCGGCATCGTTTGACTGCAGCTATTACAACGAGGACCTTATGCAAGAGGGCAAGATAGGCTTGTTTAAGGCGGTGCTTCACTTCGATGAAAGCGCCGGCGTGCCCTTTTCCTCTTATGCAACGGTTTGTGCATTTCACGAAATGCTTAAATTTTATAAGCGCGCGGTGATACGTCAGCGTGAAAACGAAATAAGCGATACGGCTCTTGCCGAGGCGGTCGACAAGCTTTCGCTCGACGATCTTCTCATCGGCAACGAGGGAGCCGAATTTATAAATAAGGCTATCGAATCGGAACTTTCCGATTTTGAAAAGCAGGTGCTTCGCGGCTACTTTATGAAAAAAAGCTATCAGCAGATAGCCGTCGAGCTTGACAGCAAGCCCAAGGCGGTCGATAACGCCCTTTCGCGCATAAAGAAAAAGATCGCGAAAAAGCTTGCGCAAAGAAACTGAAAATACGCCCGAATAGCTTAAAAAAAGCGCCTTTTCGGAGATGGCGGTGAGAGTCCGCCGAGGGCAAAAAAATATTATTACCAAAAGGTAGGTAAAACCATGTTCCAGGACAAGACTTTAGTCTGCAAAGAGTGTGGAAAGGAATTCATTTTCACCGCAGGCGAGCAGGAATTCTACGCCGAGAAAGAATTCAAAAACGAGCCTCAGCGTTGCAAGGAGTGCAGAACTAACAGAAAACAGGCTATCAGAGCTACGAGAGAGATGTTCGAAGCAGTTTGCGCCGGTTGCGGCGGCACTGCAAAGGTTCCCTTCCAGCCCAAAGACGGCAGACCTGTTTACTGCAGCGAATGCTACGCAAAAATGAAGGAAGAAAACAACTGAGCGATCGGTTGTTCGGCGAATTAACTGCTTTGTAAGTTTTTGTAAGTGAATTTTATTTATAATTAAATACAACGGTCAGTTAATTAAAAGCTCCGTCACACTTGGTGTGACGGAGTTTTTTTGATTTATCTTATCTGGCCGTTGCCCTTTATTACGAATTTATAGGTGTTTAATTCCGAAAGCCCCATGGGACCTCTCGCGTGCATCTTTTGAGTGGAGATGCCTATTTCCGCGCCGAGCCCGAACTCAAAGCCGTCGGTAAATCGGGTGGAGGCGTTGTGATATACCGCCGCCGAATCTACTCCCTTTAAGAAGAGCGCCGCCGCCTCCTCGTTTTCGGTAACGATGCACTCGGAGTGGTGTGAGCTGTGCTCGTTTATATGAGCTATCGCATCGGAAAGGGAGGAAACCTCTTTTACCGACATTTTATAGTCAAGATACTCTGTATAATAGTCCTCTTCTGTTGCCAAAAAGACCTTTTCCTTTGAAGAAAGGGCGTTGAAGCAGGCGCTTGAGCAATAGAGCGAAACGCTCTTTTGGTCAAGACGCTCCTTGATCTTGTCAAGAAGTCCGAGCCTGCTTTCGTGAATGAGCAGACTCTCGGCGGCGTTGCAGACCGAAACCCTCGAGGTCTTGGCGTTGAAGATGATATCGAGCGCCTTTTTCTCGTCGGCGTGCTCGTCGACGTAGATATGGCAGTTGCCGGTGCCCGTTTCAATAACGGGTATCAGCGAGTTTTCAACCGTTGCGCGAATAAGCCCCGCGCCGCCTCTGGGAATAAGCAGGTCGACGTAGTCCTTCATTTTCATAAGCGCCGCCGTGTCCTCTCTCGAAACGGAGTCGACGAAGCAGACGGTGTCCTCTGAAAGACCTGCCTTTGAAACGGCGTCGCGCATTATTTTACAGAGTATTCGGTTTGAGTTTATCGCTTCCTTGCCGCCCTTTAAAATAACGGCGTTGCCCGATTTTATGCAGAGCGCCGCCGCATCCGCCGTGACGTTGGGACGCGACTCGTAGATAATTCCGATAACGCCTATCGGCACCGAGATCTTGGTTATTTTAAGCCCGTTCGGACGCACTTCCTCACTCAAAACCCTGCCCGACGGATCGGGAAGCTCGGTAACCTGCAAGATGCCCTCGATAATGCCGTCGATGCGCTTGTCCGTAAGGGAAAGGCGGTCGATCATAGACTCGCTCATACCGCTTTTTTTTGCGTTTTCGAGGTCCTTTTCATTTTCAAAAATTATTTCGGCGCGCCTTTTTGAGATCGCCAACGCAATCTCCGAAAGAGCGGCGTTTTTTTGATTGGAATCGGCGGCGCAAATGCCGTAGGACGCTTTCTTTGCCGCCTTGCAAAGCGCTGTTATATCAAACATTAAAATCAGTCCTTTTTCGGGAAAAATGTACCGATAAAGGCTTTGCCTTCAACGATATTGTAGAGCTCGTCGGCTCTTTGGCTGTTGATAAAATAGGTGTCGATTCCCGCCGCCGTGGCAACCTCTGCGGCGTGCACCTTGGTTATCATACCGCCCGTTCCCACACCTGAAACGGATATGCCGCAATGAGCCTTTATCTCGTCGTTTATCTCGGGAACCACCGAGATTATCCTGGCGTTTTCGTTTTTGGTGGGGTCGCAGTCGTAAAGACCGTCGCGGTCTGTCATAATGCAGAGGGTATCGCACTCGGAAAGCACCGCAACGAAGGCGGAGAGTGCGTCGTTATCGCCGAAGTTGCTTATTCCTATCTCGGCAGTGGAGATGGCGTCGTTTTCGTTGACTATCGGCACGACGTTGTAATCAAGAAGGGTAAAAAAACTGTTTTTGGCGTTTTGCCTTTTGGTATCGACGTCGGCAATATCCTTGGTAAGAAGGAGCTGACCTATCGTGTAGCCGTATTCGGAAAAGAGCTTGTCGTAAAGATCCATAAGGGCGCACTGACCTACGGCGGCTGCCGCCTGACGCTCTCTCACCGTCTTCGGCTTGCCCGAAATGCCGAGCTTTGAGGCGCCTATTCCGATAGCGCCCGACGAGATGAGTACCACCTCTATATCTCTGTTTTTGAGGTCTGCAATAAGCCTTACCAGCTTCTCAATGGCTCCGATATTGATTTTTCCGTTTTTGTAGGTCACCGATGAGGTGCCGACCTTTATTGCAATTCGTTTTATGGTGCGCTCGGACATAAAAACAACGCCTCCGTTAAAATAGACTATAAAATATTTTACCACTTTAGCGCGTTATAGTCAACCGAAAAGTTGTATAAAAGAAAAAATGAAAAATAAATGTTAAAATTTGATGATTTTTTATAAAATACTCTTTAAAAAAATATTATTTTATATTATAATATTATTTAAGAGAAAAAAACGGAGGTTTAAAATAATGGAAAGACAGTACAATATCAATATCTGCGGTTATCAGTGCAACATCATAAGCGAGGAGAGTCGCGAGGAGATAGACAGAGCCATCGCGGCGGTTACCGAGCGCGTAAAGGCTATTACCGAGAATAACGACAGAGTGTCCACCACCATGGCGGCGCTTCTCGTTTCTATGGATCTTTACGAGGAGCTTGAGGAGGCTAAAATGGCAACGGGCAATCTCCGTATGCAGCTTAAGGGCTATTTCGACGACGCCGCCAGAGCCGACGAGGAAAAGCGCGCCTTAAAGCATGAGATAGCCGTTTTGAAGGCACGTCTCGGAGAATAATTTAAATGCAGCTTAAAGTTAAAATAATTGAAAAAGAAAATATCGCGCCCGTACCGCTTCCCAAAAAACAGTCGGAGGAAGCGGCGGGCTTTAATCTGTCTGCCTCAATAGAGAAGGAGATAACGCTTGCTCACGGCGAGCTTGCGGTAATACCCACCGGCATTGCCGTTGAAATGGAAAGGGGTTATACCGGCCTTCTGTTCGGAAGAAGCGGTCTTGGGGTAAAGCACGGAATACATCCCTCAAACGCCGTCGGCGTTATCGACAGCGATTACAGAGGCGAGATATGCGTTGGGCTTTGCAACGTAAGCAGCCGCCCCTACGTTATAAAGCCGTTTGACAGAGTGGCACAGCTCGTTATTATAAAAACGGCAGAGGTCGATATAGTGGAGGCATCAACCCTTTCCGAAAGCGAAAGAGGAGAAAAGGGCTTTGGCTCAACGGGAAAAGGCGTATAATCATCGGAAGGAAGAAAAGCAATGTTTTCAAACGATATCGGTGTCGATCTCGGCACCGCAAACACACTTATATACAAAAGGGGAAAGGGCATTATAATGCGCGAGCCTTCGGTAATTTCGGTAAACACCGAAACGGGCAAGATCGTTGCCGTAGGTAACGAGGCGAAAAAAATGCTCGGCAGAACTCCCCGTGAAATAAAAAGCACCCGTCCGCTCGTTGACGGCGTTATAGCCGACTTTGACTGCGCCGCAAAAATGCTTCGCGAGTTTATTAAAAAAACGAAGAGCGGCGGTATATTCAATAAGACCAGAGTGGTCGTATGCTATCCTGTGGGCGTTTCCGAGGTGGAAAAGATGGCTATTGAGGACGCCGCGGGCGATACCGGCGCGAAAAAGGTCTATCTTATTCCCGAGCCCTTCGCATCGGCGGTGGGCGCAAATCTTCCCGTTTTCGACGCGAGCGGCTCGATGATAGTCGATATCGGCGGCGGCACCACCGAGGTGGCAGTGCTTTCGCTCGGCGGAATAGTTACCTCCTGCTCGCTTCGCTGTGCGGGAGACGATATGGATAAAAACATAGTCAACTACGTAAAGAAAAAATACAATCTTCTTATCGGCGAAAGAACGGCAGAGACCGTTAAGCTCGCAATAGGCAGCGCTTTTGAGGGCACCGAAAAGGCGCCGTCCGCAGAGGTAAGAGGAAGAGATCTTTTAAACGGTCTGCCCTCTATGATAGAGCTTTCGGCAGAGGACGTGCGCGACGCCATTATCCCCTCCGTTGAAAAGATAGCCGAGGCGGTTCACGGCACCTTGGAGGAAACTCCTCCCGAGCTTGCGGGCGATATAGTTGAAAACGGCATAATGCTTTCGGGCGGAGGAGCAATGATAGCGGGAATAGACAAATATCTTTCAAAGCGTCTCGGCGTTAAGGTAAAGATCGCTGCCGATCCGCTTGACTGCGTAGCGGTGGGCGCCGGCAAAATGTTTGATTTTCTCGATACTATCGACGATATTACAGTAGGATAAGGTGACTGACCGATGGGCTTCTTCAAAAGCAAGTTTTTCATAGCGCTTTTGGCGGCGGTATTGTTTATCGCCGGCTTTTCTCTCTATTCCGTTACTCTCACGGACGGCACAGCCGCGGGCAATATGGGTAAGGCGGTAACCGTTTTCTTTAAGGACGGCATCAATTCCGTGGGCAGATTTTTTGCCCGCGGCTTCGACGGTCTTTTTAACTACGGAAATCTCTTAAAGGAGAACGAGGAGCTTAAGCAGCAGATAAACGAGCTTGAAAAGGAGCTTATCAAAAACAGCGAGCTTATCGACGAGAACGAGGAGCTTCGCAATATGCTCGGAATAATAGGCGACGAGAAAAAATACGAGCTCGTTGAGGGCTACGCCGTTTCCAAGGCGGACGGCGACTGGTTCTCGGTATTTACGGTAAACGTGGGCAGCTCAAAGGGCGTTTCGAAGGGCGACCCCGTTATCACCTGTGACGGACTTGCGGGCATCGTTACCGATGTCGGTGCAAATTGGGCTATCGTAACCTCGGTGATCGACACCGAATCAAACGTAGGCGGTCTTGTTTTAAGAACGGGCGACGCGGCTGTTTTAAAGGGTGACGCGGCTCTTATGCAAAAGGGACTTTGCCGCCTTTCTTATATTTCAAATACCGCGGTAATAAGCAGAGGAGATCTCGTTTACACCTCGGGACTCGGCGGCGTGGTGCCCTACGGAATTAAAATAGGCAAGATAAACGAGATATATTCCGACGAGCAGGGCGTTTCACTCTACGCGGTAATTCAGCCGTCCGTTGATTTTGCGAGCATTACCAACGTTTACGTAATGATCGGAGAAGCAAATGAAGCTGATTGAAAAAATAACGGGTAAACGAATAGTAATTTATTTATTGCTTATCATCTCGCTCTTTTTAGAAACGGCAACGGCGCGTTTCTCTCTTTTCGGAGCAGAACCGTGCTTTGTATATCCCTGTCTGCTTACGGCGTGCTTTTACTTGGGCGAAAAGGAAACGGCAATATTGGGTCTGATTTTCGGAATACTGCTCGATTTCGAGACCTCATTTATAGGATACAACGCAATATTTTTTGCGGTAACTCTTTACGGCATTTCAATAATGCTTCGCACCTTTTTGAACCGAAACGTGCTTACCTTCAGCGCGACCTCGCTTGCGACAAACGCGCTTTATATATTGCTTGCCTTCATCTTTTATCTCTGCATAGGCAAGAAAATTCCGTTTTTTACGGGTTTTGCGGTTTTGGTGCTTCCGAAGCTTATTTTAAGCTTTGCGGTGGCGGAGATAAACTATTTTATCTGCTATTTTGTAAGGGATCGCTTTACAAAATTCTGGGGAATCAATAAATAAAATAACGGAAACGCTTTGAAAGGAGAGTGGCAATGAAAAAGAACCGAATAATCATTTATTTCGTGGCAGTGGCTCTCGTTGCCGCTATCTTTTCCGGCAGACTTATAGACCTTCAAATAGTAAACGGTGAGGGCTATTATAAGCAAACGCTCACCTCTATAACCAAAAGGACCGAGCTGAAGGCGTATCGCGGAGAGGTGCTTGACCGCTACGGCAGACCTCTTATAACCAACGTTATGAAATACGTGGTCTATATTGAGCGCTCCTTTATTCCGGAGGATAGCTATAACGACAGTCTGCTTGCAATAGCAAAGCTTTTTCGTGAAAGAGAAATACCCTATACCGACACCTTTATGATAGGCTATTTTCCCTATAAATTCCTCACGCTTGAGGAAAATTCACAAATAGACTCATATACCTTCGCCGACTTTTTGAAGTATTACGGCGTTAAAAATAACGGAAGTGCGCCCGAGATAATGGAGGCGCTTTCAAAGAAATTCAGGCTGCAGGGCTACGGCGAGACCGAAAAGAGAATTCTTATCGGCTTGCGTTACGATATGTACCGAAACGGTACCTCAAGCGGCAACCCCCTTATGTTTGCCGACGGTATCGACATTGAAACGGTAACGATACTTGAGGAAAATTCCTCTAAATATCCGGGCGTAATAGTTGAGGCTGAAACGGAGAGCAAATACACCTATCCGGGATACGCCTCCCATATTCTCGGCAGAGTGGGCAAGATATCCTCCTCCGAATACGCCGCCCTGAAGGGCGAGGGCTACACGATAAACGACTATATCGGCAAGGACGGAATTCAGAAATCCTTCGAGAGCTATCTTCGCGGCATAAACGGCGTTAAGACCACCTATCTTGACAGCGATTACAATATAATCTCCACAGAGATAACCGAGCCTGCCAAAAACGGCAATAACGTAGTTTTAACGATAGATATAGAGCTTCAGATAACGGTTGAGAACGCACTTGCGGACCTCATTGCCGATATGCAGCAAAACAAGAGCAAATATCCAAACGGCGACGGCGACGCCGACTCGGGCGCCGCGGTGGTGCTCGACGTAAAAACGGGCGAGATACTTGCAATGGCAAGTCATCCCACCTACGACCTGACCACCTTCACAGAGGATTACAACTCGCTTGCATCAAACAGTCTGCTTCCGCTTCTCAACAGAGCGATAGGCGGCACCTACGAGCCCGGCTCGACTTATAAGCTCGTTTCGGCTATAATGGCGCTCAACGAGGATCTTATTACCTCGAAGACGATTTACAAATGCTCGGGCAGATATACCTATTACAGCGACTATCAGCCATACTGCTACGGTCAGATTGCCCACGGCAACCTGAATATGAAAAGCGCGATAAGAAACTCCTGCAACTCCTACTTTTTCGATATAATACGTCAGCTCGGGCTCTCAACTCATAACCGATATTCGGCGATGTTCGGCTTCGGTCAGCTCACGGGTGTTGAGCTTATGGGCGAGTCGAGAGGATATTATCTCTCGAAGGAGCTTTTCGATCAGCGCGGTATGACGCCGGGCGATCAGCTTATGGTCGCGATAGGTCAGCTGAACACGGTAACGCCCATACAGCTTGCCTCCTACGTTCAGATGATAGCAAACGGTGAGGAGCGGCTTCAGCCGCATCTGCTCAAGGAGGTAATAGATTCGGGCTACAATAACGTTATTCATCAAAGCGGTCCGGTGGCTCTTTCGAGCTTTTCAGACCTCGGAATATCCAAAAAGGATATTGAGGCGGTCCACGAGGGAATGATATCTGCGGTAGCCGATATTTACAGAAGAAACCAGATGCTCGGCGAATTCAAGGCGGCGGCGAAAACGGGAACGGCAGAGGTGCCGGGAGGATCCCCGAACGCCATTTACGTTACCTTCGCGCCGTATGACGACCCCGAAATTGCCATTGCGGCGGTAATAGAGCACGGCGGCGAGGGCGGATATCTTGACGAGCTTGTAGCAAAGACCATGAAGCAATATTTCAGTACAAACGGTTCCGACTCGGATATAAACACCGAAGGAAGCTTAATTAAATAAAAAAGGAAGAGAAAAATGGGGATAAGACATTTAATTGATTTCAGTAACATTGACGTTGCAAGGTGGAACGAGCTTGTAAAGCTTACAAACGAGATAATCGATTCACCGCAGGATTTTGCATCCGCCTGCAAGGGAAAGGTGCTCGCAACGCTCTTTTACGAGCCCTCAACGAGAACGAAATTCTCCTTTCAAACGGCAATGCTTCGCCTCGGAGGAAGCTATATCGGCTTTGATAACGCCGAAAATTCCTCTGTTTCGAAGGGCGAAACGCTTCGCGACACCATAAAGATAGTAAATAACTACGCCGATATAATCGCAATGCGCCATCCCTACGAGGGCGCGGCTTATGCGGCAACGCTTTATTCCTCAACTCCCGTTATAAACGCGGGCGACGGCGGTCATATGCACCCCACCCAGACTCTTGCCGACCTCACCACCATGATGAGAGAAAAGGGAACGCTCGAGGGTCTTAAAATAGGCATCTGCGGCGACCTCAAATACGGCAGGACCGTTCACTCGCTTTTAAAGGCGATGTCGCTTTTCAAAAACAACAAGTTTTATCTTATCTCCACCGAAAGCCTTTCAACTCCCAAATATATAATCGACGAGATCGTCAAAAGCGGAAACAGCTACGTTGAGTGCGACTCGCTCGATAAATATATCGACGAATTCGATTGCCTTTATATGACCCGTATCCAGCAGGAGAGATTTGCCTCCGAGGAGGAGTATCTTGCGCAGAAGGGCATCTTTGTTCTCGACGAGGCGAAGATGAAAAAGGCAAGAAAGGACCTTATAATAATGCATCCTCTGCCCAAAATAGACGAGATAACCGACGAGGTCGATTTCGACCCCCGCGCTCTCTATTTCAAGCAGGCCAAATACGGTATGTATGCGAGAATGGCGCTTATAAAAACTCTTCTTTCGGAGGATTTCGAGCTTCCCGAAAGACCTGTTCCGAGCAATTTGAACAACGTATTTTGCAGCAACCATAAATGCATAACGAGGCTTGAGCCCAACCTTCCCGCACAGTTTGGCGGAGAAGAGGGCGCAAGATTTTGCAAATACTGTGATTTTGAAGCTATCGAATGGAGATAAGCAATGTATAAAATGCTTAAAATAGCGCCCGAAATGTCAGGCTATTTTCTTGAAAAATTCGGGTACGATAAGGAAATTTCCGTTTTCGGCTCGTGTGATGACCGTGGCTTTTTGGCCCTTTGCTTCTACGATGAGAAAAAAGAGCCCGCAGAGATAGTAGGCTTTCACGTTTACGAGAAAACGGAGGAAAGCTATTGGATAGAAAATATCATCAGAGCCACCATAAACAGCCTTGAGCTTTCGGGCAGCAAGGTGTGTGAATACAGGGGCAAGGAATATATTCCGCAGTTTAAGGCGTGCAGATTCAAGGAAAAGGACGGAATCCTTTCCGCCGATCTTAAGGCAATATTTGCCGCAGGCTCACCGTGCTGCCATGGATAAGAGAAGGGTAGCGGTAATAGGCGGCGGCGCCGCGGGAATGATGGCGGCAATAACAGCCGCAGGCGAAGGCAAAGAGGTAACTCTTTTTGAAAAAAACAAAATGCTCGGCAGAAAGCTTTTGATAACGGGCAAGGGCAGATGCAACGTCACCAACGATTGCGAGCCCGAGGAGCTTATAAAAAACGTAGCTACAAATCCGCGCTTTCTGTACAGCGCTTTTTACGGCTTTGATTCACACAAGACCATGGAATATTTCGAGAGTCGCGGAGTCAAGCTCAAAACGGAGAGAGGACGTCGCGTTTTTCCCGAAAGCGATCGCTCGGCAGACATTGTAAACGCTCTTCGCAAAAATATAAATGAGTTAAATATAAATATAATAAACGACACTGTAGTTTCAGTTGATTTTGATAAAACGGTATGCTGTAAGGGCAAAAGCTACCGTTTCGATTCGGTTATTATCGCAACGGGCGGAAAATCATATCCGCTAACCGGCTCCACGGGCGACGGCTACCGATTTGCGACCTCACTCGGTCATAGTGTGACGCCGCTTACTCCCGCCCTCGTTCCTGTTAACACGAAGGAAAAATGGGTGCGCGATCTTTCGGGACTTTCCCTCAAAAACGTCGACCTTGTCTGCCGTCAGGGAGGAAAAAGAATCTTTTCCGAGCGCGGCGAAATGCTTTTTACCCACACGGGCGTTTCGGGACCTCTCGTTCTCTCGCTCTCATCGGTGCTTGATCCCAAAAGACTTGAGGAGGCGGAGCTTACTATCGACTTAAAGCCGGCGCTTGACGAAAAAACGCTTGAAAACCGCATAATGCGCGAGATAGAGGCGGAGAAAAACCGCGAGATAAAAAACGTATTGCGAAAGCTTCTGCCGCAGACGCTTATCGTTCCGGTTTTAACTTTATCGGCGGTAAACGGCGAGAAAAAGGCAAACTCCGTTACCGTTTCTGAGAGGCAGGCGCTCGTTAAAACTCTTAAAGGAATAAAGCTCACGGTAAAGGAGCTTGGCGGCTTTGACGAGGCTGTTATAACCTCGGGCGGTGTATCGGTCAGGGAGATAGACCCCAAGACGATGCAGTCAAAAATAGTTAAAGACCTGTATTTTGCAGGCGAAATAATAGACGTAGATGCATATACCGGCGGCTACAATCTTCAAATAGCCTTTTCAACGGGCTATCTTGCCGGTAAAAACGCATAAAAGAAAGGATATTTATATGGATCGCATCATAAATATAGCAGTGGACGGACCTTCCGGCGCAGGAAAAAGCACACTTTGCAAGCTTCTTGCAAAAAAATACGGGCTTATTCATCTCGACACGGGCGCGCTTTACCGCGCTGTCGGCTCCTACGCTCTTTCAAAGGGAAAGGATACCAAGTCGGTTGCCGAGATAGAGCCGCTTCTTTCGGAGATAAAAATCGAGGTCGATTACAAGGACGGAAAGCAGCTCACCTTCGTTAACGGCGAGGATTATACCGAGAGAATAAGATATCCCGAGGTATCCATGGCGGCTTCAAACGTTTCGGCGCTTGTGCCCGTAAGAAGCTTTTTGCTCGATATTCAGCGTCAAATAGGCAAAAAGCAGAGCGTCGTGCTCGACGGCAGAGATATCGGCACCGTTGTTTTGCCCGATGCGGATATAAAGATATTTATGACCGTCGACGCAAGAGAACGCGCAAAGCGCCGCACCGCCGAGCTTTTGGAAAAGGGCTTTGAGGCAAAGGAGGAGGAGATATACAAAGAGATACTTCTTCGCGATAAAAACGACTCCACCCGCGCCACAGCACCCCTAAAGAGAGCCGACGACGCCATTGATTTTATAAACGAAAACGGTATTGAGCAGAGCTTTGAAAGGCTTTGCGCCGTAATAGAGGAAAAGCTTAAATGAAAAAAGGATTTGTTTTCGGCTTTGTGGGAGCGCTCGTTAAGGTGATATTCCCCTATAAGCTTGTTTTCAAGGGCGAGGTGCCCCGTGAAGGCTCCTTGGTAGCCTGCGCCAACCACCTTTCATATATCGACTTTTTCTTCGTGCACGATGCTATCGGGCGCCACGTTTCCTTTATGGCAAAAAAGGAGCTTACCCGATTTAAGATATTCGATTATTTTATGAAGAAAAACAACATTATCCCCGTTAACCGCAATGCAAACGATATCACGGCGATAAAGCGATCCCTTAAGGTGTTAAAGAGCGGTAACGTGCTCGGTATTTTCCCCGAGGGCACGAGAAAATACAAAAACAAGACGGATGAATTTCACAACGGCGCCGCAATGGTCGCGATAAGGACCGCTTCGCCCGTCGTTCCTATAAGAATAATCTCAAAGAACGACAGAGTGCGAGTTTTCAGGCGCTCGACGGTAATAATCGGCGAGCCGATAGACCTTGGCGGAATAAAGGATTACGACGAGGCGTCCCGCATTATAAAAGAAAAAATATATTCGTTGGAGATATAAATTGGAAATAGAGATTGCAAAGACCGCCGGCTTTTGCTTCGGGGTAGACAGGGCGGTCTCCGAGCTTTATAAGCTGATAGAGCAGGGAAACGGTAAAAGGATATTTACCGTGGGCCCCATAATACATAATCCGCATATAATAAACGACCTCGAGAAAAAAGGAGTTTACGCGGTAAACGACGTGTCCGAGCTTCCGCCCGACTGCTTCGCGGTCATAAGGACTCACGGAGTAACGGCAGATACGGTAAAATACCTTTCAGAAAACGGAATGGAATACGCCGACTTTACTTGCCCCTTCGTTAAGAAAATTCAAAAGCTTGCCGACAGCACCGATGAAGAAACCCTCTTTTTGATAGCGGGCGATATAACTCATCCCGAGGTGAAGGGAATAGTCAGCTATGCAAAAGGCGAGGTAATTGCCTTTAACTCGGCGGATGAATTGGAAAAAATTGTAAAAGAAAAGCCCGAAATCAGAGAAAAAAAGGCAATTTTGGCGGCGCAGACCACCTTCAGCCTTAACGAATGGAAAAAAATTTCCGAAATTTCAAGAAAATACTTTATTTTTTTAACAATATATGATACAATATGCGATGCAACTGAAAAAAGGCAGCGTGAAGCAAGTCGGCTGGCGCTCGAGAACGATGCTGTGATCGTTATCGGCGGTAAGAAAAGCTCGAATACGGCAAAGCTTTTTGAAACGGCGTCGCAGCTTTGCAAAAACACTTTTTTGGTTGAAAATGTCGGTGAAATTCCGATAAATATTATAAAGAAAGCAAAAAAGATTGGTGTTACCGCAGGAGCATCGACTCCCAAGGGTATCATCAAGGAGGTAGTAGAAGAGATGTCAGAATTGAACGGAGAAAATTTTAACGATATCAGCTTCGAGGAGGGTTTACTTGCAACGCTTAAGCCTGTTTCCAACGGAGACAGAGTTACCGCAACCGTAATAGCAGTAGCATCCGGCGAAATTCAGCTTGATATCGGTACGAAGCACGCAGGCTATATGTCGGCTTCGGAATTTTCTGTAACACCTGTAGCCGATCTTCGCAAGGTCGTCAACGTAGGTGACGAAATGGAGGTGCAGGTCGTTCGTGTAAATGACGTCGAAGGCACGGTTGCGCTCTCGCGCAAGCGCGTTGAATTTGATGCATTTAAGAAAGAACTCGATGACGCGGCAAAGACCGGTGTTGTTTTGTCCGGAAAGGTAACCGAAGTTATCAATAACGCAGGCGTTATCGTAACCTATAAGGGTCAGACCGTATTCGTACCCGCTGCACAGACCGGCATTGCAAAGGACGGAGACCTTTCCGTTTTAGCAGGCAAGGAAGTTAACTTCAAAATAATCGGTATCAGAATTGAGCGCCGTCGCCGCAAGGTAGTGGGCTCCATTAAGTATGCCGAGAGAGACGTAAGAAAAGAAGCGATCGAAAAGGTATTTTCCGATATAGAGATCGGCAAGGAATACGAGGGCACCGTAAAGTCCATCACTCCCTTCGGCGCATTCGTCGATATCGGCGGTGTTGACGGCCTCGTTCACATTTCCGAGCTTTCATGGAAGAAGATCAAGCATCCCTCCGAGGTAGTTTCGGTAGGCGATACCGTAAAGGTATTCGTAAAGGACTTTTCCGAGGAGACCCACAAGATCTCACTCGGTTACCGTCGTCCCGAGGATAACCTCTTCTTCGCATTTATCAAGGACAATCAGATAGGCGACGTTATCGACGTTAAGATCGTTAAGATCATGCCCTACGGCGCATTTGCAGAGATAGTTTCCGGCGTTGACGGCTACATTCACATCTCGCAGATAGCAAACTGCCGTGTAAACAACATTAACGACTACCTCAAGGTAGGCGACGTTGTTAAGGCAAAGATCACCGAAATAAACAACGAAAAATTCCGCGTTTCTCTCTCAATAAGAGCGCTTCTTGAGGAAGCACCCGCAGAGGAAGCTGCTGCAGAAGAAGCTGCAGAAGCAGTAGAAGCAGAGTAAAAGAAAAAAGCCTCTCCCTCGGGAGAGGCTTTAACATTATTAAAGACACTTGCTTATAATGATAGTGCGGGGAAGACCGCAAAACAAAATAAGCAGGTGAAACAATGTGAAATTCGGAGTAGCATTGCTTCGTTTTGACGGCGGCGCGGGCGAACTGGGAGTGCTTGCGGCGCTTGACAGCTTGGGAGTTAAGGTCGGCGCAATATCGGGTGTGGGAATAAACGCCATCGGCGCAATGCTTTATGCGTCGTGCACCGATGCCTTAAGCGCCTGCAAAACGGTAACGGACCTTTCTCCCCACAAAAGCCTGCGCGATATACTGTTTCGTTCAAAGGCAAGAGGAAGAAAACGGCTTATTGCCGAGCTTGAAAGGGCAAGGGTAAAAAGACTTTGCGATATGAGAATACCCGTCTACCTTATGGTAGCGGACAAGGACGGGCAGATAACCGTTATAACGTCGGATAAGGGCTTTATAAGCGGAAGCTACGGCAAAAAATGCGAGCTGTCGGCGGTCTCTGCCGCGGATCTCATATTGCAGTGCTCGAAAAACCGAGTTGAGAGAGGAATAAACTTCAAAAACCCTCTCGAGATGCAGAACATAGACGCGATTATAAGCATAAGCGGCGAGGAACGAAAAAGCGGAAGGACCGATTACGGCTATAACCTTTCGCTTGGCAAAAGCACTGCCTTTAAGACGGCGTACGACGGAGTCATATCGGAAAACGAAGAAATGCTGAAGTCAATTTTTTTAAGATAGGAAGATAACTATGCAAAGATGCGGCGAGGTAATCGGGATTGAGGGAAACAGCGCTACGGTGCGAGTAAAAATGGCAAACTCATGCAGTCCCGAATGTGAAAATTACGGTTTATGCAAAAAGCACGAGGAGGATATCGTTGCAATAAACTCCGTCGGTGCCAAGGTGGGCGACAGAGTAAAGCTCGAAACTCCCGACGGCCCTCTTTTGCTCTATGCCTTCATAACCTTTATTATCCCGCTCTTTCTTTGTCTTTTGCTTGCGGGAGCGGCTTGGTGTATTACCGAGTCGGCAATAGCGGCAATGATCGGCGGTGCGGTAGGTCTTGCCCTGTCGGCAGTTGTGGTTTTCAAGACCGACAGAAAGCTGAAAAAGACCGAAAAACCGTCAGTAATAACCGAAATAGAAGAATAAACGCTTCAAAAGGCTCTTTTTGTAAAGAGCCTTTTTGTTATAATGTGCAAAAAATTGCTGAATTGTTGCAAAAAATTGCTATCTACTTGAAAAATGAAAAAAATGCTGATATAATATAATACGTTAGAATATATCTAATTTTAAAACTATTATTTAGAAAGGAAAAAACAGCAATGAAAAGAATTTTGGCAATCATTCTCACCGCCGTTATGCTCGTTGGCTGCATCGGAATTCTCGCATCGTGCGGAGCTCCCGAGGTTCAGTCAACTATCGTTGACGGCAAATTCGACCCCGCGATCACCATTACCTGGGCGTATCCCTTCGTAGGCTCCGGTCAGGAAACGGTCGATCACCACAAGGATGCCGACGGCAATCCCGACTGGACTACCGCTGACACCTCGTGGACCAGACTTGCTCAAGAGCAGTACGGCATTAAAATGAAGCTCGAGTGGGAGATACACGACGGCGGAGCTTACATTGATAAGCTCAACAATGCAGTATTCCTCGGCGAGATCCCCGATTACGTAAACTGCCTTTACGACACCTTCGCAATAGATTTCGTAAAGAAGCTTTACGATGCCGATCTCATTCAGTCTATCGACGAGGCTATTGAGCAGTACGCTTGCGAGGACTACAAGGATGCCATCGAATACGTCGGCGAGCAGGTTTTCTACTCTGCAACCTTCGGCGGCAAGATCTACGCTCTTCCCCACATCGTTGTAGGTAACTCCAAGAACGTTGTATGGTGGATCAGACAGGACTGGCTCGATAACGTAAACAAGACCGTTCCCACCGATTGGGATGAGTTTAAGGACGTTATGATGTCGTTTGCAAATCAGGATCCCGACGGCAACAACATCGACGATACCTACGGCCTTGCTATCAACCTTGGCGATATGGGTGCAGGCTCCAATATGTTCTTTAACGCATTTGGAATTTTCCCCGGTCAGTGGATACTTAACGAGGAGACCGGCAAGCTTGAGCACGGCTCCGTTCAGCCCGGTATGAAGAATGCTCTTGCAGAGCTTCGCGACCTTTATATGTCGGGTGCGGTCTACTCTCTTGAAGAGGATCAGAACGCTCTCTACGGCGGCTGCTACACCGGCGTTATGCAGGGTAAGGCGGGTTGCCTTGAGAATACCACCAACTACGTAAACGTATTTAAGAACCTCAAGAGACAGAACTCCGACGTTGAGTTTACCGCATTCACCCTCTTCAGAGAGGACGGCGGCGATCCCGTTATCAGCTCCTCGCTCTCTACCTTCCGTCAGTACGTTGTAAGCGCAAAGTGCAAATATCCCGCAGTATCGGTTATTCTTATGAATATGTTCTGCGATATCGAAGCTGCTGCTGAAGACGATATTGCTATTCAGGAAGAGTATATGTACTCCAAGGACGGCACCGCTCACTACTACAACCTTGCTCCCGCTATCACCCAGCGTGTATCGGGCGACAACAAGGGCATAGCGGAGAGAATCCGCGAAGCGCTTGAGACCGGCGACGAGTCCGTTTTGAAGGCAGGTCAGGACAGACAGGTCTACGATAACGTTAAGAACTATCTCGATACCGGTAACGTAAACAACTGGTATTGGGAGAGAATGTACGGTCTTGACGGCGCAAACCTCAAGGTTGCCGACGCCGGATACGAGAGATTTATCACTCTCTATCAGGGCGCAAAGACCGATAACATGCTCACCTACGAGACCGAGATAAGCGCCGCATTTACCATTGGAATGATCCAGATAGTAATCGGTGAAACAGAGCTCGATACCTTCGACACCATGGTTGAAGCATGGTACGAGGGCGGCGGTACCGAGATTACGGCAGACGTAAACGCTTGGTACGCTGAAATGACCGGCGCAACCGAATAATTTCAAAATAAAAAAACCTCGATGAAATTCATCGAGGTTTTTTACTGTTTTATTACTTTTTTACTCTTTTTGCTATGAGATAGTAGACGGAGTAAAACGCTATTATGTAAATAAAGAATAAAAGCACGACTAAAACGGGGTATAATACGGGATTGCCGCCGACGAGATTATAAAGAATATCGTAGGGAGTGCCGTCGCCTCTCATCATAAACATATAGTTGCAGTCGGTAAAGCAGTTTACCGTATATGCGGCAACGCAAAATACGGTAAGTATCGCGCAGGTTGAAATAATGTTTTTCTTTTTCATGCTTATCATACCCGATATTGCCACGTAGAGCGCCGCAAAGCCTGCGGTTGAATGGGTTATGCCCGAAACGACGTTCTGAAGTGAGATAACGGGATAGGCGGCATAGTTATTTCCTGCGGCGTAGGTGCCGAGAATTGCTCCCAAAAGACCGAAAACGAAGATGAAATCAAGGCAGATATCCTTAAGCCTTCCCTTTGAAAAAGCGGCAACGGGAATGGTTATCATTTGAATACTGCAAAGGAAAAGAGGAAGATCGTATATCCAACGTAACGGATCGTTGTTTATAAAGCACAGAAAAACTATCTTTAGTATCTCGGAAATATCCATAACGAGAGCCGCCGCGATAAGAGGCTTGTTTTTTTCTTTTATAAGCTTGTTTCTTTGCTTTTTGCCCGCCACTGTTGCCAGTATTACCATAATTATCATAAGAGAGGTAACAAAGACGAGGTGCTGCCACGATAAATAGCCCTCGGGCTCTCGCGTATATCCGCCGATGCCTAAAAATTCTTTAATTATTGCTAACATATATCTACCCCTTATCCGACCGTTTTCGACAATTATAGCACAAACGGCACGCTGTGTCAACTGTGGAGAACGTCTTGCCTTTTTGCGCTTATTGTGGTATAATCATAAAAAAGCTATGGAGAATAATTATGAAAAAGATTTTATCGCTGCTTATTGCAATTTTAATTATCTTTTCCTTCGCGTCCTGCGGCGGAGGAGACGACGGCAAAATAATAAAGGAGCTCACGAGCATTTTGGGCGAGCTTAAGGACCTCTCGATGAACGTCGACGAGGTGGTTGAGTCGCTCGATAAGGAGGCGGAGGTGTTCCTTCCAACCGAAAATGAAAGCACCGAGGAGCAAAGCGTTGACAAGCTCGTTATTGCCGAAAACGCCGTGGTCTATAAAACGTCGCGCGCTGCTACCCAAAAGACCGAGGATGCGAAAGAAATTTCCTACGTAATAAATGCAATGCATTTCGGAAAGCTCGTTCCCGAAACAAAAACGGGAAACGTTGCCTTCGTTTCGGCAAATATAGAGATCGTTATAACAAGCGCGGATAAGGACTATGCGAGGTCTTATCTTTTGAGCCTGCTTTGCGACGCGCCCATAAGCCTTAGCGCCAAAAAGCTCTATACCGATGCAATCGGCGGCAAGATAATAAACGTCTCAAAGGATTCGATACTGTGGGACGAGTTTGTCGACCTTGACGACAGAATGAAGATAGTTTACGATAAGGAAAACGGCACCTTCGAGGTCAGATTTATAGGCGAGCCGGGCAGACTTTATCACGATACCGTGCGCGACGAAAACGATATGGTGCTAAAGGACGTCGCCTATTATTTTGACGAGGACGGCAACAAGTATATCGAGGAGATCGAAGAAAATATCTATAAGGACGATCAGATGTATTCGAAGAGGACTCTCTATTATTATATGACCGATATTGTAAAGGAGATAGCCGAAAGCTACAGCAAATACGAGGAAGACGAAAACGGCGGCACTGTAAAGATAGTTCCCGTTATGGAGATAAAGTATTATGAAAACGGAAATCTCGAAAGTGAGTACTATAATCTCGGCGACGAGAAATACGTGAAAAGAGAATACTACGAAAACGGTCAGGTGCAAAATGAAGAATACTGGAAGGACGACGGCACCAAGGTGTCAGGCAGCTACGAGGAGGACGGCACCGTTTTCAGCTATGAGGAGTACTATCAAAACGGCAATACAAAATATTCACATTGCTTCGTCGAATCGGAGTTTATGGGACAGCAGATAATGACTTTTGTTGAGTATTATTACTACGAGAGCGGGATACTGCAAAAGGAAATAAGAGATAATCCTGTTTTCAAAACCAAGGAAGTCAGGGAATACCGCGAGGATGAAACCATTAAGTATTACGCTATAATCGGTCAGGACGGCGAGATTACCGAGGAGACCTTCTATGACGAAAGCGGAAACGAGATATAAAAAGATATAAAGAAAAAGACGGTTCGTAAGAACCGTCTTTTTTGATGATTTTTATAATTATTTGCTTGCTTCTTCAACTGCAACTGCGCAGGCAACGGTAGCGCCAACCATGGGGTTGTTGCCCATACCGATAAGTCCCATCATCTCAACGTGAGCGGGAACGGAAGAAGAACCTGCAAACTGTGCGTCGCCGTGCATTCTGCCCATAGAGTCGGTAAGACCGTAGGAAGCAGGACCTGCAGCAACGTTATCGGGGTGAAGAGTACGTCCGGTGCCGCCGCCCGAAGCAACGGAGAAGTATTTCTTGCCGTTCTCGGTAGCCCATTTCTTATAGGTACCTGCAACAAGGTGCTGGAAACGGGTGGGGTTGGTGGAGTTACCGGTGATGGAAACGTCAACGTTCTCAAGCTGCATGATAGCAACACCTTCCAAAACGTCGTTTGCGCCGTAGCAAAGAACCTTTGCCTTCTCGCCGTCGGAGTAAGCGTGCTTGTCAACTACCTTAAGAGTGTTGGTGTAGAAATCGAACTCGGTCTTTACGTAGGTAAAGCCGTTGATTCTCGAAATGATAAAGGCAGCGTCCTTGCCAAGACCGTTAAGGATAACCTTAAGAGGTTCTTTTCTTACCTTGTTTGCGGTTCTTGCAATACCGATAGCGCCTTCAGCTGCTGCAAAGGACTCGTGACCTGCAAGGAAGCAGAAGCACTTGGTCTCTTCGCGAAGAAGCATTGCACCGAGATTGCCGTGTCCGAGGCCAACTCTTCTCGACTCTGCAACCGAGCCGGGAACGCAGAATGCCTGAAGACCTATACCGATAGCCTCTGCAGCATCAGCCGCATTGGTGATGCCCTTCTTAAGAGCGATAGCGGTACCGAGGGTGTATGCCCAAACGGCGTTTTCAAATGCGATGGGCTGAACGCCCTTTACAATGTTTTCAACGTTGATGTTTTTGGAAAGGCAAAGCTCGTTTGCTTCCTCAAGGGTTTTAAAACCGTATTCGGCAAGAACCTTGTCGATACCGGCCATTCTTCTTTCTTTTCCTTCAAAATTAGCCATTTTAAAACCTCCTTATTCCTTTCTGGGATCGACATACTTAGCGGCGTTTTCAAATCTGCCGTAGGTGCCGATATTCTTTTCAAATGCTTCGTTGGGGGTCTGACCCTTTTTGATAGCATCCATCATCTTGCCGAGGTGGACGAACTGATAGCCGGTAACCTCATTGTTATCGTCAAGAGCGAGCTTCATAATGTAGCCCTCTGCCATCTCGAGATAGCGAACACCCTTCTCCTTGGTACCGAACATGGTACCGACCTGAGAACGAAGACCTTTACCGAGGTCCTCAAGGCTTGCGCCTACGGGAAGACCGTTTTCGGAGAAAGCAGTCTGCGTTCTGCCGTAAACGAGCTGTAAGAAGATCTCTCTCATTGCAACGTTGATAGCGTCGCAAACAAGGTCGGTGTTAAGAGCCTCGAGAAGAGTCTTGCCCTGGAGTATCTCACAAGCCATAGCGGCAGAGTGAGTCATACCGGAGCAACCGAGAGTTTCAACGAGAGCCTCTTCGATTATACCGTTTTTAACGTTAAGTGTGAGCTTGCAGCATCCCTGCTGAGGTGCGCACCAGCCGATACCGTGTGAAAGACCGGAGATATCCTTGATCTCGTAAGCCTTTACCCATTTGCCCTCTTCGGGAATGGGAGCGGGACCGTGGTTGGGACCTTTAGCGATACTACACATTTTTTCTACTTCATGTGTGTAATTCATATTATAACTCCTTTGCTTTAGTCTATCTTATATTATAACAAGAAAAAAGAAATATTTCAAGAGAAATAGTATTTAAATATTTAAAAGATAATAAAATAAATTAAAAATCTTGACATACCGTCGAAAATGTGGTAATATTTCTTGGTAAAAATTATGCGGGGCGCGGCTGCCTCGAAATAATTAAATATGCGGGTATGGCGGAATTGGCAGTTTTGAAGCGAAGCGCACCCCAAAGGGTGAAGAAGCGAGCTTCAAAAGGCGCACAAACAAGGAGAATTGCGACTTTACGGAGCAAGGCGACTATGTTTGAAGCTGTCACGCGGGGCGCGGCTGCTTCGAAAATAATTAAATATGCGGGTATGGCGGAATTGGCAGACGCGCTAGATTCAGGTTCTAGTGGGGGCAACTTCGTGCAGGTTCAAGTCCTGTTACCCGCACCAAAAAAGAACGAAGCATCTGCTTCGTTCTTTTTTTATCCAAGCCGACAGGCTTGGTATATCATCACGACGCAGTCGTGTATATCATCAACACGGCAACGCCGTGTTGTATCTCATCACACCATAGGTGTGCATACAAAACTGTCGGCTTGATGATATACAAAACTAAAGTTTTGATGATATGCAATTCCTACGGAATTGATGATATACAACGGCATGCCGTTGATTTTATTCGTGTTTTATAGTATAATATTTAAAAGGAAGTGAGATTATTGTGAAATATAAAGCGATATTTTTTGATCGTGACGGAACTTTAACATATTTTGATGAAAGCAAAGAAAAATGGCGCGACAATATTATTGAAGAATGGTCGGGAAAGACCTTTCAATTGCCCTACGAGAAAATGATGAAACTTTTTAACATGGCAAGTGAAGGCAAAAAGCCTTGGTATAAAACGCTTTATGACGAACGTAATTTCTTTAAAAGATATTATAAATTTTTGCTTGTTGAAGAAGGTGTCGTTGTAAATATTGAAGAACGAGCAGAGATATTATTTAATGAATTGTGGTGTAATGGAGATAGAAAACTTTTTCCTGAAACGATAGCAGTATTAGAATATTTTAAAAGCAAGGGTTACAAAATAGGGGTTATTAGTGATACTTCGCCATCGCTTGAATATACATTACAACAATTAGGCATAGCAAAGTATTTTACATCTTTTACTGCAAGTTCTTTAGTTGGTGCAGGAAAACCAAGCCCGATTATTTTCAATGCTGCTTTAACTGCACAAGGTGTAACAGCAGAAGAAAGTATTTATGTTGATGATTATAAACCGGAAGCAGATGGAGCAAGAGAGCAAGGCTTTACATCTTTTTGGCTTGACCGTGATGGTAGTAATGATAATAAATGGAAAATCACAAATTTAAAACAATTGATTGAATTTGTAGAAAAAATATAGAAAATCCTCAGTTTTCAGGCACATTTCATTCGTGTCATTAAGTTCAAACTACCCAAAAATCGACAGGTTTTGACCTGTCGATTTTTTATCCATTGCGAAAGCAATGGTATATCATCACGCGCAAGCGTGCATCTCATCACCGAAGGTGTATATCATCAGCCGCAGGCTGCATTTCTTTTCGTAATGATGATATACACGGCTTTGTCGGTGGTTTTTAATTTATGCACGTATCGGATCGACCTTGACTGTTTTATCAATTTTTGATATAATAGCTTACACAACGATTAAGGAGGCGAGAGCTTTGCCTAAAAAGTATATAACGCAGGATACGCTTAAGAAGAAAAATCTTGCCGACATACTTCTTCTCATATTGGATAAAAAACAGACCACGCGCCGCGAGATAGAATATGAAACGGGCTTCAGCTGGGGTACCGTTTCGTCAAACGTAACGCTTTTGCTCGAAAAGGAATATATAACCGAGGAAAAGAGCGAAAGAAGTGCCGCGGCGGGAAGAAGCACCTATACGCTAAAGCCCTGCGGCAATAAAAAGGTCGGTATAGGAATAGATATTTGCCGCTCCGGCTTTACCTGCGAGGTGGTGGGAATAGACTTTGCCGTTAAGAAAAAGCTTACCGCCGAGTTTGGCGAAGCCGTTCAGTCGAAGGTAATAGGCAGGGCAGAGGAGCTTTGCAGAGAGGCTGCGCTTTGGTGCGAGAAAAACGGTATGCAGCCTATCGGTATAGGAATAGCGGGTCAGGGCTACGTTGACGGCAAGCTCGGCATATATATGAACAATTACGAGGTGCCCGATTGGAAGCCCTGCAATATAAAAAGGCATTTTGAAAACGTCTTTAACCTTCCCGTTTATCTCGGACACGATCCCAAATGTATGCTGATTGCCGAAATGACGAGGGAAAAATATGACGATTGCGTGCTTGTGCGACTTGACGACGGCATAGGAATGTCGGTAGCACTTGACGGAAGGATAATTGACGATACCGAAAGATTTGAGCTGGGGCATACGGTGATCGAGCCCGACGGAAAGCTTTGCATATGCGGCAAAAGAGGCTGTGTTGAAGCCTATTGCTCGAGAAAGGCGATCGCCGAGGCGGCGGGGGTAATGCCGAACGAAATATCGGAGGCTCCCGAAAAATACCGAGAGCTTACGGTAGAGGCGGGCAAGAGGCTTGCTCTTCCGCTTCACAATATATGCGTGATATTCAATCCCAAAAAGCTTATTTTTACGGGAACGGCATCGCGCATTACCGAGCTTACCGACGAGGCTTGCACATATCTTGACAAAAGTAAAGTAACGGTAAAGATAAAGCCCGAGGTGTCGGCGGCATACGGAGCGGCAGTCGAATCTATAAGAACTGCAATAAGCAGCTTCGATATATAATGAAAAAAGCATCTGCGATAAATGCGTGATGTCCATATTGGAGAAATTTTATAAGGGGTATGGGCATAGCCCTGTGCATTTGTTAAACAAATGCGAAACTTGCAATAAAAACATAAGAGAGAGTAACGCGGTTACAAAATTCCGTGAAGCTCTCTCTTTTTCTGCTTTTTAGTGATATTCTTTGCTTTCGCAAAGAGTGATATTATTGCTACCGCAATAGTGATATTGAAGCCTTGTGGCATCAGTGGTATTCTATTCGCCCTGAAACTCGCGAAGCGAATACCACTCGGCGCGAGCCGAATATCACTGCGTAGCAATATCACTCGCCACAGGCGAATAGAACTGGCGTGATACTCTCCGATAAGAGTATCACGCCAAATGCAGATGCTTTTTTATTTGATCTTAACCGTTTAACGTGACGGAGGTTACCTTGGTAACTGCTTTCACTCCGTTTGCTTCGCTGTATTCCACCGAAACGGTGCTGCCGTTTTCGATAAATGCAAGCCTTGAATCGAGCGAAACGGGAATTATCCAGATATTTCCCTCACTGTCGTAAATATAGGCGTTGCTCTCGCCGCCGGTAACGAGGAAGCGGACGTCCGAAACGGTAATATCCGCGGTGAGATTTCCGGGCACCTCAATATCCTCCGATTTGAGCTTTGCGGCGTAGTCCGCCTTTGCCTCGGCGACGGTTGCACCCGTTCCGACTATCTGATAGCGCTCAACGTCGACGAAGGCATAGAGCTTAACGAGTCCCGCATCGTCCTTGAGCGAAACGAAATAGGTGGGACGGTCGGCGATGTTGAGAAGTATGGGGAAGGTCGAGCTGTAATTCAAGTGCTGTACCTGACCCTTTGCCGAATCCATTGCCGAATATTCCTCTGCGCCGGGGACGGTGTAGAAGCGAGCCTCCTTGGTGCGAAGGTTTACAAGCACGAAACCGACGTTTGATTCGTCGCTTGCAACCGAGGTCATACCGGTATAGAGCCATACGTCGTCGTCAATGGCAAGGTAGTTGTAGCCCTGCGTGGTCTGCAAAACGTCCTGCTGACCGAAGATGGAATTCCAAAAGCCGTTTACGTAGAGTCCGTATTAGTTAAGCTGCTCGACTACGAGGTCGGAGATAAACACCTGATCGACCCAGCTCGGTATCTTGTCAAGGGGGAGATACTCGTGCTCACCGGTAACGGCGTTTACGAGTACGGCGCCCTCAATATCCTTGCCGCTCCAAATACCTATTCTGTATGTGATGCAGGGAGCTATCCAGTAGGGAGTGCCTTTGTCGTCTATCTCAAAGCAAAGCTCGTCGAATATCTTGGTGGGGTAGTTAAAGCGGAGATAGCGGTGAATATTTCTGTAAAAATATTCGCCCTCGGAGTATTTGATCCCCTCTTCAAGACGCACGAGCGATGCCTCCTGCGTTACCATATCGACGGTAATGTAGGCGGGAATGCCCTCCGACTGATTGTTGAGCCACTTGAAAACGTCGCCGTAGGTAAGAGTGGTAACTCTGTAAGGCGAGTTGTTGTAGTTTATCTGGGTAAAATCGGGAGTTATCTCAAACTGCGAAACGAGGTCCTTCATTTCGCCGAGCTTTCTTCTGCCGAGTCTTGAAGCGGTATCTCTGTCAACCACGGGGATAGCGCTCATATCGATCTCCGCAATGTCCTCTGCGAAATTGCCATCCGAAACGGAGATGAGGTTATAATAGCCCTTTGCATTGAAAATGGGCATACCTATAATTGCGGCAACCAGATTTACCGCAACAACGGCGGCGATCGAGCCGAGAACTATCTTTATTCCCAAACCTGCCGCGCCCTTTATCTTCATAAAGGCGAAATGTCCCTTTTCGTGCGGAAGCTCCTTGAGACTTTTGAAGATTGCGCTTCCGGCGAAAAGCACGGTAACGAGAATTACCGCAAATATAAGAAAGCTCCAGAAATCGGGGCTTCTTAAATTAAGCGGCGGCAAAACGAACCAATAGGCAATGAATAAAACTATTGCCGATGCGGCTCCTAAAAGCAGCTTTGTTAAAAGTGATCTTTTCATTTTTATCCGTCCTTTCGGGAAAAACTGTAAATTATATCTAAATTATAGCAAAAATACGGCTGCAAGTCAAGGTCAGTCGGTGCGAAGGGCGGTAACGGGGTCCTTCATCGACGCCATGACCGCGGGGATAAGACCGCCTATCACCGAGGTGATTATGCAAACGGTAACGAGTATGAGAGTATCGAAGGGATTCATGACCGCAACGTTATCAAGCTCGGTGAGCGTTTTGAGTATGGCGTTTGTGGGAATAAGCGAAAGTGCCGAAAGAATAATACCTATAATGCCCGAGAAGATGCCTATAATAAACGTTTCGGCGTTGAAAACTCTGCAAATATCGCTCTTTCTTGCGCCAAGCGCCCTTAAAATACCTATTTCTCTCGTTCTCTCAATTACCGAGGAATAGGTTATTATTCCTATCATAATGGAGGAAACGACGAGTGAGATAGAGGAGAATACCACGAGAACTATCGTAATGGCGTTTAAGATGTTTGAGGAGAGATTTGAAATGGCGTTAGCCATATCGGTGTAAACTATCTTGTCTGCCTCGTCCTTGCCCTCATTGAAGGTGTCGAGATACTCTATAAGAGCGTCCTTTGCACCGAAATCCTGCGGGTAGATAAATACCGCGTAGGGAAGGGTATCGTCGCCGAGCTGTGAAAGACAGTAGTTGAGCATTTGCTTGCCTGCATCGCCCTCTGCGAAGGGCATACCCGTTCTTACGTCAACTGATGCCTCCTTCTGTGCCTTGACTATCTGCGACTCGGAGTTTATCTTAACGATCTCCTCCATCATTTCGCTTCTCATCAAAAAGCCCTCGGAGACGGCGGTCATCTCGCTGCTCTCCTTTGCGCGAACGACTCCCGCAACCTTAAGAGTTACCGCTCTTTCGTCGTTATAAGAGGCGGAAAGATCGGAATTTACCGTAAAAAATCCGTTATTATCAAGGTACCAAACGTCGTTTGGAATAAATTTGAATTCCATTCCCAAGAAGCTTTCGATGGGAAGCTCGGAGGCGTTCGCGTCAAGCCCGAACATCTTTATAACGCTCTCGTCAAGACGATTTCTCGAATCTACAACGAGGAAGATGTCGGTAACGTCGCCCGAAAGCTCGGAGCCGACTGTTGCAAGCACGTCGTAATCGTCGTTTAAAAAGATGTTTTTCTCATCGAATTCGAGCGGCAGAAGGGATATTGAAATATCCGAGCCGGTTATTCTTTTGTAGCTGTCGCCGCTTTTATAGAGAAGATTTACCGAGGTGCCTCTGTTGTAGGAAAGACCTCTTACTATATCTCTGTCGGCATTTTTAACGTAGTCCATAAACTGCTCGGTAAAAATGTTAGTGTGCAAAATACTCGAGCTTTCCTTGTCGTAGGGGTAAACGACGGAAACGTCGGGATATTTGGGCATACCGTTTTCAAGCATTGCCATCATATCCTCGGGATCTACGGAAACGGCGGTCTGCTGAATAATAATGGGGAAGGAGCCGAGCGCCTTTGCCTGATAGCTGTCTATCTGCATACCGAAGCCGTTGGAAAGCGCCAGAATAAGCGAAATTCCTATAATTCCTATGCTTGCCGCAATGGCGGTGACGGTGGTTTTGAGCTTTTTGGTGAAGATGTTTTTAAGCGAGAGTCGAAGAGCGGTGAAAAAGCTCATAGAGGTCTTTTTAAGAGTAAAGCTTTTTGCCTTGCTGCTTTCGTTTTTCGAGCCGCTGTCCTTTACAAGACAGCCGTCCTTGAACTCGAGGATACGGTCGGAGTATCTCCTTGCAAGCTCGCCGTTGTGAGTTACCATAATAACGAGCTTTTCCTTCGAAAGCTCCTTTAAAATGTCCATTATCTGCTCGCTTGTAACCGAGTCGAGCGCACCCGTCGGCTCGTCGGCGAGAATAACGTCGGGATCGCCCGAAATGGCTCTTGCAATGGCAACTCTCTGCATCTGACCGCCCGAAAGCTGATTGGGCTTTTTCTTGGCGTGGTCCTTTATTCCCATTTTGTCAAGAGCCTCAAGCGCACGCTTGCGACGCTTTGATGCGGAAACACCGCTCAACGTCATACCGAGCTCAACGTTTTCAAGCACGGTGAGATGGTTTATTAGATTATAGCTCTGGAATACGAAGCCGATGCAGTTGTTTCGGTAGGAGTCCCACTCGGTCTGGGTGAAATTTTCGGTGGATTTTCCGTTTATAACGAGATCGCCCGAATCGTAGCGGTCAAGACCGCCGATAATGTTTAAAAGGGTGGTCTTTCCGCTTCCCGAGGGACCCAGCACCGAAACGAATTCGTTTTGCTTAAATTCAACCGAAACTCCGTTAAGGGCGTGCTGAATAAAGCTGCCGGTAACGTAGCTTTTTTTAATATCTGTAAGCTTGAGCAAATTTAGCGCCTCCAAATAAAATATCACGCTATAATTATACACCAAAAAAATGCAATTCGTACAGTAAATCGTTAAATTTACACGGAGTTTACAGAAAATTTATTTAATTGGGTGAAAAATAAGAAAAAAGATTTGAAATTATAATATAAATATGATAAAATAATATGCTGAGAACATATATAGGAAAGAAACCGATATGAGTAATTTGAACTGTCAGAAAAAAAGCTTAATATCGTCGTCTGCGGTTGCCTTCGTGCTTGCATTTTTTTCGCCCGTATTTCCGCTTTTGGCTATCTTTTCGGGCGCGGCGGCAGCGGTTATGTGCATAAACAGCAAAAAGGCTTATCTGCCTGCGGCGTTTTTCGTAATAACGAGCGGTTATTTCTACGGCGGGAGCCTGCTGTTTGGGTCGGGCATCTATTTTGCAATAGTGCTTGAGGCGCTTTGCTTTATTCCCATGCTACTCTTTGCCATTACCTTTTCAAAAGCGGTGAAATTCAAATATACCGTAATAATTACCTCCTTTGCCATCGGCATATCGCTTTGCGGCATCGCAATGCTCTACGTTTGGCAACGCGGCGGTGAGATATCGCTAAAGGGAATTGAGTCGGCGTTTTCGTGGTTTACCGAAGCCTTTAACGCCAATATGGAAGCAACCGTTGCTTTTTTGAAGGAGCAGGGAAATACGGCGCTTGCCGATAAATACTCCGATATGTATGAGGCGCTTAAGACCTCGGTGCTGAAATACTATATTCCCATGTTCCCCTCGCTTTGCATAATGCTTGGCTTTGTCTTTGCAACCCCTTCGGCGCTCTTTATTAAAAATTCGGCGCACAGAGCCGACGTGCAAAAGATAGGCAGGCTTTCCGATTTCGGCTCCGACAGACTGCTTTCAATAATAATGCTTGCGGCGTATCTCGTGAGCGTTTTCGTCGGGGAGGATGCCTTCGGCGTAACTCTTTGTAACTTCGTAACGGTCGGTCTTTGCTACTTTGCCGTTTCGGGATTCGGCTTTATTTCATTTATGATGAATATAAGAAAGACAAAGACCTCAACGAGATATATCGTTTACGTGATAATCTGCACCCTCTGCTTCTTAACGGCAGGGCTTGATATGATTGCAATGCTCGGCATACTTGAGGGAATACTCCAGACCCGAGTAAAGCTTATAAAAACGGTTAAGCGCTACGGCTTCGATCCGGAGAAGGACAGTATGTCGGAAATACTGGAGAAGATGCGAGAAAAGATAGAGCGCGGCGAAATGCCTCCGAGGGAGGACGAGGTCCCGAAGGAGCCGGATGTCCCTTGGTATGAGCGCGACGAATATAAGACTCCTCAAGACGGGGAAGAAAATGAAGATAAGGAGAATAAAGAATGAAAGTAATTTTAACGGCAGATGTAAAGGCTCAGGGTAAGAAGGGCGATATCGTAAACGTGTCCGACGGATACGCGAGAAACTTTCTTTTTCCCAAGGGTCTTGCAATAGAAGCAAATACCTCGAATATAGCTGAAAGAAGCAGTAAGATAGCCTCCGTTGACCACAAAAAAGCAGAGGAGAAGGCGGCAGCGGTGGCACTCAAATCGAAGCTCGACGCCGTAACGGTAGTGATCTTTGCAAAGGCGGGCGCGGGCGACAGACTTTTCGGCTCGGTAACCTCAAAGGAGATCGCCGAGGCGGTAAAAAAGCAGACCGGCCTTGAAATAGACAAGAAAAAGATAATGCTTTCAGATCCCATCAAGTCGTTTGGCATCACCGAGGTGCAGGTAAAGCTTCACCCCGAGGTAGTTTCCACTCTTAAGGTAAGAACACAGAAGGAAAACTGATTAAACTCTCTTAAAAGGAGAAAGAAAAATGGACGATTTTTCCAAAAAATTGCCTTCATCGGTCGAGGCGGAGCAGTCCGTACTCGGCAGTATGTTAATAAGCGACGAGTGTCTTCCGCAGGTCTTTAACACCTTGACGGCGGAATGCTTCTTCGTGCCCGCGCACCGCGAGATGTTCGAGGCTATGCAGAGAATATTCGAATATTCGCGCGGCGGAATTGACCCCGTTACTCTTATCGACACCTTGAAGGAGGACGGCAACTACGACGAAGCAACCGGTAAGGAGTATATCTATAACCTTGCAAAGAGCGTGCCCTCGGCGCAGAATATCGAGAGATACTGCGAGATAGTAAAGAGCAAATACGTGCTTCGCAAGCTTATTGAGGAATGTGAAAGCATAACCTCTATGTGCTATCTCGAAAACGAGTCGGCAGACAGCATAGTTGACCTTGCCGAGCAAAAGATATTCGATATAAGCGAGAAGAAAAAGACGGGCGACGTAGCCAAGCTCTCGGCAATAATCACCGAGGAGATGACGAACATCGGAAATATCGCCTCTGTGGAGGATAAGACCGAGCTTCTCGGCTTGCAGACGGGCTACTCCGATCTTGATAAGATAGTCGACGGCTTCGGAAAGGGCGACCTTATAGTGCTTGCGGCGCGTCCCGGTATCGGTAAAACAAGCTTTGCTCTCAATATAATGAGAAACATAGCTCAAAAGAGCCGCAAAAAATGCGTTTTGTTCTCTCTTGAAATGTCCAATTCACAGCTTGCACAGAGAATTATGGCAAGCGAGGCGCTTATCGACAGCAAGAAGTTCAGAACGGGTAACCTCACTCAAAAGGAGTGGGCGAAGCTTGCCGACGCGGCAGGTCAGCTTCACGATGCGCCGATGTATTTTGACGATAAGAGCGGCATAACGATAAGCGAAATGAAGTCTAAGCTTCGCAGAATAAACAACCTCGGCTTCGTGGTAATAGACTATCTGCAGCTTCTCGGCTCCTCGAGAATGACGGAAAACCGAGTTCTCGAAATAGCAACCTTTACCCGAAACCTCAAGATAATGGCAAAGGATCTCGGTATTCCGATACTCGTGCTATCACAGCTTAACCGTGAATCCGAAAAGAGAAGCAACAGACCTCTTCTTTCCGATCTTCGCGACTCCGGCTCTATCGAGCAGGATGCAGATATGGTAATGTTCCTCTATTATGAAAAGGATAGCGAGGGAAATCCCGTAAATCCCAACGTCGTAACCTGCTCGGTCGCCAAAAACCGTCACGGTATGACGGGCGAGGTAAAGCTTCAGTTCGTAAAGGAATTCACGAGATTTTCTTCAATAGATACTCAGCATGAAGAATTTTAAAACGGCGCAAAACACCGTAAAAGAATACGAAATGGTCAAAAAGAGCGAAAGGGTGCTTGTTGCACTTTCGGGCGGACCCGATTCCGTTTATCTTTTTAACTTTTTGCTCTCGATCAAAGAAGAACTCGAGCTCACTCTTTTTGCGGCGCATGTAAACCACAATTTAAGAAAAGACGAAGCAAAGCGCGACGAGGAGTTTTGCAGGGAGCTTTGCAAAAGGCACGGCGTAGAGCTTTTCGTTCTCTCTGCCGACGTTGAGTCAAGATGCAGAGAAACAGGCGAGGGCACCGAGGAGGCGGCACGAAATATCCGCTACGGCTTTTTTGAAAGGGTCGCCGCCGAAAATGGTATTGATAAGATAGCGCTCGGTCATAACGCCGACGACTTCGTCGAAACGGTGATCTTCAATTTTATCAGAGGCGCGGGCTCGAAGGGACTTTGCGGTATTCCCGCCGTGAGAGAGAAATTCATCCGTCCGCTTATAGATATTCCCAAGTCGGATATAGAAAGCGAGCTTACCGAAAACGGCATTGAGTTTATGACCGACCGCACAAATCTTACCGACGATTACACCCGAAACAAGATACGGCACAATATCGTTCCCGTGATGAAGGAGATAAATCCCTCTCTTTACACCGCGGTAAAGCGCACCTCAAAGGCACTTGCGGAGGATAACGGATATCTTATGCAAGAGGCTGCCATTGTGATGACCGACGACGTTGAATTTTTAAACGAAATGCCAAAGGCTATCTCTTTTCGCGTGATATTTGCCAAGGTCATTGAAAAATGCGGCTTTACTCCCGATAACGCGATGATATCGAGAATAAGAGCGCTTTTAAAGGACGGCAGGACCTCGAAAAAGACCGAGCTTAAAAACGGCTATATCGCAAAAATATCCTATGGCAAGCTGGTAATCGAAAGGGAAAGTAAAAGCGAAGGCTTTTGCGTTATTTTAAACGACGGCGAAAACCGCGTGAAAAACTGTGATATTACTCTGAAAACCGAAGAAAATACAATAACATTTAACAATTCACTAATAAATATTACCTTCAAATGTGGTAAAATAGTGGGCGAGCTTACGGCAAGAAGCAGAAGGGAAGGCGACCGTATAAGGCTGCACGGCGTAAACCGCTCGGTGAAAAAGCTTTTTATCGACGAAAAGATTCCCTGCTCGCACCGCGATGAAATTATAATAATAACGGATGCAGAAAAAATACTCTTTATAGAAAATATCGGCGTTGCCGACTGCTGTGAGGTAAAATAAAATGGAAGTTAAACTGAAAAAGAAGCTTATCTCGGAAAAAGCCATTCAAAAAAGAATAAAGGAGCTCGGAAAAGAGATCACCAACGATTACGAGGGAAAAGATCTGCTCATATTATGCATACTCAAGGGTAGTATAATATTTACGGCGGATCTCGTAAGAAATATAAAGGTGCCGCTCACCGTCGATTACCTTTCTGCAAAAAATACCAGACACAACAGTCTGCCCGACTATTTGAAGGATCGCGATATCCTCATAGTCGAGGATATTATCGACAGCGGCACGACCCTTGAAAAAATAGTTAAGTCAATTAGCAAAAAAGAGCCTGCCTCTCTTAAGATATGCACTCTCCTTTATAAAAAGGAATGTGTTAAAAACGGCATTATCCCCGATTATGCGGGCTTTTATATAGGTAAGGAGTTCGTAGTCGGCTACGGCCTTGACTATAACGAGCAGATGAGGGAGCTGCCCTATATAGCAATACCCGAAGTTTAAGGCAAAAAATTAAGGAGCATATATCAGATGAAAAAAAGCATAAGAACGGTAGTAGTACTCATCGTCGCGTTTGCCGTCACCTTTTTGGCGGTAAGCTATTTCGGGGTGGGTAAAGATGAAAAGAACCCCACCTATCTGCAGATAATTCAGCAGATAAACAACGGTGAGGTCGAAAAGGCGGTGCTTGACGATTCAAACGGCAAGCTCACCTATTATCTCAAATCCGAGCCCGACAAAAAGCTCACCTACAACGTGTCGATATACAGGATAGAGCACTTCCTTGAGAAGATAGACCCTGCGCTCGAAAGCGAAGCTGTCAATTTCGATATAAAGGCACCCACCGTCTATCCCGCGTGGGTAAGCTCGATACCGATGATACTTCTGCTTGTCGGAGTAGGAGTATTTGCATTCATTATGATGAATCAGATGAACGGCGGCGGTAAAAACGGCGCAATGGCGTTCGGACGCTCGCGCGCAAAGCTTATAACCGACGATAAAAAGCGCATAACCTTCGACGACGTAGCGGGAGCCGACGAGGAAAAGGAAGAGCTTTCCGAAATAGTCGAATTCCTCAAAAATCCGCGCCGCTTCGTTGAGCTTGGCGCAAGAATACCCAAGGGCGTGCTTCTCGTAGGCGCACCCGGCACGGGTAAAACTCTCTTTGCAAAGGCAATAGCGGGCGAGGCAAAGGTGCCCTTCTTCTCGATATCGGGCTCCGATTTCGTTGAGCTTTACGTCGGTGTCGGCGCGTCCAGAGTAAGAGACCTTTTTGAGCAGGCAAAGAAAAACACCCCCTGCATAGTATTTATAGATGAGATAGACGCCGTGGGACGTCAGCGCGGAGCAGGTCTCGGCGGCGGACACGATGAAAGAGAGCAGACTTTGAATCAGCTCCTTGTTGAAATGGACGGCTTCGGCGTAAACGAGGGCGTTATCATAATAGCGGCGACCAACCGCCCCGACGTACTCGACAGCGCGCTCCTTCGTCCCGGACGTTTTGACCGTCAGATAGTAATAAACGTGCCCGATATAAAGGGCAGAGAAGCCATACTCAAGGTTCACTCAAAGGGCAAGCCCCTTGCCGATGAGGTAAACCTCGACACGATAGCGAAGGAAACGGTAGGCTTTACCGGTGCCGAGCTTGAAAACGTTCTTAACGAGGCTGCGCTCTATGCCGCACGCCGCAAAAAGAAAAAGATAGATATGCACGATATCGAGGATGCTATAATGAAGGTCTGCGTAGGCGTTGAGAAAAAGAGCCGCGTGGTATCGGAAAAGGAGCGCAAGCTCACCGCCTTCCACGAGGCAGGTCACGCCATCGTAACGAGATGTATGACTATGTTAGACCCCGTCCATCAGATATCAATAGTTCCCCGCGGCAGAGCGGGTGGCTACACCCTCTCGCTTCCCATGGAGGATAAGAGCTATATGAGCCGCACCGAGATGATAGAGGAGATAAACTCACTTCTCGGCGGCAGAGTTGCCGAAAAAATTGCGCTTGACGATATCTCGACCGGCGCTTCAAACGACCTTGAGCGCGCCACCGCAATAGCCAAGAAGATGGTAACGAAATTCGGTATGTCCGATGCACTCGGTCCCGTCGTTTACGGCTCCGAGCATGAGGAGGTATTCTTAGGCAGAGATTTCACCACTCAGAGAAACTTCTCGGAGGAGACCGCTTCTGCAATAGACCGCGAGGTAAAGCGCATAGTTGAAGAGAGCTTTAACATTGCGAAAAAGTGTCTTGAGGATAATTTTGATAAGCTCACGACCGTTGCAAACGCTCTTCTTGAGAGAGAAAAGCTTTCGGGCGAGGAGTTTGAAGCGCTTATGAACGGCAAGGAGCTTCCCGCGCTCGAAGCAAAGGAAGAACCGAATACAGATGCCGCTCCCGTAAATGAGAATGAAGCAGATACCGCACCTGCGTCAGAAGCCGAAGCTCCCAAAAGCGATGAAAAACCCATAATTAAAGATTAAGAAAAAATCCCCGCAGTAAATAGCCAAGTGTTCTTAAGGACACTTGGCTAGTTTTATTCGCCTTACGGCGAGTTATATTGCTACGCAGTTATATTCGGCTAATGCCGAGTGGTATTGCCTTCGGCAGTTTTGGGGCGAATAAAATATCACTAAAACCGCAAGGTTTTAATATCACTTTGCCGTTAGGCAAAATATAACTGTGAGACCCGTCTCACAATATCACTTTCTTTTGAGATAGGTGAAAGGGTTTTAGGTTCTCCTAACAAGTGGGAACTGCCGTACAAGTTCCCTGCTTGTTCCGCTATAAGACAAAAATAAAAGATGCACGAAATTTTCGTGCATCTTTTACTGTCCTTAGCAAC
>JAFVQJ010000024.1 GCA_017504945.1 Clostridia bacterium
TGCTTTTTGAAATCGAGAACGAGCGAGAGCGCAATTCCTACGCCTGCGGCAATAAGCATATCGGGAAGCATATATCCGATATTGTAAATAAAGGAATACATCCACGGACCGTATATATGCACGATGTGAGTGGGATCGTCGGCATACCAAACTCTCGTAAGACTGTGCCAGACCACCGCACCTGTGATAAAGTGGCAAGCAAAGCGAAGGATACTTGCAAGCGCAAATCCCGCCGTGAAGGAAACGGTGTTTGAAATTCTTCCCTTGCCCGCCTTACTGAAAATTCCCGTCACGCCGTAGCAGGTAAACGCCACGAGATAATCGAAGAGCAAAATAGCCAAAACGGCGTACCACGTCGTGCCGTAGGAGAGATTTTGAAGTCCGAGCATAAGCTGAAGCACCGAAGCGACGAAAGCGGTGCCAAGACCCTTCAAAATTCCGTGGCGGTAGCCGATAACGGCAAGCGGAAGCACCGATGCAAGAGTTATCGAGCCTCCGAGAGGCGCCTCCCAAAGCTTAAAGAGGCTTAAAACCGTTGAAGCAGCAATCATAATTGCGGCTTCTGCCAAAAAAATGAGATTTTTGTTTTTCATCTGAAAAACACTCCTTAAAAAAAACGTATAAAAAAATGCAGTCGGCTAAAACCGACTGCAAAAGCATTTTTCCTTCAAGCTTCCTACGACGGCATTATCCGTATCAGGTTAAAGGGTTTAGAGGCACGCCTCAATCTCAGCCCGTAAGAGCTCCCCTGCCAACTGTATTTAATTACCGATAATAATTATACACCTTTTTCGAGCTTTGTCAAGACGTTTTTGAAATATTCCGGAAGATCCGAGTCGAAAAACAGATATTCCCCCGTGCGCGGGTGAATAAACCCAATGCTCTTGGCGTGAAGACACTGCCCCGAAAGACCTTTAAACTCCGCGCCCTTTCCGCCGTAAACAGTATCGCCCAATATCGGACGGTGCATATGCGAAAGATGCACTCTTATCTGATGTGTCCTGCCGGTATAAAGCTTGCAGGCAATGTGAGTGTGCCTTTCAAAGCGGCGCAAAACAGTAACGTCGGTGCGGGCGTCCTTTGAATTTTTCTCGGTAACCGCCATCTTTTTTCTGTCCTTTTGATCTCTGCCGATCGGAAGAGTAACGGAAAAGCTGTCGTCGTTTAATAACCCGACGGTAACCGCCTCGTAAACTCTGTCGAAGCTGTGGTCCTTTATCTGTTCGGCAAGTCCCTGATGAGCAAAATCGTTTTTTGCAACAATCAAAAGACCGCTCGTGTCCTTGTCGATCCTGTGAACTATTCCGGGGCGAAGCACTCCGTTTATTCCCGAAAGACTGTCGCCGCAGTAATGTAAAAGAGCGTTTACCAGAGTGCCGCTTCTGTTTCCGGGCGCGGGATGAACCACCATACCCTTGGGTTTGTTTACCACCAAAAGATCGTCGTCCTCGTAAATTACCTCAATGGGAATGTTTTCGGGCTCTGCCGCCGCCGCTTTAAGCTCGGGATAACTAAACGATATCTCGTCACCCTCCGAGACGATCTGGTTTTTTCTGCCCGCGGCGCCGTTTATCAAAACGTTTCCCTCCGAAAAGCAGCCCTGAATGAAGCTTCTCGAAAGCTCGGGAAAAACCGAAACGAGATATTTGTCGGCGCGCTCTCCCGCACAGTCGGACACCGTAAAAATACAGTTCATATCAAAGCTCCTTTCGCGAAAAATTAAAATGCCGGCAAGACCGGCATTTTTTACTTTTTGCCGTCCTTAAAGGCGGTCTTATCAATAAAGAATATCCATATCATCAAAAGCACCGAGCAAACGGTAACGAAGCAATCGGCGAAATTGAATATAGCAAAATCAATAAACAGAAATTCAAAATAGTCAACTACGTAGCCGTATAGCAGCCTCTCTATAAGGTTTGCCATTCCTCCGCCCGCAATAAGTCCCACGAGGACTCTTTGCGTTTTCGTCTCAAAAAAGTTTATCGCAGTGAGAAGGTAAAGAAAGAGGATAAGTAATCCCGTAAAGACGGAGAGCGCGGCGGTGTGGTCGGAAAACATTCCAAACGACGCGCCTGTATTTATGTGATAGTTAAGCTGAAAAACTCCTTCCAAGATCGGAGCACTTCCGACAGGCTTCAAGAGGCTCACCGCAAAATGCCTGATGACCTCGGAGACCGCCGCAACGGAAACGGTGCCGATAAAAACGGGCAGAAGTCTTTTTAAAATAACCGAAGGCTTCATTTTAAGCTCATTTCTTTTTATTTTTTATAACGAACGACATAGGACTCTGATCGTCGTTGTCGTCGAAATCAAAAACGTCGGAGAGACCGCTTTTGTGATTTTTGGGAGCGGGCGTGTCGTCTGTTGCGAATAGAGGGGGAACAGCCTCTTTGTCAGGACCGTTTTCCAAATATTTCTCATAGAAAAGGTCGTCCTTAACGTCGCCGTCGGACTCATTCGAGCCTTCGCTCTCGATAAAATCCGAAACGGTCATCTGACCGTCAAAGGCTTCCTCTGCGGGTGCTTCCTCCTTTGTCTCCTCGGGCTCGGGCTCCGAAGCAGGCTCCTCCTTTACCTCGGGCTTTTCATAGCTCGGAATGGCAAGGATATTTGTAAGATGGCTCTTGTAAAGCTCCTGAATTCTCTGCTTAAACTCCGAAACCTCGATCTTAACGGCTTCAAGATGCTTCTGCTCGCCCTCGACCTCCGCGTTTATGGCGGCAATCTCCTTATCGGCGTTTTCTCTTGCAAGTATCTGCCTTTTTTCAGCCTCAACGACGCTGTCGGCAACGATTTTTTCAGCCTCTGCCTTTGCCTCGTCAACGATCCTTGCCGCCTCGACCGACGCGGCATTCTTCTCGCTCTGTGCAGAGAGAAGCGCTTCGGATATAAGCGACTCCTTGGTGCGATAGCTCTCTATCTTGTCAACGACTATCTTGAGCTTTTTCTTAAGCTCCTCGTTTTCCTTGTAAAGAGTAACGTAATCGGAGGATATTTTATTAACAAAATCCTCAACCTCATTAAGTTTGTAGCCGCCCATCACGGCTCTTTCAAAGCTAATTTCTTCAAGATCTGAAGGTAAAAACATTTTTAAAATCCTCCGAATTATTTGTATTTTTTAATTAAATATCCGATCCTGCCCTTTTTGCCCTTCGGGGCGGCAAAATCAACCTTAAACTTTCCAAAGCCCTTTACCGAGAGGGTATCACCCTCGGTTATCTCTTTTTCATGCTTTGCCAAAAGTGAGCCGTTTAAAACCACCGAGCGCGCATCGATAAGCGAAGCGGCTTTTTCTCGGCTTAAATTGAGTAACGCGGCAAGAACGGCGTCCGCCCGAAAGGACGAAACGCTCAAGGCGATATCGTCAAATTCGTCGTCGGGCAAAACGATCTTTTCGCCGTCGACCTCCGAAACGGTCAAATAGACTCTTCCCGCCGACTTAAGATCGGACAAAATGAGCCTTTTTGCATTTTCGGTAACGAAGATGTAAGCGCAGAGGGACGATTTGTCAACGACGATATCTCCAACCGACTCGCGCGTAAGCCCAAGCGCCATCAAAGCGCCCAAAAGGTCGCGATGAGTAAGTGTTTCTATATCTCTGCCCGTCGCGCGAATTACCGAAACGGGAAAGGAAGAGAATTCAAGCTCGCGCGGTGAAACACCCGCGATCTTCCTCTTTACCTTTTCATTTCCGCCGTAAAAGAGAAAGCAAGCGCCCTCTCTTTTTAAAAAGAGGTCGGCCTCTGCCTGCTCGCTTTCCGAAAGAAAAGCGGAAAACCTCGTTTTGCCGCTTTTTGCGGCAGACGCAAGGTCTGAAAGCTTCGCGTAAAAAAGCTTATCGTTTTCCATAGCCGTTAAACGATAAATGCGGCAAGAAAGGCAACGAGTATCTTTTCAATTATCTCAACTGCCAAAATTGCCAAAACGGGCGAAAAATCGATAGGCACGTTATCCAAAAAACGAAGCTTGCCAAGCAGCTTTTGACACGGCTTGAGAGCAGGGTCGGTAACAGCCCTGATAATTCTTCCTAATGCCGAATGATAAAGCGGCGGTATCCACGATAAAAAGCAACGCACGAGCATAACGTAGAAAAATATCTGCGAAAGTATCTGTACCGTGCGGATCAATGCTATAATCAAAGCTTACGCCTCCGAATTAAAAGGAGAAGCCGGTCGAATCCTCTGCGGGAGCCTCGCTCTCGTAGACCTCTTCACCGGTAAAATCGGAGTTGTCGGGCACGATAACGTAGGTGCAGGTAGCGACCTTCTTGATTTTTGCCTTGGTGGCAAAAGCAACGCCCGAAACGAAGTCGATAATACGTCTTGAAGACTCCTTCGAGGTAGTTTCGAGGTTCAAAACAACAGTTTTTTTGTCGAGCATATGCTCTGCGATGCCGGTGCACTCATCACCGAAGTCCTTGGGTTTAACAACAACGAATTCCATTTTTCCGCTGCCTCCTAAAGTAATTGAATCATTGTAGCTGCTTCTTTTCGCAGCCTTTTTAAAGGGAAAAGCTTTTTCCTTGGTATCTTCCTTTTCTTCCTCGGGTTCGCTTTCAAAGAGCTCGTTTTCTTCGTTCTCTTCGACTTCTTCAAACTCTTCCTCGTATTCCTCTTCGTTCTGAAGACCGAGATTCTTTTTGAAAAAATCACCAATTCCCATAATATAACTCCTATCCTCGCAAAAGCGAAATTTTATATCATATAATCGCGCTTGCCGAAAATGGCGGTGCCCACTCTCACAGCGGTGGAGCCCTCCTCGATGGCGACCTCAAAGTCGCGCGTCATACCCATCGACAAAACCTTCATATATATATTATCCATATTTTTAGCCCCAATGTCAATAAACAGACGGTACATTTTTTGAAAATAGGGTCTTGATTCCTCGGGATCCTCGCATTTCGGCGGAATAGCCATAAGACCTATTACCCTCACGCCCTCCGCTTTTGAGGCAAGATCAAGCAGAGCGTCGAGCTGCTCGGGCATAACTCCCGATTTTTGCATCTCTCGCCCGATATTCACCTGAATAAGAATATCCTGCGTGATGCCCGCCTTTTTTGCAAGACGCGAGATCTCCGAAATAAGCGCCTCGCTGTCTACCGACTCAATAATAGATGCTCTGCCTATAAGGTATTTGACCTTGTTCGTCTGGAGAGTACCTATCTGACGGAAGGTCGCCCTGTCGCCGAAATGATCGTGCTTTTCCTTAAGCTCTTGAACTCTGTTTTCACCAAACTCGGTCTGACCTGCCAAAACAGCTTCCTCTATCATCTCAATGGGCTTTGTTTTGCTCACCGCAACGAGAGTAATTTCCTTTGCATCTCTGTTTACCCTCTTTGCCGCGGCGTCGATCCGCGCCCTGATATTCTCAAGGTTTTCCTTAATGTTTTCCATAGATATCACCTAAATTATCTTTCCGTCGAAAAGATTTTTACCGCTGTAAATTACCTCGTCGTACTGTGAAAGTGCCGATGACGATGCCGAAACGGGAGTAATATAAGCGTTGTTTCCCTCGTATTTTATAAAGTTTACCGGCTTGAATACCACCTGCTGACCGACCAAAACGTAAACGCCGGTAACGCCGTTGTCGTTTTGCAAAAGGGCAGAGGAGGGAACGGAGAGCACGCTTAAGGACGATTTGAGGATCTTGACCTCAACCGTTCTTTCCTTTGCGAAAAGCTCGGTGCCGAAAACACCCTCGAAGATAACCAGCGCCTCGCCCTTAAAGCTTTCGGAATAGACCACCGTCGCGCTGTACTGCGCGTTATCGCAGCTTGGGAACATAAGCCTTGCGGTCGTTCCGACGCGGTACGAGGAAGCGTCGGCAGAGCTCATAGGAATAGCGATTTTCCAAACGAAATCGGTAACCGTCTTTCCTATATACCCCTCGGGCTTAGCGTTCGGAGAGGTGTTTTTCAAAAGAGAAAGAGCGTCGGCAACCGAGAGGGAAGAAACGTTACCGTAGGTAAAAACGTTTTCATAGCCGTCAAAGGCGGTCGTAAAATAACCTATCGCGCCCGCTTTCACCTTGCCCTCGGGCGAGGGACAAACCTCCCCAAGCGCTTTAAGCTCTGATTTGAGTGCCGTGAGCTTGCCGTCGAAATTATCGACCTCGTTAAGGAGTATCTGCCTTATATTGAAATAATGCACCAAAAGGTCTGCAGACTCCGAAAAGCCCTCGAGCGCACCGGTCTGTGCGGCAAGAGTCATTTCAAGCATAAGCGCATTTATCTCCGATTCAAGCCTTAAGGCGTCCTGCTTGTATGAGAGGTCGCCCTTGTTTATCGCCTCAAGCGACTCTATTCGCGAGGAAAGCTGTGCAAGCTTTGAAACGGCAGAAAGGTCTGCACCCTTTCCGTAAAGCTCCGCTACCACGGTGTCGACGCGCACTCTTTCGCCGTCGTTGACCTCGTAGCTTAAGGTATAGTCGCCCTTTGCGCTCACGGTTACCTCGTCCTTGAGAAAATAACCGGTCGAGTCGATATACTCTGCCGAAACGGTCCTTTCGGGACGAACGGTAAGCATTTTATCCGACAAAAAGCCTGCGCCGTTCATAACCATAAAAACAACGGCACATATAACTATCACCATTATTGCAAAGCGAAACCATTTCTTTTTAAACATTGTGGCTCCTAACCGTTTATCAGAGCGCAAAGCTCGGAAACTATATCGTCCTTCGGTGTCTTATCGGGATAAAACCAACAAACGTCCATTCTGTTAAACCAGGTGAGCTGCCTTTTTGCATATCTGCGCGACTCCTGCTTTATTTTGTCAAGAGCCTCCGTCAACGAGCATTTTCCGTTAAAATAATCGAAAAGCTCCTTGTAGCCGATCGCCTGCGCCGCAGTATTCGAGGGGGAAGAGTGCAAAATTGTTCTTACCTCCTCCAAAAGACCGTGCTCCATCATAACGTCAACGCGCCTGTCGATCTTCTCGTATAAAAGCGCGCGATCCTCGTATTTAAGCCCCGTAATAACGAAATCAAAGGGAGGCGGATACTGCTTCGAGCGCAGATTGAACTCCGTTTGAGTAACGCCCGTAAGCCTGAAAATCTCAATGGCGCGCACTATTCTGCGAAGATCGTTATCGTGAAGCCTTGCGGCAGAGTCGGGGTCAAACCCGTAAAGGATCTCCTTCATATACGCGCCGCCCTTTTCGTTTGCCGTGTCGGTAAGCTCTTTTCTGAGGGCGTCATCGTGGGGGATATCGCCGTAGGTGAGATTTTCGGTGACTGCCGAAATATACTGCCCCGTACCGCCCGCAATAATGGGCGTTTTTCCTCTTTTTAAAATATCCTCGCACAGACGGTATGCGGCAGCCTTGTAATCCGCCGCGCTGTAATTCTCCGTCACTTCGAGAATATCCAGAAGATGATGAGGAACGCCCCTCATTTCGTCGGCGGTGGGCTTTGCCGTGCCTATATTCATGCCCTTGTAAAGCTGCATCGAGTCGGCTGATATGACCTCGCCGTCAAGCGCAAGGGCAGCTTTGACCGCGATCTCCGTCTTTCCCGAAGCGGTAGGACCGCAAATAACCAAAACCTTATTCAAGAATACCCCTCCGGGAATAAAAAATCAAGCGTAATTTGTAAATTATCTTCCGAATCTGCCGTCGATATAGCTTTTTTTGATAAAAACGGCAACCGGTCTGCCGTGCGGACAGTGCTTAATATCGGGCAGATCGATAACAGCCTTCACAAGACTCTTCATATCCTCAGCGCTTGCACTCTTACCCGCCTTAACTGCGGCGCGGCAGGCGATGCTGTGATATATCTTGTCGGTAACCGAGAGATCGCTTCCCGTTTCATTTCCCAAAAGGTCAAGAACCTCGCAAAGCATAGCCTCGGTATCCTTTTCCGAAATGAGCGAGGGAATTGCCAAGACCTCTGCATAACCGTCCTTAAGACTGCAGTCAAATCCAAATCTTTCAAGCTGTAATGAGCAGTCCGAAAGATATCCCGCTCTCGCAGGCGAAAGAAGAATTTTTTCGGGCGCCAGAAGATACTGCGCCGAAAGCTTTTCCTGCTCCTTCTTAAGCCTTTCAAAGAGTATCCTCTCGTGAGCGGCGTGCTTGTCGATTATAATAAGCTCGTCGTCCTTTTCAACGAGGATGTAGCTTTTAAAGATCTCGCCCTTAATAACGTAATCGCTTTCGGGAGTGCCTATCTCCTCCGAAACGGTAACGTCTATTGATGAGGTAATGTCAAACGCCGAAAAAGGCTCTTTTTCTGCCTCGGGCTCCTTGATTTCCTTCTCTTTTTCAATGGCAGCCGATATAACGGGGAAAAGACTCTCCCTCAAGACCGTAGGCGACGCCTTGCTCGCCGTCGGCTTTTTTATCTCAAGGTCAGCCCTTTTTTCCGTTTCCTTTTTCTCAATTACCCAACCGTTTGCCGCTTTCGGATTTTCGTCAACGAAGGAGGAAACGGACGAAATAAGCGACTCAAACTCGCTCTTTTTCTCCTTTTCCTTCGGAAATTCAATTTCCTCTCTGCCGCTGTCTTTTGAAAGGGCCTCTTTAACGGCAAAATATATCGCGTCAAAGACGGAAACGCTTTGCGAGAACTTTATTTCCGTTTTTGAAGGAGAAACGTTAATATCTATCTCCGAGGGAGATATCTTCAAATTCAAAAAGCAAACGGGAAAGCGCTTTACCATAAGCTCGTTTGCATAGCCGCTTTCAAGCGCGGCGGTAAAGGTCTTGTTTTTAACGTATCTGCCGTTAACGTAAAATATCTGCATATCTCTCGTCGCCTTCGCGGCACTGCTCTTGCAGATATAGCCCGATACCGAAACACCGCCTATATCCGCCTTAAGCGGTAAAAGCGACGATGAGAGCAAATTTCCGTAGATGGAGGAAATAGCCGATAAAAGCCTTCCGCTTCCGTCGGTAAAGAAGCTCTCGGCGCCGTCCTTGATAAAAGTAAAAGAAATATCGGGACGTGCCAGCGCCTCGCGCTCCGTTATCTGTGCAACGTAAGACGCCTCTGTGGCGTCGCGCTTTAAAAACTTAAGCCTTGCGGGAGTGTTGTAAAACAGGTCCTTTACGATAATTGTGGTGCCGTCCTTTAAGCCCGACTCCTCGTGCTTCAAAACCCTTCCGCCCTCAATTTCGACCTCGGCGCCAAGCTCGTCCTCGGCACGCTTGGTGTAAAGGGTAACTCTTGAAACTGCGGCAAGCGCCGCGAGCGCCTCACCGCGAAAGCCCATCGTCGAAAGGGTAGAGAGATCGTCTATCGAGCGTATCTTCGAGGTAGCGTGGCGCAAAAATGCGTTTTTGGCATCGTCAAATGCCATACCGCAACCGTCGTCGGTAACTCTTATAAAGCTTTTTCCGCCGTTTCTTATCTCAACGGTAATGTGCTTTGCACCGGCGTCCACCGAGTTTTCAATAAGCTCTTTAATTACAGAGGCGGCGTTTTCAACCACCTCACCCGCCGCTATCTTAACGGCGGACTCGTTATCAAGTACCTTGATGACGCTCATTTTTTACACCTGCCTTAAAGGGCAAAAATTATTTTTCAAGCTCCTTTTTAAGCTCAAAAAGAAGATTCATACATTCAATGGGGGTAAGAACGTTCAGGTCGGCGTTTCTGAGCCGCTCCAGAACCTCGTTTTCAGCCATATCCTCAAACGAGAACTGCGGCTCGTCCTCCTTAAGAGTAAGCGTTCTTTTTGCGGGAGCGGCTTGCTCACCGCTTTCGAGCTCCGAAAGAATATCCTTCGCTCTCGAGATCACGTCCTTGGGTATTCCCGCAAGCTTTGCGACCTCAATGCCGAAGCTCTGGTCGGCGCCGCCCTTGACTATCTTACGGAGGAAGGTTATCTCGTCGCCGCGCTTTTTAACGGCAACCGAGTAGTTGTTTATTCCGGGCAGAATATCGAGCATCTGAAGCTCGTGGTAATGAGTTGCAAACAGAGTCTTTGCGCCGAGCCTTTTCTTGTCGGCAACGTATTCCGAAACCGCCTTTGCAATGCTCATACCGTCAAAGGTAGAGGTGCCTCTGCCTATCTCGTCGAAGATAAGAAGACTGCTTGAGGTGGCGTTTTTGAGGATCGAGGCGACCTCGTTCATCTCCACCATAAAGGTCGACTGACCCGTTGCGAGATCGTCGGCGGCACCCACGCGGGTAAATATCTTGTCAACTATGCCTATTCTCGCCTTTGAGGCGGGAACGAAGGAGCCTATCTGCGCCATAAGAGCAATTATCGCGGTCTGACGCATATAAGTCGATTTACCTGCCATATTCGGACCGGTAATAAGAGAAAATCTGTTTTCGTCGCAGTCAAGATAGGTGTCGTTGGGGACGAATACCGAATCGGTAAGCATCTTTTCAACAACGGGATGACGCCCGTCCTTGATATCAATAATTCCCGAATTATCCACTATCGGCTTAACGTATCCGTTTTTTCTTGCGCACTCCGCAAAGGAGGAGAGCATATCAAGCTCCGCTATTGCCATCGAGGTCTGCTGCATCGAGGATATCTCGGTAACGAGCCGATCGCGAAGCTCCTTGAATATTTTTGCTTCTATTGCAATTATACGGTCCTTCGCGGTAAGTATCTGCTTTTCAAGCTCCTTGAGCTCCTCGGTTATAAAGCGCTCTGCGCCGGTGAGAGTCTGCTTGCGGATATAGTGAGGAGGAACCTTTGAAAGAAAAGAGTTGGTAACCTCAATATAATAACCGAAAACTCTGTTGTAGCCGACCTTCAGCTTTATTCCGGTCTGCTCCTTTTCCTTTTCCTCTATCTGCTTTAAAATACTCTCGCTGCCGCCCAAAAGCTTTCTGCAAACGTCAAGCTCGGCGTCAACGCCGTCCTTTATATATCCGCCCTCCGACATCAAAAACGGCGGATCCTCCGAAACGGTGGCGTCTATTTTTGAAATAAGCTCTGTTTCGGGGTCAAGCCTCTTTTCCGTTTCTCTCAAAAGCTGCGAGGTAAAGGGAGCAAGAAGCGCCTTTATCTCCGCCACCGCCTTAAAGGTCGAGCAAACGGAGCGCATATCGCGCGGATTGACCGTGCCGTAAACGGTTTTCGTGAGAATTCTCTCAATATCGTAAACGTTGCTGAGATTTTCCGAAAGAGCAAGTCTTTCGGAGGTCTTTGCAAGAAGCTCCTCGGTAGCGTCAAGCCTTTTGTTGATCCTGTTGCAGTCGATGAGCGGACGCTCAAGCGTCTGACGGAGCATTCTGCCGCCCATAGCGGTCTTCGTGTTGTCTATTACCCAAAGGAGCGAGCCCTTTTTCTCCTTGCTTCTCATCGTTTCGGTAAGCTCAAGACTTCTTCTCGTAAAAATGTCCATCGAGAGATATTCCGAGGTGCCGTAAACGGTGAGCTTGTTCATCTGCGAAAGGGAAACCTTCTGCGTTCTCGCAAGATAAGAGAGCATAACGCCGAGCGACTTGACGGCGAGCTCCTTTTCGGTTGCAATGGAAGGGGAAACGCTGTCCTTAAACTGAAGCATAACGAGCCTTACGCTGTCGGGATTTTCAAAAACGTCGGTTCTCAAGGGGGTAAGACTTTCGGTTATCTGGTTTTTGAGGAATGAATAAACTCTTTTGACCGAAAGCAGATTTTCGGAAATAAGAAGCTCCTTCGGACAAAATCTGCCAACCTCGTTCAAAATGGCATCGAGCGGCGATTCGTTTATCTCAAGACAGTAGACCTCACCGGTGGAAATATCTGCAAACGAAACGCCCGCCTTGCTTTTGCCGTCATAGTAAACGGAGCCTATAAAGTTGTTTTCGGTGCCGTTTAAAAAGTTTTCGTCAACCACCGTGCCGGGAGTAACTATACGCACGATATCTCTTTTTACCAAGCCCTTTGCGAGCTTGGGATCCTCCACCTGCTCGCATATAGCTACCTTGTAGCCCTTTTCTATAAGTCTCGCGATGTAGGCGTCGCAGGAATGGTGAGGAACGCCGCACATGGGCGCACGTTCCTTAAGACCGCAGTCCTTGCCCGTAAGCACAAGCTCAAGCTCGCGCGAGGCGGTCCTTGCGTCGTCAAAAAACATCTCGTAAAAGTCGCCCACTCTGTAAAAGAGCAGACAGTCCTTATTATCCTCTTTAATTGAAAGATATTGCTCCATCATTGGTGAAAGTGCCATTTTTTATCTTCCTTGTCTTTGTTAAATCTCTTGCTCTCCGAAGAGCGACCACGTCTTTGCCGAGGTTATCTTAACGTTTACGAAGCTGCCCTTTTGCAAGGGAGACCCCTTGAAATGAACTATCCTGTTTCCCTCGCTTCGAGCGGCAAGCATCTCGCTGTCGGTCTCACTTATACCCGTTACCAAAACGCGAAGGCTTTTACCGACCAGCGCCTCGTTTTTCCTTCTCGATATCTCGTTTTGAAGAGAAACGAGCCTGTCGAAGCGCCCGTGTATCTCTTTTTCGGTTGAAACGGGGACCATCTCCGCCGCCCTTGTGCCGCTTCGCCTCGAATAGATAAAGGTAAAGAGCGAATCGTACTCTACCTCGCGGCAAAGAGAGAGGGTGCCCTCAAAATCCTCCTCCGTTTCGGTGGGAAAACCTACGATTATATCACTCGAGAGAGTAATATCGGGCATAAGCGCCCTTGCTTTATTTATTATCGAAAGATATTTTTTAACGTCGTAGCGGCGGTTCATATCAAGAAGCACTCTGTCGCTTCCGCACTGAACGGGCAGGTGAAGATGCTTGCATATCTTTTCGTGCTTTGCCATGACCTCAAGAAGCTCGTCGGTGGCGTCCTTCGGATGACTCGTCATAAACCGAATACGGAAATCTCCGTCGAGGCTTGCAATGCGGTCAAGCAGCTTTGCGAAGGTAACGGGAGATGAAAGCCCCTTGCCGTAGCTGTTTACGTTTTGCCCAAGAAGCATTATCTCCATAGCGCCGCCCGCTATCGCCCTTTTTGCTTCGGAAATTATCGCCTCGGGCTCGCGGCTCTTTTCTCTGCCGCGGGTATATGGGACGATGCAGTATGAGCAGAAATTATTGCAGCCGTACATAACCGAAATATCGGCACGGTAGCCTTCTCTTCTTATCGCGGGCAGATCCTCGGGAATTATCTCGTCGTCAGGCGCACCGTTTTGCCGCTTTCCGAGAACGGCGTTCAAGACGAGAGAGGGGAGCGACGAAACCGAGTTTGTGCCGAAAACGAATGAAACGAAGGGAAAGGTCTTAAAGATGTAATCGGCGGTCTTTTCAATGGCGGTCATACAGCCGCCGATGCCGATAACGAGGTCCTTTTTCTTGTATTTCAAAGCCTTTAATGCGCCTATTTTGCCAATTACCTTTTCTTCAGCCGTTTCTCTCACGGCGCAGGTGTTAAAAATTATAACGTCGGCATCGTTGATATCGGAGGGTAAAAAGCCGCATTCCTCTAAAACGCCCGAGATTATCTCGCTGTCGTGCTCGTTTTGCTGACATCCGAAGGTCAAAACGGCGTAGCTCTTATTCTGTTTTCCGTTGATCTCGCGCAACCTCGCCGTTGCCTCATACCGCTCCAACAAAGCACACCTCACCGATTATAATTATTCTATAATATTATATCATTTATTGCTTTTTAAGTAAAGATAAATATTATAAAAATATAAATATTAACGGAATTTTCGCATAATGAAAAACCCCCGCCTCATTCGAGGCGGGGCGTGTTTTATTTAAGAACTTCCTTGTTGCCGTTTATATAGTAATCTATTGCGTCCTTGCGGATATTAAGATACCGTTGATATTCATGTTCTTCATATTTGCCGTAATAATCTACCGGCATCGGCTCGCGGTCTATGCTGTAAACTGCCAAGTCCCAATATCCGGTACAGTAGTATGATCTATCGTTTTGATAGCAGCAAAAAACAATAAAGCTATAACCCTCTTCAAGAAACATTTCCCTGTAAAAAGCCTTATTGGTTATTTTGGTGGGAATAATATCTCCTATTTTTAAATTATATTTTTCAACCGTATTGGGCATCTTCGACCGAAGCTCCTCGTCGAGATAAATATAATGCTCGGAAACCGTTATTATATCACCAACACGCACGTCAGGGTTTGAGGAGTAATATATTTCTTCAATTTTTACGGGAGTTAAAATTTCACAAGCCCCTAATCTTCTCCTCTCGTCATCAGGATCGAATTTCGACGAGTATTCAGCTATTATTTCATCATACATATCGTTATTGACGCTGGGACCTGCTACGGTTACTTTAAAAACAAAAACATTTTCTTTAATTGTTTCAAAAAAATGATATTGCAATGTTGCGAGTGAGGTAATATCATACCAAAGGGTTGATGATTGCTGATTACTGTTGCTGTCAATCATTTCCGTAACAAACCTCATATTGCTGTTATAGCTGAATTCGGTTTGGCTTGGAGTGCACGAACAAAATGCAATCAACAGCATAGTTGTGGCAATAATTATTGAAATTATCTTTTTCATTGGTTTTCCTCCATTTTCAAAGATTTACGAGAGGACTTCCTTATTGCCGTTTATATAGTAGTCTATTGCTTCTTTGCGGATATTTAAATAAGAAATATAATCTTTGTGCTTATCTTCACCGTAATAATCAACGGGCATGGGTTCTCTTTCTATGCAAAATACCGTCGATTTCCAATAAGACACCGTATAAAATCCTCCATCATTTGCAAGCTTGCAATAAATGATAAACGTATAATCTTTTTCCAAAAACATCTCCCTGTAATATGCTTTATCATTATTTACATTGGGAACAATATCTCCCACCTTTACATTGTATTTTTCTACCGTATCAGGCATTTTTGAACAGAATTCCTTGTCAACGTAATAATAATCTTCTTTAATCATAATTATATTGCCTGCTTTTACGTTGGAGTCCGAGTCCGATGCATAATAAACTTCTTCAATTTGCACCGGTGTTCTTACACTGCAAAAGCGCAAGCGTTCTTCTTCCGTGTTATCAAACAAATGCGGTTTTTCCTTATAAATCTCGTCAAATGTGGAATAATTTTTGCTTTCGCCCGCAACCTTGACTTTTAAAATAAAAAGGTTATCTCCGCCTAACGTATTGAAATAATGGTCGTTTAGTCCTTTGAGAGAGCCCCACTTTCCAAGATGCTGGTCCGAATTTATTCCTTCGCTCCATTTTATTTCAGAAACAAATCTCATATCATTGCTGTAGCTGAATTCGGTTGAATTCGACGCGCAAGAGCAAAACGCTAGCAACAGCATAATTGCAGAAAGAACTATTGAAACTGTTTTTTTCATTGGTTTTCCTCCATTTTCAAAGATTTACGAGAGGACTTCCTTGTTGCCGTTTATATAGTAATCTATTGCGTCCTTGCGGATATTAAGATACCGTTGATATTCATGTTCTTCATATTTGCCGTAATAATCTACCGGCATCGGCTCGCGGTCAACACAGTATATCGGTAAATTTTCATATACGGCTTCATAATATTCGTATTCATAGGTAATTGGAGAATAATCGGCTTTTGAACAATAAATAATGTAGCTGTGATCTTTTTCCAAAAACATTTCCTGATAAAAGGCGCTATCGCTTCCCAATCCCAGCAAGAGATCTCCGACCTTTAAATCATATTTTTCAACAGTGTTTGGAATTTTTGAGTACAAATCTTCATCAATACAGGTATAAAACTCCTCGTAATATATAATATCGCCTTCTTTTACCTGCAATGTCGGTGACATATAATATATTTCTTCTACCAAAACGGGAGTATGTATCGAACTTTGAAATATTCTATGCGTTTCGTCGTCGGACTTACAATTTTCACTAAACATTTTGCACAGCTCGTCATAGTCTGCAATTATTTTACTGTTTCCGACAACCTTACATTTGAAAATTAAAATATCCGAATCAAGCTCTTTCTCGAAGCGTTCTTTATAAAGGTAGTTTAATCCTGCAAGAGTTTCCGGCTGAAACCATCTGTCACTTGATTGGCTTCCTCTGTTTTCCGTTATGCCCGTTACAAGCTTCATATTGCTGCTGTAGTTAAATTCGGTTTGGCTTGGAGTGCACGAACAAAATGCAACTAACAGCATAGTTGTGGCAATAATTATTGAAATTATCTTTTTCATTGGTTTGCCTCCATTTTCAAAGATTTACGAGAGAACTTCCTTGTTGCCGTTTATATAGTAGTCTATTGCTTCTTTGCGGATATTTAAATAAGCACTATAAGCTCTTCTATCATCTTCACCGTAATAATCAATAGGCGTCGGCTCTTTATCTATACAAATAGTAGCGTTGTCATAATACCACGCATGGAAATATACCGCATTATCATTAAATATATCGATATTTTTAAAACTGATAATAATATAACTATATTCTTTTTCCAAAAACATTTCTTTGTAATATTTTTGATCTGTTGCGCCCGAAGGCAATAAATCGCCTATCTTTAAATCATATTTTTCAACCAGTCCCGGTATTTTAGAAAACAATTCTTCATTTAAATAAACATAGCTTTCATGTAAAGTTATAATATCATTTTCCTTTATTTCCGGATCAGTCGAATAGTATAGTTCTTCTATTTGCACCGGGGTCATCATCCCCGAATAGATTATCCGTTCCTTTTCATCCTCCGGATCTAAAAAATCAACCATTTCTACAGCTCGGTCATATATATCGTATACTGTGCTGTTTCCCGCAACCTTGCCTTTGAAAATCAAAAGCTCTGATCCATTTTCTTCACTTTCTTGGCAACGATCAAGTAATTGATTGAGGGTTACAGGTTGTTCGCGACCAACCGAGCTTTGAGCACCGTTTTCTGAAAAAGGTATCAAAACAAATCTCATATCACTGCTGTAGCTGAATTCGGTTGAATTCGACGTGCAAGAGCAAAACGCAAGCAACAGCATAATTGCAGAAAGAACTATTGAAACTGTTTTTTTCATTGGTTTTCCTCCTTTTTCAAAAATTTGAGGAAAATTTCCCCGTTTCCGTTGTAGCAAATCACCCTCTGTTCGTCAAGAAATTTACATCGACAGATAAATAGCTTTGACTCCGTTTAATCGGGATTTTTAATCCTCTACCTATAAAACGCATAAGACGGCAAAAAGCTGACAATGTTTTTAAAAAAATTTTCCCCGCCTCAAATGAGGCGGGGTGTGTCTGTCGGTTCTTTTTAAATTAAAGAGCGGAAACGATGCGAAGAGTATCTCTTGCAATAGCAAGCTCCTCGTTGGTGGGAATAAGGAATACCTTAACCCTGGAATCGGGAGTGGAGATCTCTGCTTCCTTTCTGTTGGAAACGGAGTTTATCGCTCTATCGACCTTTACGCCGAGGAATCCGAGTCCTTCAACGGTGGCAACGCGAAGCTCGGTGTCGTTCTCGCCGATGCCTGCGGTAAATACGATAGCGTCGATACCGCCCATAGCGGCAGCGTATGCGCCGATGTATTTGGTTATCTGATAATACTGGCAGTCGAGGGTAAGAGTTGCTCTCTCGTCGCCCTTCGCTCTTGCGTCAACGAGGTCGCGCGAGTCGGACGAAATGCCCGAAAGACCGAGGTAACCGCATTTCTTGTTGAGGAAATCGCTCATCTGAGAGGGAGTAAGACCCTCCTTCTCTGCGATGTAGGTTACAACGCTGGGATCGATATCGCCCGAGCGGGTACCCATAATGATGCCGCCCAAGGGGGTAAGACCCATAGAGGTATCAACGCACTTGCCGCCGTCGACAGCGCAGATGGAAGCGCCGTTTCCGAGGTGGCAGGTAACTATCTTAAGATCCTTTATATCCTTGCCCATAAGCTCTGCGCAGCGGTTTGCAACGAACTTGTGCGAGGTGCCGTGGAAGCCGTAGCGACGGATATGGTATTTCTCATAATACTCGTAGGGTACGCCGAACATATAAGCCTTTGCGGGCATGGTCTGATGGAAGGCGGTGTCGAAAACGACGACCTGGGGAACAGCGTCGCCCAAAACCTTCTTACATGCGCGAAGACCGAGAACGTGAGCCGCATTGTGAAGGGGAGCAAGATATGCTATCTTCTCGATGTTGTCGATAACCTCGTCGGTAACGATAACGCTCTCGGAATAAAGCTCTGCACCCTGAACTATTCTGTGGCCTACTGCCTTTATCTCGGAAACGTCCTTAATAACGCCGATCTTTTCATCGGTGATCATAGAGATGGTCTTTTCAAAAGCTTCGGTGTGGGTGGGGAAGGGACAATCCTCTTCAATAACGGTGCCGTCGGCAAGCTTGTGGACGATATTGCCCGCCATACCGATTCTCTCACAAATACCCTTTGTGAGAACGTGCTCGTTCTCCATATCGATAAGCTGATACTTAAGAGAAGAGCTTCCTGCGTTGATAACAAGTATTTTCATTAACTATTCCTCCGAAAAAGTTGATTTAATTTTCAAAATGAGTTATAATATAACCGTAACGCAAACCGCAAACGGCCATAATATAAATATTATAACTCTAAAGCAATAATATTTCAAGATATTTTCGAGAAAAATGCCGAAATTTAAAGCAAAAGACGGGTGAAAATATGATATCGGGAATAATTGCCGAATTCGATCCCTTCCACAACGGTCACGAATATGTAATTAAACGCGCAAAGGAGCTGTCCGACGCGGTAATAGTCTGCCTTTCGGGCAATCTCACACAGCGCGGCGAGCCCTCCTTTATTTCAAAGAGCAAAAGAGCCGAGTGTGCGATAAAGGCGGGAGCCGACCTCGTTATAGAGCTGCCCTCCTATTTTTCCTCGCAGTCTGCCGAGGGCTTTGCAAGAGCGGGGGTGTCGCTTCTTTACGCCGCAGGCGCAAATAACCTCGTATTCGGCTCGGAATGTGCCGATAAAGAGCTTCTTGAGCGTGCCGCATCGCTTACCGAGAGCCTGCTTGCGCAAATAAGAGAGGCACAGCGCGAGGGCGTCGGATTTGCCGCGGCAAGAGAAAGGGTCTTTTGCGAAAACGGCTTTGAAAAAGAGGCGGCAATCGTCTCAAGGGGCAACGATATCCTCGCCTGCGAATATATAAAGGCAATAAAGAAGCAAAAAATTTCAATGACCTTCTCTCCCGTTTTGCGTGAGCACGGGCGTGAAACGGTGTCAGAGGGCTTTGCACCGGCGTCGTTTATAAGAAAAGGAAAAACGGGAGCCTTTGCACCCTATATGCCAAGCTACTCCCACGAGATATTGAAGGAAGAAACGGAAAACGGCTTTATTGCCCGCCGTGAGCGCGCCGAGCGCGAGATACTCTATGCTCTTCGCATCGCGTCGGTCTCCGAGCTTTCCGAAATTGCCGAAATAAACGAGGGACTCGAATTTGCAATAAAAAAAGCTGCCGAAAAGGCAACGTCGCTTTCGGAGCTGTTTTCCCTTGTAGCCACCAAGCGCTACACCAACGGCAGACTTTCCCGCGCCGTATTAAACGCGGTGCTTTTAAAAAAGAGATCGAATAAGGACGAAAAGCCGCCCTATATCCGCGTGCTTGCCATCGGAGAAAGGGGAAGGGAGCTTTTAAGAAATATAAATGAAGGCGACTTACCCGTAATAGTGCGGTCGTCAGACGGAAATAACCTCTCATCACTTGCTAAAAAGGTGTTTGATTACGAGGTAAAGAGCTATGAATTCCGAAGCCTCTGCTGTGAGAGATATACAGAGTACGGCGGAGAATACCGCATAACCCCATATACCGAAAAAAATAAGAGCGGCAAATAAAGGTACTTCTCATTAGGATGTTTATAAAAAGTTCCAGACAGAGATTTTTCTGTCTGGAACTTTTTGTTATCTTGTTTTTTCTATAGGCAACCACAGTTCAACATAGCTGTTATCTTTGTAAATCCTATCGTAGTGGAACAGCGTAATTTCCGGGGCGTTTGCCAGTTGATATTCTGATTCAGTAAACCATTCTGTTATGGCACGCTTCCGTATCTCAAGATGTTCCTGTATGCTTGTCGCGCTACGCTCTGTCTCAACTATCAGATACTTTCTTTCAGGCACTTCTTGGATGGTTAACTTACTTGCGTTGTTTTCTCCAACAGTCTTTTCCAAGTGGTCAGTAAAGTAAGTAGGGATAATTGTGCCAATTGAGAAATCATATCCTTCATCGTCAATGTTTGATACAACCGCATATTCTATAGAACAGTCACTTGCCATCCCTTGTAATGCATACCGCACAAACCGGGTGTTTCCACTTACCATAAAATCATGCTGTTGATGGTAACGATCAGACGGACTTCCTGAAAATCTCATAGAGCATCCCGTAATTACCATTGATCCCTTTTCTTCAATTCTGTAATTCATAGTACAACCGCCTTCCAAAGAAAATTTCAGTACAAGGCGGGAATAGGATTTCAGCATACTTCCGTTATTGCGAGCTTGCGACGGCAATATACCGTGGAACTTACGAAATGCTTTTGCAAAGCTGTCCGGACTTTCATAGCCATACTTCAACGCAACGTCAATAACCTTTGCATCACTTGTTGCCAGCTCTGTACCTGAAAGCGACAGCCTGCGATTCCGGATATACTCACCGACGGTAAAACCACAAAGAATACTAAACACACGTTGAAAGTGATAGCTTGATGAAAAGCTCTGCGCTGCGACCTTCTCGTAATCAATCGTTTCTGTCAGATTGTCTTCGATATAGTCGATAGCGTTTTGCATCCCAACAATCCAATCCATATTATCCCTCCTTGTCTGCCTATATTCTATCAAAAGGCGATTTTTATTTCCCGATATTTTGTGCCGAGTATAATCGGATAGAACCAGCATCGCATTTGTATGCACAAATACTGTCAAGGGCTAAGCCCAAACCCTTATTTAGATTTCATCGTTTTAAGTGATGAAATTAACATTCTGCGGATGGCACCGCAATCGTTTTGTAATGCTTTATAATTTTCTTCATTCATGCAATTTGTTTCAAATAGAAGTTCAAGCCAATATTCAGTTTCGTAGCATTCTTTTTGTGCTATTTCAAGTTTAGAAATAAAATCCTTTGTTCCTTGTGCGTATTGTGCTTCGTGTAAATTAGCGCCGATTGAAGTAGCAGAACGAAGTAATTGGTTTATTAAAACTGATTCCTTACAATTTCCTTTCATATCACGGCAGAGAAAAACAACAGTTTTTGCAAATTCTTTTGCTTTATCTCGTAAAACACTATCAGCCAAAGTTATCACCTCTAAAATTATTATACATAAGAAATACTCGCCTTTCAAGTTTTATTCCGACTTTGTCGGAGTGATATTATTGCCTTAAGGCAATAGTGTTATTGAAACCTTTCGGTTTCAGTGTTATTTTATTCGCCAAACTCGGCGTAGCCGAATATCACTATGCGAAGCATAATATAACTGCGAAGCAATATCACTCGCCAAATATATTTGGCGAATAAAACTGCGAGACTTCCTTATGAGAAGTCTCGCTAATTGCCGCTCTTTTCTTTTCGGATTTACTGCTGCTTGAATTTCGCGTCCTTCGCGAGAGTAATGCCAACTACGTTTACGTTAACCGCAAGAACGTTGATGCCGGTCATTGTCGAAACCGCCTGCTTAACGTTTAACTGAAGCTCGTTTGCGGTTTTGGGAATGGAAATGCCGAACTCAACCACTATAAACATATCGATAACTATGCCGTCGTCAAGATAATCTATCTTAACGCCGTTGCCGAGATTTTTCTTGGCAAACATAGCCTTTATATCGCTCGCGGCGAATTTGCCGGTAACGTTAGCGATACCGTCGGTCTCTTTAGCAGCATTTATAGCGATACCCGCAACGACTTCGCGCGAGATCATAACGTTTACGTCTGTATTTTCAATTTGTAGCTTACCCATTAAGAATCTGTCCTTTCCGGATATTACTAAAGAAGATTATAACATAAAAAAACAAAAAGGTAAAGAGTTTTTGAAAATTTATAGTAAAGTAAATGTTAAAATGATAAAAAATGCAAAAAATTGCTGTAAAAAATTGCTTTTGTAAAAATATTGAAATACACTTGAAATATATGAATTATTTGCTATAATAATAACAAAAAGATAATAAAACCGTTTTAAAATCGGAAAAACTAATTTGCAAAAAAGGTCAAAAATGCATAATATTGCTTTTTTTGAAAAGAAATGCAAAAAACGGAATGCGGCGGGATTTTAATGAAACAGAACTGCAATACGTCAGTAACCGTAAAGGGCGAATGCTGCGTAAACAACCCAATATTTACCACGAGAATGCCTGTTTCGGTAACCGAAATAGGCCACTGCAAAGCAAACGGCGATTTCTTTCTCGAGCGAGAGGACGGCGGCTATTACACCCTCGTCATCACCGTTGCGGGCGAGGGCAAGCTTATTTATAAGACCGATAGCTTCAGCGTCAGCCGCAAAAGCGCCTTTTTGCTCGACACAAACTATTATCACCGCATCGAAACCGTGGGCGAAAACTGGGAGTTTTACTATTTCGACTTAAAGGGGCCCGCCATGGAAAACTACACTCTTCTTTGTGAGGAGATGGGCACGGTGGTGGGAATTCCCGAAAAGCAGGGCGAGCTGTTGCTCCTCGTTGAGCAGTGCGTAAAGCTCGTTAAGGAGAGAAAGCACTACCGCGATATCCAGCTCTCCTTAAACGTAACCGAGATGATAACCAAACTCCTGATGTCCAACATTAAGGATATGGAGATGTCGGTCTCCGAAAAGCATCAGATAGCCGAAAGAGCGGTAGAATATATAACCGAGCATTACGACAGAGAGATAGGCGTTGAAGAAATAGCGGGCTACGTTTCGCTCAGTAAATACTATTTCATAAAGCTTTTCAAAAACTGCATTGGCGTAACCCCTTATGAATATCTTCTCCATATTCGCATAAACGCGGCGAAGGACCTTTTGCGAGAGAGCGATCTCACTCTTGAGGAGATAGCAATAAAGGCAGGCTTTGGCGATGCGGTGGGCTTTTCGCGAAGCTTCCGCCGATACGTGGGTCTTACTCCCATAGCCTTTCGCAAGGCGGCACTCGGATATAAAGGAAATACCGAATAAAAATTTTCCCCGTAAATTTACGGGGATTTTTTATTTTTCCGAATAAAAGACCGAAAGCGGTAAAAACTACCTTTAAAAAACAGTAACGGGGTAGAAATATGAAAAAACAACCGCTCATTTTAACACTCTCGTTTTTGATTGCGGCAATAGCGGCGCTTTCCTTTTTCTCGGTAAAGAATCTGCTTTATTTAAACGTCGCGAAGGACGAGATGCAAACCGATTTCACCGCCTCGATAGAAGCCGTCATCGACGGCACGGAGGGCGTGGCGATATCAATGAATAAGGCGCGAAACGCCGTAACCGACGGCTTTTTCATAACGTCGCTGTGCGAGGTACAAAACGAAATAAGGGGCGTTATCACGGCGCTGTCGGTGCTTCCCTGCAAAAACGATACCACAGTCGCCTTAAACGCCTTGCTTGCAAGGATATCCGATTATGCCGGAGCTCTTATGAAAAAGGCGGCAAACGGCAGAGAAATAACCGAAGAAGAGCTTCAAACGCTCTTTGAGCTGTGCTCGGGCGTAGGGACGCTCGGCGAAAAATTCGCATCGTTAAGAGGCGAGATAGAAAGCGGCAACGTAAACCTTTGCGAGCTCTTTGCCTTTTCTGAAAAGAGCTACGGAGAAGATGCGATATCGCTTACAGAGCTGCTCTCACAGTGGGAAAGCGAGCTTTCGCAATTTCCCTCGCTTAACTACGACGGCAAATATTCAGCCCACCTCGACGGCGCAGAACTCCTCTTTTTAAAGGATAAGGCAGATATTTTGCCAAGTGAGCTTCACTCTGCGGCGGCAGAGCTTTTCGGAGTCGGCGCCGACGAGCTTTCCGACCCCGTAAGCCGCGTTGGCGAAACGGGAAGCTGTTACAGCCACGGAGGAATAACCGCCGAATTTTCCTCAAGCGGTCATCTCATCTCCTATATCTCCGAGGGAAGCTGCGGCGAGGCGACGGTTTCGCTTAAGGAGGCGGAGCAGACTGCGCTCGAATTTGCCAAAAAGCAGGGCTATGAGGATATGACGGCAAATTTGAGCTATACCGATAACGGAGTTGCGGTGTTCGAGCTTATCTGCGTCGAGGAAGGCGTTTATTTTTACGGCGACGGTATAAAGATAGGCGTTTCCCTCTGCGACGGTAAGGTAATAACCTTTTTTGCCTCCGACTATATAAAGCATCACACCGATCGCGATATAACCTTTAAACACAGCAGAGAAGAGGCAGAGGCGCTCCTTGAAAACTGCGAGATAATCGACTGCAAGAAAGCGGTAATACTCTCTGCGGGCGAAAGAGAGATACCCTGCTACGAATTTCGCGTTATCCCCAAAAATACCGCCTACGGCAACGGAGAGCACGAGCTGCTCATCTATATAAACGCCGACGATCTCACCGAAGAGGAAATGATACTCCTCTACCAAACCGAAAACGGCACCACCGCAATAAAATAAAAAATTGCCACCAAAAAGGGTGGCAATTTTTTATTTTTAAAGAAAGTTATCAGTTCTTTTTCTTGGGCTTGCGGATCTTGTTAAGCTGCTTGTTTAGCTTGAGAAGCTCTTCCTTTGTGAAGGAGATGTTCATCATGCTCATCATAGAAGAGAGTCTGAGAATGCTGAAGCCGCCCATCATATCCATAAGACCGCTTCCGCCTGCGTCCTTGAGATTTACCTCAAAGCCGCCTGCCTTTTTCTCGCCCTTCTTGTTAGCGTCCATCTTCTTTTTGAGAGTCATACCGAAGGATGCAAACCAGAGCTTGCCTCTCAAGCAAGACATAATGTCGGATATCTTATCGTTAAGAGAGAAGCGTCCGTCGATAACGGTTACGTCGAACCAGTTGAGAACGGCGCCCTTTTCAACGAGAACGTAGTCCATATTCATCTCGTCGACCTTGCGGATAACAGACTCGTCCGAGAGCTCGCCCGCCTTGGCAACGATAGCGCTTTCGCCAACGTTTTTAACGTCGAAATAGAAGAAATGATCTTTCGCCGTCTTTTTGCCTATGCTCTCGCCGTTTACGAAAAGCTCTACCTCGGGCAGGTTGGAGTAAACGGTTACCTTGGTAACCTCCTCAACTCTGTCGATATAGCGCTTGCTGCAGATATGAACGAAGGGATCGACCTCGGGAGAAACGAGCCATGCCTTGTAAGCGTAGAAGGAGTCCTTCTTATACTTTCTGTCCATGGTAACGAGACCCTTGTGGTTCTGACCGTTCTCGCCGCCCTCTGCTCTTGCGTCGGCGCCGAAATCAAACATATTCCAAACGTGGGTAGCCCAAATATATTTGCGGGTAAAGAGCTGTTTAATAAGCTCCTCGTGGTAAAGCGACTGATATTCCTCGGTGTAGTCGCCCTGCTTGGGATCGCTTGTGTGCCAGTTGAGCGCCTCACAGCCGTACTCGGAGCAGCCTATCGGAATGGTGGGATGAGTTTCGTGGAACTTATCGAACCAAGGACCGTTCATCGAGGTATCGCCGCCGTACCAGCCGAAATAGTGGTTGTAGGAAACGACGTCGGGTATCTGCAAATAGGGATCGTCCATTTTGCACATGGAAACTGCGGCAATGGTGGTAAGACGGGTCTTGTCCATGCTGTGAGCAAGATCGTTGAGTATTCTGTGGTTTTCGAGAAGATCCTCGTCGCTTCCGCCGATGGATATCTCGTTTGAAAGACCCCAAACCACGATAGAGGGATGGTTGTAGTTCTGCGAGATAAGCTCCTTCATCTGCGAAACGGTGTTTTCTCTTCCGCCGGGCATATGCTTTGAAATGTAGGGTATCTCCGCCCAGATAACGAGACCCTTCTCATCGCAGAGATCGTAGAAATACTGATCGTGCTGATAGTGAGCAAGACGTATCGTGGTGGCACCGACCTCGCAAATAAGCTCGATGTCCTCTCTGTGATGCTCGGGAAGAAGCGCGTTGCCCACGCCCCATCTGTCCTGATGGCGCGAAACGCCGCGAAGAGGATATTCCTCGCCGTTTAAGATAAAGCCGTTATCGGGATCTATCTTGAAGGTACGGCAACCGAAGCGGCTGCAAACGTTGTCGATTACCTCGCCGTTTTCAATAAGCTCTGCCTCGCAGCAGTAGAGGTAAGGATCCTTGCGTCCGTTCCAGAGATGAACGTCCTTAATATCGAAAACTACCTTTTTCTCGGCGCTTTCTATTCTGTAAAGCTCCTTCTCGTCCTTATCGTAAACGGTATAAGCTATCTTCTGACCTTCCTTGAGATCGGTAACGAATACCTCTACTTCAACGGAGGCATCGGCGCCGTTTACGGTGGGAGTTATCATAATGCCGGGAGCGCCGTAATAGTCAAGATCGAAGTGGCTGTTGCTTACGCAGATAAGGTTTACGTCACGGTAAATACCGCCGTAGAAGGTAAAGTCAGCCATCTGGGGATAAACGGTGTCGTTTGGCGCATTGTCAACGATAACGGCTATCTCGGTGCTGTCGGTCATAGCGTCGGTAATGTTGACTCTCCAGGTGGAGTAGCCGCCGTCGTGGTGAGCAAGCTTGTTGCCGTTTATGAAAACGTCGGCAGAGGAGTTTGCTCCTCTGAACTCAAGGTAATAAAGATCTGCGGCGGGAAGCTCTGCCTTGCAAAGAGTCTTGGTATAAAGACAGGAGCCGCGGAAATAGTCGTTTCCGCCGTCAAAGCCGTCCTCGGCGTTCCAGCTGTGAGGAAGATCCACCTGCACGCCCTCTTTAACGGCTGTATCAGCGGTATTTTTGGCAAAAAGCCAGCCTTTGTTTAAATTTAAAATGTTTCTCACAAAAATCTCCTCGATTTCGTATAGATTTTAAAAAGAAAGGTGCCCGAAACGTAAAGAGTCGGACACCTGTTTTTTACGTTATGCCTGAGGTGCAGAAACGGTGTCTGCAGCCTTTACTTCATCGCGACCAAGCTCTTTGTTCATCTTTGCAAGCGTTTTCTTGTCAAGGTTATAAATAAGACCGAGACCTACGAAGAGCATAACACCTGCTATAAGGAAGAGCACTGCAACGAGGAAACGGAGGTCAACCGCAAAATCCCAAGAGAGAAGGGAAACGTCAATTTCGGTGAAATTGCCGTTAGCGTCCGGTTTCGCATTGTTAACGTATCCCATGCCCTGCATAATGGTGAGCGCAACTGCGGGACCGATGCCCTGAGCAAGCTTACGGAAGAAGGAGTGAAGCGAATAAACAACACCCTCCTCGCGAGCGCCGGTCTTCCACTCGTTGTAGTCGATAGCGTCGCCCATCATTGCCCAGGAAACGGTAGAGTAGATACCGAGACCGAGTGACATAATAAGCTGTGCAACAACGTAGAGAACAAGGTCGACCGCTACGTTACCCTGCGATACGGGGATGATTCCGAGAGGTGCGGCAAACAAAACCACCGCGCCGATAATATAGAATACGGAGCCGATAAGAGAAAGCTCCTTTTTGCCGTACTTAACTACCATCTTACGTGCAAGAGGAGTGAAGATAACTATGGGGAGCATAGCAAACATTGAAATAAGACCGGAGATCTGGGGATTCTCGAAATAGATCTGGAAGGTAACGCTTACGGCGGTATTTGCGCCCTGCATACCTATAAACATACCCATAGCGGCAAGAGTTGCGCCGACTGCGGGACGGTTCTTAAGGAAGTTGCCCATTGCCTTGAATACGTTGAACTTGGGCTGCTCCTCGCTTACGGAGATTTCGGTGTCAACGCGGATCTCGGTGTTCTTTATCATAAACTGGAAGCAGATAAAGCCCAAGCCGCCCATAACGAGAGCTGCAACAAAGACCATAGGACCGTTTAACGACTTATCGGGGTTGTAAACAAGGAAGGGGAGAATTACCATGGGAAGCATATTTCCGAAAATGGAGCCGATGGAGCGCCAGGCGGAAAGGGAGGCACGGTCTGCGGGATCGTTTGAGATAAGACTCAAAAGAGAACCGTAGGGAACGTTTGCAACGGTGTAGAAGGCGTCCCAAATAATGTAGCCTGCCATAAAGATGATGATCTTAGCCCACTCGGGTGCGTTGGGGAAGGGTAAGAAGCAGCATGCGCCGCCAATGATAAGGCCGATAGATCCCGCCCAGATGTACTGAAGGAACTTGTTTCTTTTGTACTTTCTCTTGTCGGCGTCAACGATAGAGCCGATAAGCGGATCGTTGATCGCATCCCAAAACTGAAGAATAACGATCAAAAGAGAATACCATGCGCTGAGTCCCATGACCTGAGTCCAGAACAGCGGCATAATGGTGCCCTTGAGCGCAAAGCTCATGTTACAGCCAAGGTCACCGGCAGCATACGCAAGACTGTCGCGTATACCGAATTTGCGATGCCCGTTGGCATCCGTTTTCTGTACCTTTTTCATTTTTTTACTCCTTATATTACTTTTTGGGTCAAAAGATATAATGAACGATTATATTATACAAATATTTTACAAAAAAAGGTAGCACGAAATTCATTTAAAATTGTAATATATTCATATTTTCTCAAAAATACTGTTGCAAACGAAAGAAAAATATAATATAATAAAGTTCGTAATATAATGCGCTTTACCAAAGAATAAACGGCAGGGTGCAAAACGAAGGTGGCGGTGTCGGTGGATATTGTAAACGAATTGGATTTTTTGCGCGACGTTTTAAAAAAATGCCGCCTTTTCACCGTAACCGTATCACCCGAGGATAAAGCCGATGAAACGGTCGACTCGTGGCTCGGTGCAATAATCGGTGCCCGCGCCTTTGAAAACGTTACGGTGCAGAGCGTTATAGGAAATATAGAGGATAATACCAAATATAAATTCACCAACGAATTCAGGCTTCAGTATATCTTTATGAAGCTACCCACTTCCGATGAAAAGAATATTCTTCTTATCGGTCCCTACCTATCCTTTCCCTTAACGGCAAACGATATGCTCGAGACAGGAGAAAAGCTGTCGCTTGACGGCGGCAGGCAAAAGAAGTTAAAGGAATACTACGACGCCGTTCCCGTAATATCGGAAAACGACCGTATCTTCACGGTGATCGACACCTTTTGCGAGCGCATCTGGCAAACCCCCTCCTTTTCTATCTTGGAGCTGTCTCCCAATTTCGCGCTGTCCGTTTCTTCACTTGATACTGCCTCAAGCGGCAACAGCTGCGACGAGCTTCTTGCCGATATGGAAAAGATGGAGATGCGCTACTCCTTCGAAAACGAGCTTATCCGTGCGGTAGCCCTCGGCCAGCAGCATAAGGAGAAGCTGCTTTTGTCATCGCTTAGCGAGCAGATGTTCGAAAGGCGACTGCAAGACCCCGTAAGAAACGCGAAAAATTACTGTATTATAATGAATACCATACTTCGTAAGGCGGCGGAGCAGGGCGGCGTGCACCCGCTGTATATAGATAAAACATCATCTATGTTTGCCTCGAAGATAGAGCAGATAACCGAAACGAAAACGGTGCCGACGCTTATGTCGGAGATATTCACCTCCTATTGCCGCCTCGTGCGAAAGCACGCCACGAAAAAGTATTCACCCGTCGTTAAAAAGACTCTTTTGATGATAGACGCCGATATCTCTGCCGAGCTGTCGCTTGGCGTTTTGGCGAAAAAGCAGGGAATAACCACAGGATATCTCGCAACTGTGTTCAAAAAAGAAACGCAAAAGACCGTTTCCGAATATATCCGCGACCGCCGCATAAACCACGCGCTTTACCTGCTTAACACCACCGACCTGCAGATACAAACGGTGGCAATGCACTGCGGAATTATGGACGTTCAGTATTTCTCCAAAATATTCAAAAAGCAGATAGGCAAAACGCCGAAGGAATACCGAAACGCGATCCGCCGCTGAAGGCAATATAAAAAGTATATAAGGAGAATAAAAATGCCACGCTTTTTAGACGAAAACTTTCTTTTGAGCACCGAAACAGCAAGAAAGCTTTATTTTGACCACGCGGCAAAAATGCCGATATTCGACTATCATTGCCACGTAAGTCCCAAGGAGATATACGAGGATAAGCGCTTTGAAAACATAACTGAGGTTTGGCTCTCGGGCGACCATTACAAATGGCGTCTTATGCGCTCAAACGGCGTAGACGAGCGCTTCATCACGGGAGATGCCGACCCCTACGAGAAATTTCTTCGCTTTGCGGCTCTTATGCCCAAGGCAATAGGCAACCCGATGTACCATTGGTGCCATTTGGAGCTCAAAAACTATTTCGGCTACGATGGCGTGCTTTGCGCCGACACCGCAAAAGAGGTGTGGGATATCTGCAAGGCAAAGCTTAAAGAGGAAAATATGAGCGTCCGCGGCATAATAAAGCAGAGCAACGTTGCCTTCATCGGCACGACCGACGATCCCGTTGACGATTTAAAATATCATAAGCTGCTTGCCGCGGATAAAAGCTTTGAAACAGTCGTTGCCCCCTCCTTCCGTCCCGATAAGGCGTTGAATATCGATAAGGCAGGCTGGGCAGATTATATAAAAACGCTTTCAGAAGCTTGCGGCTACGGCATCGGCTCGTTTGAAGCACTCAAAAAAGCCCTTACCGACAGAATAGACTATTTCGCATCCTGCGGCTGCAAGGCAAGCGACCACGGCCTTGATTTTATGGTCTATGCCGATGCGACCGATAAAGAGCTTGAAGAAATAATGAAAAAGGGAACGGAGGACAAGAGCGTTTCGGCAGAGGAGGCGGCAGCCTTTAAAACGGCGCTTCTCGTTCACTGCGCGAGAGAATACTGCCGCGTAGGCTTCGTAATGCAGATACATTATAACTGCCTTCGAAACCCCAACTCCAAAATGCTTTCGCTTCTCGGAGCCGACACCGGCTTTGACTGCATCGGACCCAACGACGGTTGCCGCAAGCTCTCAAGGCTTCTCGACCGCCTCTACCGCGAGGATATCCTTCCCCGCACGGTGCTGTACAGCCTCGACGCCTCCGATAACGCCTTTATCGACACTTTGATAGGCGCCTTTCAGGGAAGTGAGATCGCGGGTAAGCTTCAGCACGGAAGCGCTTGGTGGTTTAACGATAACAAGCAGGGCATGCGCGATCAGCTCATCAGCCTTGCAAACCTTTCGCTTTTGGGCAACTTTATCGGAATGCTCACCGACTCGCGAAGCTTCTTAAGCTATACCCGACACGAATATTTCCGTCGCATTCTTTGCGAGCTTATCGGAAGCTGGGTCGAAAACGGCGAATATCCCAATGACGAAGCTGCTTTGGCAGAGATAGTCGAGGGTATATGCTTTAAAAACGCAAATAAATATTTCAAATAAACGGAGGTAACATAATGCCAATGAAAATGGTTTTTCGATGGTACGGCGAGGGAAACGACCGTATCAAGCTGTCGGATATCAAACAGATCCCCGGAGTTGACGGCATCGTTTGGGCGCTTCACCACAAAATGCCGGGCGAGATATGGGAGGAAGAGGAGATAGCAGAGGTCAAGCGTCAGATGGACGAATACGGCTTTAATATGGACGTTGTCGAATCGGTAAACGTTCACGACGATATCAAAATAGGCCTCCCCACCCGCGACCTCTATATTGAAAACTACAAAACCACCATTCGCAACCTCTCGAAATTCGGCGTAAAGGTCATCTGCTATAACTTTATGCCCATTTTCGACTGGACGAGAAGCAATCTGTTTCACCCCGTAGGCGACGGCTCCACCGCCCTCTTCTACGAAAAGAATATGATTCAGGACGATTATAATGCCATGGCGAAGTATATTCTCGATTTCACCGAGAAATACAATATGTCATTTCCCGGATGGGAACCGGAGCGTATGGCAAAGCTCGACGAGCTTTTCAAGGCATACGAGGGCGTTGATCACGAAAAGCTGTGGGCAAACCTCAAATATTTCCTCGAAGCCATAATGCCCACCTGCCGCGAATGCGACGTAAAAATGGCTATTCATATGGACGATCCGCCGTGGGATATCTTCGGTCTGCCCCGCCTTCTCATAAACGAGGAGAATATCGACCGTTTTCTCAAAATGGTCGACGATGAGTACAACTGCCTCACTCTCTGCTCGGGAAGCTTAAACGCCGATCCGAGAAACGACGTTGCCGCTATCGTAAGAAAGCATTGCGACAGGATCGCCTTTGCCCACATAAGAAACGTAAAGCACTTTGAAAACGGCGATTTCTCCGAGGCAAGCCACCGCGATTGCGACGGCGACACCGGAATTCTCGATATCCTCAAGGCATATCACGATTGCGGCTTCGAGGGCTATATCCGTCCCGACCACGGCAGACATCTGTGGGACGAGGGTCCCGGCAAGGTGCGCCCAGGCTACGGACTTTACGACCGCGCCCTCGGCATTATGTATATGCTCGGCGTTTGGGATTACCTCGAAAAATTCGATAAATAAGGAGATAAGAAAATGATACAGCTTCCCATAAATATAGATTACAGCGGCAAGGTCGTTGTAGTTACCGGCGCAGGCGGACTCATCTGCGGCGCCATGGCAAGAGCCTTTGCCCAGTCGGGCGCAAGGGTAGCCGCCCTCGATCTCAACGAGGAGGCAGTCAAAAAGCTTGCCGATGAGCTGAAGGCAGAGGGCTTTGTCTGCGAGGGCTATAAGGCAAACGTGCTCGATCCCGAATCTCTTAACGAGGTTCACGAGGCGGTGCTTCGCGACCTCGGCGAGTGCGATATCCTCGTAAACGGCGCAGGCGGCAACAATCCCAGAGCCACCACCGATAACGAATATCAGCACGAGGCAAAGGAGGGCGGAAAATCCTTCTTCGATCTTCAGCCCGACGGCGTCGATTTCGTATTCAAGCTGAACTTCCAGGGCACCTTGCTTCCCACCCAGACCTTTGCAAAGGATATGGTCGCAAAAAAAGCGGGCTGCATTCTCAACATTTCCTCAATGAACGCCTACACCCCCTTGACCAAGATCCCCGCATATTCGGCGGCAAAGGCGGCAATTTCAAACTTCACTCAGTGGCTCGCCACTCACTTTGCGGGAACGGGTATCCGTTGCAACGCCATCGCTCCCGGATTTTTGGTCTCCGCACAGAACTATAAGCTCCTCTTTAACGAGGACGGCACTCCCACCGCAAGAAGCGCAAAGATACTTAACGGCACACCCACGGGCAGATACGTCGATGCATCCGAGCTTCTCGGCGGCACCCTCTTCCTCTGCGACGACCGCTCTGCATCTGCAATCACGGGCGTGGTCCTTCCCATCGACTGCGGCTTTGCCTCCTATTCGGGCGTATAAAGGAAAGGAGAAGAAAAAAATGGAAAAATTCATTCCCGTCGTAGTTATTAAGGAGCTCGGTGAGACCGATAAGATACTTACCGCCCTGAAAAACAACAATATAAATACCGCGGAGATAACCTTCCGCACCGCCTGCGCGGCAGAGGCAATAAGCTATGCGGCAAAGAACTATCCCGATATGGTCATCGGCGCAGGCACCGTTATCAACGCCAAGCAGTGCGAGGACGCACTTGCGGCGGGCGCCACCTTCATCGTCTCTCCCGGACTTTCTGCCGACGTGGCAAAGATATGCAACGAAAGAAATATCCCCTACTATCCCGGCTGCGTTACCCCCACCGAGATAATGGCGGCGCTTGAGCTCGGCATCACCACTGTTAAATTCTTCCCCGCAAACGTCTACGGCGGATTAAAGGCGTTAAAGGCACTTGCCGCTCCCTTCCCGCAGGTAAGATTCATACCCACGGGCGGAGTTGACAGAAGCAATATCGACGAATTTCTTGCCTTCGATAAGGTTGCGGCAATAGGCGGCAGCTTTTTCGTAAAGGAATCTTTAGATAAAATGGAGGAAAAATAATGAAAACTGTTATTACCTTCGGCGAGCTTATGCTTCGCCTCGCACCCAACGGATATTACAGATTTTTTCAGAACGATCAGATGCAGGCGACCTTCGGCGGCGGTGAGGCCAACGTTGCGGTCTCTCTTGCCAACTACGGTCTGCACAGCACCTACGTAACCAAGCTTCCCAAGCACGCTATCGGTCAGGCGGCTGTCGATTCGCTTCGCTATTTCGGCGTAGATACCGACGAGATAGTTCGCGGCGGCGACCGCGTGGGCATCTATTTCTTGGAGAAGGGCGCTTCACAGCGCGGCTCGGTATGTATCTACGACCGCGCCCACTCCGCCATATCCGAGGCAAAGCCCGAGGACTTTGATTGGGACAGCATCTTCGACGGAGCCGATTGGTTCCACTTCACCGGCATCACTCCCGCTCTCGGCGGCAATTTGGTAGAGATATGTCTCGAGGCTTGTAAGGCGGCAAAGGCAAGAGGCGTTAAGATATCCTGCGACTTAAACTATCGCGGTAAGCTCTGGACCAGAGCAGAGGCAAGAGAGGCAATGACCAAGCTCTGCGAGTACGTTGACGTTTGTATCTCCAACGAGGAGGACGCAAAGGACGTATTCGGCATTGAAGCGGAAAACACCGATATCTACGGCGGCAAGCTCAATCACGAGGGCTACAAATCGGTTGCAAAGCAGCTTGCCGACAAATTCGGATTTGAGAAGGTCGCGATCACCCTTCGCTCCTCCATTTCGGCAAGCGATAACGATTGGGCGGGAATGCTTTACGACGGCGAGAATTACTGCTTCTCAAAATCCTACCATCTCCATATCGTTGACCGCGTCGGCGGCGGCGACAGCTTCGGCGGCGGCTTGATCTACGCTCTTTTAAACGGAAAGAGTACGCAGGACGCCATTGAATTCGCAGTAGCGGCATCTGCACTCAAGCACTCGATAGAGGGCGACTATAACCGCGTAAGCGTAGCCGAGGTTGAAAAGCTCGCAGGCGGCGACGGCTCCGGCAGAGTACAGAGATGACCCGATCTCGCAAAAACACGTAAACCTTAAACCTAATAATTCCGCAAGCACAAAAAAACCCTAAAAACATCAAAACCCCTAAAAACATCAAAACCACCCGCAAAACGGCGACCTGCGATAAAGCAGGTCTGCCGAACGATGTTTGCCCTTACGGGCAAGTGATGTCGGCTTCGCCTAATGATGTAGCCTTCGGCAATGATGTAGTGCCTACGGCACAGTGGGCAAACATCACATCATTGCGACCAACGGGCGCAACATCATTACGAACGAAGTGAGTAACATCACTTTTGCGTAA
>JAFVQJ010000025.1 GCA_017504945.1 Clostridia bacterium
CAGAGATCGTCATTTTTGAGCGTTCGGGTTACATTTCATACGCAAATTGCGGTTTGCCGTATTATATCGGCGGCATCATTGATGATAAAGAAGATTTGACGTTGCAAACTCCCGAAGGCTTTTATCGACGTTTCAGAATTAAAGCCAAGGTATGCCACGAGGTAACCGATATTGACGCGAAAAACAAAACCGTTTCCGTAATCGACCTGAAAACGGGAACGCGCTTTACAGAAAGCTATGATAAGCTGATTTTATCCCCCGGAGCAAAGCCTGTTTTGCCCGATTTCTATATTGAAAACGAAAGAACTTTCACGCTTAGAACGGTAGAAGATACACTGAAAATCCGTGCATTTATAGAGAAAAATCAGCCTAAAACGGCAGTTATTATCGGCGGTGGCTTTATCGGTCTTGAAATGGCAGAAAACCTTGCCGAGCTTGGGATCAAAACAACGATCGTTCAACGTGGCAATCATCTTTTGCCTACGGTTGACTGTGATATGGCATCGTTTATCCACGCAAGCTTCCGTTCACGCGGAGTACAGCTATTACTGAATAGCAGCACCGAAAAAATGAGCGTGATCGGCGACAAGGTCTTGCTTGAGCTTACCGGCGGACAGCAGATCAGCGCGGATATGGTTGTGCTTGCGGTTGGCGTTGCCCCCGAAAATACTCTTGCGAAAAAGGCAGGACTGGAGCTTGGCTTAAAGGGAGCGATCAAGGTAAACGGTAAAATGGAAACCTCTGTCCCCGACATCTACGCAGTGGGAGATGCCGTGCAGGTAAAACACATTATCACCGAGCAGAATGCGGTCATTTCCTTAGCAGGACCGGCGAATAAACAGGGGCGTATCGTTGCCGATAATATTTGTGGGCTTAATAGCGAATACAAGGGCTCACAAGGCTCGTCCGTTATAAAGCTCTTTGATATGACGGTGGCAACGACGGGTATTAACGAACAGCAAGCGGGGGCAAGCGGATACGAATACGAAAAGGTTATTTTAACGCAAAATTCGCACGCAGGATATTACCCGAACGCAACGGTAATGACTCTAAAGTTGATTTTTGAAAAGGAAAGCTTTAAGATCTTAGGCGCGCAGATCGTTGGTTACGATGGCGTGGATAAACGCATTGACGTGATCGCTACGGCAATCCGCGCGAGGCTAAGGGCTGACGAGCTGAAGGATCTGGATCTAGCGTACGCTCCGCCCTATTCTTCCGCCAAAGACCCCGTGAATATGGCCGGCTTCGTTGCCGAAAACATCAAAAACGGTGTGGTAAAGCAGTTTTATTATGAAGATATTTCATCTTTGCGTGAAAGAGAGGATGTGATTTTACTCGATACCAGAACCCCGTTTGAATATATGCGAGGTCGCGCTGACGGCTTTATCAATATTCCGCTTGACGATTTAAGGGAGCGTGTAGGTGAGCTTGATAAAACCAAAAAGATCTACGTGATGTGCCAAAGCGGACTTCGCAGTTATTTGGCGACACGGATCTTAATGCAAAACGGCTTTGAATCGTATAACTTTGCAGGTGGCTTTAGATTATATAGCAGTATTAAAAACGAAGAATTGTTATCTAAGCAATGCTACTCTTGCGGTATGGAAAAATAATAGACAAATAGGAATTTGTCTGTAGAAACCAATGCAAAAAGGATACCTCAATACATCAAAAATCTCCGCAAGTGTCGGGGCATATGGTCAAAGGCGAAAAATGG
>JAFVQJ010000026.1 GCA_017504945.1 Clostridia bacterium
GGGAGATCTCCCTCAATACATATCCAAAAATACTCTCCTGTCCTATCACAAGGAACGGAGGCGCCTTTTTGAAAAGTAACTTTCACACCGAACTTTTCAAAATCAAATTCTTCGCCTTCGATTTTACCGAAAACGCCATAATAACCTTCATGATGAATTAAAGAATCTTCATCGTTTCCTAAATCCCAAGAAAAAACTTCTTCGGTGCAATTATAATCAATTCCAAATTCACTTAAAAACTCAACAAGTTTTTTATTTTCCTCTATGTGCTTATAATAATTTCGACAATTTTGACAATCGCAAGGTTTATTGAAATCCGTCCGATATTCTTTCGTTTTTTCCTTATCAAAAGTTATTTTAACAGAATTGATTTCTACAGATTGCAAGGACATTACATCACCGCCTTAGGTGTATTATAGCATAAAAGCGGTGTAGGGTCAATATGAAATGATATATCGCTGTGCGATATGATATACGGCAAGCCGTATGATATATTTGCCTTGCAAATATGATATAATATCCGTTCCTTCATATGCGAAGCATATATCATCCACCGCAGGTGGATATCATACCAAAGGTATATCACCCGTTCCGTAAGGAACGGATATCATTGAAAAAACTCCTTGAGAAATCTCAAGGAGTTTTTTCTGGAGCTGATAACCAGAATCGAACTGGTGACCTCATCCTTACCAAGGATGTGCTCTACCGACTGAGCCATATCAGCGCTTGATTAAGCCTAAATATTATAATGCCTTTTTTTGAAATTGTCAATAGCAAAATCGAAAAAAGATAAATAAAAACCTTTTTTTTGAAAAATCCTCGAATTTACTTGACAACAAACCGAGATTCATTTAATATATATACATAAAGTGTTTGAAATGAGGTAATTATTTTGAATTTCAAAAAGACAGCAGCGCTGTGTCTTGCAGCAATTATGATGCTTACAACTGTTGCCGGCCTTGCCGGATGCGGAGGTGCAAACAAAATGGATTACAAGGAAGCTGTTTTCTCAACCGGTCTTACCGGCTATGGGTCTCTCGAGGCTTTTCTTGCCGCCGAAAACGACGAGGTAAGCAGAGAGATAGCTTACACCAGAATAATGGCGTTCTCGGGAAGTATCGTCCCCAACAGGCTTGATGAGGACGATATAAAGAAGCAGCTCGGCTTTCTTACCGATTCCGAGGTGTCCGAAGAGAACCGTGAGGCGCTCGCAATAGCAAACAAGCTTCGCTACGTTTACAAGGGAAAGAGCGGAAAGACCGACCTTTCCGAAACGGTGTCGGGTGCAGAGGCAGCTTATGCGATAGTTGCGGCTGCAGGCTACTCCTTTGACGTGGAAATAGATAACGCCGTAGCGCTTTTTGCAAAATATATCAGACTGCAAAACGGTGCAAAGGCTGCCGCAAACGCCGAAAAGCTCACCGTGGGCGGTCTTTATTCGATGATATATTCAATGCTTCTTTCAAACGATGAGAATGGCAACCATATAGGAAGCAAGCTTGTGCTCGATTACTCCGTCGACGAAGCCGTCGCTTATAAAGCAGGCATTGCCGACAGCGTTTTCGCTTCGCGTCTTTCCGCGGCTGCGGCAGAGCTTAACGCCACCGACGTTTCGGGCATAGTCGGCGCGACCCTTGCAAAAAAGAGAGCAGAGCTTCTTTCGGAGCTTTATTCCTATTTCACAGCGACCTCCGATAAGGCGTTAAAGAGCGCCGTGTCGGCGGCAAAGAGCGCTCTCTCGAACGCGACCAAAAAGATAGATAAATTCTATTCATCTCTCAAAAAGGGCGGCGTTTCGGCAGTTGAGTCTGCCTTGAACGTTGAGGACAGAAACGTTATAGCATCAAAGCTCACCGAGAAGGCGGCAACCGTTACCAAAACCGCAAAGACCGTCGTTCTGGAAAACGCATATTCAAAATTTACCTTTGATATCTCCGATTTTGCACTTGAAAGCTACTTCAACTTTGAAACGAATACCGAAATGCTTGCAGAGCCTGCAAAGGTATTCTCTTTCGTATATAACGGCAAGGAGTACGATCCCTCCGACTGCGATCTCGTTTCAACCGAGATAACCGAAAACGGAGAGGTAAAGACGGTTGTATTTACCTTCTCTGCGGCAGACGGCGACCTCACTCCCGTTGTAACCGTTACAATGGATAACACCCTCGAAACAAAATTTGATTTCATAATTAAAAACAACACCGACTCCGCTGTAACCTTCACTCCCGTTTTCCCCGATATGGGCACTGTAAGAATCGGTGATGACGCCTCTGACGACTGGTATATGTATCCCCGTAAGGGCGGTATAATTTCAAACAAGAGAGTAACTCTTACAAGCGGACTCAAGACCACCTACGGAAGCGGCGTAACCTTCCCGGTCATCTCCCTTTATCACCTTTCGGGCGGCGGAAGCTATTTTATGCTTCAGAATGATTTTTATCAGGTCAAGGATCTTAAGTTTGCAAAGGATCCCCGCTACGGTACGACTATCGAGATCGCATATCCCGAGCGTGATGTTTTGGCAGAGGAGAGCTGGACCTGTGCAACAATGGCAATAGGCTCCCACAGCGGCGATTGGTATAATGCAATAGCGGCTTATAAGGATTATCTCTCAACTTGGTTTGATTATAAGTCGGAAAGCCCTGCGCTTGACGGAAATATCCAGTTCAAGCAGGTATTCGTAAAGCAGAACGTAGAGAACAAAGAGCTTGCCGACTCCGAAAAGAGCCCCTCCGAGCTTATTGAAGAGATATTCGATCTCGGGAACCGCTTCGGCGGCTACGATACTCTTCACTGGTTCGACTGGTGGGACAACCTCGGCGACTATAATTATTACGCCGCAATGGGCGGTAAAAATGAGATGCGCGAGGTGGCGGACGCAGTTCATTCTCTCGGCAAAAAATACAGCCTCTACACAGAGGGAATTCTCGCAAACACCTACTCAAACGTTTACCTCGAATACGGCGAGGAGATCTACCGCCTCACAAAGGACGGCAAGCATCAGAATCCCGATTCCACCTTCAGTTGCACCTGTCTTAAGTCGGTATATAAGGGCGTTTATATGAATAACCTTCTCCGAATTGCAAAAGATCTTCCCGTAGATATTCTTTATCTCGATCAGTTTGCAAACCAGATCGCAAGCGAGTGCTACAACCCCAAGCACGATCATCAGGACCATTACAGCGTTCTTGCAGGTCAGCTTGAGTTCCTTAAGGAGCTTCGCGAGGGACTTGACGGTATCAGAGAGGGAATTGCAATCGGCGGCGAATATCCCATGAGCGATTACGGCTCGCAGTTTACCTCCTACGTATTCAACTACAACAACAGCCTCTGGTACACAGGTCTTGACGGCGTTTCCGCAAAGCCCACAGCAGACCTTTACACCTTCATCTTCCCCGAGGTAAAGCTTTACAACATCACCATAGCCGCATCCAAGGATGCAAGCTACGACGAGGATAACAACGCCGCAAGTGCTTATTACGAGTCGCTTCAGTCGTTAAAGCTCGTATTCTTCAACGGCGAGGGCAGATGGCACGATGAGGGCTACACCGGCTGGTCGGACGATTGCATAAATTTCGTCAATAAGTCGATGAAGGCGGTCGAGGCGTTTGAGGACGTCTTTATGGGCAAAAACAAGACCCCGCTCCTCTACACCGATAACGACGAGGTATTTGTAAACCGCTTTGCCTCCGACGATGAGAGCACCGTTATCTTCACCGTATTGAACAATTCGCGCGATGCGATAGAAAACGTTACCTTCACTCTTGAAAACGCCGACGATTACGCCTGCTTAGATCTTCTGAAGGACAGCGGCATCGAATATTCCGTAAACGGAAGCAAGGTAACCGTAAAGATAACGGTAGCGGCTGACGACGTTGCGGGAATTGCATTTGTAAAATAGATCCGGAGATGACCTGAATGAAAGAAATAAGAGAATTCGCTTCAAAGCTTATAACTCCTCCCAAGGAGGGCAACCCCGTCGTAATGTGGTTTTGGAACGGCGAGGTGACAGAGGCGGATATTCACGAATTCCTCGTTTCCTTCAAGGAACAGGGAATATACGAGTTTTTTATTCACCCGATGTACGATATCGGTGTTGAATATCTCTCACCTCGCTTTTTCGAGCTTATAAAATACGCCGTGGCAGAGGCAAAGCGCCTCAAAATGCGCTACTGGATATACGACGAATACAACTGGCCCTCGGGAATTGCGGGCGGCAAGGTGCTTAAAGAGGGCAACTGGGCAAAATCAAAGGTGCTTTCGCGAATTACCGCCGATATCAAGAGCGGTGAGGAATACAGCGCCGAGGTTGAAAAATTAGTTGCGGCTCATTTTCGCTCAAACGGCGAAACGGTCGATATCTCTTCGGAGATGCGCTTTGAGCGCACCGAAAAGGGTGAACGAGTATTTTATAAAAACAACAGGGGCGACGGCGAGATATTCGTAACCTACCGCCACGTGCAGACCAAGGTCGGCTCCAACGATATGTGGAGCAGATGGGCGTGCTACGAGGGCGGATACGTCGATGCCTTTAATCCCAAGGCGATAGATAAATTTATCGAATACACCTACGAGGAATATAAAAAGGCAATAGGTCACGAGTTTGGAAAAACGGTTAGGGGCATTTTTAACGACGAGCCCGCCTTCACCGATTTCGACGATACCTCAAAGGGACTTATTCCGTGGAGCGAGGAGCTTGCCGACCAGTTTAAAATAAGAAACTGCTACGATATTGTTTCGAAGATATACCTTCTTTTCGAGAACAACGAAACGGAGGAGGAGCTTAAATTAAAGCGCGATTACCGCGATACGATAGGCGAGCTTTTCCGCAAAAACTACATCGAAAGAGTAAGCGACTGGGCGAAGAAAAACAAGCTTGAATTCACCGCGCACCTTTTGGGCGAGGAGTTTTTAACGGCTCATACCGAGCAGTTCGGAAGCTTTTTGGAGGCGCAAAGACTGCTCACCGTCCCTGCCATCGACTCGGTATTTTCGGGCGAATTTATAGATTACGAGCGCTTTAACGTAAGCGCCGCGATGATGGACTCAGCTGCCCATTGGCTCGGAAAGCAGAAAACTCTTTGTGAGACCTATACGGGCAGCGGCTGGAAGATAACGCTCGGAGAGATGAAGCGAATTGCCAACCGTCTTATGATGCAGGGCGTTACCACCCTTCAGTATATGGGCGCTTACCATTGCATCGACGGCATGAAGAAATATCTGCTTCAGTGTTATCCGCCCTCGCACGGTCCCAACAATATCCTTTTTGAAAATTACGGACTTTTGGCGGAATACGTTTCACGTATGTCGGCAATTGTTTCAAGCAGCGTTAAAAAGGCGTCAACGCTGGTGCTTTATCCCACTACCACCGCCGCAATGAAAAGCAGGGCAAACTATATTCACACCTGGGAATATTCGATTAAAAACTTCAGCGAGGAGACCACCTATCATCAGATGGACGGCGCCGTCGCCGCAGTTATAAATTCGCTCATTATGCAGAAGGTGTCCTTTGAGATAGCCTTCGAGGAGCTTTTTGAAAAATGCAGCGTTGAAAAGGGAAAAATATGGTTTGAGCTTCCAAGCGGCAAGGCGGGACCCTACGATACCGTTATAATTCCCGCGGTAAAATATCTGCGCGGCAAAACGGCGAAGATAATTGATGAATTCGTGCGCGACGGCGGTAAAACGGTGCTTGTAAACGACCTGCCGATCTGCGAGGTCGATAATTTCGAGGCTATAACCTGCTTCGAGGGCGCGGAAACGGAAAAATTCCTCTCCTGCTGCAACGAAATAAAGAAAAACTACGGCGAAAAGCGCACCGAATATTTCGAGCTTGCCAAAAACGTAAGGGCAATAGCCACGAGCGAGGTAACTCTCGAGGACAGAAAGCAGGTAACAGAGGCGCTTTCCAAGGCACTCGTTACTCTTATGCACGAGGAGCCGGCGATCGTTCGCGGAGGCGACGATATAATGTGCTTCACGAGAACGGTCGAGGGAATAAACGTCTATCTTATCGGCAACGATTCGAAGGAAAAGCAGCCCGTTAAGATAGCTCTCACCAATGAGAAAAAGGCGCTCATCTTCGATATAGACAAGGGCGCGGTTACGGGCGAATTCAACAGAAACACCGAATTCGAGCTTGAGGGATATGAGGCTGTTGCCGTCTTTGCGGGCGACATTGAAAGAGTTTCGGCACTCTTAAAGGCACTTGAAAGCGAGAAAAAGGCTGTCGGCGAGAGGGTCTGCGAGGAGATAACCGATATGACCTTCAAGGCAACACTTGGAAATACTCTTCGCTTAAGCTATGATATCTGCACCGCCGATATTTCCGAAACGCTTGTCGGCAAGGAGCTTTACGAGGCGGTAACCTCACTTTCTCCCTCGGAATTCTTCCGCGAAAAAGAAAAATGCAAGGATCCCAATATGGCGCTTTGCTTCGTAAGCGAAATAGCTCCCGATAAAAGATATATTGCCAAATCGGTATTTTCTGTAATAAATAAGCCCAAAAAGCTCGAGCTTATCTGCGAAAACGTTTACGGTCAGAAATTTATATTAAACGGAGTCGTATTAAAGGGCGGAAAGAACGAAAAGGTCTACGACAGGAAAAACAGAGTATTCGATATTACCTCCGCTGTTTCCGAGGGCAACAATACTCTCGTGGTCGTGGGCAAAACGCCGGACTACGATATGCCTTATATCGTTCCCTTTGCGGCGGTGCGCGGCAATTTCTCGCTTGACGAGAACAACGCGATAGTAACGCCGATAACCGATAAGGTGTTTGATTTCACTCTATCGGGCTATCCGCATTACAGCGGCAGAGCGGTCTATGAGTTCAAGCGCAGGTTCGACGGCACCGATAAGATACTCGAGCTTGAAACGCGTGACTATGCGGCGGTGTTCGTAAACAATAATTTTGTTGACGAGCGCGCTTGGCCTCCCTACCGTTACGATCTCTCGCATTATCTTAAAAAGGGAGAGAATACGGTAAGGATATACGTTACCCCCACTATGTCGAATCTTTTCGGAGAAACTGTGGAAAGCGGAATTAAAAAAGCAATAATACTTGATAAAAAGCTCAAAGAGTGATACAATGTTATTGCAGATACAAAAAACGGAAGAGAATTGCGGTTTTTTCTGCAATTCTCTTTTTTGAAAAAGTAAAGAAAGGGCTTGATACAGTGAAGTATATCGAGGCGATAAATTATATAAATTCCTTTTCCGGCTTTTCACATCCCGCATCTCTTGAGAGAATAGAAAAAATAATGAAGCAGCTTAAAAATCCCGAAAAGAGTCTTCGCTTCATTCACGTTGCGGGAACCAACGGAAAGGGCTCGGTGGCGGCGTATATTTCGTCGGCACTCTCCTTTGCGGGCGAAAAGTGCGGAATTTACTCCTCGCCGTTTATCTACGAGTTTACGGAGCGCATAAAGATAGACGGTAAAAACATATCCAAAAGAAAGCTCGCGGCGGCAGTCTCGAAAATTGCAAGGCTCGGCATAACTCCGAATGACTGCACTCAGTTTGAAATAATAACCGCGGCGGCGTTTTTGTGCTTTAAAAAGGAAAAATGCGACGTCGTGGTGCTCGAAACGGGCTTGGGCGGCAGATTCGATGCGACCAACGTTATAAAATCGCCGCTTTGCAGCGTCATCACCTCTATATCCTACGACCACACGAATATTTTGGGCAACACCCTCGCCGATATAGCGTTTGAGAAGGCGGGCATAATAAAGCCGCACGGAATTACCGTGGTTTCGGGCAAAAACCGTCCCGAGGTAATAAGAGTGGTAAAGGAAGCGGCGGACAAGGCGAAAAACGATTTCATTATTGCCGATATCGGCGGCGCCTCCAACGTAAAGACCGAGCCCGACGGCGTAAGCTTTTACTATCGCGGACTTGATTTCAAAACGGGTATGACCGGCAGCTTCCAGCTTGAAAACGCAATAGCGGCTATTGAGGCTGTCTATGCCGTTTATCCCGATATAAACGAAAAAGCGCTGTTAAACGGCATATTCAACGCAAAAATACACAGCCGCTTCGAGATACTTTCAAAAAACCCCTTGATAATTTCCGACGGCGCTCACAACGAGGACGGAATGCGGGTGCTCGTTGAAAACTTAAAGACGCTTTTTCCCGATAAGAAGATACACGCCGTAACGGCAATTTGCGGCGATAAGGATTACGAGGCAGTCGTTTCTCAAATAGCCGCCGCTTCGGAGGCGGTCTATATAACAACGACTGACAATCCGCGCGCTCTTCGCACCGAGGTGCTTGCAAAAAAGGCGAGCGAATACTGTAACGACGTAACGGAATACGAAAAGGCGAGAAGGGCGTACCTTGCGGCATTGCGTCGCGTTAAAAAGGATAAAAGCGGCTCGCTTCTCGTCATCTGCGGCTCGCTCTTTTTGCCCAAGTCGGTGTTCGGACGTTTGGGAAAGATAAAATACTGATTTCATATAATGGAATTTGAATATAGTCTATAAAGGAGAAAACTATGCCTTTTTGTAAAAGCTGTGGCACACAGATAGATGAAAACGCAAAATTCTGCAATTCCTGCGGTGCACCTCAAAAGGAGGAGAGCGTTGAGCAAAGAAGCAACGTCGAAAAGCTCTTTGCCGTGCTCGGATATTTCGGATTTCTTTCGGTAATTCCCGCAATTGCGAGAAAGCGCTCGGATTTTATCCGTTTTCACGTCGATCAGGGACTTTTCAATTTTATAATTTTTTACCTTGCGGAGCTTTCGGTATCGCTCGTTAGCGAAACGGTCGCGGCGATAGGAAAAAGCGTTTTGCCGATATACTACTCTCTTTCGGCGCTCTTGGGCATTTTGGGCATATTGCAACTCGTGCTGCTTATTATGGGTATTGTAAATGCGGTAAACGGCAGGGAAGAGGAGCTTTTCCTCTATAAGCTTTCGGTCTTTGATAAGCTAAAGGAGCTTGTGAAGAGAATAAAAAGAGATATAAAGGACCGCTCCGATTTCGAAAGCTTCGATATCACCGAAAAAACGGTCTGCACTCTGTGCTATTTACCGTTGCTTTTCTTTTTACCGCTCGTAATTTGCAAAAAGGATTCGGAGTTTGCGCGCTTTCACGCGAGCCACGCCCTTATTGCAAACGCGGTGTGCCTTGCGGGAACGGGTGCCGTTGCGGCGCTCAGCCTGCTTAAAATAGTGCCGGTATTCGGCGGCATTGCGGTTGCGGTCATCGGCACGGCGGTATCTGCCGTATCCTTCGGCCTCGTGGCGTTCGGTGCCTTTAACGCCGCCTACGGCAGAAAAAACGTTATTCCTTTTTTGAAAAATCTGAAAATATTTTAAAAAATGAGTGCTTCTTTTAAGAAGCGCTCTTTTTTTACTTGATAAACCGACGAAAATATGATAATATATTTATAGAAAACTCTGCGGAGGGTACCGTTTATGGATGAGATGAAAAATGAAAATATAGCGGCTGCCAAAAACACGGCGCAAGCCTCACCCGAGCCTGCTTCGGCACCGTGCGAGACAGTTGCCGCCCCTGCTTTTGACGAAAAGCTCGAGGCGCAGAAAAGGGCTTTTGTAAAAAAACAGATAAAGCGCGATATTTCTCTTTCAAATACTGTGCCGATAATAAATATGCTCTTCAGTTCGGCGCTTACCTTTATTTTGCCATTTGCGGCGGCGTTTATTTACGGCTTGACCGTTGCGCTGTCGGGCGGTCAGCCAAACGATGAAAGCTACGCCTATTTTATTGATACCTTCTTCAGCGGAAACGGCGCGATAGCGCAGGCGGTGAATATCGTCATTTATATGCTTATGCTCTCCGTCGGTCCGCTTATTTACTGGATAATTCGCTCGAAATACAAATTCACCGAGCTTATAGGAATGAAGAAGGTAACATTTTCGAAAATGCTCTACTGCACCGTGTTTGCAATAGGCATATCCTACGTTTTCAACGTTATCGCTTCAATGGTGCTTGCGTTTCTTACCGCGCTCGGTCTTGATATGACGGTGCCCGATTTTTCGGCGCCCGAAAGCGGAAGCTCGCTTATGGCAAACGTGCTGTATATAATAAGCCTTACCGTAATGCCCTGCATTTTCGAGGAGTTTGCATACAGAGGCTTTACCACCGCAAGAGTGAGAAAAACGGCGCCTTACGCCGCAATACTCGTTTCGAGCCTTGCCTTCAGCCTTATGCACGGCACGGTAACGCAGATCCCCGGCTCACTCGTGTTCGGTCTGGTGCTCGGCTATTTTGTAGTGAGATACGATTGTATATGGATAGGCGTTTTCGCCCACTTTGTAAACAATCTTTTCGCAATATTGCCCTCACTCCTCTCGCAGTATCTGCCGGAGCTTGCGGTAAATCTCGTGTTCGGTGCCGTAACGGTAGTTATATTCGTTGCGATGCTCTGCCTCGTGCCCGTATATCTTATACGCCACGGAATTAAAATAAAGGGCGACGAGGACGCGCTCTCCTTCGGCGAGAGTATGAAGGCGGTATTTACCTCCGTCGGCTTTTACCTTATGCTCGGCGCGGCGGTAATAAACTTTATAACCACCAACTTCGGAGCGGATATACTTACCTTTATTATGGGTATCGGTGCGGCGTGATGACGAGGGATGAAAAATTTATGAGGGCGGCGATAGCGCAGGCAAGGCTCTCGCTAAAGAGCGGCGACGTACCCGTCGGCTGCGTTATAGTGAAGGACGGAAGGATAATCGCCCGCGGTCACAACGAGCGCGAAAAAAAGAAAAACGCCCTTTGCCACGCCGAGATAACGGCAATAAACAGAGCGTGCAAAAGGCTGGGCGGCTGGCGCCTTATAGGAGCAGAGATGTATGTAACTCTCGAGCCCTGCCCGATGTGCGCGGGAGCTGTAATAAACTCGAGAATAGAGAGGCTTGTTTACGGCGCGTCGGACGAAAAGGGCGGCGCAGTTGAGAATAAGGCAACTCTTTTCGAAAGGGAATACAACCACAAGCCCGAGGTAGTTACGGGCGTTTTGGGCAAGGAGTGCGCGGCGCTTTTGAAGCAATTCTTTGCGACCTTGCGTGAGAAACACCGCAAAAACGCCGAAATTACCGAATAAATTACTAATTGACTGCTTTTTGCATTAACTTTAAATTTCATTTATGTTTAAAAGTAGTTAATTTTACATTAATTTTTTCAATTTGCTTGACTTAAGGCACAATGTGCTTTATAATATTAACAAACCAAAAAAATTTAGGAGGAACAACAATGGACAAATTACTTGAAAAAGTCTATGGCATGTCTGCTGAAGAAATGGCAGCAGCAAAAGAGCACCTTATGGTTGGCGGCGGCAGCCCCTTCACCACCGCTCTTCAGACCGGCGACGGCATCAGAGTTACCGACATCAACGGTAAAACCTACATCGACTGTACTTCTCAGAGCTGGGCTCTCTACCTCGGTCACGCAAACAAGGAGATCCGCGAGATCGTTTACGAGCACATGCAGAACCAGTCTCATATCCATCAGGGCTTCGACACCAAGATCAGATACGCTCTTGCAAAGAAGCTTACTGAAATCGCACCTCCCCACATCAACAGAGTTTCTTTCACCGCTTCTTCCGGTCTCGGTATCGAAGCAGCTATTAAGCTTTCTCTTAAGAACGTTGAAGGCTCCAGAAAAGTTATCGTTCTTGACGATGCTTATCACGGCAACTCCCTCACCACCGCAGCAGCTTCCTGGACCTCTACTCAGGCTTCCGGCAAGTTCACCGGTGTTATGAACTTCAGAAACGGTCTTAACGACCTCTTCATCAGAGTTCCCAATCCCTACACCTATCAGTGGAAGAAGACCAACAATCCCGAGGATTGCGTTGACTACTGCCTCGCAGCAATGGAAAATGCTATCCAGAGAGAAGTTGTAGGTCAGGTTGCAGCTATCCTCCTCGAGCCCATCCAGGCTTCCGGCGGACAGATCATCCTTCCCAAGAGATACCTCGAAGGCGTAAGAGCACTTGCTGACAAGTACGGCTGCCTCCTCATCTTCGACGAAATCCAGACTTACTGCCGTATCGGTGAGTGGTTCGCTTACAACTACTTCGGCGTAGAGCCCGATATCATCTGCACCGGTAAAGCAATCGGCGCAGGCTTCCCCATGGCAGCAGTTCTCCTTCGCGACGGCCTCAAGGGCTTCGAGATGAACGCTGAAGAGCTTCACACCTTCGCTAACAACACCGTTTCTCAGGTTTGCGCACTTAAGCAGATCGAGATCATCGAGAGAGATAACCTCCTCGAGAACACCAGAAACGTTGGTAAGATCCTCGGCGACGGCGTAAAATCCATGATGAACGCATATCCCGAAATCGGTGATGTACGTCAGGCAGGTTTACACATCGGTGTTGAAATGGTTGCAGATCCCGTAACCAAGGAAGCACATCCCGCAGCAGCCAAGATCAAATCCACTGCAGTTGAGAACGGCCTTATCCTCGGCACCGGCGGCTTCAGAAAGCACATCCTTAAGATTAAACCTCCGCTGATCACCACCCCCGCAGATGCAGCAGAGATCCTCGAGCGTTGGGAAGCAACTCTTAAGGCATCACTCAGATAATTACTTTATAACGAACAGACGATGCCACCCATACTCTATGAGTGGCATCTCGTTTTGAAAAAGGAGATATTAAAATGTTTGAAATTTCACTTAAAGGTCAGACTGCTCTTATCACCGGTTCCGCAAGAGGCATCGGCGCTGAGATCGCACGTCAGATGGCAAAAGCAGGCGCTAACATCGTTATCAACTACGTTCCTTTCCCCGCAGACCTCGAGGCTTATCCCGTTCTTCTTGAAGAGCTCAAGAGCTACGGTGTAGAAGCTATCGCTTGCGAGGCAGACGTTTCCAACGAAGATCAGGTCAAGGCAATGGTTGCAGCAGCAAACGAGAAATTCGGCGGCGTAGATATCCTCGTTAACAACGCAGGTATCACCCCCGTTTCCACCATCGAGGATATGCCCACCGCTATGTGGAGAAAGACCATGGGCGTTATGGCTGACGGTCCCTTCTACTGCACCAGAGAAGTTCTTCCCTACATGCTTGAGAAGAAATGCGGCAAGATCCTCATGATCACTACCAACTGCACCGTAAACGGTGGCGGCGGCTCCGTTGGCTATCCCGCAGCAAAGAGCGCAGCAGAGGGTATCGTTAAGACTCTCGTTAACGCTTATGCAGACAAGGGTATCCGTGCCAACATCATTCAGCCCGCTGTTATCGACACCGACCTCTTCCGTCAGAGATACGACACCGACGAGAAGGTTGCAGAGTACGGCAAGAAGCAGCCCGTCGGTCACGTTGGTAAGCCCATCGATATCGCAAACGCAGCAGTATTCCTTTGCTCCGATAAAGCTGAGTACATCTGTGGCGCTACCCTTCCCGTTGACGGCGCAAGAACCTACTACAAGAAATAATTTGTCATTGTTCCTTTTTAAAGAGGGTCGCTTTATGCGGCCCTTTTTATTTTTTTAAAATTCAAAAAAAGGTTGACAAGGCAAAAAACGGCATATATAATTAAATTATGAAAATGAAAGGCGACGATATTATGAAAAAAATAATTGCAGTGGTTCTTTCGGTAATACTTTTAATAAGCCTTGCTTCAACTCTCAACGTCTTTGGCGCCGAGCTTTCGGAGGGCTGGACCGTTTTGGAAAACAGCGGAGAGGAAAGTAGGAACGGAAGCCTCACCGTTACCGACGACGGTCAGTTTTTATTAACCGCTATCGGCTGGGACGGCTACGGCGTAGGCAGCAAAAAAATGTATAAGCTCGATAGCGAAAATCCCATCGACCTTGGGCTTGACGTCACCACGGGAGTGGTTTGCCCCACCGGTGAGGGATCCGAGGTTCACAGATATTTTGCGGTCGTTCTCACAAACGAGGCGATGACCTGCGTTAAAAAGCACGGCGCAAGCACCTTGCCCTCGCTTGCCGATTATATTGAGCTTCGCATTTACGATACCAACGCGTTTGACGGCACCAAGATGGCACGCTTGAACGTTGCAGGCGTTTTCACCGCATATTCGGAGGCTGAAAATACCGAGGTGGTTTCGATAGACGGCTTTAATTCCAATAACGAGGTCGACGAGACTCTCTCAATAAAGGTAAACGGAAATGATATCGAATTCTGGTTCAACGGCGCTCTTCTTATTACGGCGGAGGGCTGTGCCGATGCCTTTAACGGCAAGGTATTTTTGAACTTTATGGCGTCTGCCTACGGCTCTGCGGGAATTGAAAACACCGCCGTTAAAACAATAAACGGCGTTGCGGCAAACGAGTCTGAAGCCACTCTTGAAAAGGATGCTGAAAACGAGGTAACTCTTAACGGCGATATATGGGAAATGTGTCTGCCGCCCGAGAGCGTGGGTCAGCTTTATCTTCTTAACGATAACCGCTTCGTTTTGAGCTCCGCGGGGTTTGGCGGAATAGGCGTAATGACGAAGAAAGCCATAAAAGTGAGAAATATAGATATGACTCTCGACGTGAGGGTGCCGGTTGGAAATATCCCCACGGGCGGACCTGACTATTTGAGAGGCTTTTCCGTTGTATTTTCGGTAAATCCCGTAAACAGTATGGTAAACGGCAGTGCCTCCGCAATGATAAACGACGACGGCTGGCTTGCTATCCGCATTACCGATGATGAAGCGATGGACGGCACCAAAAACCTCTATATAATTCCCTCGGGCAGCATAGCCAATGCGTCGTTCGGAGATATTGAGGGACCTGTTAACGAGCCGATAAAGATAGAGGGAATAAACGCCAAGGAAAACGCCAATATCGAGCTTAACGTAATCGCCTCCGGCAAGAACCTCACCGTCAAGGTAAACGGAACCGAGGTTGCAACGGTAGAGGGAATAATGAAGGGCTTTTACGGCAGAGCAAGTGTTGGATTTACCGCAAGCTCCTACGGTTCGGCTATATGTCAGGGCATACAGATAAACAGCATCAACGGCGCCGACCCCAATAATTTCGACTTCTCTTTGATTCAGGTCGAGGTAAAGGAAAACGGCGGCTGCGGAAATAACGGATAATAAAAATTCAAACGGCACCCATTGGGTGCCGTTTGTTTATATAACCTTGTAAATTTCCCTGTAAAGCAGGTCGCGCAAGGCTTTGAAATCATTTTCCGAAAGGGAGGGGAAGCTTGTCATTATCCGAAGCGGAATTGCCTCTCTGCCAATATCCATAGGGGGCTGTGTGTAGTCGTAGCCGTGGAAGAAAAAGCCGCATCTTTCGTAAAAGGCGATGCGCCTTTTTGCAATGTCGCAATCGGGCGGCTCGACCTCAAGACAAAAACGCCCGCCCATGCCGCCGGTAAGCTCGAGCAAAAGCTCTCTTCCCATACCCTTGCCGCGATGCGAGGGCGATACGGCAAAATGCTCGATAAAATTGACTTTTGAAAGTTCCCAAACGGCAATAAATGCCACGAGCCTGCCATCCTCTTTTTTGCCGTAAACGCGGTAGCGTCCGTCGGAAAAAAGAGCGCGCTGACGTTCCTTCCCTCTGCGCTCGTTTTCGGGAAAGCTGTTCTCGAGTATTTCGTAAATTTCTTCAAAATCCGCTACGGTAAGAAGCTCCACACGGCTCACCTCTTTTAAAGATACGTTATTTTTGATGAATAGTATAAACAAAAATCCGCTCACTTACGTGAACGGATTTTTGTTTGGGGTGGGAGATGGGATTCGAACCCACGACATTCGGAACCACAATCCGACGCTCTAACCAGCTGGGCTACACCCACCACATAGCCTAAACATTATAGCAAAAAAGAAAAAATATGTCAAGCATAATTTTAATTAAATTGAAAATTAAATATTTTTTCGAAAAAACAACCTTAAAAAACATCATTTTAAAGGTCAAAAACCAATAAATGTCAAGTAAAAACACTTGACATTTGAGTCGGTTGGTGGTATAATGTTTCGGTAATATAAAAAATGGGGAAGGAAGGACCGGGCAAATGTACGAAAAAGACTTAAATATACCGATGCTTCTTGATTTTTACGGAGAGCTTCTCACCGAAAAACAGCGTGATACCATGCTTGCTTATTACGAGGACGATATGTCGCTCGGCGAAATAGCGCTTCAGAATCAGATCACCCGTCAGGGCGTGCGCGACAGCATCAAGCGCGGCGAGGAACAGCTAAGAAACTACGAGGAGCGTCTTGGTCTTGTTGCCAGAATGCAGGAAACTCTTGTGAAGGTAAGCAAGATAAAGGAAAAAATTGAGGAGATCAAGGAGATCAACTCGAAAACGAGTATGGTGCTCGACATAAATTCAAGAGCCAACGATATTCTCAGCACGATAGACGAAATTAGCTACTGAGGTGTTTCATTATGGGTTTTGACAGCCTTTCGGAAAAGCTTACGGCTGTTTTTAAAAAGCTTAAGAATAAAGGCAAGCTCACCGAGACCGACGTATCGGAGGCAATGCGCGAGATAAAGCTTGCGCTTCTGTCGGCTGACGTAAACTTCAAGGTGGTAAAGGAGTTTGTCAAAAAGGTAAGCGAGCGAGCAGTGGGCGAGCAGGTCATGAAGAGCCTCACTCCCGCCCAGCAGGTAATAAAGATAGTAAACGAGGAAATGGCACTGCTCATGACCTCGGAAAATCAGAAAATAAAGCTTAAAAACAACGGCACCACCGTCATTATGATGGTCGGCCTTCAGGGTACGGGTAAGACCACCCACGTTGCAAAGCTTGCAAACCTCTATAAGCAGCAGGGAAGACGTCCCTTAATGGTCGCCTGCGATATCTACCGCCCCGCCGCTATCCTTCAGCTCCAGAAGCTCGGAGAGAAGTGCGGAGTTCCCGTATTTACGATAGACGGCTGCAACGACGCGGTAAAGATAGCCTCCGAAGCGGTAGAGCATGCAAAAAAGCACGGAAACGACGTTGTATTTATAGATACTGCGGGCCGTCTTCATATCGACGAGGATATGATGGCGGAGCTCAAAAATATAAAATCGAAGATCTCGCCCGACGAGATACTCCTTACTGTCGACGCGATGACCGGTCAGGATGCGGTAAACGTAGCCGAGAGCTTCAACGAGCTGCTTGACATTACGGGCGTTATCCTTACCAAGCTCGACGGCGATACCAGAGGCGGCGCGGTACTTTCGGTTCTCTACGTAACGGGCAAGCCGGTAAAATTTGCGGGCACGGGCGAAAAGCTCGGCGATTTCGAGGAGTTTAACCCCTCTCGCATGGCAAACAGAATTTTGGGAATGGGCGACGTGCTCTCCGTCATCGAAAAGGTTGAAAAAGCCATCGATGAGGAAGAGGCGAAAAAGCTCGAGGAAAAGATGCGCGCAAACGTCTTTGACCTTGACGATTACCTCTCGCAGATACGTCAGCTCAAGAAAATGGGAAATATCAGGTCGCTTTTGGAGAGCGTACCCGGTGTTGATAAAAAGGCGTTGGCATCGGCAAATATCGACGAGCGTCAGTTCCTTCGATATGAGGCGATAATCCAGTCGATGACCAAAAAGGAAAGAAGAAAGCCCGAGATAATCGACGGCAAGCGCAGAAAAAGAATTGCGCTCGGCTCGGGAAACACCGTCGAGGAGGTCAACCGTCTTTTGAAGTCTTACAAGCAGATCAAAGAGATGATGAAGAAGATGAACAAAAGCGGTATGATGAATATGCCGGGAATGAAGGGCGGCAAAATGCCCCGCGGCGTAGATTTTTCCAAAATGGGATTTTAGTCGCTTTTTGCAAAGCAGAAGGCGGTAAAATACAATAAATGTTTTTTTCGGAGGTGAAAAAGATGGCAGTTAAAATCAGACTCAGAAGAATGGGCGCAAAGAAGGCTCCCTTCTACAGAATCGTAGTTGCAGACTCGAGATTCCCCAGAGACGGAAGATTCATCGAGGAGATCGGTACCTACAATCCTCTCACTGATCCCGCAGAGGTAAAGATCGATACCGAGAAGGCAGCAGATTGGATCAAAAACGGTGCTCAGCCCACTGTTACCGTTAAGGCTCTTCTTAAGAAGAACGGCGTTATCGACTAAAATGTGAATCGGATATCGGAAATCGGTAAACCGATGCTTTGTGTGAAAGGCATGGTCATATTATGAAGGATTTACTTGAGTACCTTGTCAAGTCACTTGTCGAAAATCCCGAGGGTGTGGTTATCACCGAAGAAGAATCGGGAGAAGATGTCGAGTTCAAAATTTCGGTCGATAAGGACGACATGGGAAGGATCATCGGAAAGCAAGGCAAAATAGCACGAGCTATTCGAGTAGTTATGCGTTCGGCTGCCACTAAAGCGGGCAAAAAGGTCAACGTAGAAATAATCGAAAAGGAATAACGCCGCGCTTAAAGTAACCGGTAATTTGAGTCAGACTGCCCCGTGGGTAACGGGGTGGTCTGACAAACAGCACTAAAAGCAAAAAAAGGAAAAGCTATGAAGGAATTTATTGATTGCGGAAGGATAGTGTCCGCTCATGGCATAAAGGGCGAGGTAAAAATAATTGGCGACTTCGCGGTCGTCTCACGCGCCGAAAATATTACTGTCGGTGAAAACGGGCAGAGCTTTCGCATAAATTCTGCAAGACAGCATAAAAACGCAATAATCGTCAAGCTTCTCGGAGTAAACGATATGAATACCGCCGAGAGCATGCGAAATAAAACGGTTTACGTATCGCGAAGCGAGGTAAAGCTTCCCAAAGGCGTCTATTTTACCGACGACGTTTTGGGGCTTTCGGTCTTTGACCGCGAGGGAAAGGGCTACGGAAAGATAACCGATATCTACCGTGCCGGCTCGAGCGACGTCTACACCGTGCGCGATGAAAACGGCAAAGAGGTAATGTTTCCCGCAATCGAGAGCTGCGATATTGAAATCGACCTTGAAAAAGGCACTCTCACCTTTACTCCCCTTGAAGGGTTGTTTGACTGATGAGGTTCGACGTTTTAACGCTTTTCCCCGATATGCTCGAAACGGTATTTAACGAGAGCATAATCGGCAGAGCAAGAAAAAAAGGAATAATTGAAATAAACGCGGTTAATCTTCGCGATTACTCGAAGGACCGTCACAAGAGGGTAGACGATTACCCCTACGGAGGCGGCTGCGGAATGGTGATGATGGCGCCGCCCGTTATCGACGCGATAGAGGACAGAAAGCGCTCCTTTGAAAATGAGCCGCTTGTCGTCTATATGTCGCCGAAGGGCAGAGTGCTTTCGCAGGAGCTGGTAAACGAGCTTTCCGAAAGAGAAGGCTTTATCATTCTTTGCGGTCACTACGAGGGTATCGACGAGAGAATTATGGAGCATATCGACCTTGAGATATCGGCAGGCGACTACGTTCTTACGGGAGGCGAGCTTCCCGCGGCGATATTGGTCGATTCGGTATCACGCACCGTAAAGGGAGTGCTTGCGGAGGAAGAGGGCTTTAAGGGCGAAAGCCACTATAACGGCCTTTTGGAATATCCGCAGTACACTCGTCCCGAGGAGTATAACGGCAAAAGAGTGCCGGAGGTGCTTCTTTCGGGTCATCACAAAAACATTGAAAAGTGGCGCAGAGAGATGTCGCTTTTCGAAACGGCGAAAAAACGTCCCGATCTTCTTAAAAAGGCGGAAATGACCGCCGACGAGAAAAAGAAGGTAACGGCGTTTAAGAGAAGGCTTTCGAGAAAAAGCAAATAACTTTGAATATAACTGTTTAGCCCTTTTGGGCGGAATGGAGAAAATATTATGGCAGAAGCGATTTTGAAAAACAAAAATACCGTTGAATACAACGCGGGCGAGACCGCGGCAGACGTAGTTGGAAGAATTTCGCAGGGACTTCTTCGCAACACTCTTGCCGTTATGATAAACGGCGAGGTCGCGGCAACGTCCACCGTGCTTCCCGCAGAGGGCTGCGAGCTTACCGCTCTCACCTTTGAGGATGAGGAGGGCAAAAAGGTCTACCGTCACACCGCCGCTCACGTTATGGCACAGGCGGTAAAAAGACTTTATCCGAGCGCAAAGCTCACGATAGGCCCCGCTATCGACAACGGCTTCTATTACGATTTTGACGTGGAAACTCCCTTCACCCCCGAGGCTTGCGAGGCTATCGAGGCTGAAATGAAGAAGATCATCAAGGAGGCACTTCCCATAGAGCGCTTTGAGCTTTCAAGAGAGGATGCCGTTAAATTCATGGAGGAGAGAGAAGAGCCCTATAAGGTCGAGCTTATCAACGAGCTCCCCGAAGGCGAGGCTATCTCGTTCTATAAGCAGGGCGATTTCACCGACCTTTGCAGAGGTCCCCATCTTGCAAAGACCTCCGATATCAAGGCGGTTAAGATAACCAACGTTACCGGTGCTTACTGGAGAGGCGATGCAAGCAACAAGATGCTCCAGCGCGTCTACGGCACCGCATTTCCCAAGCAGTCGGAGCTTGAGGCTTATCTCACCATGGTCGAGGAGGCAAAGAAGCGCGACCACAGAAAGATCGGCAAAGACCTCGGCCTCTTTATGATCACCGAGGAGGGCCCCGGATTCCCCTTCTTCTTGCCGAAGGGTATGGTACTCAAAAACACCCTTATCGACTATTGGCGTGAGGTACATAAAAAGTACGGCTACGTCGAGGTATCCTCTCCGATGATATTAAACAGAAGACTCTGGGAGAGAAGCGGACATTGGGCGCATTATAAAGCCAATATGTACACCACCGTTATCGACGAGGAGGATTTCGCAATAAAGCCGATGAACTGCCCCGGCGGTATGCTCATCTACGGCGCAGAGCCTCACTCATACCGTGAGCTTCCCATGAGAGTGGGCGAGCTCGGTCTTGTTCACCGTCACGAGCTTTCCGGCGCACTTCACGGACTCTTCAGAGTAAGATGCTTCACTCAGGACGATGCTCATATCTTTATGACACGCGATCAGATGAAGGACGAGATCAAAAACGTCGTTAAGCTTTTCGATGAGGTCTATAACCTCTTCGGTCTTGAATATCAGATAGAGCTTTCAACCATGCCCGAGGACCATATGGGCGAGCTTGCCGATTGGCAGTTTGCAGAGGAAACTCTTAAGGCAGCCATCACCGATATGGGTAAGGACTTTATATTGAACGAGGGCGACGGCGCATTCTACGGTCCCAAACTCGATTTCCATCTTAAAGATTGCATCGGCAGAACCTGGCAGTGCGGCACCGTTCAGCTCGATTTCCAGCTTCCCGAAAGATTTGAGCTTGAATATACCGGCGAGGACGGAGTAAAACACCGCCCCGTTATGATACACCGCGTTGTTTTCGGTTCTATCGAAAGATTTATCGGTGTTATCACCGAGCATTTCGCAGGAGCATTTCCCACCTGGCTCTCACCCGTTCAGGCAGTGGTCCTTCCCATTTCCGAAAAGCAGGATGAATATGCGGCTAAGGTTTACGGAATACTTAAGGATATGGGAATTCGTGCCGAGCTTGACAACAGAAATGAAAAGATAGGCTACCGTATCAGAGAGGCACAGCTCTCCAAGATACCTTATATGATAGTCGTAGGCGATAAAGAAGTAGCAGAGGGAACCGTTTCGGTAAGAAGCCGCAAGGGTGGCGACCTCGGTGCAAAAAATGCAGAATTGTTTGCGGCAGAGCTTAAAGAGGAAATAACGGCTCGCGCAAAATAATTAAGGTGTTAAGATGACAAAAAGGACGAGAAGAAGGATCAAGGGTATAGTCAACGCGATAGTATCGGTACTGCTTGTGCTGATGCTTGTAATAAGCACGGCGTATTTCGTCATAGACGATATGCTCGGAAACGTTGAATACGTCGATCCCTCGAGCGACGATTATATCGTAAGCTTTATACCCGAGGATCCGAACGAATCTCTCTCGAGTGAGCCCGATACCGATTCCGATATACTCGCAAGCTATCAGCCGATAGCGTCGGGCAATATCGGAAATAAATTGCCTATCGTTTCGTCAAAGGATAAGGTCACGAACGTGCTTTTGGTAGGTTCGGATTCGAGAGGTCTTGATTTTCGCGGCAGGACCGACTCGATGATGATAATAACGATAAACGAAACTCGAAAAAAGATAGTCGTTACCTCAATAATGCGTGACGTTTACGTTTACGTTCCTCAGGTCGATACCTATAACAGAATAAACGCGTCGTATGCCTACGGCGGCGAAAGCTTGCTTATGAAAACGATAAAGCATAATCTCGGAATTACCATCGACAGATACGTTACGGTAAACTTTGGGATTTTTACAAGCTTTATTGACGATATAGGCGGCTTGGATATCACCCTTACCGCTGACGAATATAATTACGCTTGCGAGTGGATATTCCCCGCAAGAATTGCCCGCGGAGCAATGACAGAGGAAGATGTAAAGCTTTATAAAAACGGCGGTGTAATACATGCAAACGGAGTAGATACTCTTGCCTATGCAAGAATGCGCTATACGACCGGCGGCGATTTCAGAAGAACCGAGCGTCAGCGCACCGTTTTGATGAAGGCGATAGAAAAGCTTGCAACGCTTCCGATAAATGAGATCATATCGCTTTGCGAGAAATATATCGGCGAGATAAGGACTACCTTCTCAAAAAGCGAGCTTATGAACTATATCATCAAGTCACCCACCTATCTCGGCTTTGAGTTTGATCTCGGAAGGATCCCCGTTGACGGAAGCTGGCAATATCTTAACGTCGGCGGCAGATCTATGATAGGTATAGACTATGCGGCAAATCTTAAATATTGGAATAAACGCGTATATGGATAACAAAAGAACGGTATTGCAAAATTCTGTATATGAGATAGAAGTCAAGCACAGCCGATTTATCGGCTGTGCTTTTCCCGTTAAAAGCGTTGATGAGGCAAACGCGACAATAGCTTCAATACGCGCCGAGCACAGAAAGGCGCGCCATAACGTCTATGCTTACATAATAGGGAGCAATACGGGATATTCTGACGACGGCGAGCCGAAAAAAACGGCGGGACTTCCCATCTACGATTATCTTCGCAAGGAGGAGCTGACCGACGTTTTGGTGGTAGTCACCCGCTATTTCGGAGGCATACTTCTCGGAACGGGCGGCCTTGTGAAGGCGTACACCGACGCGGCAAAGGGAGCGGTGGAGGCAGCTGTTCCGGCAAAGGTCGAAAGATGCGAGCTTTATAAATTCGAAACCGACTACGGAACAGCCGAAAGACTTCGCGCACAGATAACGGATTACACAGTCGACATCGAGGTGGAATACACCGACAAAATAAGCATTACCGTCACGGTTTTAAAGGAAAACGCGGCAAAGCTTATAAAGGAAGCCACAGAAATACTCAAAACAAACGATTACGAATATCTCGGCGAGCGGGATATAACGGTAAAGCAGTAGAAAACAAGCATCTGAAAAAGATGTTTGCTATTTTTTGAAAAATATAATACATATTATAATGTGCTCTTTTGCCATGATTTCACGTCGATTTCCTGCCCGATTTTCGGGCAAAATAAAAAATAAAAAAACTTTCAAAAAACGCTTGACAAAACCAAAATAAGAGAGTATAATATTACACGTTGCGCCGCGAAAGGCAGCAAAAGGCAGAGCAAAAAAGAAGCTTTAAAAAAACTTTGAAAAAAGAATAAAAAAGTTTTGAAAAGTGCTTGACAAAATGCTGTAAAGTGTGGTACAATAAAGCTCCCGCCGCGAGAAGCGGAGCGGGGCACGGACCTTGAGAATTGAACAATGAATGGACCCGTTAAATCAACTTTGAGTTGATTATAACAAACAAGTAA
>JAFVQJ010000027.1 GCA_017504945.1 Clostridia bacterium
ATTTATATTTTAAAGGGGTGGCGACTCGGATGGGGCTCGATTCGCGGCGCGGACTACGCGCCTTGGTCGCCGTCGGCTCTGATATGCCACCGGCATATCATTCACTACCGACTCTGTTCGAGCCAATAACTGTCTTTGAAGTGGCGACTCGGATGGGGCTCGAACCCACGACCTCTAGCGTGACAGGCTAGCGCTCTAACCAACTGAGCTACCAAGCCGTTTGAAAGAGACTGTGCAGGAGATGCTCCTGCACGCTCTTATATGGTGGAAGCTAAGGGGCTCGAACCCCTGACCCTCTGCTTGTAAGGCAGATGCTCTCCCAACTGAGCTAAGCTTCCGCTTCAATTGCGCTTAACTATTATAGCAAATGAAAACCGATTTGTCAAGAGATTTTTTAAAAAAATATTCTTCCGCGTTCTTTTTAGCAAAAAACAAAGAAGCGGCGCGTGTTTTTTTGTTTTTATCCCGCGGGAAAAAGAAAATTTTATAACGGCTTGCAACGCACTTTTCGATATGGTATAATGGTGAAAAAGAAAGCGAAAAGACCGTTATGCTGCGCGCAAATGCCGTTACGTCTTGCGTAAAGGGCGTTACATCGCGCGCAAAAAAAGGAGAATTGTTTTATGAAGATCAAGGCGGCGATTTTTGATATGGACGGAACGCTGATCAATTCTTTGATCATGTGGGACGTGATGTGGTCGCGGTTTGGAGAAAAATATTTGGGGGACGGGGGCTTTCGGCCCTCTGCAGAGGACGAAAAGCGCGTGCGAACTCTCACCTTGAGGGATGCCATGCACCTGATCCACAAAAATTATAGTATCGCCGAGAGCGGTGACGCGCTGCACGCCGAGGCGGAGCATCTTTTGGCGCAGTTTTATTCGCACGAGGTGCAGATGAAGCCCGGTGCGCTCGAATTTTTGAAGTATTTGAAGGCGAAGGGTGTGAAGATGTGCATCGCTTCGGCGACCGTGCCCGCGCTCGTCACGCTTGTGATAGAGCATCTTGGACTTAAGCCATATTTTTCGGCGGTGTTTTCGTGCGGCGCGATCGGGAAGGGAAAGGAAGAGCCGGACGTTTTCCTTGCGGCGGCAGAGTATCTCGGAAAAGATATCGGGGATACTTGGGTATTCGAGGATTCGCTCGTTGCGCTGGAAACCGCCGCGCGCATCGGCATGCCGACCGTTGCCATCTACGATCCGAATAACTTTGGGCAAGAAACCATGAAAAAGATCGCAAACGTATACGTCGGCGAGGGCGAAACGCTCATGAAGGTCTCTCTACTGTGCGAGAGCGAGGGTGAATAAAAAGAGCGAGCGGTGGGGTACCTGCGATAAAGCAGTATCAATTTGAATAATACCTACCGACAGGAAAAGGACGAAGAATTGTTAAAATTCCTCGTCCTTTTTTTCTTGACAACCACTGACTTAATTAAAGACACCAAATTTTGTCTTTGTCTTTGTCAAATTATCAAACTTTATTGACAAACCGACAGAGATGTGGTAAAATATACTCGTCACACAAATTGCATATGTTCTAACCAACGAAGGGAAAATACTTTTGGTAAAAAGTGTTTTCTCCTTTTCCTCATACCTTCGTTGGGAGAGCATTTGTGTGACAACAAACTGAGGGGAAGCATTTTTTCGGTGCGTTCCTTTTGGGGCGCACTTTTTTATATACTGAGGGGGGAATATATGAACAATAATGATATACCAAGAAAGATAATAGATATTACCGGCGTAGAACTTACACCCGGAGAG
>JAFVQJ010000028.1 GCA_017504945.1 Clostridia bacterium
GCAACGCAAAGGCACTTTTGACATTTTCATATCAAAAGCCTATGCAATTACCTTCCGTGAGGTAAAAAGCCTCCCTTTACACAAGGGAGCCTTTTGTTTTTGCAAACCTGTTTGTTTGCAAAATAGCCATAAGCTTTTGTAGTCCTTAATTTAGTCTTAGCAAGCACTGCATTTGTGGTCACAAACGCATGTAGTGAAATGTTTTGCTTTCGCAAAACGTGAAATAATGTGCTACTCGCACATTGTGAAATATCTCGCTTTGCTCGATGTGAAATGAAATTTGCCAACGTTCGCGTAGCGAACATTTCACATTTGCGAAGCAAATATTTCACCGCGAAGCGATTTCACTTGCCCGCAAGGGCAAATTTCGTTGCGTACCTGCTATATGGCAGGTACGCTGTGGCGCGCTCTTCTTATAAAGCCTTTCAGATGGGTGGCTATACCCCCGCTTTAGTCTTTTTTTCTTTCCATCCTATAAAGGAGCTCGGAAAGCGGCAGGATCAGAAGGCCTGCAAAGAGGTTGCCGATGCCGTGCATCAGATCGAAGGGGAGTCCCGCCGCGATCCATGCAAGCATGCCGTGAAAATCGAGGCCGAAAAGGAGTGCCTGCGCGGGTGCGTAAAGCACGCCGTAGAGAAGTCCGAAAAGACAGCAAACGGCAGGGAATACCGCCGCGCAAACGCCTCTCGGCATACGGCGCGGGAGTAGCATCGTCACCCCCCAGAGGATCGCCCAAATATAAAGATAAGGGATCCACCAAAGGCCGAAGCCGCCGTAAAGCCCGGTCATAAATATAAATAGGTAGAGGGGGATCAGCGCCTTCACGCGATAAACGCGCGTATACACCATAATGAACATTCCGAGCAGGTGAACGTTTGGCAGAGCGTCCATAATGACCTTGGATGCAAACATCAGCGCGGCGAGCATGGAAAAGACCGCCATATCGCGCACGGTGACGGCGCTTTTTTCTTTCTTCGTCATATTTTAGCCCTTATCTTTCGAAAGGCGGTATACCTTGCCCGCCTCGATCGGCGTGGTGTCCACGCCCGTGAGCGCGTATTCTCCGTCAATATAGAGCGCCCAGTAGGTATGGTCCGTATCGTAGTCGGCAAGTATGCCGTTCACGGTCTTAACGTAGAGGCCGTACGGCCCTTCCTCGCCCGTGATTAGGTTTTCGGCCAAAAGTGCCGCGCCGAGCGTTGCTTCGTCGGTTTTTAGGGTGATGGCAACCGTTTTGTCCTGCGCGCAGACCTCCACGCGCACGGCGGTAGCGCCGTCGCCAACGGTGGCATCCTCCTTGTAGATCGCATCCTTCCAAGCGTCGTAGGTACTGCCGAAGCAGGCGGTGAGGCAGAGAAGAAGCGCGAGTAAAAGAGATACGAGTACGATGGATTTTGTTTGTTTCATTTTTTCTACTATCCTTTCGGTTTTTTGTATTTCAAAAGGATAAAATAAAAGCGCCCCTCTCGGAGCGCAACCAAACGAAAACGCGCCGTCCTGCCCCGCCGCATTTTCCATTGTCCGCGCTCTTCCTTGCCCAAGAGCCTTTCATCTGCACGAGCCGATAAGCATTCCGACTTGACCGCGAGGTATGCGGAGTTACGGTAATGGCTGTTGCTACGGATTTTCACCGTTATTTCCTTATCCGTGGCTTCCGTATTTGCCGAAACCGAAAATACAATTTTAGCCACGAGAGGGCGATACCGCCCTGCTGAATCGTGTTATTCTTTTGTACGAAAAAGTATACCACACAAAGCGGCACTTGTCAAGCCGCAGAAGCGTAAGGCTTTTCATTTCTGTTTTCGGCGAGCAGATGCGCTTTTATAAAAAGGCTTTCGCCCCTTGCTTTTTTCGTCCTTGCGCCCGTGCTTCTCTTGACAAGCGCGGGCGCGCGTGCTATAATGAAGGAAAAAAAAGACTTTCAAGGAGAAAAACCATGTACAGATACGAGTTTATGCGTTATCCCGGCGGACTTGCCAAGGCAGTCACCTTTAGCTATGACGACGGATCGCAGTCGGATGTGCGCCTTGCCGAAACTCTCAACCGCTATGGGCTGAAATGCACCTTCAATCTTCTTTCCTCGCGTGTGATAAACGAGGAAGGGCTGACGAAGGATTTTATCCGCACCGAGATCCTCGCCAAAGGCCACGAGATTGCAACGCACGGAGAATATCACCGCGGTCTTGATGTGGCGAGAAGCATCGAGGGAATTCGCGAAACGCTCAATTGCCGCTTGGGACTGGAACAGGAATTTGGTGTCATCGTGCGCGGCATGGCGTTTCCTGACCGCGCTGTGAATAAAGTCAGATTTCCCACGGAGTATGCGCGCATCCGCCCTTTCCTTGAGGAATTGGATATTGCTTACGCGCGCACGGTGGGCGGAGATAACACAAACTTTGCTCTGCCGGATGATTTCCTCAACTGGGTGCCGACGGCGCATCATAAAAATCCCGAGCTTATGAATTATATCCATGCGTTTTTGACACTCGATCTTTCGCCCTCGAAGTGTTACTGCGCCGCCCGCACCCCGCGTCTCTTCTATCTTTACGGGCATGCCCACGAGTTTGACCGTGACGGCAACTGGGAGCTTTTAGAGGAGATCTGCGAAAAGCTTGCGGGTAAAGAGGATATCTGGTACGCAACAAATATGGAGATCTACGAATATATCGCCGCCTACCGTTCTTTGATTTACAGCGCGGACGGCGTGATCGTATATAATCCAACGAACAAAACCGTCTGGTTTGATAGAGATGGCAAATGCTATAAGATCGAGTCGGGCGAAACGCTCCATATCGACTAATTGACAAGAATTATTTGCAATTTGCGAAAAACAAGTCCCCTTGCCGACCGAAAGGAAGGCGAGGGGAGCGTTTTTTTAGTGAAGAGTGAAGAGTGAAAAGTGAAGAAGTAAAGGATGAAAGAGAAGAGTGAAGAGGGAAGAGTGAAGAGTGAAAAAGTAAAAACGACAACCTTCTTTCGAAGATTGTCGTTTTTTGTATAAAAGCAACGGAAAAGATATTTTTCAAGGGGTGTCACTAGGATTCGAACTCCCACGGAGTTGCACAACAATCAATTTGTACTTGGGATTATATCGATCTCGTATAGCAAATCTAAAAAAGATTGTGAAACAACATAACTCTCTTTGTTGGCATCTATTGCATACCAAATATTGTTTTTTCTAACCAATTGCAATGACAATTTCATATTAGGATGATTTTTCAAGCTTATAACCAGTTCTATCGCTTCTCCAAGATTCTGAAAATCATCATAATTACAATCAGATGTAGTCAACATTTCTGCAAAAACAATGGTTTGAGAGGTATTTTCTATGATGTAAATATCTGACTTATGGTCATAATCTTCTTTTAAATAGAGATTGGTGTCTCCGCCAACCGAGTATATGAAAATAGGATTCTTTGATGTATCGGAATAAAATTTTGTGGAAAACGGGAAACTGTAATAATATCCCAATTCGACATCGTTTTCATTTACTTGTCCATAAGATACAGTCGCTGTAAAAAGAGAGGTTTTATAGTATTCATTTCCTTGATATAACACATATTGTTCGTTATTACGTTTATCGAAGATTACATTTTCATCGGTGGTATACGCACAACCCGCAAAACACGTAATAAAGCAAAGAAGGATAAAAATGCTGGTAATATGTTTTCTCATGTTTACACCGCCCTTCTCAAACCAATTATATCATACTTTCGCTTAAAAATCAACTATAAATCAGCGAACCGAACAAATGGTTACGATTCCGTTTGCGCGAAGCGCAACATCATTTACGCCGCAGGTGTAACATCGTTGGGCGATAGCCCACATCATTTGCGACTTGTCGCAACCTCGTTCATTTGTGCCACGGGCGGCAATGATGTTGAGCTAACGCTCAAATGATGTTGCGTGTGCCACGCAAACGATGTTGTGCCTTACGGCACAAATGAAAAAATCCTGAAAGTATTTGCTTTCAGGATTTTTTGTAGATGGGCTACGAAAAAGATATTTTTTGCGTTTTGTAATAAGGATTCGAACTCCCATGGGTGCAATTTGGGATAAAGTCAAAATTATTTCCTTTTTAGATGCTTGTTAAGCCAATAATCAACTATATCGGTTTGAGGAATTTTAATCTCACGCCAATCAGGTTTATTTGTAATAATATGATAGTAAAATCCCCACGGATAATTTCTGATTCCACTTTCCTGCAATTCGCAGTTTTTTATACCATTCAAGTAAATGAATCTTTTCTTAAAAACGTATAATATCTCTATTTTTTCATTATCAAACAAAAAGCTATGAGGTACAAATGCGACAAACCACGCATCAACAATAATTCCTATTGAAATAAAGAAAATAGCAAGCTCTACTTGCGTCAAAATAATTCCAATTACACCAATAATAATCGATAAAAGCCCCAAGATTACAGCTATAAACCATTTTGAAATTATCGCTTTATTGCTCTTCACATCCCCACCGCCTTTCCGAGATTAGTATATCATAAAATCGTGAAGATTACAAGGATTTTGCACTAAATCACGGCGGGAGCCGTGTATATCACCAACGGCTTTCCGTTGTATATCATCATTGCGAAAGAGGATACAGCCTACGGCTGATGATATACTCGCTTTGACGAGATATGCTCGTCAAAGCGGATGAGATACACGCTACCGCGTGATGATATGCCATTGCTTTCGCAATGGATAAAAAAATTCGACAAGTCGAAACTTGTCGAATTTTTTGTACAAAGACAACGGAAAAGATATTTTTTGAGGGTTGCATTAAGGATTTGAACTCTCACCGATTTTAGTGAAATATTCGGCGCCCGCCGAATGTGAAATAATTTCCTTACGGAAATTGTGAAATATCTCACTTTGTTCGATGTGAAATGAAATTCGCCTCCTCACATTTGCGAAGCAAATATTTCACAGCGAAGCTATTTCACTTGGCGAAGCCAAATTTCACTCGCCGCAAGGCGAATTTCGTTGAAAAACAGGGATTCTACACCTCGTCGGTGCTAGACCACTCTACCTTTGCTGAGCAATCGGAGAGCCAGCTTATATCCCAAGTGTCAGGCTGTGCGGCAGCGGCAACGCAGATCACACTAAGATCGTAGCAATCGGCAAAAGCACCCTTTCCTATATAGCTGACACTCTCGGGGATAAATATGTCAAAAAGATCTCTGCAGTTCGCGAAAGCATTATCTCCAATAGAGCATAGACCCCGAGGTAGATCCAGTCTCGCAATGAATTTGCAGTTTGCAAAAGCACCTGCTGCAATTTCGGTTACAAAATGCGGAATAGCAACCTTGCCGCGCAAAGCGCGCTCATTCTTAACTGCCTTTATACGAACACCGTCACGGGTTCGTTCGTACTCATATGGAGCCATAAGCTCGTCAAATTCTTCCTCGGAAATCTCCTCGAGCTGTTTTTCCTCATAATCGCAAAGTTCGCATACCTTCACTCCGACTTCAGACTGCGTCGTTGCGCACATAGGGCAAAATTTCATATCTCTCACCGCCTTCCTGCGATTAGTATAGCATAAAATATTGAAGACTGCAAGCCCCCTTGCACCGAATCACGCCGTGAGGCGCGGATATCATCAAGCCGCAGGAAAATGCACGCTAAAGCGTGATGAGATACAAGGGCGGTTTGCATTAAGGTTTTGAACCCTAGTGAAATATAATGCTTTTCGACCATCGGGAGAAAAGCTACATTTGCACTTCTTCACTATTCACTATTACTTATTACTTGCCAAAAAACGACAAGAGGTTTCAGTGAAAAGTGAAGAGTGAAAAGTGAAAAAGTAAAAACGACAACCATCTTTCGAAGATTGTCGTTTTTTTGCATCGGAACTAGGGTGTTCGCCTATGGCGAAAATACCCACGCTTGCCGCTTACGAGCGAGCTCGCCGCGCTCTTCGCGGGGTAACCGAACCCAAGTTTTGCCCGATGAGCAAAACACTGGGTTCGCATCCGGTTCGCGGAGAAAAATAAAAAGGACACCCACAAGGAGTGTCCTTCTTATTTTTGGCAGCGGAACTAGGATTCGAACCCAGACATACAGAGTCAGAGTCTGCTGTGCTACCTTTACACAATTCCGCTATGTTTCTCGAACAGATGATATTCTATCACAAATTGGGGCATTTGTCAAGAGATTTTTGAAAATTTATTATTTTTGTTTTCGCTTCGGCGTTTGTATGCAAAAAAATGAAGGGGAGCTTGTGCGTGTTATCCTTAACGAAAAACACGCAATGAATGCGAGCGGCGCTTTATGAATTGACACTGTGTGTCATGCATTGCGGCAAACTGCATGAATGGCTCTGCGGGCGCCCGATCGGGGCGGGGATTTGCGGCGCGCTTTTTCTTTTTGCGCTTTTTTGGCAAAAGGCGTTTTGCATCACGGCGTGTGCCGAGGCTTTCCCGGCGGCGGGCGGCATGTATTTTTCAAAATATCATTGCTTTCCTGCTTTCTTTTTGCTATAATGTATTTAATTATGATTGCGGTTTTTCGCAGAAGAGGGGGAGAAAATGAATACCGAGCTTTTCAAGAAGATCGACGAAGCGATCGAGGCATCAGAGCGCGCGCTTGTGGCGGATATCATTCGCCTCGTGAATATCAGGAGCGAGGAGGGAGATCCTTTGCCCGGTGCGCCCTTTGGCGAAGGCCCGCGCGCGGTGCAGGATGAGGTGATCCGCATGGGCGAGGCGATCGGACTGCATACCAAGGATTATGGCTGCGGCGTTGTGAGCCTTGCAAGAGAGGATCGCGCGCCGGATCTCGGCATCTGGCTGCACGGGGACGTTGTGCCCGCGGGTACGGGCTGGCGGTTTGACCCCTATAACGCCGTGGAATACAAGGGCTGTGTGGTTGGCCGCGGCTCGTCTGACAACAAGGGAGAGCTTGCGGGCATCTATCACGTTTTCAAGATATTTGGGGAGCTCGGCATCGGGCTTTCCTATAACCCCGCGATCTACGTGGCGAGCAACGAGGAGTCCGGCATGAAGGATCTTCGCGGCCGCGAGGGCGATCCCGAGGCAAAGGGCTTTCTAAATGTGGCAAAGCCGCCGAGAATGTCTTTGGTGCCCGACAGCGTTTTCCCCGTGGGCTACGGCGGTAAGGGTGGATGCTTATTGACACTCGTGAGCGACAAGCCGATCGAGAGCTGCTCTTTGATCGCGGGGCAAAACGATGCGCCCGGCTTTGCTTACGCCACCTTTGCGCGCACCGATCTGCCGAAAACGCTGCCCGATCTCGAGCTGACCGTGACGGAAAGCGGCACGACCGTGAAGGCGTTTTCTCCGCCCGTGCACGGCGCGCATCCCGATCCGAACGGCAATATGATCACGATGCTTTCGAGAGGGCTTTTGGATGCCGATCTCGTCACGGATGCAGAGCGCGGGATCCTTGAATTTTTCCGCGACGTTTCCTTGGATATCCACGGCGAATGCCTTGGCGTTCGCACGCATCACGAGATCCTCGGAGATCTCACCGTATTTGCAAAGTCGATCGACCTTGTGGACGGACGTCCCGCATTGGTGATCGGCATTCGCTATCCCCTCGGTATCACCTATGAAGAGATCCTCTCCCGTATTGCAGAGGCGGCAGGGAAGCGCGGCTTCTCGATCGCGGCGGCGACGGGCGGCATAGGTCCGTATCTGATCGACCCGGAGAACCAGACGATCCGCTTGCTTTGCGAGATCGCCAACGGCATCACAGGAGAAAACAAAGCCCCCTTCACCCTCTCGGGCGGAACGTATGCACACTGCTTGCCGAACGCCTACGTTTTCGGCGCAAGCGCGTGCCTGCCCCCCGAGGATTTTGAGCCGGGACACGGCCGCCCCCACGGCGTGGACGAAACGGTTTCCATTGCGAGAGTGAAAACGATGATGCGGATCTACGCGAGAGCGCTCCTCGCGCTGAACGAGGTGCTTGGATAAGGTAGTATGGCAAACGAAAAGAAAAAATAAGAAAGATCCAACACGGATAGCCGTAAGAGAGTCGAATACACAAGCCCTACGGCGATAACTTTCCGCCGTTTTTGCCGTATTTCTCCTAATAAAGTCAGCACTTGATTTCGTCAAAATCCGACAAAATCAACCGGAAATTTATTTGCCGTATGGTGCGAAGCAGTTTCGAAGTAGCGGA
>JAFVQJ010000029.1 GCA_017504945.1 Clostridia bacterium
AATATCCGTTCCTTCATACGCGAAGCGTATATCATCTGCGAAGCAGATATCATATCGAAGATATATCACCCGTTCCGACAGGAACGGATATCATTGAAAAAAGTCACCTTTGTCGGTAGACAAAAGTGACTTTTTTCGTGGCGCGCCGGAAGGGACTTCTGCTCGCCTGCGGGCTCGGCCACTCGCGGCTCTGACAGTCCACCGGACTGTCATTCACTCCCGCTCGCCTTCGAGTCCCTTCTCTTTGTTTTCTTTACAAAATAGAACTACCACCCGTTTGGGTGGTAGTTCTATTTGGCGCGCCGGAAGGGACTCGAACCCCTGACCTTCTGGTTCGTAGCCAGACACTCTATCCAGCTGAGCTACCGGCGCATGCAGTTTTTTCTGCCGTAATATAATAGCACATATTAAAATAAATTGCAAGTCTTTTTTTCAAAAACTTTTTCTTATTTTGGCAAGTGCCGTATTTTCAGGCAGAAAAAGCCGCTATTTTTCTATCCATATCGCGTTGCCGATCGCGGCAGGTCCGCCGTCAGACTCCTTTATTACTACCGCTCGGTAAAATCTTCTGTTTGCTTCTACCTCTAATGCCACCTTGTACGGAACCGTTATTCTTTCGGCGTATGCCACACCCTTATCGGTAACTATTTCAAGTCGGTAATCCGACTCCTTATCAAAGCGGCAGGAATGAACGTCATCAATTTTGATATAAAGCTTCATTCCGTCCTTATACTTTACCGTTTTGCCCATAACGTTTCCGTCCACAGACATTTTTAAGGCAATATATCCCGAATTCACTGCACCCTCGCGAAGAGCGTTTACAAACGCCGCGCCTTCCTTTTTATCGGTATATACGGCGTTTAATGCAAAGCTCATGGGCATTGTGTGCGAATCGTTGGTGGAGGTGTTATATACCTTGTATCCAAGGTTGAGCATATCGGTAAAAAGACGGTAGTTTGCAAGGGTGCTTGGGTTGTTTATATAAGGGTATATGTAGCAATAGCCCGTTTCGATGACGGTGCCGTCGCCGAAATAGTAGTCGCTCGGATCTTCGCTCTGTATTACCTGTTTGGGATGAGCGTGAATAAATACTCCGTTTTCCTTTTTTACGGCGTCTATCACCTCAAGGAAGCGCGCCTTCGGTACGGTGAGATAGTCGAATGCGGGACCGTTCGTTTTATCGCCGTTAAAGGCAAAAACATCGGGAAATGCCGAAAGGACGTTATAAAGCGAGTCTCTTTCGGGGAACATCATTATATAATGCGGAAACCTATCGGGATTTTCAGCTATGAAAAAGCCCGCCTCGGTGCCGTAGAGAAAATATTCGGGATCGAATTCATCAAGATAGAGATGTCTTACTTGGCGGTGATCCATAATTCCCGCAAAGTCCATTTTAAGCTCTTTTAAGCCGTGAAGCCAATTTTCAAGAGTCGTTTTACCGTCACTCGAGCCTCCCGTTGCCGCGTGACAATGATAATCTCCGAAATATGCCCTTTTGCCCTCGTAAAGCATATCAAGCACGGAAAAATCGGCATCTTTGCACAGCTTATGAGGATCTTGCTCAAATTCTACGCCAAAATGATTATACATAATTTTCCTCCCCAAATCGCAATTTATTATATTTTATCACAAATAATTAAATATGCAACCGCTTTTTACTCTGTTTTCTTCATTTTTCTATTGACAACGGGAGCTTTTTATATTAAAATATTCTCGCTTGAATATGCTCTTATCAAGAGTGGCTGAGGGACAGGCCCTTTGAAGCCCGGCAACCTGCATTTTCGTAAGGTGCCAATTCCTGTGGCAATTTTGCCTTAGATGAGACGAACCTCTCCGTCTTTATAAGGCGGAGATTTTTTATTTTAAAGGATGATTAAAATGAACAGAAAGCTTTTTACCTCCGAATCGGTAACGGAAGGACATCCCGACAAGATATGCGACCAGATATCCGACTCGGTGCTTGACGAAATAATTTCGAAGGATCCCTTTGCCCGCGTAGCCTGCGAAGCAACCGCGACCACGGGACTCGTTAACGTTTTCGGCGAGATAACCACCTCCTGCTACGTTGATATCCCCAAGATAGTAAGAAAGGTTATAAGAGATATCGGCTATAACGATCTTGCCTACGGCTTCTCCGCCGACACCTGCGGAATAAACACCTCTATCGACGAGCAGTCGCCCGATATTTCCGACGGCGTTTCAAACGCCCTTGAGGGCAGAGCCGACGACAAGCAGATACTCGGTGCAGGCGATCAGGGTATGATGTTCGGCTACGCCTGCGACGAAACTCCCGAGCTTATGCCTCTTCCCATTCAGAAGGCTCACGAGCTTGCAAAGCAGCTCGCAAAGGTGAGAAAAGAAGGTATTCTTCCCTTCTTAAGACCCGACGGAAAGACTCAGGTCACCGTTGAATACGACGAAAAGGGCAATCCCGTAAGAATTGACACCATCGTCGTTTCAACCCAGCACGACGACGGCGTTTCAAACTCGCTTATCGAGGAGGCTATTATAAAAGAGGTCATCTCGAAGGTTATCGATCCCAATCTGCTTGACAGAAAGACGAAGTATTTCATAAATCCCTCGGGCAGATTCGTTATAGGCGGTCCCGTTGGCGATTCCGGTCTTACCGGCAGAAAGATAATCGTTGACACCTACGGCGGTATGGGAAGCCACGGCGGCGGCGCTTTTTCGGGCAAGGATCCCACGAAGGTCGACAGAAGCGCAGCCTACGCCGCGAGAAATGTTGCAAAGACTATCGTTGCGGCAGGTCTTGCAAGAAGAGTTGAGGTACAGCTTGCCTACGCTATCGGCGTTGCCGAGCCCGTTTCCGTTTCGGTAAACACCTTCGGCACCGGAAGAGTCTCCGATTTTGCGATAGCAGATGCCGTGAAAGAGGTTTACGACCTCCGTCCCGGCGCGATAATCAACTATTTCGACCTTCGAAAGCCTATCTACTCGCGCCTTGCGGCTTACGGTCATATGGGCAGAGAGGATCTCGGCGTTTCCTTCGAGAAGATAACAAAAAAGGACGAGCTTTTAAAAGCAATAAAATAATCGAAAAATCCCAAAGAGGCAACCCTGTGGGCACCTACCGTAAAGCAGTTTTTTATCAATATCAAAAGGGACGAGGTTTTCTCGTCCCTTTTGCACACTTCCTTGCCTGCAAGGTATAGTGTGTTATACTATGTTTTGTTTTTGGGTGGTAAAGGAGTGATGTTTTTGCTTACGCAAAAGTGATGTTACTCACTTCGTTCGTAATGATGTTGCTCCCGATGGTCGCAATGATGTGATGTTTGCCCACTGTGCCGAAGGCACAACATCATTGCCGTAGGCTACATCATTAGGCGAAGCCGACATCACTTGCCCG
>JAFVQJ010000030.1 GCA_017504945.1 Clostridia bacterium
AACGGTTGCAAAGCTCTGCAAATCGTTCTTCGGTAATCGGAAGGGGAGTATTTTCACTTATCCCATCCAAAGACGGCAACTGCGATATTAAATAATATTCAGCCATAGTTATTACTTCGCCTCTTTCAAAAGCTCGGTAACATTAGGGCTAAGATAATTTGAAAGCATATCCACAACTGCCTCTGCCGAATAATCGTAATATGCGCTGCCGTCATTGACGGCGATGCGGAATCCACCGTCAAAATTATCATTTGCCTTCAAAGTGATACCCTTTAACATTTTTTCTTTAAGTGCTGCCAGTAAGGTTTCTTCCAACTTATTAAGGTCTTGAGTGTTCAAAATCACTGCGATATCTTCTGCATCCGGCTTGTTTGCCCAATTTTCAACAATGCTGATAATCAGCCCGGCAAGTGCATCCGATGAATATACAGCAGTAACATTTTCGCTAACGATAGCATTAAGCTCTCTCGTTACACTTTCTCTGAAGGAAATAAGCAGATTGCGACCCGCCTGACGAATAGCATCCTCGCTTGATTTCGTCATTCGCTCGGTTTCAGTTCTTGCAAGGCTCAAGATTTTATCTGCCTGTGCCTGTGCATCGGCAATAATCTTTTCGGCATCTGACTTTGCCGCTTCAACGATAGCCTTAGCTTCTGCTTCAGCGGTTTCAACACCATCCTTCTTGATCTGCTCAATAAGCTCCTGAAGTTGAACTTCCATAATTTTATCTCCTTTTATATTTAGTCAATTTTGCTGCTAAAAAACAAAATGGATCCAGCTTCCTCTACAGACAGCTGGATCCATTAAATGTTAAAATAATTATCCAATTTTAATTATTTTAACATATTTATCGTTTTTCGTCAATAGTTTTAATGATAATATTTTAGAACAGTGTAAAGTGTATTTTCTTTGAGTTGTAATTCTTGAATTATATTGTATTCTTGCTGCTTATCTTGCCATATCGTCAGCCTAAGGCTGTACTCTCTGTGGCTTGATGAGATAAAACGCACATCTTGATTCACAAAAATACCGAGAGCGATGCTCTCGGTATTTTTATTTGGGGTTATGCGTTATTTTTCTTTTTGCCGTATGCGACGACGGAGATAAGTGCCGCGCCGCTTATAAGCATAACGGTGAGCCAGAGGGCAAAGCCGCTTGCATCGCCGGTGGGAGGTGTTGCGGGCTTATTGATGATATTTTCAAATACTATCTCGTCTACCGTGCCCTGCACACCCGATTTGGTGATAACGGGATCAGCTGCCTCGAGCTTTCCTCTGCCGTTATCGGTTACCGTTATCTCTACGGTATATACCGAGCGGTCGTAGGTTATCTGCTCGTTGTTACCCTGCGCCTCGTATACCGTATAGGTATAGACGCCTGCCTTTGTAAACTCTACCGAGCCGAAGGTGATACGTCCGTTCACGTCGTTGGTGACGGTGGTCACGTCGGGCATGGGAGCGCCCTCGGAGCCCTCGATAACGAAGCTGAATTCGCCGCCTACGAAGGTGTAGACGCTTCCGCTTATCATAGTTACCTTTTTGGTTGCGCCGATGGTAACGGGCTCTGTCTTTTCCGCGCTGTATTCGTTATTGAATTCTACCGTTACTCTGTCGCCTGCCTGACCGTTTATCTCGGTCTTGAGCTTTGCCTCTTTGCTGTTATCGGTTACGACGATGACTATTTCATGCTCCGTTTCGTCGTAGCTTACGCCGTCGATATCGCCCTTGACCTCGGTTACGGTGAGCTTATAGGTGCCTATTTTGTTTATCTTTACAACCGTCGACTTGCTCTCGCCCTTTGCAGCGATGGTAAAGCTTGCGGTGTCGGTGCTTGCTGCATCAAGAACAAGCTCGATATCGCCTCTTTCGAGTGCCGCAAGAGTTTCGGTGTCGGTTATTTTAATTTGGAACTCGAAGCTGTCGGTTATGAGCCACTCGTTGTTTTCGCGTCCGGTGAAATTCTTTTCGATCTCTACCGTTACCTCTGCCGACTCTGCCTTATAGTAGTTTACTATATTGTCGCCGCCGATAAGCTGGGTGAGAGTCGCGGTGAGGTTGCCGTTTCTGTCGTCAACTACGTTGTAGACCGCGGTGATGACCTGCTTGCTGTAGGTAATACCCGCTACCTTATCTGCCTCGTCGGGCTCTATTTCCTTAACGGAGATGACGTAGCTGCCTGCCTTGGTGAAGGTGATATCGCCGAAGATGACGTTGCCGTTTGCCGCGTTTGCAGCTATCTTATTTGCAGGGAGGATAACGCCGTCGGGCGAGGTGGCGGACTCTACGCCTATTTCAAACTCGAATTCGCCCTCGGTGAGATATTCGCTTCTGTCGCCGTCGATGACCTTGTTTATAAGGGGAAGCGTTGCGGTGGTTGCATCGGGCTCATAGCTGTTGTTAAACTCTGCCTTTACGGCATCGATCCAGCCGTTTTCGGTTTTCTTTTCAAGCTTTTTCGAGGTGGCGGTGAGGTTGCCGTTTAAGTCGTCCTCCACGGTGACGGTGAAGCGGTATACCGTTTCGTCGTAGGTGGTGCCGCCGACCTTATCCTCGGGAATTACCTCGGAGATATAATACTCGTATATTCCCGCATTTTCGTAGGTCTTTCCGTCAATTACCGAGAATGTGCCGCTGTAAACGCCGTTTTCGGCTACGCTGTCACCCGTGTGGGTGGTCCAGTAGGAGTCGACGGTATCGCCGTTTTCCTTTACCTCTATAGCAAAGTAGAATTCGCCTGCCAAAAGGGTTTTTCCGGCGAGGTTTTTGATGCCCTCAAGGGTTACGGGCTCTCCGCTGAAGCGTGAGGTATAGACGTTTGTAAATTCAGCCGCGCTTTTACCGTTGCCGTAGCTTACCGAGGTTACCTCGAGGTTGCCGTCGTTATCGGTGTCGTCAACAACTACCGTTACGGTGATAACGCTGTTATCGTAGCTTATGGCAGTATCGCTTCCTGCGACCTCGGATACGGTAAACTCGTAGCTGCCTGCCTTTAGGAATTCGATATCCTCAAACGCAAATGCCGACGCAACGCCGTCTTTGCCGTTTATTACCGTTGCGGTATCTGCGCCTGCGGGAACGATAACGTTACCCGAAGCGTCGCTGTTTTGAAGCAGGAAGGAGAATATCTCGCCCGATTTCATATCTCTGCCAAGAAGAGTCTTTATGCCGTTTATATCGGTCGTTACCGATTTGGGAGTATATACGTTTTCAAATACTGCGGTGTTTCCGCCGTTGGAGGCAGGATAGGTGGGAACAACGCTCAATACGTTGCTTGCGGGGTCTATCGATACGACGACGTCAACGGTATAGACTCTTTCGTCGTATTTCATTCCGTTTACGGGATTTTGCGGAACTACCTCGCTCATCTCGTATCTGAAGGTGACAGAGCTTGCATTGTTCGCCGCAAAGATATCCTGCGAGAAGGTGATATGGGGGAAGGTTACGTTGTGTCCCTCGTTGGTGGTGATTATTACGCCGTTTACGCTTCCCTCGGGCATGGGAACTCTTGAAACGCTGTTTTCAACGAGCTCGCCGTTTTCAACCACGCCCTTTGCCTCGAGCTTGAATTCAAACATACCGGAAACGAGAGGATTGTTGCCCGATTTGTCGATATAATTCTTTATTGCAACGGGAACGCGGGTGACGGAGCTTGCAAGATAGGTGTTTACAAAAACTATCTCGTCCATTGCCTCCTCGCCGCCGTTCATAACTATCTCGTTGTCGTTACCGTAGCTAAAGAGGGGATTTGCGCCGTCGTCGTAGAGCCTCTGGATATCGTAGGAGGCTACGCTCAAGGTGCCGTTGCCGTTATCCTCAACGATGACCTCGATTCTGTAAAGCGCTCTTGAGTAAGACATTCCGGGGAGGAATTCGCTTTCCGCGGGCTCCTCCTCGAATACCGTGTAGCGATATACGCCGGGTGCGGTAAATTCGACGGTGCCGAAATCAAAGGTTGCGCTGCTTCCGCCCGCAACGTCGGGTGCGTTGACCGTTACGCCGTTGTCGGCGTTATAGTTTACGGGCAAGGGAGCGTTATTGTAGGGAGATATTATGAATTTGAAGGAGTCGTTTGACGACCATTCGCGTCCCGAAAGGACCTTGGTGCCGTTAAGCGTTCCGTTTGTGGGCCACGATACCGGAGTCGTTATGCCGTAGCTGTTTGTAAACGCCGCTATCTTGGTAACGCCTGCCTCAATGGTGCCGCTCTCGCCGACAGAGCTCGTTCTGAAGCCCTCTGCCGCCGTTTCGGCTACGGTGTATGCGGTTGAGGGGAGAATGCTGTAAACGGTTGCGCTCTCGCCGTCCTTCAAGTATATCTTATTGTTATTTGCATTTACGGTGCCTTCGCCTATCTTTGCACCGCTTGCATCGAATATCGCGTATTCGTGATCTGCGCCGTCTAACGTTACGGTGAATTCAAAGGCGATGTCGGGTGCGGTAAGTCCCTCTCCCGACAAGACGGTCTTGGTTATCTTAAGGTCTCCGCCGCCTACTGCCGTTAAAACACCGTTATTGCCGAGATGAACTATAAACTTGCCGTCGTAAGCGCTCTGACTTCCCTCGGCGTAGTGGAATTCGGGAGCGTAGAAGTCCTCTGCCGTGTCGGTTACGTTATAGAGCTTGGTGCCCTCGAATTTGAGTATTCTGTTAAGACGGGGAGATCCTGCCGCTCTGTAAAGATAGCTTTCTCCATCTACCGTTACCGTCTTTATCTCGGTCCTCTTAAGCTGGGCGCCCGTTCTCTCTATTGCGGCGACCTCGACTGTGTTGCCGTGATAATATTCATCTCTATAGTAATATACCGTATTATCGTCGATGCCTTCCTCTGCTGTTACCTGATTTTTAAATTCGGCATCTTTATATATAGGCATATCCTCGAGAATATAGTAGAAGCCGTTGCTGTGGGAGGGCTCGAATTCTACCGTGGTGTTTCCTACGGTATAGCCGTTTATGAGGTGGGGGCTGTTATAAAGGTTGCTGTAAAAGTTTACCGTGCCGTCGGCGTTGGTATTCGCATTGAGATATTCTCCGTCGAGCTTGGTCTTATCGATATAAACGGTGCCGTTTGCCGCCTTTTTTGTAACCTCCGACTGCAAGCCTACCGAATAGATTATTCTTGCGGGCATTGCGCCGTTGTTCACGTGAGTCATAACGGAGCCGTCTGCGTTTAACGTTACCTCGTTTAAGCGAAGGGGTATTACCGATGCGGGAATTTTTACAACAAGCGTCTGCTTGCCGTTTTCCTCGGTTACGGTGATTATTACGTTTTCAAGCTCCTGATCGCCGTAGACTGCGCTGTGGACCGAGCCGCTGAAGGTGTAGGAGGTTACGTTGCCGTTTACGGTAACGCTTTTTGCGGTGAAGGTCTGACCTGCGTAGATGATAGCCTTAACGTCCTTTACCTCCATATATTCGCCCAACGGGTCGGTATAGGTGAGGTAGCCGTCTCTTATCGGGTCGGAGCCCTTTATCTCAGTGGGGACCTGCGGTGAGGATATAGCTATATTTGCAACTATCTCCTTGAATACGCTTAACACCGCCGAGGCGTTGTCGGCATCGTAATAATCGTCGGCGTAGTCGTAGCCGTTTGTGGGATTTACGTCGTAGCCGGTGTTGGGATGGGTAAGGGTATAATAATCGTCGTAATAACGCATACCGTCCTGTCTTCCGACGTTTATCGAAACGGTGCCGGTGTTATTGTTTGCGGTATATGCCTGCCAATAGTTCTTTATAGCGGTCTTCATACTGTTGTTAACGGTATCGTCGTTCCAGTATTTGCCGGGGTTTAGTGTCATATAGGCAAGGTTCTTTTCATCGCTGTCCTCAAGCTCGTTGATACCCATACCGATGGTATAGATGGTGGTGGCGTATGCCGTGTTGGTAACGCCGTAGTTGCGGTCGATGGCGTCCTTCATATAGGATGCGACGAGTATGGTCTTCATACCGTTGCCGGCATAAGCTGCGCTGCCGGGACCGTCGTTATTGTTTGCCGCGGGAGCCCACCACGAAGAAGAGCTTGACGAATAGGTGGGGAAGCCGTCGGAAAGAAGGATTATTGAGGGAACTCTCTTTACCTGCTTGCCGTTTATAACGGTGGTTACCTTCTGCTCCTCTGCAAGCACCTTCATACACTGATAAAGTCCCACCTGAATATTGGTGCCGCCCGAAACGGCGGTGGATCTGTTTACAGTTCCGTTTTCCTCGCCCTTTGCCTTGGTGTAAAGGGTGGCGTTATTACTGCTTGCCGTTTCTCTGTTTAAGGAGAAATAGGGTTGGGTTACCTCCCTCTCATCCCAATAGCCCTGACCGGGGCGGTTGCCGGTTTGTACCCACTCGCGCTCTGTTTCGGTTATTTTGGTGTAGCGATCCAAGGGGAGAAGCACCTCTGCGGTATTGCTGAATGCAACGACGCCGACGCGGGTGTATTCGTTAAGAGCCATTATCTCCTCAATGGCGTTGTTTGCCGCAACGACTGTATTATAGATACGGCTCTTGCCGTTATCCATATTACTGTCCGCGTTGCTCATCGAGCCCGAAATGTCGATTATTATCATTACGTCGACGGGCGCCTGCGATGCCGCGGAAACGGACTGTGCGGTTGCAAGCACGGAATAGGATATCAAGAAATCCTCACCGTTCTTTGCGGCGTTTAAGAGTATGGTGGATTTTCCGCCGCCGAATACGTCGAAGGTGGCGTTGCCGTTAAAGACGGATTTATCCGACCAGACTCTGCCCGCGTATTCGGTAGAGGCGTTGTCGCCGAGCGACTCGCCGTACTTCATTGAGGTATCGAGATCCGATACCTTATTTCCCGCGCCGCCCTCGTAGGTATATCCCTCCGCCGCAAAGGCGTAGAGGGGCAGGCAGGTAATTATGAGAGCCACTGCGCAAAGCAGGCTCAGCATTCTTTTAAAAGCATTCTTTTTCGATGTCATACCTTTTGCCTCCATAGTTTGTTTTATTTCTGTTGACGGACTCTTCATTTTTTTACCTCCGTCTTTTCGCTTTGCCGATTTTTCGCGCAGCTGCAAAGTCCGAAAAGCTCCTCGCCGATTTTGAAAAATTCACAGTCGGAGCAGCTGCTGTCCTCGTCCGTTTTGCCCTTATAATGCTTACAGACGTTTTGCATTGCCGTTACTATCGGCGTGCCGTCGTCGGTGTAGCAGGGCGAGCTTTCAAGATCGGGATAGATGGGAATGGGATCGCCGAAGCGATTTTCTCTTTCAAAGCTCTCGTAGTAGCCGTAAAGAAGGCGGAATTTCTTTCCCGAAATGTCGACCTCCTTATAAAGGTCGCCCTCCTTGTGCGGCTGCTGCGACACCCCTTCATCTATTAACACCTTAGGTAACACAATATCACCCTTCCTCGTGAAAATAAAAAATCTGCTATACTGTTTTGATGTTAACAGTATAGCAGATGTTTTTTCTGTTGAATATATCCAAAATTAAATTTTTAGGTCATATTTTTGAGGACAACCGTGTCCTTTTTTGAGAAAAATCGGCTATATTATGGCGGCAAAGAATTCTCTTGACATTCCCGTTTTGTTGGAAACGCCCGTTACCGCCTGTTTGACGGTGGATATCGACATATTCAGCGCCTTCGCGATCTCGCTGTTTTTGAAGCCGAATGCCGCAAGCTTTGCCACCTCGCGTTCCTTGGGAGTGAGGGTCGTTGCAAGGTTTTTGCCGCGTACCGAGCCGCTCAGCTTCGTCCAGCCGCTCATATAAACGCGGTAAAGGGCATCTACCGCCTCCCACGCAGCTTTATCGATTCTTGCTATTCTCTGCTCCAAGAGGGAGCCTATCGTTCTGCCGTATTCAGCCAAAATGCCGTAAAGCTTATCGGGAAGAGCGAGCGCTACTGCACGGTCTATATGGTATATCGCCTGCTCGTTATTACCCGCGTTGTGATATATTGCGGCGCAGGTCAGGCGCAGATATATTTCGGAGATGAGCGAGTTGTCGGCAACCGCCTGCGCTATCATCGGCTCGACGGTATTTGGAAGCATAGACATAAGCGCCAAGCCCTGAACGCCGCGAAGCTCTATCTGCTTGGTGGCAAGCGCGTAGGCGGCGGCATAGAGATATTTGGCGTAATAGACCTTTGCGGCGGGAAGAGCGTCCTTGTGAAGAGGCTCGAAGCGTCCCATTTTGAACCACTCGGGGAAGGAGGAAACGTCGTATAATATACTGTCTACCGTGGTTATCGAAAAGGCTATTATATCGTAATCCGCCTGAGTTTTTGCGGGCGCCTTTGCCATGTGAAGCTTTGCCTGACGCCACATATTGAGGTCGCCTCGCCAAATGGCGCAAAGAGCAAGCAGCATACCGCCCGAAATTACGGCGTAAAATCCGGAGTGCTTGTGAAGAAGGTAGTAGGCACTGTCGTAGACCTTATCTATCTCGCCTCTCGAATAAGCCATTTGCGCCGCAAACAGCGTTTGCGCCTCGGGGTTATGTTCAAGCGCCGCAATGCTTCTTTCGGCGTCGCCCGTATCGCTGTAAAGGTCGGTCATATGCAAAAAGGGAGTTTTGCGGGGCATTGGCATATCTCTGTCCGGCGATTTTCCTTTCTTGCTCGCCTTCCTTCTTCCGTCATCAGGCTTTTTGGCGTTTTTCGGTATCATCCACATTTTGCCGAAGCGGACCGCGCCGGCTATCTTTCCGTCGGCGCACAGTATTTGTATTCTTCTTTGGGATATTCCCCATCTTGCCGAGGTTTCGGCAATATTCAAATATTCCATATTCTCAAACCCTTTACCGAAGTGTATCGTTCGCGCAAGCGTATAATATTGATATTATTATACATCGTTTTCGCGAATAATGCAACTGTTTTCGCAATTTTTTCCGTTTTAAAAAAGCAACTGCGATTTTGTTTAAAATATGCGGATTTAAGTTGAAAAATCGAAGATTTTGTAGTATAATAATTCCCGTTTTGTGAAATATTTTCCGAGGCGGTATTATGAGCAAATTAGTTGATATCTCTTTAAGGTTCATACAAAAAAATACGGTTACGGTAATTGCCTTTTTCGCAGCGGCAATTACCTGTTTTTTCGTTCCGCCCGACGCCGCATATCTCGGATATTTCGATTTTAAAACGCTCACCTGTCTTTTTTGCGTGCTTGCCGTCGTTCAGGCGCTTCGCAACATAAGGTTTTTCTACACCTTGGCGAAAAAGGTGGTAAAGCTTTTTAAAAATGCGCGGCTTACCGTTATCGCTCTCGTTTACATAACCTTTATAGGCTCGATGCTCATTGCAAACGATATGGCGCTTTTGACCTTTTTGCCGCTCGGATATTACGTTTTAAACGCCACCGACAAGCACAAATATATGGCGTTTACCTTTATAATGCAAAATATTGCGGCAAATCTCGGCGGAATGCTCACTCCGTTTGGAAATCCGCAAAATCTCTATCTCTACACCAAATTCAATATTCCCAACACGGAATTTATGTCGATAATGGCGCCGCCCTTTATTCTGTCGGTTGCGATGATAACCGTTTGCTGCATAATCTTCGTAAAGCCCGAGCCGCTTATGATAAGGGATATAGACAACCGTATGCCGCACTCGAGAGTTGCGATATATATGGCGCTCTTTACTCTTGCCATCGCGATAGTTTTCAGGGGCGTACCGTATTTTATAGGTCTTATCGTTATTCCCGCTTCCTTGCTTTTTCTTGACAGAAAGGCGCTTTTAAAGGTGGATTATCCCCTTCTCCTTACCTTTGTGTTTTTCTTTATATTTTCGGGAAATATGGCAAGAATAGAAGCGGTAAGGGAGTTTTTCTCCTTTCTTCTTGAAAAAAGCACTCTGCTTTTCTCTGTTCTTTCCTGCCAGATAATAAGCAACGTCCCTTCTGCAATACTGCTTTCGCAGTTTACCGAAAATTACAAGGAGCTTTTGCTCGGCGTGAATATCGGCGGCGTGGGAACGCTCATCTCGTCGCTTGCAAGTCTTATTACCTTTAACGAATATTCAAAGCGCAACCCGAAAAAGGTGGTTTCGTATTTACTGAAATTTGCCGCCTTCAATTTTGCTTTTTTAATAATACTCACCGCATTTACATTTTTGATAATATCGCTTTGAAAATAAAAATATCCGCACCTCAGGGTGCGGATATTTATTTTTAGAAATAGCTTACCTTTATTCGTTTGCCCATCTGCTTCAGGCATTTGGTGAGTTCCTCGACGAGATTCATTTTTATGTTGAAATTTATGGGGAGGTCGGGGTTCTGATGGGCGGGATTTATTGCTCTGCCGACGTAGAAGTTTATGTCGGTCGCCTCCTCGAAGAGCAGGCGGCAAATCTGCGAGGCGCCATCCTGCTTGAAGCACCAGTGCTCATAATACTCGTTGTCACCAAGATAGTCCTTTGCATATTCCAAAACCTTGTTTATCGTTATAACGCCCTCGGTAACGAGGTCTACGCCCTCTATTTCCGCTACGGGAGGAACGTCGGACCGTTCAAACTTCAAGGTCGCCTTAAGGGGCTTATTGAGGTAGCTTGCCGCAATGGCAGAGGTAGTTCCGCCGCAGACGATATGCTTGCCCTCCTTTGAAAAGAAGAGCGACATCATTCGCTCGGCGTCGTCGCGGTTATAGGGCGGGCCGAAAAGAATATTCATGGGCTCGCGCTTGCGAATTCTTATTACGCAGGCGGTGGCGTCGTCGCCCGGCTTGCTGCCGTAGAGCTTATCGCACTCGTCTATCAGCATCGTGCAAAGCGTTTTTGCGGTATAGCCGGCGCAGGATATCGTTTCCATAAATTCGATTATCTCTTCCCTTTTCCAACCGAAATTATAGGCAAGTCCTATTCCGGCGTGGGGACATCCGTCGCTCATTGCAACGAATATATCGTTTTCCTGAAGGTTTATTATCGATTTATATATCGGCTTACCGCCGATATTCATTTTCGTTTTGGGATAATCGAAATTCTTCTCGTCGCGAAGAAGGATAACGTGAGGATTATCGTACTGAATTACCTCTGCCGTTCTGTTGTTTTTGAGGTGGATTATAGTGAAGGTGGAGTATGCCACTCCTCTTACCGAGCAGACGGGTAATGTCGCCGCTATCGTTTCAACGCACTCCTCGAGAGAAAGTCCCTCCGCAAGCATCGTGGAGATTATCTTTGATGTAAGCGTTGAAAGGATATTTGCCTTAACGCCGCTTCCGAGTCCGTCGGAAAGAACAACGACGGTGGAGCTGTCGTCGGGCGACACTATCTCTATGTGGTCGCCGCAAAGCTCCTCACCGTAGTGATTTATGCTTTTACAGCCTATATCGGCACACAGATCAATCATCGGAGATCGACTCCTTTAGCTTACTGAGCGCGATCTTCGTTTCGGCGGCAGTCTCTCCGAGAAGCGAAGCTATCTCCTGAACGACGCGCATCTGCTTTTCAACCACGTTATCGGTTACCTCAAAGGTCTTTGAGCGCATATCCTCTTTCTTCTTGCGTTCCGTTTCCTCGTCGGTTATATCGCGCATTATTGCTATGAGAAGATGCGAATCTCTGTCGTAAACCACCGTTTGCTCGACAAATCTGTTGTACTCTGCCAAATATACTCTCTGATCTCTTATTCCGCGTCCGCTGTTTTTTACCGAAAGGAAGGGAGCGGGATCGAGTATTCTCACTACCTGATCGCCCAAAACGTCGTTTGCAGAGCGGATATTCATTATCTTTCTCGCCGCCGCGTTTATCTGCTGGACCTCGAGCTGATCGTTTAACACTATTATTCCGTTGGGAGTGTTTTTTACTATGGTATCGGAAAAATTCTCCGCCTTATCCTTGAGATAAGGTAAGCACATTGATATTTCCGCCTTGCCCTGAATTATAGCCACGGCTTTTTCGCGGCAGGTGTTGTAGCCGCAGGATCCGCAATTAAGCTCGTGAGAGGGGCTCGTTTTGCCCATCTGACGAAGGACGCTTACTATCTCCTCCTCGGTGGGCATAGTGTTATTTTGCTCTATTCCGAAAAACAGCTTGCGAAGTCTGTTCTGCTCGGGCTGGTCTATTTCAAAATCCTCGTTGCCGGCAAACTCCAAAACGGAGATGCTGTCCTTTATAAAGGAGTGATGGTATTTTTCCATAATGGGACCGCCTACGCAGCTTCCCGCACAGGCAGACATTTCAACGAAGCAGTTATGTATTTTTCCGGCAATTATATCCTTTATCGCGGCAATGCAGTTGTCGACGCCGTCGATGGCGATATAGTTATAGTCGGGCAATCTTTCGTTCATCGTTTTCAAAATGCCGCCCGTGGTGGGGAAAAGGCGCGCAAGACTCTTTTCGTCGCCCTTCTTTTCAAGCTCGAGCTCGATATTTTCTTCCTTTAACCACTCGGTAAGCTCCTCGAAGGTGAGGACCGCGTCAACGAGTCCTTCATATCTGCCCGCCTCGTCCTTTTTTGCAACGCAGGGACCGATAAAGACGGTTTTTGCATTGGGTATTCTCTCTTTTATTGAGCTGCAATGCGCCTGCATGGGCGACATTATGTCGGCAAGATAGCATATCGCCTCGGGGAAATGCTTCTGAATGAGAAGATTTACCGAGTGACAGCAGGAGGAGATGACTACGTCGCGCTTTTCCTCCCGAAGAAGCTTTTCGTAAGCCGTTTTTACCGCCGTGGCTCCGAGTGCCGTTTCTTCGACGTCGTAAAAGCCGAGCTTTTTGAGCGCAGCTCTCATCGATTCGATGCCGACTCCGTGATAATTTGCAACAAAGGAGGGAGCAAGGCTTACCACGACGGGCTCGCCCGACTGCAAAAGCACCTTTACCTTTTCAAGCTCGCTGATTATCTCCTTTGCATTTTGCGGACAGACGACGAAGCAGCGTCCGCACAAAATGCACTCGTTGTTGATTATGTGCGCCTGATTTCCCGAAAAACGTATTGCCTTTACGGGACAGTTTCGGATACATTTATAACAGTTTTTACAGTTTGATTTCTTTAAAGCAAGATAGTTCTGCATTAGATACTATTCCTTTCAAAGCTTTGGCAGGACGTTATCGGTAAAAAACTTATTGAAATTTTCCACCGTTATTCCCGTGTATATTTCATCGTCGACCTGCACGGTAACGCCCGTGCGATTGCATTTGCCTATGCAAAAGCTGCCCGCAAGCGTTATTTCGCTTTCGAGATGCTTTTCCTCTATTGCCTTTTGCAAAAGACGGACTATCTCCTCCGAGCCTTTTATATGGCACGAGCTTCCGACGCATACCTGAATTATCATATTTTTCCTCCGTTTTACAAAAGGGCGAATAAGCTTTACTCATTCGCCCTTCTGCTTTTATTTCGAAGCTTTATTTCTGCACCAAGGGCAATATTTTCTCTTTAAAAAAGGTTCTTGCCTCTTCCGATCTGATGCTGTATTTCTCGCCGTTGACTCTTACCGAAACACCGCCGCCTGCACAGTTTTTCATACAAAACGCCGCCGACAGCTCTATCTGCTCGTGAAGTCCGAAGCGCTCTATCATATGCTGAAAGGATACGACCACGTTATTCGCACCGTTCAAATGACAGTAGCTTCCGACGCATACCTCTACCTTAACCATTGCGGCTTACCTTGCCCTTTGTATAATCAACGTGGAGAAGTTCGTGTGCCTTTCCCTTGATGATGTCCTTATAAATAGTGGTTATGAGGGGGTTTTCCTCGGAGCGACGTATACTCAAAAGTCTGTCGGAATCGTAAAGTCCCTTGACTCTGTCGTCGCACTCCTTGCGGCTTACATAGGGCTGTCCGCCGCCGTTTACACAGCCGCCGGGGCAAGCCATTATCTCGATGAAATCGAAATGCTCGCCGTTTTTAACTCTTTCAAGCAGCTTCTCGGCATTTCCCAAGCCGCTTACTACCGCGATCTTGAGCTCCTTTTCGCCGTAGGGTACGGTAAATTCCTTAATATCCTTATTGCCGCGCTGACCTGCGTTTGCGACCTCCAAAAGTGCAAAGCGGCTCTTATTTGATGAAACTCTGCGAAGCACCGCCTCGGTTACGCCGCCTGTTACGCCGAATATTACGCCTGCGCCCGAAATGGTGCCGAGAGGCATATCGACTGCCTCGGGCTCGAGCTCGTCGAATATTATTCCCGATTCCTTTATCATAACGATAAGCTCTTGGGTGGTGATGACCGCGTCGACATTGGGAACGCCGTCAACCTTGAATTCGTCTCTCGCCGCCTCGAACTTCTTGCCGGTGCAGGGCATTACCGCAACGTGAAACATTTTTCTTGCCGACTTTTTGCTCTGGTCCTTGAGGATAGACGCCATCATCTGCATGGGCGAGCGGCAGGTGGAGACGTTAGGCAAAAACTCGGGGTGCTTTTTCTCGCAGAACTGTACCCAACCGGGACAGCAGGAGGTGATAAGGGGAAGAGTTCCGCCCTCTTCGATGCGGGCGAGGAATTCCTCGCTTTCCTCCAAAACGGTGAGGTCGGCACCGAGTGAGGTATCGTACACCTCGTCAAAGCCCATACGGCGAAGAGCCGCAACTATCTTGCCGATAACGTTTGAGCCCTCCTCGATATTGAGCTCCTTGCCGAGCGCTACGCGAACTGCGGGAGCTATCTGAACGGTGGTCTTTACCGACGAATCGTCGATAGCCTTCCAGACCTTATCTATATTGTTATTTACTACGATGGCGCCCGTGGGGCAAACTACGGCACACTGACCGCAGCCTACGCAGGGCGATTCAGCCAAGGGCTTATTGAAGGCGGTGCTTATTGTCATATTTGCACCGCGGTGTGCAAAGTCTATCGCGCCGACCTGCTGTATCTCGTTACATACTCTTACGCAGTCGCCGCAGAGAATACATTTGCCCGCGTCGCGAGAGATGCAGGGGGACGAGGTGTCCTCTCCCTTGGTGGAAACCGCACGGTTGGGGAAGCGAACGCCCTCGATATTAAAGCGCATTGCAAGGTCCTGAAGCTTGCATTTGTTGTTGTTTTCGCAAACGGTGCAATCGCGGCAATGGTTTGCAAGCAAAAGCTCAAGTATATTCTTTCTGTAACGGCGAAGACGCTCGGTGTTGGTTCTGACGCTCATTCCCGCACGGGGAGGAGTGGAGCAGGCAGCGTCGAGTCCGCCTCTCTCGTTTTCTACCATACACATACGGCAGGCGCCGTAGACCGAAAGGTCGGAGTGATAGCAGAAGGTTGGCATTTTTATGCCTATTTTACGGCAAAGCTCCAAAATATTCTTTTCGCCGTTTATTTCAACGGGGATACCGTCGATAGTCATATATTTCTTTTCGTTCATCGTCAGTTCTCCTTAATTGCTTTGAATGCGCAAGCGTCAATACAGCTACCGCAACGGATACATTTATTGAGGTCGATGGTAAAGGGCTCCTTTATCTTGCCGCTTATTGCGCCGACGGGGCAGATGCGAGAGCATTTGCTGCAGCCCTTACAGAGAGCGGGGTCGATAACTATTCTCTTGAGCTTCTGGCAGGCGCCTGCGGGGCAACGCTTCTCGTAGATGTGAGCCTCGTATTCGTTTCTGAAGTTCTTTATGGTGCTTACTACGGGAGAGGGAGCCGATTTTCCGAGACCGCAGAGCGCTGTGGCGGAGATGGTGTCGGCAAGCTCAAGCAAAAGCTCGATGTCGCCGTCCTCGCCCTTGCCCGCAACTATTCTCTCAAGTATCTCGAGCATTCTCTTGGTGCCCTCTCGGCAAGGAACGCATTTGCCGCAGGACTCGTTCTGGGTGAAGTTCATAAAGAAGCGGGCAACCTCTACCATACAGGTGTTGGAGTCCATAACGACCAAGCCGCCCGAGCCGATCATCGCGCCGACCTTCTTCAAGGTGTCGAAATCGAGGGGAAGGTCAAGATGCTCTTTGGTAAGACAAGCGCCCGAGGGGCCGCCTATCTGAACTGCCTTGAATTCGCCGTCGCCTCTCATACCGCCGCCGATATCGAAGATTATCTTTCGAAGGGTGGTTCCCATGGGAACCTCGATAAGACCGGTGTTCTTTATATTACCCGTAAGAGCAAACGCCTTGGTGCCGGGGCTCTTTTCGGTGCCGATGCCCAAGAACCAGTCTGCTCCCTTGGTGATTATCTGCGCTACGTTTGCATAGGTCTCAACGTTGTTTAAGCAGGTGGGCTTATCGAAAAGTCCCTGCTCGACGGTGCGGGGAGGCTTAACTCTGGGGAAGCCTCTCTTGCCCTCGATGGAAGCGGTGAGCGCGCTGCCCTCGCCGCAAACGAAGGCGCCTGCTCCGCGGTTGATATGCATTTTAAAGCTAAAGCCGGTGCCGAGGATATTCTCGCCTATAAGTCCGAGCTCCTCTGCCTGCGCGATAGCGTTCTGAAGTCTTTTAACAGCAAGGGGATATTCGGCACGGACGTAGATAAAGCCCTCGCAAGCACCGCAAGCGACTGCCGCGATGAGCATACCCTCGAGCATTCTGTGGGGGTCGCCCTCCATAATGCTTCGGTCCATAAATGCGCCGGGGTCGCCCTCGTCGCCGTTACATACGACGTATTTAACGGGCTCCTTCTGACGCTTTACCTGCTCCCACTTTCTGCCTGCGGGGAAGCCGCCGCCTCCTCTGCCGCGAAGCTCTGCCTTGGATATTTCGGCAACGATCTCGTCCTGCGTCATTTCAAAAAGGGCTTTTTCAAACGCCTCGTAGCCGCCGATGGCTATGTATTCGCTAATGGAGTCGGCGTTTATCTTGCCGCAATGCTCCAAAACCACTCGTGTCTGCTGCTGGTAGAAGGGGATCTCCGACTGCTCTTTGTAAATTTTGCCGTCTTTCTTATAAGCAAGTTTTTCAACGCACTCGCCGCCGATAACGGTCTTTTCAACTATCTCGTCGCAATCGTCGAGCTTTACCTTGGTGTAAAGCCATCCCTGCGGCTCGATACGGACGAGCGGTCCCATCTCGCAAAAGCCGTGGCAGCCGCTCTTTTTCATTCCTACGGTGGGGCTGTGGGGATCCTCCATAAGCTCTACCGAAACGTTTATGCCCTTCTCCTCGATAAGAGCCTTGAGCTTATCGTAGATATTGAGCGAGCCGCTGGCTACGCAGCCCGTTCCCGCACAGACGATTATTTTTTTCTCCTCTGCCGCATAGGATCTGACAGCGGATTCTCTGTATGCAATGAGCTCTTCTCTGTTTTTAAGCATTCTCGATCTCCTCCTTGAGAGTCTTTAAAAGGGCAACCGCCTTTTCGGGAGTCATTTCGGGGTAAACCACGTCGTTTACCGTTAAAACGGGAGCAAGTCCGCATGCACCGAGGCAGGATACCGTTTCAAGCGTGAAGTTTAAGTCGTCGGTGGTCTTTTTCTTTTCGGAAAGACCAAGCTCGCTTCTGAGCTTTTCAAGTATCGGAATTGATTTTCTTACGTGGCAAGCGGTGCCGTCGCATATCTTGATGACGTATTTACCCTTGGGCTCGAGCGAGAAGTTCTCGTAGAAGGTGGCAATGCTGTAAATGCGCGCCTCGCTCATATTGAGCTTTTTCGCAAGATAGGGAAATACCTCTTTGGGTAAATAGTGATATTCCTCCTGAATATCCTGCAAAATGGAGATGATCGCCTGCTGCTTGAAGCCGTTCTTTTCCAAAATGGCTTCAACCTTTGAAAGATCGATGTTGTGTGTCATTTTCTGCTCCTTATATTTGTTAATTATTTTTCTTTAATACTGCCTCGGAGAAAAACTCCGATACCGTTTCGGGTGTTACCGAATATATCTCTCCGTCTACCGTTACGCAAACACCCTGACGGCAATTTCCCATGCAAAGCGTTCCGCTAAGCTCTGTCTTATCCTCAAGACCGTTTTTCTCAATAAGCTCCTGAAGTCTTTCAACTACCTCGTAGGAGCCTTTTATATGGCACGAGCTGCCAATACAGACCGTTATTTTCATTTCTTCCTCCTCAATCGACTACGTTTGACCACGAAAGCAGCGCTTTTCTCGCCGTTTCCTTTTCGCATACCGAGCGCGATGCCGCAACGATGGCTATCCACTTTATTATCTCCTGCTTATCGGTATTGCTTTTTTGGCAATAGAGGTTTAAATATTCCTTTGCCGCGGTGTGATCGCCGTTTAAGCGGAAAAGAAGGTAGGTAAGTGCCGCGTCTGCCGCAGGCTCGCCCTGCGTTGCTCTTGACCAGCCGACTACGCAGGCTTCGCCGTTTTCACCGATTATGACGTTGGACGGTTCGAAATCGCCGTGACATATCCTTGCTCTTGCGGGCATTTTTTCAAGCTCGTTGTAAAGAGTGTGGCGAGTGGTTACATCGAGCTGACTTTTGAGAACGTTTTCTCCCGTTATCTCCTTCATTTTATTTAGCGAGGGACAGCTTTTTTGGTGGATACCACACTGAATATCGGTAAAAAGCTCGAGATATCTTCCCTTTTCCTCGGGAGCTTCCGCCATAAGCTGTGCCAACGTTTTTCCCTTGGCAAGCTCGTAGGATATTGCCCATTTGCCGTTAATACAGCCCACCTCGATGAGCTTTGGCACCTGCGGGACGGCGCTCTCTATTTTGCAATGATTGAGAGCCTCGGAAAAGACCTCTTCCTTTTTGCCGCTTCCCGAGAAGGTCTTTACGGCGCGGTTGCCGTCCTTGAATATTATTTTATTGTTCTTTACTGCAATAACGCGATCGAACTTCACTTTTCTTCTCCGTTTCCGTTATTTTTAACTTACGTATATCAAAAGATTAAAGCCATTTTTACATATAATATTTTAAAATATATATCGGCTTTTGAGAATAACCAAATAAGTATCGCATTATATAGTACAAGATATAATATATTATATAACAAATAAAAGGGCCTGCTTTTAAAAGCAAGCCCTTTGAATTTCGGGGTTTTTATTTGTTTGAAAGGTAGTTGTCTATCGCGGCAGCCGCGGTCTTTCCCGCGCCCATTGCGGAGATTACGGTTGCTGCGCCGGTTACGGCGTCGCCTCCGGCATAGACGCCCGTTCTGGAGGTGAGTGCGTCCTCGTTTACGATGATGCCGCCGCGGCGGTTTACCTCAAGGCCCTCGGTGGTGTCTTTGATAAGGGGGTTGGGTGAGGTGCCGATTGAGATGATAACGGTGTCGACCTCAAGCAAGAATTCCGAGCCCTCTACGGGAACGGGACGGCGTCTGCCCTTCTCATCGGGCTCGCCAAGCTCCATTCTTATGCACTTCATTCCCGTTACGAAGCCGTTTTTGGGGTCTCTTGCATCGTCGGGATTGTTGTAGCCGAGAATTTCGACGGGGTTATTCAAAAGTCTGAAGTCGATGCCCTCTTCAATAGCGTGCTCGACCTCTTCCTTTCTTGCGGGAAGCTCCTCCATTGAGCGTCTGTAAACGACGTAGACCTTCTCTGCGCCGAGGCGGAGTGCGGTCCTTGCCGCGTCCATCGCGACGTTGCCGCCGCCGACGACGGCTACTCTGCCGCCCTTCATAATGGGGGTGTTGGGATTTTCGAGATAAGCCTTCATAAGATTGCTTCTCGTTAAAAACTCGTTTGCCGAGTAAACGCCCTTATACGACTCGCCGGGAATTCCCATAAAATTGGGGAGACCTGCGCCCGAGCCTATAAATACTGCCTCGTAGCCCATTTCAAAAAGCTCGTCGACGGTAAGGGTCTTGCCGATTACTACGTTGGTCTGTATATCGACGTCAAGAGCCTTAAGGCCCTCGACCTCTTTTGCAACTATCTTTTTGGGAAGACGGAACTCGGGAATACCGTAGACCAAAACGCCGCCTGCGGTGTGAAGTGCCTCGAATACCGTTACCTTATAGCCCTTCTTTGCAAGGTCGCCCGCACAGGTAAGACCCGAGGGTCCCGAGCCCACGACGGCAACTCTGTGACCGTTTGATTCGGGCTTTACGGGAGCCTCTGTGGAGAAGGTGTTATGCCAGTCGGCAACGAAGCGCTCGAGCCTGCCTATGCCGACAGATTCGCCCTTTATGCCGCGAACGCATTTGGATTCGCACTGCGTTTCCTGCGGGCAAACTCTTCCGCAAACCGCGGGAAGCGAGGAGGACTTTGAAATCACCTGATAGGCGCCCTCGAAATCACCCTCCTTTATTTTGCCGATGAATTCGGGAATACGTATCTTAACGGGACAGCCCTCGACGCAGGGCATATTTTTGCAGTTTAAGCAACGCATTGCCTCGTCTATTGCGGTCTCCTCGGAGTAGCCGAGCGCTACCTCGTCGAAGTTATGGGCGCGAACCTCCGCCTCCTGCGAGGGCATGGGGTTGCGATTAGGCGACATATTTGCTTTTGCCATTTTATTTTGCCTCCTTTTTGAAGAGATTGCAGCTTTCTTCATAGGCGTGGCGCTCGAAGTCGGCATACATTCTGCCTCTTGACATAGCCTCGTCGAAATCTATTTCGTAGCCGTTGAAGTCGGGTCCGTAAACGCAGGCGAATTTCGTTATCTTCTCTCCGTTGCGGTTCAAGGTAAGACGGCAGCCGCCGCACATACCCGTTCCGTCTATCATAACGGGGTTCATCGAAACGGTTACGGGAATTTCAAAGGGTTTTGCGGTGGCGACAACAAACTTCATCATAATGAGGGGACCGATGGTGATTATCATATCAAATTTTTCGCCCGCCTCGAGCATCTCCTTAAGCGGAACGGTTACGTTGCCGTGTCTGCCGTAGGAGCCGTCGTCGGTCATAACGATAAGACGGTCGGAGTTTGCTTTAAACTCCTCCTCAAGTATTACGATATCCTTATTTCTGAAGCCTACTATGCTCGTGGTCTCGACACCCATTTTGTGAAGCGCCTCAACGATAGGCATTGCGATGGCGCAGCCGACGCCGCCGCCTACAACGCAGACCTTTTTGAGTCCTTCAAGGTGAGTGGCAACGCCCAAGGGACCCACGAAATCCTCAATATAGTCGCCCTCCTCCTTTACGGAGAGCTTTTTGGTGGTGCCGCCGACTATCTGATAAATTATTTTTACGGTGCCGTTTGATGCATCGGTGCCTGCTACGGTAAGAGGGATCCTCTCTCCGTCGGCATCGACGCGAAGAATTATAAATTGCCCCGGCTTTGCCTTTTTGGCAACAAGCGGAGCTTCGATATGCAGCTCAATGACTGCGGAATTGAGCACTCTTTTTTTGATGATCTTATACATGGCGTGTCTCACTTTACCTTAATTTTTCTTATATTTTTGCATAATTCTACAAACAACATTATATCACAACAGGCTTGCCTTTTGAATGACCAAAAAGATATAGCGCTATTTATTTATCTATATAGTTCGAAACGGCAAACGGCAGTCTTTGCCGACTGCCGCTTAAAGCGTTATTTTAAATATTTTCTTCTCGATTCTATAAGCGCGGTGATAAACTTTCTGTCTATATCTGAAAAGCTGTAGCCGTTTTTGTAGATGAGAACGTCTTTATATATCTTATCGTTGTCGGTGCATTGCTTCTGAACCAAGCCGTAACGTGCAAGTATCTTCTCCGATGCGGGCGACACCCACATATAAGTGCTTACGTTTTCCGAGAGAAGATCGAGCTGGCTCGCTCTTTCGAAAACGCATATTCTTCTCGGCGGAGCGCTTTGCTCCTCCTTTGCCGACCTCGCTGCGGGAAAAGGCGGCATATAGGGGTCGTCGTGTGATATTTCGATATACTGTTCAAGGTCCTTTACCGATATCTCGTCCATTTTTGCAAGCGGATTTTTCTCGCTCATTATTACTACGGGACGGAATTCCGCTATCATGTCGTAGCAGAGTTCCTTCTCCTCAAGGCTCGCCTTGAAATATCTGTCGTGCTGTTCGGGATATCTTATTATTCCGAGCTTATAGTTGTTGTTATAAACGTCGTTTACCGTTTTGCCGAAGTCGGTCTCCTTATAGACTATCTCGGCGGTATCCTCTGTGATGGTCTTGGAAAACTGGGCAAACGCCTCCGATATATAGCAGGCGCAGGGTACCGAGATGGAAAGCTTTTGCTTTTTCGGATATTTTTCCTTATAATGCTTTTCAACCTGATCTATCTGCTCCAGTATTCCCTTTGCGTATTCTATAAATTCCTCACCCTCGGGTGTTAGGACCATGCCCTTTGCGGAGCGGTTGAATATCTCTATACCGAGGTCTGTTTCAAGCTCGCGAATGGAACGGCTGATATTGGGCTGTGCGGTAAAAAGTATTTCCGACGCCTTGCTTACCGAGCCGAGCTTCGCCACCTCGACGGCATATTTTATGTGTAATATATTCAATTCTTCCGCCTCCAATTTTTACGTCTTTCTATATTTTAACATTTTTCCCGCAGTTTTGCAAGGAGATATTGTTTCTGTTATTTTTTCTCGCAAAGCGACGAGCAAAACGCCGCTATTCCCTCTTCTCTGCCGGTAAATCCGAGCTTTTCCTCGGTGGTAGCCTTAACACTTATTTGCGATATATCGAGCTTGAGGTCCGACGCAATGTTTTTTCGCATCTCTTCGATATGGGGCGCAAGCTTCGGCTTTTGACAGATGACGGTGGCGTCAACGTTGCACACCGTATAACCGCCTTCGGCAAGAAGGGCGGCGGTGCGACGAAGAAGAATTCTGCTGTCGATATTCTTATATTCGTCGGAGCTGTCGGGGAAATGAGAGCCTATATCGCCAAGTGCGGCGGCTCCCATAAGAGAGTCTATTACCGCGTGGATCAGCACGTCGGCGTCGCTGTGGCCCAAAAGACCGAGATGATGCGGGATATCGACGCCGCCGAGAATAAGCTTTCTTTCGGGCACAAGACGGTGAACGTCGTAGCCGCTTCCTATTCTGAACATTTTTTCGCTTCCTTTCAAAGAGAGGATCCTTCTTTTTTAAGTCTTGCTATTGCCTCTGCGAAAACAAGGTCCTCGGGAGAGGTTATTTTTATATTGAATTTATCAGAAAAGACGGGAGTTACCGTATGCCCCATCGATTCCATTACCGCGCAATCGTCGGTCGCGGCGGATATACCCTGCGACATTTTCAAAAGCGCCGCCTTGTAGCTTTCAAGCTCAAAGGTCTGTGGAGTTTGCATTGCAACGAGGCGGCGGCGGTCGACCGTTTTGGATATTTTCGCCTCGGCGTTCAGCTCTTTTATAGTGTCGGTCACCTCGCCGCAGGCGGCTGCGCCTCCGCTTTTATAAGCCTCGCGGCTTACCTCGTCTATTACAAACGGGGAGATAAAAGGGCGGTCACCGTCGGCAACGGCGACGAATTTCGTGTCGTCGGGAAGTTCGGAAATTCCTGCCGCAACCGATTCCGCTCTGCTCTCGCCGCCCGGAACGACCGCAATCAGCTTATCAACGCCGTATTCTCTTGCAAGGGCGTAAACGTCGCCCACTATGGAACGTCTTGCCACAACGACTATCTTGCTCACCGTTTCGGCGGCGTTATAAGCCATTAACGTGCGGGCAAGCACGGGAATTCCCTCTACGGTGTAAAACAGCTTATCGTCGCAGACGTTTTTCATTCTGCTTCCCGAGCCCGCCGCCGCAATGACGGCAACCGTTTTGGGATATTTAACGCTTTTCTTTTTGCTTTTGAAAAAACAAAGCTCCATTTTTCATCTTTCCTTATGTAAAATAAAAAGTCTGCCTTATAAAATATATTTGAAAGCAGACTGTTTTATAATCTCTTATTAAATAGTTTCGAGAAGCCTTGCCTCTGCTTCTTCCTTGCTGACATCGCAGGAGAGCATTATCTCGGTTATGAGCATATGCCTTGCGCTTAAATATATTTTGCGCTCGCCCGAGGAGAGAAGCTTTATATTGTTTCTCTTATAAAGGTCGCGGTAGACAGCCGCCGTTTTAAAAACATCGCCCTCACGAAGAAGCTCGAGGTTTTTGCGGCAACGCTTATTCCAGTTGGGCTCCTCCTCCGCTTCAAGCTCGGGAAATTCCGCAATGGCCTTTTGCATTTCGTCAAACGGCAATACACTGCGAAGACCGCTTTGCTTCGCGGTCATAACCGGAACGGAGACCTTCATTCCGCTCAATATTAAATTAACGACGTAAAACGGTCTTAAGCCGAAGCCGTTATCCTTCGTTTCGATTTTTTCAACGATTCCCGCACCCTGTAACGGATACAGGACTTTATCGCCGCTTTTAAACATCTGCCTACATCCTCAACTCATAAATGTCCATCTCTATTATACAACTTTTTGTTTGACAATTCAAGTATGAAAATCCAAATTTTAACGTTTTTTATTTTTATATTGCCGTTTTATTAAGCTATATCTCAAAAAATTGCCGCCGTCCTCTTGGGCGGCGGCGTTTTTCATATTGTCTTTTTTCTTTTTTTTGCGTTTCCTATAAGGGTTGGGAGATACATTACGAAGGCAATAATCGCAATGATGGGAATAAGCAAAAAGAGATAGACAAACGGCACGGGGCAGATATTGTAAAACATCTGCAAAATGGGGTTTACCGAAGCGTCTACGGTGAACATATAGTTCGGATTTCCAAGCTCCAGCGCTTTGATCGCAAGGTTTGCGCCGTGTGCCAAAAAAGCAAATCCGAAAAGAAGCGCCGTGCTTTTGAAAACGTCCTTAAGCGGAAGCTTTACAAATCCGAGGCTTCTTGCCGAAATGCCGAAGGCAAATATCATAGCGTGCTGAAGGTAGAAGGTGATATTGTCGATATCGTAGATGGGGGAGCCGATAAAATGAACGGTGGGAATAAGCACCGCCAAGAGTGCTCCTATGCTGCTGTAGCAATAGGAGAAGGAATACATAAGACGGCTGTTAAATACCGTTGCGATAAGGTTGATGATTATGCCTATGCTGCAAAGGTGAAGCGGAAGCTCATCCCATATATTGAACCAAGCCTCCTTCGAGATGCGAATTATTCGCCAGACGAATATAACAACGTCGGCTATCGCAACGATAAGAAGAAAAAGCTTTTTTGTTTTTTCGCTCTTGTTTTTAAAAATAAAGGTAAATAATACCGGTAAAAGTGCAACGATTGCTATTATGACGAAATGCCAGAAATTCAAAAATTCAATATTAAAGTTCATAGTCGCTCCTTTCTTGCTGTATATTCTATAATAACACACTCGACAGAATTTTGCAACATTTTTATTTTTTGCTTTTTTAGCAAAAAAGAAAGCTCTCTTACGCTCCTTCTCATAAAGAAGTTTACAAATTTCGGCAGAGACATTGTTTTCTCTGCCGATTTGTGTTATAATGGGGTTACATCATAGGGCGGGGGCTTTGCCCGAAGCATTTGTAATACAAATGCGAAACTGGCGATAAAGTAGAAGGCCAAATAAGAATTTGACGAGGAGGATTAACAACGTGATAGAAATAAACATAAATCCAAAACAGCTATATGAGGGTTGTATTCAAGCAGCATTAACGCATGCCATCGCTGTAGGAATGTATCCTGAATTAAATCACGAACATTCGTGGGATGGTATAAATTATTGTACAAATGATTCTCAAAGTTGCAGAGCAACAATTACTTTTCACGACAAATACATTATTGCTGTTTTCCAAGCTATTGACAAAGTAAATTGGAATGCAGATGCGTTGGATTTTTTTGATGGAGCACCTAAGGAAATAATAGAAATTGCCGAAAAAGAAACCTTACAATATGTATTAGATAGTGTTGAAGGCAGTGTAAAACCTGTTGTTACAGCGGCTTTCTGGGGAACTTGGGATAAGCTGAATAGTGCGCAGTCCTTTGATTCTATTGTTGAAAACGGCGGTCATATAATTCGTTCTCAATTACTCTCATTCAATGATGCCATGGATGAATGGCGTGATTATTACGATTTGGATTCAAAACAGATTTCGCTTATTAAAAAACTGTTCAAGGCAAAGCTTGGTTCGAATGATGATTCGCTTATTTTGAATGATGATGAAATCAAGTTGTTATACGGTGATGTAGATGAATGTCTTGTTTCATTGGGAGAATTGAATATCTTCAGAGCATAATAAATGCCAATTTATCGAATAGCAAACCCCGACAGACCTTTGATAATCTGTCGGGGTTTTATCATCCTTATGAGAAGTCAGCTTTGCCGAGAGCTTTCTTTTTATTTATTTACTTTTCTTTTTCTTCTTTGCAATTACCGCTACCGCAGTTACAGCCGCCGCAATTACGACTGCCGCGCCTGCCGCAGCAATTACGAGAGTAGAGGTCTTGAGGGTGCCGTTAAAGGCTATCTCGTGGACCTTTGCAAGATAAACGGGCAACGTTTCCTCGCCCTCTCCTATAAAGAGAAGTCTTACCGAGGTTATGCGGTCGATTCCCGCAAAGGAGGAAAGGTCGTAGCTTACTGTTGTCTTTTTACCGGGGGCTACCACTGCCGATGCGGTTATCATATCGTCGTCGGCAACGGCTACGAGCATTACTCTTACGTTTTTGGTAACCTTATCGCTTATCTCAACGGTGGCGTTGTAAACGGGGGTTTTTGAGAAATCGGCGGGAGTGTCGAAGGTGTAGGTTATGCCTCTTGAAAGAGCGCCAACCGTTTCGGCAAGCAAAAGTCTTACCACGCCGTTGTCATCCGTTGACATAGACTCACAGTAGAAGGTCTTTGACCAGCCCTGCTCAAGCTCCTTCTCGGTGTAATCGTCGTCCTTCATTTTCTGAAGGAGAGTTGTCTTGAAGGGGGACGCTACGCTTCCCGTCTTTGCTTCGTTTTCGGAAAGCTTACGGATCGCAAGCTTGGATGCGTCGAAATTGGGAATAAGCTCGTTCCACGATGACACGCCGAGAACTTCAAGCGCAAAGCTCGTGTATTCAAGGCTCTTTTCGGTGTCGATATACTTATATACGTCGTAGATGAGGCGTTTTTCACCCGCATCGTCGCTCGTTCCCTCAACGTTTTTGCGAAGACCTGTGCGGAACGCCATTGCCGCCTCTGCCTCATGGTCTACGGGACGGTAATACTGGAAGGAATCTATAACGTCGTCGAAGGCGCAGACGTAGTAGGCGTATGCAAACGCCGCCGCCTGTATCCTCTCGGCTCTGTCGCTGTCGGAGGTGCAGTTAAAGCCCTGCTCCGTGAGTATTACTCTGCGGTTTTCGCCGTTGTATTTATTATTCTCCATTCGGAGATAATCGGTGAGGATATGAAGATTTTTGAAGTTTACGTAGTCGCTCGAAACGGATTCGGTGGCGCCTCTGTCCTTCCAGAACTGCGGCTGTGCAAGCACCTGCGGATAGGCGTGGTGTGCAACGTTCCAGTTATAGTCGCTCGACGCCTTGGAGTATGCCGATATCATATCGAGGATAACGCGGTTATCGTAACGGTCGGTGGTGGTTGTGGGAAGCGCTCTGTCCCAAAGGGCGTCGAAGCAGATGTAGCTCTTGCCCTCGCCCGAAAATCTTCTTACGGTGGTATCGAGTATTCTTACCGCTCTTTCGTAGTCGCGCACGAATTTGTCAACGGGATAGTCGGCACCCATATCGCACCAGGCGTATGCCGAGCCGACCTCGTTGCCCATAAGCCAGTTTACCACTCTGCCGTATTTTTTATCGGGACGTGAGTAACGCTCTACGTAGTAGGAGATGAGCGCCTCGATCATCTCGCAGCCCTCTTTGGTGGTGGTGTTAAGGCCTATAGTGTTGCCGGTCATCGCCGCGTTGGGATGGTAAAGATCCTCGGTAGATTCGTTTTTGCCGTTTTTGTAGATGATAAAGCCTGCAGTTACCACGTTACCCGAATCGGTAAGTGTCTTTACTATATTGTCGACCACCTTGACGTAGGCGGTATTTATATAGTAGGTCTTATTCTTATAGGTATATTCCGTGCCGCTCATATCTCTCGAAACGGATGCGTTGAGCTGAATACCCAGGTTTGCATGTCTGCTTCCGAGTGCCGCGGCATCGGAGAAGTTTTTCTCTGTGTGGAAGCCCTTTATTACCTTTATTTTAGGGAATTTGATGGGTGTTTCAGCCAAGATTTCGGGGTTTTCAATAAATTTTATCTCGTCAAGGAGATATACCTTGCCGCCCGCCTCGTAGGTTACGGCAAATTTATCGTAAACGGAGTCGCCCAAGGAAAGAGTAAACTCAAAGCTCTCTGCCGATGCAGTTTCCTTTATCGCGCTCTTGCCCTCTATGCCGTTTTCCCATATTCCGAGCTGATAAAGCTTTATCTTGCCGCCCGCCTCTGTTATATCGGAGGATACGGTGCCGGTTATTTTTATGCTCTGCTTATCGTCGGTTATCCTTACGGAATCAACGGAGCCTTTATAATACATCTGCGTTTTTAAGGTGGGGAGGATTCGAAGCTCGGTTACCTCATAGCTGCCGCTCGTTGCACCCACAGGCTCGAGCTTAAGGGCGGTCAAAACGCCCGAGAAGCTTTCAATACCGTTTAAAACGAGGTCGTAGACCTTGGCGGTATCGCTTTTCTCTACCGTGAAGATAAAGCTCTTATCGTCGCTCCAATCGGGTGATGCCTCGGTGGTCCACGATACCTTGAGCTTATCGGAGTCGGTCTTGTTTGCCGCGTGGAAATATAGAGTCTTTAATATATTGATATCAAGCTTGAGGTCGCTCTCCAGGTAGGGAGTACCTACGTTTATCGTAAATGCGCTCTCTTCAAGGTTTGTGTAGTTCATAGCAATATTCCTCCAAACCGATTTCAGCTTGACCGAAGTTACCATTTCGTCAAAAAACTGCTTTTGCTCTGCCGACATTACGTCGGGAGTGCCTGCGTCCGTTCCGGTTGCAGCCGCTACGGGAAGGCAAAGGACCGCGGTCATAGCCACCGCAAGAAAAAATGCCGTTATTCTCTTTTTCATAGCACTTATTCCTTTCGAATTTGATTGTTACAATATTATACTTAATAACTTTTTAAAAATCAATAGTATTTCTGAAACACAGCAATTTTTTGCATTTTTATTTTAGTTAGTTATTTTTTTAACAATCTTTTTTCTGTATTACAGAAAATATTTCAGCATAATATATTGCCAAAATAAATTATAAATTATTGCTCAAAACGCAAAAATTTGCTTTTTTCAAATGCTTTTTACCTCGACTACGGTGAGATGATCTTCGCACACCGAAAAGCTGACGTCGAAATGTGAAAAAGCCACCTTATATATCTTATTTTCGGCGTTCTCAAAGGCGGGACGTGGGTCGCCCTCCAAAAATGCCTCTATCGCGTCGGCGCTGTCGCCTGCCCGTTCGCGAAGCTCCTTCGGGAATAAAACGGAAAGCCTTTTTATCTTGGTTTCCGCGGTATATCCCTCGGTCGCCTCGGGGTGACAGTCGGTAAGCGGAATATATGGCTTTATATCGTATATCGGAGTGTTGTTTGCCATATCTATTCCCGAAACGGTGAGCACCGTGCCCTTGCTTTTATCGTAGCGCACCGATTCGAGCTTTACGCAGGAGATGGCGATGGGATTGGGGCGGTAAGGCGCTCTTGAAGCAAAAACGCCCACTCTCCTTTTGCCGCCGAGCCGCGGAGGTCTTACGGTGGGAGAAAACGTTTCGGTTATGCTTTCGGAAAACTGCCATATTACCCAGATATGCGAAAACCCCTCTATTCCGCGAAAGGCTTCTGCTACCTTATATTCGGGCAAAAAGGTTATCTCGCCCTTAAGCTCTTGAGAAAGTCCGCTCTGGCGGGGAACGCCGAATTTCGTGGGAAAATCGGTGTGGATATAGCCTATTATCTTCATATTTCTTCACTCTTTTGTTTTGATGGTTTCAGTATAGCACAAACCCGTCGCGTTTTCAATTAAAAAACAGAAAAGACTGCGCAAAAGCGCAGTCTTTTAAGCATTTTAAAATCAGTCAACAAGCTCGTTGCCGTCGGCATCGGTGGTAAAGCCGTTGCTCTTGCAAAGGTATAAGATACCCTCGATAACTCCCCAGATCCCCGAAACCGGTGAAAGTGCAAAGCAAGAAAGCACGGTGATAAGAAGCTGTGCTATTGCCTTGCCGGTGAAGCCGAGGTAGAAGTTGTGAACGCCGAACGCGCCGAGGAAGATTCCGAGAAGTCCCGCAGCAAGATATGATTTTGTCGATTTTTTAGCTGTCGGCTGCGATGCCGCAGGTGCCTCGGGAGCGGGTGCAGGGGTAACGGCAGCGCCGCAAACTCCGCAGAATTTTGCGCCGTTTTCAACTTCATTTCCACAGTTTTTACAAAACATAATTTATTTCCTCCAAAATTTATTTTACGTCGAAAAAGCCGTTGGCATTAAATGAATCGTATATTGCCTTTATTGCCTTTTCGAAATCCTTTTCGCTTACGCCTACGATGATGTTTAGCTCGCTGGCGCCCTGATCTATCATTCTTACGTTTACGCCCGCCTCGGCAAGACCGGTAAACAGCTTCGCCGATATGCCGTGCTTTCTTACCATTCCGCGTCCTACCACGGAGATGAGGGCAAGGTCGCGCTCAAGCTCGAAGCGGTCGGGGTCGATTATCGAATAGATATCTTCCTTTATTGCCTTTTCCTTGCCTGCGACCGACGCTTCGGTAACTACTACCGAAACGGAGTCGATTCCCGAGGGGATATGCTCAAACGATACGCCGTGCTTTTCAAATACCTGAAGTATCTTTCTGCCAAAGCCCACCGCCGAGTTCATCATATCCTTCTCAACGGTGATGGAGCAAAAGCCCTTTTTGCCCGCAATGCCCGTTACCGTTGCGCCGAGATTATCTCTTATGCTGTCGACTATAAGGGTGCCCTTATCGTCGGGCGAGTTGGTGTTTCTTATATTTATCGGAATTGCCGCCACTCTTACGGGGAAGATGGAGTCCTCGTGAAGCACCGAGGCGCCCATATAGGAGAGCTCGCGAAGCTCACGGTAGGTAATTACGTCGATATACTTGGGATTTTCGACTATTCGGGGGTCTGCCGCGCAAAAGCCCGATACGTCGGTCCAATTTTCGTAAAGGTCGGCTCTTGCGGCACGGGCAACGATAGCACCCGTAATGTCGGAGCCGCCTCTTGAGAAGGTCTTAATGGTGTCGTTGGGTCTTACTCCGTAAAAGCCGGGGATAACGGCGTGCTCGTACTGCTTTAATTTTTCGGAAAGCACCTCGTCGGTCCTTTCGCTGTCGAAGCTGCCGTCCTCTCTGAAGAAGATGACCTTTGCGGCGTCGATGAAGGGGATATTGAGATAATAGGAGAGTATCTTTCCGCTCAAATACTCGCCGCGGCTTGCCGCATAGTCTCTTCCCGCGTGAAGTATCATGGAGTTTCTTATCTTCTCGTATTCCTTCTCGAGCGACATATCCAAGCCAAGACCCTCGATAATTCCGTTAAAGCGCTCCTTTATTGCCTCGAAAAGACGGTCGAAATCGTCGGTATCAACTGCGGCGTAGCAGTCGTAAAGCATATCGGTAACCTTTGTGTCCTCTTTAAATCTTTTGCCGGGCGCAGAGGGGACTACGAAGCGACGGTCGGGATCGGCGTTGATGATTGCCGCTACCTTTTTAAACTGATTGGCGTCTGCAAGTGAGGAGCCGCCGAATTTAACTGTTTTAATGGGCATTGCTCTGTCTTCCTTTTGATAAGATTTATAATTTCATTATATTATCTCATTTTTAAAGCCGTTTGTCGAGAGTTTTTTTGAAATTTTTATTGCTTTTTTCTCTTTTTTGCAATTATATGACGTCTTTTCTGCCTTTTATTACCCTGTTTTTTCGACTCATCGTTATTTTGCACAAAAAAATCGGCGTTTGTAATTTAATATTTTTTTGAAATTTTGTGATTTTTTTAACGTTTTCTCTTGTAAATTTTTTCATTTTGAGTTATTATATTATAAGCTAATAATATTTGGAGGTAAATATAATGTCAGTTAAAGTTGCTATTAACGGTTTCGGCCGTATCGGTCGTCTTGCTTTCCGCCAGATGTTCGACGCTGAGGGTTATGACGTTGTTGCTATCAACGACCTCACCAGCCCCGCAATGCTCGCTCATCTCCTTAAGTACGACACCGCACAGGGTGGCTTCGCAGGTAAATACGGCGAGGGCAAGCACACTGTATCCGCTACCGAGGATTCTATCATCGTTGACGGAAAAGAAATCAAGATCTATGCAGAGAAGAACGCAGCAGACTGCCCCTGGGGCAAGATCGGCGTAGACGTTGTTCTCGAGTGCACCGGCTTCTACACCAGCAAGGATAAGAGCATGGCTCACATTCAGGCAGGTGCAAAGAAGGTTGTTATCTCTGCTCCCGCAGGCAACGATCTTAAGACCATCGTTTTCAACACCAACCACAATACCCTTACCGCAGAGGATCAGATCATTTCGGCTGCTTCCTGCACCACCAACTGCCTTGCTCCCATGGCTAAGGCTCTTAACGATTACGCTCCCATAGTAAGCGGTATCATGACCACCGTTCACGCTTACACCGGCGATCAGATGATCCTTGACGGTCCCCAGAGAAAAGGCGATCTCCGCCGTTCTCGCGCAGGCGCAATGAACATCGTTCCCAACTCTACCGGTGCTGCTAAGGCTATCGGTCTTGTTATCCCCGAGCTCAACGGCAAGCTTATCGGCGCTGCACAGCGTATTCCCACCGCTACCGGTTCCACCACTATCCTTATCGCAGTCGTTAAGGGTAAGGACGTAACCAAGGAGGGCATCAACGCTGCTATGAAGGCTCAGGCTACCGAGTCCTTCGGCTACAACGAGGATGAGATCGTTTCTTCCGACGTTATCGGTATGAAGTTCGGTTCTCTCTTCGATGCTACTCAGACCATGGTCTCCAAGATCGACGACGAGACCTATCAGGTTCAGGTAGTTTCCTGGTACGACAACGAGAACTCTTACACCAGCCAGATGGTTCGCACCATTAAGTATTTTGCTGAAATAAAGTAAGATAAAAATTATAACCTCCCGATAACTCGGGAGGTTATTTTTTTATTTAAAAAGCCGCAGTGAAAAATCACTGCGGCTTTTTTGGGTTTTTCAGCCCTTCATTGAATCGTACCAAGCGTTGACCTCGGCGGTGATGGTATCGCCGCCCTGATTTTTCCACTCGGTTACGAAGATGTCGAATTCGTCGATAGTGGCTTCACCCGTGATGATACGGTAGAAGGTGGAGTACTGAAGGCTGTTTAAGTCAAGCTCTCTTTCCACCATCGTTGCCGTTTTGGAGTAGTTGTATTTATTTACGGTGAAGTTCTCGTAGCTGTAATCGGAGAAGAAGATATCGTAGGAGCCGTCTCTTGCATAGAGGAGATAGTCGCCGTAGTAGGCTCTGTCGCCGTCTGCAAGATATTTCATTACGCTGTTATACATATTCTTATGAGATGCCTTTTCAAGAAGCGAATCGTCCTGCGACTCTATTGCATCGTACAGAACCTCGTAGGCGTTTTCGGCATCAGCCTTAAGATGCGAGGTTATAACGGGAGCAAGTCCGCCGATATCGGTAAATAGGCTGTTGTAAAGCTCGTTGTCGCTGTCTGCTGCCTTGGCGGTTGCGATATAGTGGTTAAAGAGCTTTACCATCGTTTCGGGATATTCGCAATCCTTTGAAACGGTCCAATAACGGTAGGCGTTGTGTGCGCCCTGAAGCACTGCCTCGTCGACGCCGTTTACCATTGAAAACGCCTTTACCGGTACGAATTCAACGCTTGTATTTCCTCTGTAAAGCGAGTCAAATGCCTTTACGAAGTTGAGGGTGCCCGATATCATTCCCGACTGATTCTGCGAAATGCCGAGATATCTGGTTGCGGTGAGATCGGGGTAGATAACGCCGGAGGCGTAAAGAGAAGCGATTTTCTCAAGTGCCGATTTCATTTCGGGCTGTATGGAGCCGTAAACGAGGTCGCCGTTCTCGTCCTCAAGCCACATATAAGGATAGGCGCCGAGAGAGTTGAAGAGGACGCGGTCGTAATGCTCGGAGGTTACCGCCATGGAAAGGCCGTAGGTATCCTTCGCGCCGTTGCCGTCGGGGTCCTGATTGGAAAACGCCGTGAGGACCGCAGCGAAGCTGTCCCAATCGGTGGGAACGTCGAGATTGAGGTTATCGAGCCAATCCTTTCTGAGCCACCAGATGTTGTCGTAGGAGGCGGTGCCGTCGGTTATCTGCGGCATAGCGTATTTTCCGCCTGCGAAGGTTACGGGATAGAAAATCTCCTCGCCCGCCACCTCGATAGACTCCTTGAGCTCATCTGAGGCGTAATTCTCGATAAGGTCGCTTATCTCGCGAACGAGGTCGTTTTCGTAAAGCGATTTCGCATAGCTGTATGCAATATCCTCACCGCTTAAAAGGTTTAAGACGTCGGGAATATCGGAGATGGCTATTGAGCTTGTAAGCTTTTGCATATAGGCGCTGTTGTCGGTTACCGCCCATTCGTTTACAAGTCTTATTCCGAGGTCCTGCTCTATCTTCTCGGTCCACGGAGTGAACTCAACGCTGTAGCCTATCTTGTCAAGCGCAGAGCTTTCAAATCCGCCCACGAAGGGAAGGGAATAGCTGATTTTTACAGAAGGGGTATATTTGCCAAAGGGTCCCGGCTCGACGGTTATTTTTTCGCCGCCCGCGCAGGAGGAGAGGGCAAAAGCTGCGGAAAGCAGCATAATTGCCGCAAGAATAACGGAAAATGTTTTTTTCATTAAAGCACGCTCCTTTGATTTTATAAAAAAATTATAGCAGATTGCAATATCTCGCGCAATGCACAAAAGGACTTAATTTTTGACCAATAAGACAAAAACGGCAGTTTTTCTGCCGTTTTTTATATTATTTCTTTTTCTTTATGAATACAAACAATATGACGATAAACACTATCGCCGCCGCGGGAAGCGCAACCAGCACCGCAGTTTCGATCACCGATGCCGGAATCGGCGCAAAGCCGCCTTCGTCGGGCACCGAGGTCAAGACGTCGCTTGAGCTTTCGTCGGGATCAGAGGATTCGGGCTCGGAGGGTATTACCGAGGGCGCGGGTTCGGAGGGTACAGTCGAGGGCGCGGGCTGTGAGGGTATTACCGAGGAGGTTGACTGTTGCTCGCTGTAATCGTTCGGAGCGGCAGGATAAAAATTACTTTTCCAGCGATGATCCTTTGAAAAGGTGTTGTCGCTCTTTAGGAAATAGTCGTATCTCGTGGATCTGCCGGGATCGTCCCACGTGGTGTCGATATGATACCAAGCGTTTCCGAGCTTTACCATATTCCAGGCGTGGCCGATATAGCCGCTTCCGCTTCCGTTGTTTGCAAAGGAGTCATGGCGCACGGCGATCTCCTTATCGCCGAGTCCCGCCTCCTCCATAAGACAGTTGAAAAGTCCCGTATATGCCTGACAGACGCCCTTGCCGTTCTCTATCATATAAATGGGATAATAGATATTTTCAACGCCGTTTGCAAGCTCATCGGTTGCATAGCTGAAGTTTGAAGCTATATAATCGTGGAGCGTCTTTACCTTTTGATAGTCGCTCATTCCGGATGTTATAAGCTCTGCGACGACCTGTCGGCAATGCTGCTTTACGAGCAGGCTCTCCGCCTTGTTCTCACCCCAGGTGAGAGTGTAGGTGACGTTCATCGACATTATCTCGTTTTGACGGTTCATTGATACCGAGAAGGATATTGAAAAGGTGTTGTATTCGCCGCCGTCGCCGCCCTTAAGGACGAGAAATTCGTAATCGAGCTCGCTCATATTGCCAAGCACCGTAAATATATCGAGAGTGAAGATGTATGAGGGGTCGACTATCGCGCTGTTTTGAACCTTATATTTCGCTTCGGTGAACTGTGAAAAGTCGATCTTTACGGTGTAAGCGGTCTGCGCCCATCTTCCGCTTTGCGTTTCGTTTTTGCGAAGCTTTATTGCCTCTTTATAGCCGTTTAAAACGGCGTTTTCCATTTCGGCTTCGGTCTTGGGCGTTACGGTGAGATCGACCGCTTCCGCCGCCAGCACGCCAAATGAAGAAAAGGCGATGAATATTATCATCGCCGTAATTATTAAGGATAACGATTTCTTAAAGGTCATAAAAATACCTCCCGAAATTACATTTCAACGTTAAATCTTGAAATAAGCTTTCCGTATTCCTTCAATTCTTCTGTTTTTACATCGTGTTCCGTTATCTTCATTTCCTTGGTGATAAAGGAGGTTATGCCGTTTTTGCAAATAACGCTGCCTTCCTTTGCATAGTCGGCAATGGCGTTCTTAACGCTTCCGTCTTCATCCTCAAATCTGAGGAGAAGCACTGCGCTTTGCTCCGAGTAGGGTAAGACGAAATCGGGGTCGCCCGTTTTCCAGAGGCGAAGCTTCTCGTTTTCGCCCGCCTTTGCACACTCGATTATATCGGCTACTACTGCCGAGGCGGTGGGAAGCTTGCCTGCGCCCTTGCCGTAAAACATTACGTCGCCGAGGGCGTTACCCGTTACGGTGATGGCATTGAATACTCCCTCAACGTTTGAGAGGGGATTGTTTTCGTCGATAACCGTGGGCTCGACGCGAACGGAAAGGCGACCGTCCTCTCCGAGCTTTGCAATTCCGAGCAGCTTGATGACCGAGTTTCTTGCTTCACACTCGGCAACGTCGTCGAGAGTTATTTCGGTTATACCCGTGGTGTTTACAAGGTCGGGGTCGATATACTTTCCGAAGGAAATGGAGGAAAGTATTGCTATTTTTCGGCAGGCATCGGTTCCCTCTATATCTGCCGCGGGGTTCTGCTCTGCATAGCCGAGCTTCTGCGCCTGCGCAAGAGCGGTGTCGAAGGAGATGCCGTCGTTTATCATTTTGGTGAGGATATAGTTCGTGGTGCCGTTTAAAATTCCTTTTACCGAGGTTATCTCGTTGCCGGCAAGCGAGTCGTAAAGTGAGCGGATTATGGGAATACCGCCGCCGACCGACGCCTCGTAGCGATAGCTTACCTTATTCTCATAGGCAAGCTGCAAAAGCTCGGGACCCTTGGTTGCAACAAGCTCCTTATTGGAGGTTACAACGCTTTTGCCCGCCTTTAAGCATCTTACGGTGAAGTCGTAGGCTATCTTGGCGCCGCCTATCGTTTCGCAAACGACCTCGACCTCGGGATCGTTTACTATATCTTCAAAATTTTTGGTAAGATATGCGGCGAAGGGAGATTCGGGAAAATCTCTTATATCGAGAATATATTTTAAAGAAATTTCTTTTCCGGCACGCTTTTCTACCGACTCCTTATTTTGCGAAAGGATCTCCGCAATACCAGAGCCGACGGTGCCAAAGCCCATAACGGCAACTTTCATAAAAACACCAATCCTTTGAAGTGCGGTCTTAACGCACGAACATCCTTAACCACTTTTGCCGCCATATTAAAACATGGCGGCAAAAGAAAGGGTCAGATCAATTTTACTTTACTATAAATATAGCGTTTAAGATCAAGGTCATTACTACCAATGCAATTCCGAGTATCATCGTGAATTTGGTAAGAACTCTGTCCTTTCTCTTTCCCTTGTTCTTGCCTAAGAAGGTTTCGGTGTTACCGGTGATGGTGCCCGAAAGTCCGCCTTCGTTTGAGCTCTGGAAGAGAACCAACACAATGATTCCGACGCAAAGCGCTATATCGATTATGGCAAGTGCAATTTCCATTTTAAACCATGCCTTTCTTTAACAGACATTTAAGTCCGTGCCGAGTGCTCGGCTCTGTAATATTACTTTTTCAGTCATACTATGATATCACAGTGCGGACCAAAAATCAAGCAATTTTATTAAAAAGCTTTTATTTTTTCGAAAAATTGCCGCTGTCGGTGCCTTTTTTATAGTAATACTCTATCTTCTCGTTGAGATTTGCGAATTTTCCGTTTGCGATATCGGAGAACATTGCCTCTTTCTCGTTTGCGGTAGCAGCCTTCTCGTGACCGATGAGCACCCACGTTGCAGTTGAAAGGTGAGCAAACTCGGGCTTTTCAAGTGCGGGACAGATGAAGGACTGACGGGGAGTGTTGATATCCTCGCCGCTTATCTGGAAGAAATCGTGCTTATCGCAAAGAGAGATTATTCTCTGAAGCTGCTCGGGAGTGTTTCTCGAGGGCATATATGTTACGGCGTTGAAGCCTACCTTCTTTATTACCTCGAAGAGCTCGTCGAGGTAATCGTCCTCAAACTTCTGAGCCTTCTTGTCGCCGGTAACGGAGTTGCCGACGTCGCCGAGGTATGCGTAAGCCGAGATAGCGCCTATCTTCTTTGCAAATGCAACGAATTCCTTAACGGGAGGACATTCCTCGTCGGCGTCGATATAGAATTTCGCAACGAAGTCGCTCTTCAAAGCGCCGAGAAGGTCGTACTCGTAGCAGGGGTTATCAACGTCTAAAAGGAAGCCCTCGATCTTTGCGGAAAGCGGAATTCTGAAATCGTTTTTAACGAGATCGACTACGGGCTGTCCCTTGCCGTATTTTGCGATTATCTTCTTTACGAGAGCGTAGATAAGGTGACGCTCGGTGATGGAGCCGCCGTTTGCGTTTTGCGAAAGGGGAACAACGTCGGCGTCGAAGTCAACGGTAAGACCGAAGGGTGCGACTATTCTCGCAATATTCTCGGTCATTCTGCGGTTTCTCTCGTTTCTCTTTGCGCGGTAAGGTGCAAGAAATTTCTCGCACTCCGCGAATTTCTGATGAGGAATACCGTGAATTGCAACGTATGCAACGGAGATCTGATCGGGGTTGTTAAGACGTCTGCCGTAGAGGCTGGTGCCTGCTATGGAAACACGGCACTCGAAGCCGCAGGTGATATCCATTCCGGCGATCTTGCCTGCTTCAACAAACTCCTCACAGCCGCCTACCGAGTCGTGATCCATAATGCCTGCGGTAACGAGGCCCGCTTTTCTCGCCATATAGAGCGCCTTGGTGGGCGAATAGGGTGAGAAGCTGTAGATGGTGTGGATATGGTTGTTTACGCTGGTGCCGGTTACCGGCTTTTCTATCTCGCCCGCCTTTTCAAGAGCGATTATATCCTTCAATGCGGAAAGGCGCTCTCTTTTGGTGGGGGCGTTGAGCTTTTCGATAAGTACGTTAATATCCTTTTTCAATTAAAGCACCTCTTACTTAAGCATTATCTGACCGCCGGTTACGGGGATAGCCTGACCGGTCTCGTATTTCTGCTCGATGCAGTAGTAGATAGCGCGTGCAACGTCTATCTCGTGGCAGCCGGTGTTCATGGGAACCTTTGCCTCGTATGCCTTCTTTACGTCCTCAACGGTCTTTGCGCCGGGAACCTTGCCTGCCTTGAGGTACTGAACAAATAAGCCCTTCTCGGGATCGGACCACAGGGGACCGTCGAGGAAGTTACCGGGGCAAACGGAGTTTACCTTTATATTGTAGGGGCAAAGCTCGAGTGCGAAGCTCTGGGTAAGACCGATGCCGCCGAATTTGCTTCCTGCATAGGCAAAGTTCTTATTGGAGCCCTCAAGTCCCGATTTGGAGTTGATCTGGATTATATCGAAGTATTCCTTGCCGTTGAAGCGGTTCTGGATCTTCATTACCTTCTGTGCGTATTTGGTGCCGAGGAAATATGCGGTGTAGTTGATGAGGGTGGAAAGCTCGAAGTTTTCCTTGGTCATCTCGTCGAGAGTGCCTGCGCGAACGATGCCCGCGTTGCTTACGAATACGTCAAGTCCGCCGTAAGCCAAAACGGTTGCGTTCATCATATTCTTAACGTCTTCCTCGTTGCCGACGTTTACCTTGACTGCGATGGATGCGCCCTTGCCGAGCTCTGCGTTTACAGCCTCTGATGCCTTTATTGCGCCCTCGCCGTTTAAGTCCGCATAGGTCATGTAAGAGCCTTCCTTTGCCATCATATCGGCAACGCCCTTACCGAAGCCCTGTGCCGAGCCGGTAACGATGGATATCTTGCCGCCGAGACGCTTTACGCCGCCTGCAGCAAGAGAGACCTTTTTGCGATATCTCTCAACTTCCCAGTTGTTGATAGCGTAGATGAGATCCTCGGGAAGAGGCTTGGAGCCGCCGAAGTTCTTTGCATAAACGGAGACCTTTACCGCATCGGTAAATACCTCTGCCGCAATGTCTGCCTCCTTCTTGCTTCTGCCTGCGGCGAATACACCGAGGTTCTTAACGGCGATGATCTTGGGATCCTTGCCGACTTCCTTGCGGAATGTATCTATTTTAGCGGCGAGCTCTGCATATATATCTTCAAGCTCCTCTGCCTCGATGAATATTCTTCTGTCGTAGCAGTAAACCATATGGTCGGGAGAGAATGCGGTTGAAGCCTCGGCAAAGTTTGCCTCGCTTGCAACGACCTTTGCAAACTCCTTATTGGTCTTGAAGGTTACGATGCCCATTGCACCCTCTTCGTCCGCAAGCATTGCGCGGATAGCGGGAGCGATAGCCGCTGCCTTATCTGCATCGAACTCGCAAGCGGAGAAATCGGGAACCTCTTTAACGGTCTCGTCGAGAACGTCGTTAAGGATCTTAACGTTTACATCGATCTCCGCAAGGCTGTTGCCGCCTATGAATACGCCGTGGTTCTCAAGGAAGATGAAGAGAGGAAGCTTGCCGTTTGCAGCCTTGAAGCTGTCGACCTTTTCCTTGACCTCCATAGCGAGTATGTAGCCGGGCATAATAGGTCTTATCCAAACGGAGTTTGCTGCGAAATATTTATCGAAAGCGGACTTCCAATCCTTTGCGCAGGTAAGACCGTTTATTCTCGAGGGATGAAGATGAAGAATAAAGGAATAATCGAATACGTCGTGAAGAAGGGTCTCAACGCTGGGACGCTTATGCTCCTCGCCTGCTCTTCTTGCAGCCATCATATCTGCAAGTACCTCTGCTTCTCTGGTATCCGAATCCTCGGAATAGGTTTTGGAATAGATCTCGGTGAGCTTGCTTCTGTCGATCTTTACGAAGCCGTCCTCGGTGATCTCGGCGAGCGAAACGCCCGAGCCCTTGATATAAAGGGTCTCGTCGTCCTTGTAGGAGGTGTTTCCGCCGCCTGCGAGAACGTACTCGGGATTTGCGCCGTATTTGTTTGACATTTCTCTTAAAAGTGTAAGACTCATTTTTACATTATCCTTTCAATATATGTAAATATTATTTATTTTCTTTCTGATAAGACCTTTTTCTCGTAGTCCTTTACCTTCGAAAGCCATGCCTCGCGAACGGGGACGTTCTCAAGCTCGCACATATAGTCCCATACTGCAGCAAAGGGGTAGCTTTTGAGCTCCTCCATCATTGCAAGGCGGGAGGTGTAGTCGCCCTCGAGCTCGTATTTCTTCAAGGTATCTACCGGACGGAGAAGTGCGGCAAGAAGCGCCTTTCTTGCGTTTCTCGTTCCGATCACCCAAGCCGCTACTCTGTTTATCGAGGCGTCGAAGTAATCGAGTGCGATGTTTACTCTGTCCTGTGCGCCGCAGGCAACGATCTCGTTCATTATTGCCTGAAGCTCGTCGTTAAATATTACCACGTGGTCGCTGTCCCATCTTACGGGGCGGGAAACGTGGAGCAAAAGCTCGTTGCAGTAGCAGAGCATTGCCGATATTTTATCGCTTATTACCTCGGTGGGATGATAGTGTCCGACGTCGAGAGTGAGAAGCACGTCGGGGTGAGTCGCGGCATAGGCTGTGTAGAATTCGTTGGAGCCGGTGGTGTAGCTTTCAACGCCCATTCCGAACACCTTTGATTCTACCGCATCTACATTATACTCCTTTTTTATCGGAAATGCAAATATTTTATCAAGAGAATCCTTTAAACGCATTCTCGGGCCGAGTGTGTCGGCGGGAGTATCCTTATATCCGTCGGGCATCCAGAAGTTTGTAACGCAACGCTTGCCCGTTGCTTTTCCGAAATACTCAGCTATTTTTCTGCTGCCGATGCCGTGCTCTATCCAATATTCTCTTACCTTTTCGTCTGCCGAAGAGAGAGTAAAGCCGGAGGCGCTCATATCGTGAGAGAAGAAGGAGGGGTTATAGTCAAGTCCTATGTCGAGCTTATTTGCCCATTCTACCCAGCGCTCGAAGTGCTTGGGCTCGAGCTTGTTTCTTTCGACCTTCTCGTCGGTATCGGCGTAGAAGGCGTGAAGGCTTACCTTATGGGTGCCGGGGAGAAGACTCATTGCCATCTCAAGATCGGCGCGAAGCTCGTTGGGGGTCCTTGCTCTGCCGGGATAATTTCCCGTTGCGGCGATGCCGCCCGTGAGCTCGCCCTCGGCGTTTTCAAAGCCCTTTACGTCGTCGCCCTGCCAGCAGTGAATTGAGATCGGTATCTTTTTTGCCGATTCTATTGCTTTATCCGTATCTATGCCGAGCTTTGCATAGGCTTCCCTTGCAAGCTCGTATGCCTTTTTAACAGAATTATCCATTGTTACAATTCTCCTTTATCATCTTTTCAAAGCGCTTTTTCGCTTCTTCCCATTTTTCCGTATCGGTGGGGAGATATTCGGTTATGCCGCCCGAATTTCTTATTATTCTTCTTGCCTCGGCTCTGTCCTTTATCTCGCCGAGAGCTATAAGCTGCATAACTATATTTCCCGATGCGGTAGCCTCTGCGGGTCCCGCAATGACCTTTTTACCGGTGGCATCGGCGGTAAACTGCATTAAAAGCCTGTCCTTTATACCGCCGCCGACGATATTTATACTATTATACTGTTTTTTCGTAAGCTTTTCAAGCAGCAATATTACTCTATTATAATCAAGAGCAAGCGATTCGCTTATGCATCTTGACATAGCGCCCTTTGTTTTGGGCACACTTTGGCCCGTCTTTTCCAAAAACGCCTCTATTCTTTCGGGCATTTTGCCGGGAGCCAAAAAGGCGGAGTCGGAGGGGGCGATAAAGCTTACCAAGGGCTCGGAGGCAAGGGCTGCCTCGTCAAGCTCCTTTAAGGATACCTCGCCGTCCTTCTGCCAGCTTCTGCGGCATTCCTGCGCTATCCACAGACCGATTATGTTTTTGAGAAGTCTTATCGTTCCGAAGGCGCCGCCCTCGTTAGTGAAGTTCTCCGAAAAGGTCTCTTCGTTTACAAGAGGTGCGTCAAGCTCGGTGCCGAGAAGCGACCAGGTGCCGCAGGAGAGAAATGCGAAATTCTTTTCCTCGGTGGGAACCGAAAGAACCGCTGCCGCGGTATCGTGAGAGGGAGAGGTAAATATCTTAAAGGGCTTTACGTTAAGCTCCTCGCATATCTCCTTGCGAAGATAACCCACCTCGGTGCCGGGCTTTACTATTTCGGTAAAGAGGCTTCTCTTTATTCCCATTTTGTCGGTAAGGGAGAAATCCCACTCTCCCGTTTTCGCATCGAGAAGAGCGCCCGTTGAGGCTATGGTGTATTCCGTTTTCATATTTCCCGTGAGGAAATAGTTGAGAAGGTCGGGAATAAAAAGCAGCTTATCGGCTCTTTCCAAAAGCTCGGGATCGTATTTCTTTACGGCGTAGAGCTGGAATACCGTGTTGAAATTCATAAACTGAATTCCCGTTTTACCGTAAAGTTCCTCCTTGGGAATTATATCGAAAAGTTCCTCAAAGCAACCGTTTCTCTTATCTCTGTAATGGACGGGGTTTGCAAGAAGGTCGCCCTTTTTGTCGAGCAGACCGAAATCGACTCCCCAAGTATCTATTGCGAGGCTCTCTATTTCAAAGCCCGCCTTTTTTGCCTTTACTATGCCCTGCTTTATTTCGTGAAACAGACGGAGGATATCCCAATAAAACGTTCCGTTTACCGTAACGGGCTCGTTTAAAAAGCGGTGTATCTCCTTCGTTACCAGCTTGCCGTCTTCAACGTAAGCCGCTATCGCTCTGCCGCTCGAGGCGCCGAAATCGTATGCCAATACTGTTTTCATAACGTTACTCCTTTATCTTAAAGAGGTATTCGCCCGAGCCGAGCTCCGTTACCGCTTTTCCGTTCTCAAAGGCAAACGCGAGCTTTTCACCCGTGAGCATTTCGCATATTTTTGCATTTTCCGATGCGGGAAGCTTTAAGGTGGCGGCGGTGTTTGCGGGAACTGTTATCTTTATTTCATAGCCGTTTCCGACTCTTCTCCAGCTGCTCTCTATCTTGCCCTTGGGGCTTTCGAAGATGACGTTTGCAAATTCGAGGGAGGATATTTCGGGAGCAATTTCAAAATGCGACCAAGCGGGGTCGAAATTTCTCATGCCGCCGACGTAGCCATAGAGCCACTCGGTTACCGAGCCGAGAGAATAGTGGTTAAAGGAGTTCATTCTTATGTCGGCAAAGCCGTCCTCAAGAGTGAAGGAGTTCCAACGCTCCCAGATGGTCGTTGCGCCGTTTACGACCGAGTAGAGCCAAGAGGGATAGGTGCGGTTTAAGAGAAGCTTATAGGCAATATCCGCTCTGCCTATCTCGCAAAGGACGGGCAAAAGCTCCTTAACGCCGACAAAGCCTGTGGTGAGGTGGTTGTTCGCTCTCTCCATCGCCTTTATGAGATTTATTGCGAATTTCTCGTTGAGCTTATCGTTATTGGGCGCGGCGTTAAAGCGAAGCGCGAGAACGTAGCCCGTTTGAGTGTCGCCGTCTATCTCGCCCGTTTCCTCGTTTACGCAATGCTTCAAAAAGCCCTTTCTGTAACGCGCAAGGTAGCCCTCAAAGCGCTTTGCCTCCTCTTCCCTGCCAAGAAGCTTCGACATATTTACCGCAAGGTCGGTAACGTATATCATATAGAGAGTGTCTATAACGGGGAACGGAACGGGGGTACCCACGCAAAGCCAGTCGCCGTAGCATATGGGAGTTCTTATATCGTCAACGGTGGTTTGTTCAAGAAGGTCGATATATCTTACTATATTGGGATAGCACTCCTCTAAAATTCTTACGTTGCCGTAGTTTTTATACATAAGCCACGGCATAATTACGCCCGCGTCGCCCCAGGCGGCGTTTCCGTAGCCTACCAAGGGATCCTGATTGGGCCAATGGATATAGGGTGCTATATCGGTGAAGGCACCGTTTATATACTGCGCGTCCATTACGTCGCGGATATATTTCTCGTAAAACGCCTCGGAATACATATTGTAGCAGCCGCTCTGGCAGAATATCTGGCTATCGCCCGTCCAGCCAAGACGCTCGTCGCGCTGAGGACAGTCGGTGGGAACAGCAAGGAAGTTGCCCTTCTGACCCCAATAGGCGTTTTGGAACAGCTTGTTCACAAGACCGTCGTTGCAGTTGAAGCTGCCGGTTTTGGTAAGTCCGTTATGGATAACGACGCCGATAACGGCATCAAGTGAGGGAATATAGTCCATTCCCGATATTTCAACGTAGCGGAAGCCGTGAACGGTAAATGTCGCCTCCCAAGTTTCAAAGTCGTCGCTCTTGCAGATATAATAGTCGGTAGCCTCGCAGGAGCGGAGGTTTGCGGTGTAAAGAGATTTATCGGTGTTTAACATCTCGCCGTAGCGAAGTCTTATCTTTTTGCCCTTTGAGCCCTTTACCTTCAAGCGAACTCTGCCCACCATATTCTGACCCATATCGAAGATATGCTTGCCTCTTACGGTGTTGTAGCTTACGGGAACTATCTCCTCCTGCTTTTCTATCAGCTCTCCCTTTTGTGCCTGGGGCTCCTCCTTAAGCGTTCTTACCGTAACGGCGGTAAATGCGCTCTCATCGAATCCGACGGTTGCAAAATCCTTAAGCTCGAGATTGGCATCATAAAATTCGCCGGTTTGAAGATCGGCGTAGCGAATGGGACCCTCGCCCGCACACCAGCTTGAATCGGTGATTATCTTCTCGCTCGTGCCGTCGGCATATTTTACGAGAATAAATGCGGCAAAGAGACGCGGATAGTTGCCGTACTGATTTCTTCCTACGGCAGAGAGGTTGCCGAAATACCAGCCGTCGCCGAGGGCAACACCTATTGCGTTTTCACCCTCGTTCAAATGCTCGGTTATCTCATAGCCCTGATAGTAAAAGGTCTTGTCGAAATCGGTCCAGCCGGGAGAGAGGACCGCTCTTGAAAGCTCCTTACCGTTTATTTTGGCATCATAAACGCCCTTTGCGGTGGCAAAGAGGAAGGCTTCTTTTATTTCCTTATTTAAAGTAAATCTCTTGAAGAGATAGGGGCTTTTTGCGCCCGCATTTCTCTTTTTGCCCTGCTTTTCCTGCTTGCCTATCCATTTTGCGGGAAAGCGTGTATCGAATCTGCCCGTTAAAAAGGAGGCTATATCGGAGACGGCGGTCTCGCCGTGGTTGTTCTTTACTATAACGCGCCAATAATATTTGGTAAAGGGCTTAAGCGCCTTTCCGTAATAGCAAACGCTCATGCTCTCGTTGCTCTCTATATCTCCCTTCGGGCAGAGGTTTGCGCTCTTGCCGTCGAGCCTTGAGATATTGTCCGACACCAAAAGGCGATAAGAGGTCTGAACCGTGTTTCTTTTTTCGCTTTCGATTACCCAGGAAAAAAGAGGAGTTTTTCTGTCGGTCAATACGAGATTTCTCATATATTCGCAACGCAAATCGGTTATTTTCATAGAATTCGTCCTTTTCGAGAATATTTTTAGAAAATTATAGCATATTACGCCCGTAATTGCAACCGTTTTTGTTTATTTGTTATTTTTTTAACAATGTTTTTTGACTGTTTTTATTTTTTTGCTTGCAATAATTGCAACTTGCGGATATAATTAAATCAGTAAATTAAGAGGTGTTTTTATGAAGCTTCAGAATTTTTACGAGGATCCGAGCGTTTTGAGAGTAAATTGCGAGCCAAACAGAAGCTATTACGTTCCCTTCGAGAGCGAGGAAAAGGCTTTTGCAAACAGGCGCGAGGAGTCGGCGTTTTTTCAGTCCTTAAACGGCGTGTGGAGCTTTGCCTATTTTGAGTCGGCAAAGAGGCTTCCCGACTTTTTATCCTTTGAGTTTGATAAAAACGGCTTTAAGGATAAGATAAGCGTGCCTTCCTGCTGGCAGCTTCAGCTTTCAAAGGACTACGACAAGCCGCAATACGTAAATATTTTATATCCCTTCCCCTTTGACCCGCCCTTCGTTCCCGACGAAAATCCCTGCGGTCTTTACAAAAGAGTGGTCGAGATAGACGCCGAGAGGCTCTCCGGCGACGACGTCTATATTGTTTTCGAGGGTGTTGATTCGGCATTTTTCCTCTACGTGAACGACACGTTTGCGGGCTACGGTCAGGTGCCGCACTGCACCAACGAGATAAATATAACGAAATATTTGAAGGCGGGGGCGAACACTGTCAAGGTGCTCGTTTTGAAATATTCCGACGGAAGCTATTTGGAGGATCAGGACAAATACCGTCTTTCCGGAATATTCCGCGACGTTTATCTGCTTTACCGCCAGAAGGGCTGCGCCAAGGATATCATCTGCCGCGCCACTCTCGACGAGAGCCTTAAAAAAGGCGAGATAGAGATAAACACCGGCGTGAATTTCTGCAAATACAACGTTTTGAGAAAGGGCAGAATGATTGCAAAGGGCGATTTTTCTCTCTCCGAAAAGATTTCCGTTGAGTCGCCGCAACTTTGGTCCGACGAGCTGCCCGAGCTTTACACCGTGCTTATCTACCACGGCAGAGAGATAATACGCTTCGACGTGGGCTTTACAAGAGTGGAAATCAAAAACGGCGTTTTTCTGGTAAACGGCAAGCCGATAAAGCTAAAGGGAGTCAATCGCCACGAATCCGATCCCCTTTTGGGCTCGGCAGTGCCGCTTTCTCACATGGAGCGCGACCTTGCAATTATGAAGGAGCATAACATAAACTGCATTCGCACCTCGCATTATCCCGATGCTCCCCTCTTTTACTCGCTTTGCGACAAATACGGCTTTTACGTTATCGACGAGGCGGATATTGAGGCTCACGGCTGTATGGTTCTTGAGGACCGCAATTTCATTGCAAACGAGCCTTCATTCAAAAGCGCCTTCATCGACCGCGCCGAGAAAATGGTGATACGCGACAGAAATCACCCCTCGGTCATTATGTGGTCGCTCGGAAACGAGTCTTATTTCGGCGAAAATCACTTTGCGATGAGCAGAAGAATAAAGGAGCTTGACTCACGTCCCGTTCACTACGAAAACTGCAACACCTCTTATACCGACGGCGTCCAGCGCTCCGACGTAGTTGACGTTGAGAGCTTTATGTATCTCTCGCCCGAGGGCTGCAGAGAATATCTTGCAAATCCGGAATACAGCCTGCCCCTCTTTTTGTGCGAATATTCGCACGCGATGGGAAACGGTCCCGGCGACCTTGAGGAATACTGGCAGGTCATTCGCGAAAACGAGCGCTTTATGGGCGGTTGCGTTTGGGAGTTTTGCGATCACGCCGTTAAGGACGGAAAGAAATATCTCTACGGCGGCGATTTCGGAGAATATCCGCACGATAACAACTTCTGTATGGACGGTCTTGTTTACCCCGACCGCACTCTTCACAACGGCATAAGAGAATTGAAGGAAGCGCTAAAGCCCTTTGACTGCCGCTTTGATGTTGAAAAAGAAATTTTAACGGTTAAAAATCTAAGATATTTCACCTCTCTTGAGGATATTGATCTCGTTTGCGTTTTTGAGCGAAACGGCGAGGTGATACACAAAAAGACGCTTTCGGCGCTCAAAATCCAGCCGCAGGCAGAGGGTGTATTTAAGGTGAAATGTCCGAAGATATCGGGCAATCTCACCCTTACCGCAACGGCGTTTTTGAACAAAAGACGTCCTCTTCTTGAGGCGGGCAGCTGCATGGGCTTTAAATCGGTTATTATCTCGGAGTGCAGGCTTTTGCCGAAAGCGAATGAAGGAAAATCCGTTACCTTTGCCGAAAGCGACGGCTTTATTACCGTTTTGCAGGGCGACGTGAGCTTTACCTTCGACAGAGCAAGCGGCGCGCTCTCGTCAATAAGAAGCAAAGGCAGGGAGCTTCTTTACAAGCCCTGCGACATTGCCGTCTGGCGTGCGCCCATTGATAACGACAGGCGCGTGAAAAGCAGCTTTGAGCGCGACGGTCTTATGCGCACCGTAAGGAAATGCTACTCGTTGGCGGCAGAGGAGAAAAACGGCACCGTTTACGTTACGGCGGAGATATCGCACGGTCATTCGGCGACGGCGCCTGCCGTAAGATGCACCGAGCAGTTCGTTTTTTATAATGACGGCACGGCGGAGGTTCGCTACAAGGCAAGCCACCGTTTGCCCTACCTTTTCCGCTTCGGAACGGTATTTTATCTTAAAAAGACTGCCTCGAGAATAAAATATTTCGGCTTCGGTCCTTACGAAAGCTACGAGGACAAGCATCTTGCCTCGAGGCTTTCGATGTTCGAATCGGATGCCGACAGCGAATTTGAGCCCTATCTTTTCCCGCAGGAAAACGGAAGCCATTTCGGCACGAAATATCTTTCGGTGGGTTCTCCCTTCGGCTCGGTGATGGATTTCTTTGCCGATTCAAAGGATTTTTCCTTTAATATAAGCCGTTATTCCGAAAAAGCTCTTCACGCCGCGGATCATCTTCACGAGCTTAAAAAGGACGATTTTATCACTCTTCACATCGACTACCGTATGAGCGGGGTCGGCTCAAACTCCTGCGGTCCCGTGCTCAAGGACGAATATAAGATAGTTGAAAAGGATTTTGAGTTTTCGTATATATTTACCGTTAAATAAGATACATATTATAATAGAAAAAAGCTCCGAGTTTCTGCTCGGAGCTTTTTGGGTTTGAGTTTATTCTGTTATCGTTCCCTGCTTTGTAAGACCGCTGAACTTGATATCGGCTATTTCTCGAAGATACATTGAATCATCGTATAAGGAATACGATATAGTCCAATTGCCTGCCATATCCAAATAATCAAATCTTTGACGCACGCCTTTGCCGCACTTCATCAAAAATGTTTCGCAGTACTCTTTCGATATTTCCCTACCCGAAAAAGTGTTAACTAATTCGATAAACAGCTTTAGATCAAACTCATCGGGATAGTTGTTCATATACGAGATCTCAACCGTTTCCTGTCGATGATTCATAAGACCTATACATTCATTTCTAAAACTAACTATAATTTCCGTTGTATCATCAATATCAATGATATAGTACCGATATATATTGGCCAGTACTTCGTGTTCCAATTCATTTTCCAGGTGCGCGGTTTCGGACCATTCCAAATTATAGGTATTCAACAGTGATTTCAACTGTTCCTCATATTGAGCGAAATTGATTCTCGACTGCTCCAATGATATTTGTTTGGATTCAGAGCTACATCCGTTCAAACTTAAAGCAATAACCATTGCCAATATAAATGCAACCGTCTTTTTCACTGCAAACACCTTCGTTTCTTTTATATTATCTTTATTATATAGAAAATTAGATTTGATGTCAATATACGAGTTATTGATTAACGGTTTTGTACATAATCCGCGGAAACTCCCCTTTTCGGTGAGATGAGAAAAAAAGAGGGGTAGATGCGAGCGAGGCGAAAGCCTTTGGTTTTGTGCGTTCTTGCCTTACGCATAAGAAATAGCAAAGGGAGCGAAGCGACGTTTGCATTTCGCTTAAGCGTAAGGCGGCGTGTGATTATTTTATTCTCGCGAGCATAGGGGAGCCTTCCCCTTAAAAAGATTCTTTTCCCCCTTTTCTCATCTTTGAGAAAAGGGGAGCCTCCGCGGCTTGAGCGGAGAGAAAAAAGCAAATCCCCCGCGGCTTGAGCGGGGAAAAGAGCCGAAAATCAAGCGGGTGCGCACCCCACCCTCCCCAAAAATCCGTGCAAGCCGTAAAACGCGGCGTAAGCGGAAAAAGAAAAGAAATGCCTCGCGGTCTTTTGTGAAATATAAAAAAGCCACGGACATAATCCGTGGCTTTTTTATATTTATTATTCTTCAAAATCGTCAAAATAGTCTTTATCAAAAAATTCCGATAATTTTATTCCGGCGCCTTGGCAAAAAGCTTTTATCGTTGAAACCTTCGAGCATTTCGTTCTGCCTTTTATCAAATCGTATAAAGCGGACGGTGATTTCCCACCGTTTAACGTTGCTTCGCATATATTTATATTTTTCTCTTTACAGATTTCTTCAATTCTTTTAACAATTGCATCGTTTATATTCACATAATCACCTTCGCGGAGTTTCTTATCGTTGTTCCACGAAAATATTATATGTATTACGAAAATTTTTATCTCGTGGAATTCCACGAATTTGACATCGTAAGATGTTTTTGCTATAATTATCGTGGAATTCCACGATAATTGGAGGTAAACTATGCAAGTTTGTTTTATTGGCCACAGAAATATACAAAAAAGTGAGGAAGTTACAACCTTACTAAAACAAACTGTTGCCAATCTCATAAAAACAGGCGCTACCAATAATTTAATAAAATCCAAAGAAAGTGCTTTTGCTCCTATCCCCCAAGGGGTAATAAGAGCAATTCGAGCACGCCTCAAAACAGTATATTTTGGTTATTTTTAATTCGCTTTGATTTGCAAGGCGCAAGCCTTGCTTCACCAAA
>JAFVQJ010000031.1 GCA_017504945.1 Clostridia bacterium
CCCCGAACTGTTTCTCCGTCGCATCTGCGGCATTGCCGCATCTGCTCCCATTCGCAGTTCGATTCCCCTTGCTAAAACAAAACAACCACCCTGTTGGGTGGTTGTTTTGTTTGGTGACGCCTAGGGGAATTTCTCGCGGTCGTTTACACTCCCTTGGGCGAATTCGAAACAGTTCCCCGAACTGTTTCTCCGTCGCATCTGCGGCATTGCCGCATCTGCTCCCATTCGCAGTTCGATTCCCCTTGCTAAAACAAAACAACCACCCTGTTGGGTGGTTGTTTTGTTTGGTGACGCCTAGGGGAATCGAACCCCTGTTACAGCCGTGAAAGGGCCGTGTCTTAGCCGCTTGACCAAGGCGCCTCGTGGTAGCGGCAGTCGGATTTGAACCAACGACCTGCCGGGTATGAACCGGATGCTCTAGCCAGCTGAGCTATGCCGCCACGTTTGCTTTTTGCCGCCGCTATTTTCGACAGCCAAGATATTGTAATATATTTTTTTGAATTTGTCAATACTAAAATGCGAAAAAAACTTTTTTTCTCAAAAAATACTTTACAAACCAAACATTATATGCTATAATAATCAGGCTTTTGACACGGTTTGGGGTGTAAGCCTTAAAAAAGGACACTTCCTGCCCCTTGCTGAGTCGATTGAAAATAATTAAATCGGAGGAAAATCCAATGCTTAAAGAAAGAAAGCACGAAATCATCGAAGCCAACAAGCTTCACGACACCGACACCGGCTCGCCCGAGGTTCAGATCGCCGTTCTCACCGAGAAGATCGCAGCCCTCACCGAGCATCTCAAAGCCAACAAGCACGACAATCACTCACGTCGCGGCCTTTACAAAATGGTCGGTCACAGACGTAACCTCTTGAACTACCTTTATAATAAGGATATCGAGAGATACCGTGCAATAGTTGCAAAGTTAAACCTCAGAAAGTAATGAGAAAACGGGGGTGCGGATATTCATCTGCACTCCCGTAAATCATATTTAAAGGAGCGTTTTGTTAGGCTTAGCCATTATATAAGCGGTCAAAAACGGCGTATTTTTGCGTTTATATAATTGCTAAAACCTTCCGAAACGCCCCCAAAAACAAAAAATGGAGGAATAGTAAAATGTACGAAAATCACAGAATTTTTGAAACGATGTACTGCGGCAAAAAGCTCGTTGTTGAAACAGGCAAATACGCAGAGCTCGCAAACGGATCTGCAATGATCCGCTACGGCGATACCGCCGTTTTGGCAGCTGTAACCGCATCTGCCGCACCGAGAGAGGGAGTAGATTTCTTCCCCCTTTCAGTTGAATTCCAGGAAAGACTCTACGCTGTCGGCAAGATCCCCGGCAGCTTCCTCAAGAGAGAGGGAAGACCCTCCGATAAAGCGGTCCTTTCGTCCCGTGTTATCGACCGTCCCATCCGTCCTCTCTTCCCCAAGGATATGAGAAACGACGTTGCGGTCGTTCTCACCGTTATGTCAGTCGATAACGACTGTCTTCCCGAGATAGTAGGTATGATAGGCGCATCAGTTGCTCTCTCTATCTCCGATATTCCGTGGGGCGGCCCCATCGGCGGCGCAAACGTAGGCTACGTTGACGGCGAGATAATCGTAAATCCCACCTTTGAGCAGCGCGAGAAGAGCACCCTCAACCTCACCGTTGCGGCATCTGCCGAGAAGGTAGTTATGATCGAGGCGGGCGCAAACGAGATACCCGACGACGTAATGTTCGACGCTATTATGAAGGCGCACGAGGAGATAAAGCCCATCGTTGACTTCATCAATATGATAAAGGCAGAGGTCGGCAAGCCGAAGTTCGAGTTCCAGTCAATGGTAGTTGACGAGGATATGTACAACGCGATCAAGGATTTCTGCATCGAGAAGGTAAGATACGCCCTCGATACCGACGATAAAAACGTCAGAGACGCACGTATGAAGGTAGTAAACGAGGAGGTCTTGGAGCATTTTGCCGAGACCTATCCCGCAGAGGAATACGGCGCAGCTATCGCAGAGTGTATGTATAAGCTTCAGAAATACGTTGTTCGCCGTTGGCTTCTTGACGACAACAAGCGTGTTGACGGCAGAGGAATCGATCAGATACGTCCCTTGCACGCCGAGGTGGATATTCTTCCCAGAACCCACGGCTCTGCACTTTTTGCAAGAGGTCAGACTCAGGTCCTTACCATTGCGACCCTCGGCTCTGTTGCTGAAAGACAGCTTCTTGACGGTATCGACACCGAGGAATTCAAGAGATATATGCACCACTACAATATGCCGCCCTACTCGGTAGGTGAGGCAAAGGCACCCAGAAGCCCCGGCAGACGTGAGATCGGTCACGGCGCACTTGCTGAAAGAGCGCTCGAGCCCGTAATTCCCTCCGAAGAGGAATTCCCCTATTCTATCCGTCTTGTATCTGAGGTACTTACCTCAAACGGCTCCACCTCGCAGGGCTCCATCTGCGCATCCACTCTTGCACTTATGGCAGCAGGCGTTCCGATAAGAAAGCCCGTTGCAGGCATCTCCTGCGGTCTTATCACCGAGGGCGAGCGCTGGATGACCATGGTAGATATTCAGGGCGTTGAGGACTTCTTCGGCGATATGGACTTCAAGGTAGCAGGTACTCACGAGGGTATCACCGCTATCCAGATGGACCTTAAGATCGACGGCCTTACCCCCGAGATCATCAGAAGCGCATTTGAAAAGACTCACAAGGCAAGAAACTATATACTCGACGAGGTTATGCTCAAGGCTATCCCCGCTCCGAGAAAAGAGCTTTCACCCTACGCACCCAAGATGCTCACCACCGCAGTTCCCGTTGACAAGATAAAGGACGTTATCGGTAAGGGCGGCTCGGTTATCCAGAAGATAATCGCAGAGACCGGCACCAAGATCGACGTTGAAGAGGACGGCAGAATATTCGTAGCTTGCATAGATATCGAAGCAGGTAAGAGAGCTATCAATATAATCGAAACCATCGTTAACGACCCGATCCCCGGCACTATCTACACCGGCAAGGTAACCAAGATAATCCCCATCGGCGCATTCGTAGAGATCGCACCCGGCAAGGAAGGCCTTGTTCATATCAAAAACCTCGATAACAAATTCGTCAACAAGGTTGAGGACGTTGTTACGGTAGGCGACGAGATCGTTGTAAAATGCATCGAGATAGATTCTCAGGGCAGAATCAACCTCTCTCGCAAGGCAGCTCTTGCGCCTCCCGAGCCCAAGCACCTCGAAGACAGATAATTTACGGAACGGAGTAATAAAAATGTTGGTTTCAGCAAAAGAAATGCTTGAAAAAGCAGCAAAAGGCGGCTATGCCGTCGCACAGATAAATATAAACAACCTTGAATGGACCAAAGCCGTTTTGGAAACGGTAGAGGAAATGCGTTCACCCGTTATCCTCGGCGTAAGCGAGGGTGCAGGCAAGTATATGGGCGGCTACAAAACGGTAGTCGGCATGGTAAACGGACTCCTTACGGAGCTTAACATCACCGTTCCCGTTGCTCTTCACCTCGACCACGGAAGCTACGAGGGCGCAAAAAAGACCATCGAAGCAGGCTTTTCCTCGGTAATGTTCGACGGATCTCACTATCCCATCGCAGAGAACATTGAAAAGACCAAGGAGCTCGTTGATATCTGCAATAAGCTCGGTCTTTCCCTTGAGGCTGAGGTAGGCTCAATCGGCGGCGAGGAGGACGGAGTTGTCGGCGGCGGTGAGGTAGCAAGCCCCGAGGAGTGCAAAATGATAGCAGACCTCGGCGTTACCATGCTCGCAGCCGGTATCGGCAATATCCACGGCAAATATCCTGCAAACTGGCAGGGCCTTCGCTTCGACGTTCTTGAGAAGATAAAGGCTCTCACCGGCGATATGCCTCTCGTTCTCCACGGCGGCACCGGTATCCCCGCAGATATGATACAGAAGGCAATAAGCCTCGGCGTTGCAAAAATAAACGTAAACACCGAGTGTCAGCTTTCCTTTGCGGCTGCAACCAGAAAATATATCGAAGAGGGAAAAGACCTTGAGGGCAAGGGCTTTGATCCCAGAAAGCTCTTAAAGCCCGGCTACGAGGCAATAAAAGCAACTGTAAGAGAGAAAATAACTCTCTTTGGTTCGGCAAATAAGGCATAATTTTAAAAAAACTGTTGACAAACCCAAAAAACAGTGGTATAATAAACAAGTTCTAACCGAAGACAGCAGGTTTCCGAAAGGATATAATCTTAACAAGGCCTGCCGAGGAAAGAGTAAAAACGCTAACGTTATTAGTATTTTTGCGCTCCTCGATTCCGGTCGGGGAGCGTTTCTTATTTCCTCCCGTCCGGTCGGACAATATTTACGGAGGTGAAAAAAATGCCCAGTCAGGCAAATATCGACAGCAAAAAGGTCGTAATCGCAGAGCTCACCGAAAAGTTCAAGAATGCAACAAGCTGCGTTCTCGTAAACTACAGCGGTATCTCCGTTGAGAACGACACCAAGCTCCGTGCAGAGTTCCGTAAGGCAGACGTTGAATATGTTGTTGCTAAAAACACCATGATCCGTTTTGCACTCAAGGAAGCAGGCATCGAAGGTCTCGATGAGCTTTTAAACGGCAACACCGCACTCGCAATTTCCAAGGATGCAACCACCGCAGCCAAGATCGTTTGCGAATTCGCTGAAAAGAATGATTACTACGAAGTAAAAGGCGGATTTATGGACGGTAAGGCTATCGACAAAGCAACCGTCGAAGCACTTGCAAAGATTCCCTCGAAGGAAGTTCTCATCGCAAGACTTCTCGGCAGCTTCAAGGCACCCCTTTCCAACTTTGTTTATCTGCTTAACGCTATCGCAGAGAAAAACGCGTAAGATCGCGTAAAAAATCCAAAAAACTAAAAATAATCTAAATTATGGAGGATAAAATCATGACTAAAGAAGAACTCATTGCCGCTATTAAAGAAATGACAGTTATCGAACTTAACGAACTCGTAAAGGCTTGCGAAGAGGAGTTTGGCGTTTCCGCTTCCGCTCCCGTTGCAGTAGCAGCAGCACCCGCTGCAGCAGCTGCTGAAGAGAAGACCGAATTCGACGTAGTACTCGCCGAAATAGGCCCCAACAAGCTTCAGGTTATCAAGGTTGTTCGTGAGATCACCGCTCTTGGCCTTGGCGAAGCAAAGGCTCTCGTTGAGTCTGCTCCCGCAAAGATCAAAGAGGCTCTCTCTAAGGACGATGCAGAGGCTATGAAGGCTAAGATCGAAGAGACCGGCGCAAAGATCGAGCTTAAGTAAGTTATTATTTAATAATTTGCAATCAAAAATCGCTGTTCGAAGGAACAGCGATTTTTTGTACTCAAATAAAATAAAAGGCTCCGATAGGGAGCCTTTTATTTGTAATTACGCCTCCGAGAACTGATCCTTGCCTACACCGCAAAGAGGGCACTCGAAATCGTCGGGAAGATCTGCAAAGAGGGTGCCTGCCGCAATGCCGTTATTGGCATCGCCCAAAGCTTCGTCGTATTCCCAACCGCAAACGTCGCAAACGAATTTAGCCATTTTGTATTCCTCCTATATTATTAAAGAACCAAGGAGGGTGCGGCATAAACTCTTGCTGCAAGCTCCTGATTAAGCATATAAAGGCTCTTGGGATCGGATCCGAAAAGCTCCATTTTAGAGATAAGATCGTTGGCGTTGGTTTCCTCCTCGCCCTGCTCCTTAACGAACCAGTCAAGGAACTGCATGGTGCGGAAATCTCTGACGTCGTAGGCTGCGCCGTATATTTCGTTTATAAGAGAGGTAACATACTTTTCATGCTCAAGACCGGCCTTTAAAACGTCCATATTGCAGGAAAAAACCTTGTCGGGCTTTGCGATAGCGTCTAACGTTACGGGCATATCCTCGTTCTGAAGATAGGTGTAAAAGAGAATAGCGTGATCTCTTTCCTCCTGTGCCTGAACCATATACCAGTTTGCAAATCCGTCAAGACTCTTTGCCTTGAAATAGTTTGAAAAATCAAGGTAGAGGTAAGCCGAGTAAAATTCCTTGTTGATCTGCGCATTGAGTAATTCATGAACCTTTTTATCCATTTTTATATCCTCCGTAAAATTAATTTATTTTTTCAAAATCAGAAGCACCGTGCTTGCAAAGCGGACATATAAAATCTTCGGGAAGGGGCTCGCCCTCGTAGACGTAGCCGCATATCTTGCAAACGTAGCCCTTTTTGCCGTCGGTCTCGGGCGCGGGCTTGACCTTTTGCTGATAATAGCTGTATGTCATCGTTTCTCTGTCGTTTATCACGCGGGCTTCGGTAACCGAGCAGATAAACATACCGTGAGTGTCAAGGTCGATATACTGCTCTACCTTAAGCGACATAAAGGAATTTATATATCTCGGTAAGAAGATAAGTCCGTTGTCGGAGCGAAGGGGAGTGCAATTTGCAAACTTATCAACGTTTCTGCCGCTCTGGAAGCCGAAGGTCTCAAAGACCTTAAAGGGAGCATCGATATTAAGGCAGTTTATATTCATAATGCCCGACTGCTTAATAACGTGGTGCGAATAGTTTTCCTTGTTTATCGTAACGGCAATGCGGTTTGGGGTATTTGTTACCTGAGTAACGGTGTTTACGATAAGACCGTTATCCTTCTTTCCGTCGTTTGAGGTAACGACGTAAAGACCGTAGCCGATATTAAAGAGCGCCGTGAGATCGTTTTTGTTTGCCGTAGAATCCTGCCGTGCGAGATAATCCTTGCAAAGCTCGTCGGCAAGAGCGTTGAGCTGTGCGGTGCTTTCCTCGTTAAGAGCCGACATGATCTTAACGGTGTTTTCCGCAAAGGTGATATTCTTGCTCTTTGCAAACATGTCTCTCATAACCTTCGCGGCAAGAGGAGCCCAGCTTCCGTTTTCAATAAGAGCTACCGTTCTGCTTTGGAAATTTCTCTCGGTAAGATGATTTATAAACTCGCGCATAAAGGGAAATATCTCCGCGTTGTAGGTGGTGGTGGCGAGAACGAGCTTACCGTATCTGAAGGCGTCCTCCACCGCTTTAGCCATATCGCACCTTGCAAGGTCGTGAACGGTAACTGCGGGACAGCCGTTTGACTTAAGCTTCTCTGCGAGCTGAAGCACTGCCTTTTTGGTGTTGCCGTAAACGGAGGTGTAGGCAATAACAATGCCGTCGTCCTCGGGAGCGTAGCTCGACCAGGTGTTGTAAAGGTTTATATAATATCCCAGATTTTCGGTAAGCACGGGACCGTGAAGCGGGCAGATTATCGAAATATCGAGGGTAGAAGCCTTTTTGAGAAGCGCCTGGACCTGTGCGCCGTATTTGCCCACTATTCCGATGTAATAGCGTCTTGCCTCGCAAGCCCAATCCTCGTCGGCGTCAAGCGCGCCGAACTTTCCGAAGCCGTCGGCAGAGAAAAGCACCTTGTCCTTGCTGTCGTAAGCAACAATTACCTCGGGCCAATGGACCATCGGTGCGGTAACGAAGGTAAGAGTATGGTTGCCGAGCGCAAGGGTGTCGCCCTCGCCCACGACGATTCTCTTATCGGCAAAATCGGTGCCGAAGAAGTTCTTCATCATAGCAAAAGCCTTTGCCGAGGAAACTATCTTCGCATCGGGATAAGCCTTCGAAAAGTTGAAGATATTTGCCGAATGATCGGGCTCCATATGCAAAACAACGAGATAATCGGGCTTTTTGCCCTCCAATGCAGCCTCGATGTTGTCGAGCCACTCGTGAGTAAATGCGGCGTCAACGGTATCCATTATTGCGATTTTTTCATCAATAATGGCGTAGGAGTTGTACGACATACCGTTGGGAACGACGTACTGCCCCTCGAAAAGATCGATTTTTTTATCGTTTACGCCGATATATTTAATATCATTTGTAACGTTCATTTTAAACACCTCTTGGAATATTATACCACCGATTCGCTTACTAATCAATAATAAAATTCATACCTTTAATCTAAAATTTTTCCGTCGGTCGAAACGGTAACTACCTGCCACGGAATAAACTTGCCGCTTGCCATCAAAGCTCTTTTAACGGCGTTTTCAATTCCGCCGCAGCAGGGGACCTCCATTCTTACCACCTTAACGCTCTTGATATCGTTATTTTTGATTATTGCGGTGAGCTTATCGGCGGAAATTGCAAAGCTTCGCAAGGAGGGTGTGCTTTTTTGCCGCAAAAACCGTTTTAAGCTTCTGTAAAAAAACAGACCCGTGACGAATTACGTCACGGGTATTTTTTACTTCTTATAATAGGTCGTACCGTCGATAACTATGTAATCCGGACCCTCCGAAAAGCTGTAATTTCTGAAATACTTTCCGGTCGACTGATCGAAGACCGCGCCGTAAAAGCCGGAGCTGTTGGAAAAGGTAATAACGTCGCCTTTTATTTTGTAGTTGCCGCTGTAGGTCGATATTTCAAATTCGCCGAGATAGCTTCGGTAGGTAAAGGTGTTTCCGCTGAAGGTGTAAGACGATCCCACCTCGGAGCCGAGCCCTATGTCGTCCGCAACGTTTTCATAGGTGCCGGAAAGACCGCCGCCCATAAACCTCTCCACGATCGCGCAGGATGAAAAGGAAACGATAGAAATTACCGTTAAAAGTGCCAAAAATACAGAAAAAACGCGTTTCATTTAAAAAACTCCTTTTTAAAAGATTATATCATCGCTTTAAAACAATGTCAAATATTATTTGCAAAGCCGTTCGATAACTTCAATGCCCTTTAAAGACAGCTCCCTTGTAACGACGGGACTCGTAAGCAAGCCCTTTTCCAAGCACTCCCTGATGTGAAGCACCTCGTAGACCATCTCGTTTTTGCAGGGGAATGAGATCTCCTCGCAGGGCTTGCCCTCAAGGTGCAGCGTTGCGCCTCTTGCCTTCCAATAGCTCGGTATCTCAATGTATCCCTTCGAGCCGAATATGCGCGCCGTGTTGTCAAGAACCGAAACGGTGCTGTTTTTTACGTTGAAAATAACGCCGCTCTTCGTTTTTCCCGCAACGGTATATTGCCATTCAACGCCGTTTGGCATTTCGCTTTTAAAAATTTGAGCGCACTCAATATCTCCGAAAAGCCATAAAAGAAGCTCGAATGCATAGATGCCGCTTGAAAGAAGGGGACCGCCGCCAAGCTCCTTGTCGTACATCCAGGCGTTGTATGAGCCGGGGAAGCTGTGGCTCGTTTCCGCCATTGATACCTCGCCTATAACGCCCTCGGAAATAAGACGCTTTACCTCCGTGAGAGTGGGCAAGAAGAGCATTTTCTGCGCCTCGATAATAAAAAGACCCTTTTTGCCCGCAAGCTCGAAAAGCTCATCCGTTTCCTTTGCGGTGAGAGTGCAGGGCTTTTCGCAAACGACGTGCTTACCCGCCAAAAGCGCCGCCTTGGCAAGAGTATAATGCTCCGAGTTGACGGTTGAAATATAAACGATATTTATATCACCGTCGGCAAGCAGCTCGGCATGACTTCCGTAAGCCCTTTCAATACCCCAATCCGCTGCCTTTTTACGCGCCCTATCAAGCGTTCTCGACGACACCGCAACGGCGTTTCCCGCTCCCGTCTCCTTAAGAGCCGCGATAAATCTCGGTGCAATGGATGAGGTGCTCATTATTCCGTAATTAAGCATTAACATCATCTCTTTGAATAAATATGAAGATATTATATCACATCGCCCGAAAAAGAGCAAGAAAAAAAGAAGTTGCCAAAAAATGTAAAGCGTGTTATAATAAGAAAAAAGTCGAAAAAAGGAGATGCATTATGAAAAAAGACAAAAAGACCTTTTTGCAGGCGTTGAAATTCACCTTGTTTTCAATATCTGCGGGCATAATTCAAATAGGCTCCTTTTCCTTGCTGGAAATATTCATAAAGGACTATTGGATACCTTATCTTATCTCCCTTATCCTTTCAATAGTGTGGAACTTCACCTTAAACCGTCGCTACACCTTTCAATCGGCTGCAAACGTGCCTGTCGCAATGGCAAAGGTTTTTGGATTTTATCTCGTTTTCACCCCTCTCTCAACGCTGCTCGGGAACCTTGCCGAGAAGGGCGGAGTAAACGACTTTATAATTCTTGCTCTCACTATGATAGCCAACTTCATTTTGGAATTTCTCTTTTGCAAATTCGTGGTCTACCGCGGCAAAGAGAATACTCTTGCCAAAAAAGAAAAATAATAAAAAGCTCCGCTTCAAGCGGAGCTTTTTTGTCTGTTGGACAGGAAAAATATATTTTCGCAGTTTTGCGTATGAATTCGAACTCTTGCGGTTTTTAGTGAAATTGTTCGCTTGCGCTCACAGTGAAATAATTTCCTTACGTAAATTGTGAAATTTGATGCTGACGCATCAAGTGAAATTAAATCCACCCACTCGCCGTCGAGGCGAATTTCACACGCCGTAGGCGTATTTCACATTGCGAAGCAATATTTCACCCACCCATAAGGGTGGATTTAGTTGAAAAAAGCACTTGCGTAAGCAAGTGCTTTTTTCTGGTGCGGCTGAAGGGACTTGAACCCCCACGTCGAAGACACCAGATCCTAAGTCTGGCGCGTCTGCCAGTTCCGCCACAGCCGCAAATACAAAACCCTGCGTTAACAGGGTTTTAAAGCATTATTTTGCTGCCTGCTTTTTAGCAAGTGCAGACTTCTTTCTTGCTGCGGTGTTCTTTTTGATAAGACCCTTGGTAGCAGCTCTGTCGATCTTCTTAACAGCCTCAAGATATTTTGCATCAACGTTTTCGCCGGTAGCAACTGCAGCGTCAAACTCTTTAACAGCGTTCTTCAAAGCGGTTTTCTTGGTTTTGTTGGAAGCAGTCTCCTCAGCGGTGATAAGAACTCTCTTTTTTGCAGACTTTATATTTGCCATTTCTGTGCCCTCCTTGTAAACTATCATTGACTGACAAATATTATACCTTTTTTGTGAGCAAAAAGCAAGTGTTTTTTCAAATTTAATTAAGTTATCTCGGTTTAAATGTAATTTAAAGGTATTTCTTTATAAATAATAAGGCATAAATTTGTAACATTGCACAGAAGGATATGCAAAAAATTGTTCAATGTGTAAAAAAATTGCTTTTTGTAAAAAATAATGGTTGATTATTCCTTAAAAGTGTGATATTATAATATCGGTAAAATACCAAAAAAACTATGAAAGGAAAACATAAAATGAAAAAGGTATTATCAATTTTGCTTTGTGCACTTATGCTCGTCGGCATAGTAAGCGGACTTGCAGCTTGCACAGAGCCCGAAGATCCCGGTGTGCAGCCTCTTCGCCCCGAGGGTTACTATCCCAACATTACCTTAACGTTGAATATGCTGTCTTACGTTCAGTACGATCCGCTTCTCAACGCAAAGGGTTGGACCCTCACCGATAACGCTGTTATGGATCTCATCAAGCAAGAGCTTGGAATCAAGTTCAAGCTTTCCATCGACGTTAAAGACATCGGCGTTTACTTCGAGAAGCTTGCAGCTGAGATCGCAGCAGGTAAATTTGCAGATATCGTCGGTATGGGCGACTACTATTTCGGTATCCCCAACCTCAAGGCAGCAAACCAGAACGATCTTCTTGCAGACCTTACCCCCTACATCAAGGGTACCGATGAAAACACCAAGCCCACTGAGGACGTTTTAGAGCTTTGGGAGCAGTCCGGTGATTCTATCTTCTATCCCGGCACCTTCGACGGTCAGATCAAAACTCTTCCCTGGGTTTCCGATGCGAGAGGCTCCTCTTATCAGTTCCTCTACATCCGTCAGGATTGGCTCGAACAGGTAGGTATGGAAGCACCCACCAGCATTGACGAGATGACCGACGTAATGCGTGCATTCAAAAACAATATCGACGGCGCTTACGGTCTTGTAATCGGTAACGGTTTCTTGACTCAGGGCGAAAACTATTGCTCCGTATTCGATATGTTCGGAGTTCAGCCCTTTAACTGGTACGAGAAGGACGATGGCTCCATCGCTCTCGGTATCACCAATAAGGACGCTATGAAGGCAGCTCTTACCGTTCTCCGCGGCTGGTATGCAGAAGGCCTCGTAAACAGCAGTGAAGAAAACGATATCACCGTTATGGGCGGTCTTCACTACACCTCTCAGGAGATAATGAACGGTAAAGCAGGTATGCACTTCGGTTCTACCTCTATGGGCTTTATCGGCAACACCATAAGAAAGAACAGAGATGCAAGATTCGTTGCAGTTCCGATCTTCGCAGCTGACGGCTATGAGCTTAAGATCGCTACCAATAACGATGCATTCCATTTCTATGCAGTCGGCAAATCCAACCCCTATCCCGAGACCGGTATGAAGCTCTACAACTTCTACGTTGATATGCAGGTTGACGATGAGGGCAAATACTACGAGTACAATAAGTCTTCCGAGTATGAGAATGAAGCAGGAGAGATCGTAAAGGATTATCCCGCAGTTCAGTTTGCTCCCATAAGAACCAATGCAGCTACCGATGTTGAGAAGAATAAAGAGTACCTCACCAACCTTCTCAATAAGGATACCGAGGGTATGACCGCAGGTCAGCTCGATACCTACAATCAGTATTGGGAAGCTGTTGACAGCGGCTCCGTTACCTACAAGAACTACTGGTTGATGGAACAGTATAAAGAAGACGGCGTACTTTCGAAGTACTACGATCTCCTTGATACCAACACCTTCGTAAGAAATCTCTTCTTTGCACCTAACACTCCCGCAATGGATACTTACACTGCAGAGATAGATCCTCCCGTTGTTCTCGATGCTATCGCTATAATCAAAGGCGTACAGCCCGTTGATTACTGGGATACTACCGTTGACACTTGGCTTTCTACCGGCGGTCAGACCATTACCGATGAAGCTAACGCATGGTGGAACACCGTTAACGTACAGTAATTTTACATTACGAATAAAAAAGACCTGAATTTAATTCAGGTCTTTTTTTATTTTGTTCTTTAAAGCTTGGAAAGATAGTTCTTAACGAGTGCCTGCAAAAGCTCATCTCTGTCGAGCTTACAGATAAGGCTTCTCGCGTTGTTGTGATTGGTGATGTAGGTCGGATCCTCCGAAAGTATATAACCCACTATCTGATTTACGGGATCATAGCCCTTTTCCTTGAGTGCGGCGTAAACCTGACTCATAGTTTTTTTCATTTCATCGTCTTTGTCGTTTCCAAGAGAAAAGGTAACGGTACCTTTGCCAAACATATCGGGTCCCTCCGTTTGTGAGTATATAATGATTTTATCACACTTTTTTCACTTAATCAATAGTTTTTAAAGAAAAAAGTATTCAACTTCTCAAGGTAATGCCCTTTTCGGCAAGCACCTTGAGTATCTTCTTCATAACGCCGTCGATCTCCTCGTCGGAAAGAGTTCTGTCAGCGGCTCTGAAGGTAAGGTTGAAGGAAACGCTTTTCTTGTCTGCTCCGAGAGCCTCGCTTCTGTAAACGTCGAATACCTTAATGCCTTCAAGCAGCTTCTTTGCGGCTCTTACGATATCCTTTTCTATCTCCATAACGAAAACGTTCTCGTCGCAAACCACGGAGATATCTCTCTCACTTGCGGGGAATTTGGGCAAAGGAGTATATTCCTTCTCGAATTTTGCCGAAGCGTAGAGAGCCTCCATATCTATCTCTGCGGCGATAACTCTCTTGTCGGTGCCGTAGTTTTCAAGCACGGCGGGATGTATTTCGCCGATAGTAGCAAGCACCTTGTCGCCAGAGATAAATCTTGCGGTGCGGTAGGGATGATAGCTTACGTTGTTTTCCGAGGCAATGTCGGTAATTTTAACGCCGAGCTTGTCGCAAAGCTCCTCGAAGATGCTCTTTGCGGTGTAGTAATCGGTGCCCTCGCCGTAAAGACCGAGCACGATCACCTGCTTCTCGTCGGGAAGATCGTATTCGTTTTCCTTGGGAATGTATATCTTTGCAATTTCAAACAAAGCGGCGCTCGAATTGCGGTAATTTATGTTTCTCGTAACCGTTTCAAGCATTGAGGGAAGGGCAGTGGTCCTCATAATGCCGGTGTCCTCACCCAAGGGGTTCATAATTTTAACCGAATTGCGAAGCTCGGAGTCGCAGGGAAGATTTATCTTATCGTAGTATTTCGGGCTTATAAAGGAATAGGTGGCTATCTGATTAAGACCCATAGCGGTAAGATAGTTTTCGATCTTCTTTTCAAATTCCTGCATCGCATTTCTGCCGCCCTCGGTGGTGGTACCGCGAATCAAGGTTGTGGGAATTACGTTGTAGCCGTAGAATCTTGCAACCTCCTCGGCGATGTCCGCCTTTGTTTCAACGTCGGCTCTGAAGGAGGGGATTTCAAGCATATTCGATGCCTTATCATATTTTATGCCCACGTTTTCAAGATATTCAACCATTTTTTCGGCTTCTATCTCTGTGCCGAGGAAGGCGTTTATCCAATCGGGAGTAAATGCGATCCTTCTTGGCTCCTTGCAGTAGTTTTCAACTGCAATCTCGCCGCAAACCACCTCACCTGCAGAAAGCAGGGTTATAAGCTCGCAGGCGCGGTCAAGAGCCGCGGCGGTAAGAGCGGGGTCAAGACCCTTTTCAAATCTTCCGCTCGATTCGGTGCGGATACCTACCTGACGTGAGGTCTTTCTTACCGAAGCACCTGCGAAGTTTGCGCTCTCGAAAACGACCGTTGAGGTTGAGTCGGTTATTTCCGAATTAAAGCCGCCCATAACGCCTGCAAGCGCAACTGCCTTCTTTTCGTCGGCAATAACGAGGTTTTCGGAGTTCAAAACGGTTTCGGTGCCGTCAAGCGCCAAAAATACCTCGCCCTCGTTTGCTTTTCTTACGACTATCTTGCTTCCGTCAAGACAGGCGTAGTCAAAGGCGTGCATAGGCTGACCGTATTCAAGCATAACGTAGTTGGTAATATCAACGATATTGTTTATGGGACGAACACCCGAATTGCGAAGCCTCTGACGAAGCCAAGCGGGCGAGGGCTCGATCTTTACGTTTTTAACTACTCTTGCGCGGTAGCAGGAGCAAAGATCGGGAGCCGAAACCGAAACCGAAAGATAATCTGAAATGTTTCCGCCGTTTTCGGTAACTACGGGCTTTTTAACGTCAAGCGCACGTCCGAAGGTAGCGGCGCTCTCTCTTGCAAGACCTATGACCGAGAGGCAGTCGGGACGGTTGGGAGTTATCTCAAACTCAACGACCTTATCCTTAAGACCCACAACGGAATTTATATCCTCGCCTATCTCGCAGGGCTCGTTTATAATAAATAGTCCGTCGGTAACGGCGTAGGGGTAATCGTTTACGGTAAGACCGAGCTCAACTATCGAGCAGAACATACCCTCCGAAAGCACTCCGCGAAGCTTGCCCGCCTTTATCTTGGTGCCGTCGAAAAGAAGGGAGTTGTCAAGCGCAACGGGAACGAGGTCGCCCTCCTTCATATTTGTTGCGGCGGTAACTATGGTAATGGGCTCGCCCTTGGCAACGTCGACCTTGCAGACGGTAAGACGGTCTGCATCGGGATGACGCTCCGTTTTGATTATCTTGCCCACGACTACGTTTTTGACCTTCTCGTCAAGAGCCTCAAAGCCCTCGACCTTTGAGCCGCTCATGGTGAGAGCGTCGCAATATTCCTTAACGTCGATATCCTTAACGTCGACGTATTCGTTTAACCAATTAAGTGATAAATTCATAATTAACAGACCTCCGGAATCAGAACTGATTTAAAAATCTTACGTCGTTTTCGTAGAGAAGGCGCATATCGTCGATGTTGTATCTTCTCATAACGATACGTTCAAGACCCAAGCCGAAGGCAAATCCGCTGTATACCTCGGGGTCGATACCGCATTTTTCCAAAACCTTGGGATGAACCATACCGCAGCCCAATATCTCTATCCAGCCTTCGTTTTTGCAGAGTCTGCAGCCCTTGCCGCCGCAGGAGAAGCAACGAACGTCGACCTCTGCCGAGGGCTCGGTGAAGGGGAAGTGGTGAGGTCTGAAGCGAACGACGGAATCTTCGCCGTAAAGACGCTTGATAAATACCTCGAGAGTTCCTTTAAGGTCCGACATAGTAATGCCCTTGTCAACAACAAGACCCTCTATCTGATGGAAAAGGGGAGAGTGAGTTGCGTCCACCTCATCGGAGCGGTAAACGCGTCCGGGCGCGATAACGCGTATGGGAGGCTTCTGATTTTCCATAACTCTTACCTGAACGGGAGAGGTCTGGGTACGAAGAAGCACCTTGTCGTTAATGTAGAAGGTGTCCTGCGTATCTCTGGCGGGGTGGTCGGCGGGAATGTTGAGCGCCTCAAAGTTGTAGTAATCGTACTCGACCTCGGGACCGCTTGCGATCTTGTATCCCATACCGATAAATATGTTTTCAATATCCTCCAAAACGGTGTTAAGAGGATGCTTTTTGCCAAGCTTTTTAAGATCGCCGTCCAACGTGATGTCGATCTTTTCCTTTTCAAGCCTTGCATACATTTGCTTTTTGCCTATCTCTGCCTTTAAAGCCTCGATCCTTGCCTCAAGCTGACCCTTTATCTCGTTTGCAAGCTGACCGATAACGGGACGCTCCTCTGCGGAGAGTCCGCCCATCTTCTTCAAAACGGCGGTAAGCTCGCCCTTTTTTCCGAGATAGGTAACGCGAAGCGACTCAAGCGTTTCGGTGTCGTTACATTCGGAAAGAGCCAACAAAGCCTTTTCCTTAATGGCATTAAGTTCGTTTTTCAATTATAACACGCCTTTCTTTAAATCGCGATGATTTACAAAAAATAAAACTTCCGCTCTCATAGAACGGAAGTAAATTCCAAAACCACTATAAAGTGAGCAATTCGGATACGAATATATCCTATCCTTTTAACGGAGGACACCGTGTTGCTCTACTTTTTTGTGTTTAAGCAACAAGCTCGCGGGAGAACTTCACCGAATTTGCTTAAAAAGGGCTTTCAGACCGTGACCCTTTCTCTCTGATAAGTATTGAAGCGGCTACTTTGCCCGGTCAATGCATTTAATTCATTATATTTTATAATATTATAGCAAACAAAAAGCAAAAAGTCAAACGATTTATTGAAATATTATTTATTTCGACAAATTTTTCCAAGAGCGGCTCGCTTTCGACCTATAAAGGTACGGTAAGCGGCTTTGAAACAGAGGCAAAGAATTATCAAAAGAACCTAAAGACCTTATTTATATAACAAAAAGGCAGGAGAGAAGATCTCCTGCTTTTTAATTTATTTTTCAACGCTTGCCGTAAGGTCGTATTCAAAATACTTTTGTACCTCCGAATATCCTCTCAAAGCGGCTTCCTCATCGGGTGTTTTGGTGCAGCCGTTTTTACCCGAGAAAAGATCGGTAAAATACTCGGTAAAAGCCTCGGGCTTTGCCTTAACGGTAATTCCCTCAAGGCTGCCCGAAATGTCCTCTTTTAAGGTAAAGGTAACGGTGTTGTAGGAGGTGTATTCAAAATCCTTTACCGTAGCTCCCGAAACAACGAAATCCTCTGCCGAAACGTCCTTGAAGAAGATGGGGAACGCCTTGCCCGAAACGGTGTAGCTTATTCTGTTATCACCGAGGTATTTCGCCGAAGCAGATACGTCTGCAACTGCATCGACGTAATCTATCGAAACGTTTGTTTTGTCGGAGCCGAAGCGAATGTAATAGGCGGTTATGGGTGAAGTCGCATCGACCGATGCGGTGTAAACGCCCTCGCCGTTTTGGTATTTAAAGCTTCCGCCCTTTTGCCACTCGGAGCTTTCGAGAGTGGTGTAATAAACGGTTGCGGTACCGGACTTATCAGCCGTCATCTTAACGGCAAGCTCGGTGTATAAAAGCTGGTTGACTCCCAGATTGCTAACGTAAACAGCGCTGTTTTTGCCTACGGTTGTAAAGCGAAGAGCTCCGCCCGATGCACAAAGCCCCGTAACCTTGTCGGCGATAAAGCCGTCGGTGCTGCCGTCCTTATTAAAGCCAAATCGAGTAAAATAGTCGTCAACCGAATTATCCGAAACGTTTTCGGTGGTAAGACCTTTGAATTTCGAGTTTACGGTAAGCGGTCTTTCCCCCGTGACCTTGTGGGAATTTATAAGAAAATGCTTGGTATTTTCAAATAAAATGTTCTTGTGGTTTACAGCCGCGTTAAAGAGGGTAAAATCGGCGTTGTAGTGTGAATTCGCGGGATTTAAGATGTTGTTGTAAAAGAGCAGGTTGGAAAGGGTAACGTCCTTGCAGGGACCCACCGCCTGCATCATAAGAATGGCGTGAGCCTCGTTGTTGTGAAGCACGTTGTTTGAATAGATAACGTTGTAATCGCTTCCCTCAAAGTCCCAGCCGCAGCCGTCGTTGGAGCCGTTGTTGTTTACGTAAGAGAACTCGCAGTTGTTTACGAAAAAGTTTTTGCAGGTCTGGAAGCAGGCACCCGTTGAGCCGTAGATGCATTTGTATTCGTGGCCGCCTATAAGCCTGAAATTCTCAATAACGCCCCAGCCGTTTTTGTCGCCGGTAAAGCCGCCGTTTCCGTTTTCAATGGTAATCGCTCCCGCGAGAGTGCCGTCGAAAACGCAGTCGGTTATCCTCCAGTTATTGGTAAGACGCTTCTCAACGTTGCCCGTAAGGTCGTGAGCGCCCCAGAACCACGAGGAAATACCTGCAAGGCACTCCTGAAAAACACAGCCGTCAATGGTAATATCGGAAACCTTCGAGGAGTTTATCGTGTCGGAGTCGGCGTCGAGATAATTTCCGCCTATCATTATCGCGGCGGGCCAAGCCATCTCTCTCACACCGCCGCCGCTGCTTCTGTAAATGCCGCCGTTGTAGCTCGAAAGGGAATCCTTGCCCGCCGCCATATCTTCGGCAAGCAGATGCTCGTCCCTTTCAAGATCGGTAAGCCTTGAAAAAAGCTCGGGATAGTCCATACAGTAAAAATCGCAGTTCGTTACCTTAACGCCGCGGTTTTCCTCCGCAAAGTAATAGCGGAAATAAATGCCCATTCGGGCGTTTCTGCACTCAATGCCGTCAATGTGAATGTAATTAAGACCGTTTGCATAGGGCGACTTGGTGGCGCAGTCCTCTGCGACGATGCAGATGTCGCTCCTGCCGTTGTTCAGCTTTATCGAGGGCTTTCCGTTTTTAATATCGCCGTAGTAAGAAACCTTCACCCAGTTTTTTTCGGTTCCGTTTGCATGTATATAGAGCGTTTCGTTCCACTCATCACCGCATTTCAGCAATATTTTGTCGCCCTCGGTAAAGCGCATATCTCTGGTGTGAGAAAAGCTTTTCCAAGCGCTTTTCGGGGAAAGACCGTCGTTATCGTCGTTGCCCTCCGAGCTGCTTATATAATAGGTGGTTCCCACCGACGAGCAACCCGAAAGAACTGCGGGCAGACCTGCCGCGCAAAGCAGTGCGGCGATTGCAAGAGAGACCATTTTTTTAAATCCGAATTTCATATATAATACCTCGTTCAATAGTTTTCGCAAAGAGTTTTAATTGCCGTTTCGCCATAGATTCTTGCAAGAAAGTCGTTGGGATGGTTTACGTTGTTGCCCGTCATATCGCGGAATTTCTTAAGAGAGAGCATATAACTGCTCATTTCGGTGAAATTCATAACGGCAACTCCCTCTTTTTCAAGGGTGAGAAAAGCGTCTATCTGCTTGCCGTGAGTTTTGAGCATCGAGCCGCCGCCGAAGGCTACCTCGGCGTTGGGAAGCATAGTCGCCACGATAACGAATTCGCAGTTGGGATTTACCGCCAAAACGGCGTTCATAATTTTAACGACGTTTTCCTTTACTTTGTCGGGCATGGTACCTTGAGTAGCGTCATTCATACCGAAGGCAAGAAAACAGAGGTCGGGAGCAATATCAGCTGCCTTTTCCTTCATATTCTGCACGCCCTCGGTGCTGTTAAAGCCGCCAACTGCGGTGTTTACATAGTCGATTTTTGCGTTGCCGTAATATTTTTGCAATCCCGAAACCGTCATAAGAGGCCAGATGGGAGCCTTCGGAGAAACGCCGTAAAGACCGCTCGAATCGCCGCCCCACGTTATCGAGTCGCCGTAGAAAAGTATCTTTATCGGCTCGTTGTTTTTAAGCTTTGAAACGGAGCGGGGAAGAAGCTCGCCCTTATACTTCGGAACGGGACCGTTCCATTTTTCCTTATGTCTGTAAGAAACGGCGACCTGATGCTCGTGAAAATAGCTTCCTCCGACGAGCTTTAAATAACCGCCGCCAACCCTGTCGATAGCGTCGCCGTTGTTCACGTCGGGATAGTATTCCTTATAAGAAAGCCTCGGCATAGCCCCCGACTTTATAAGAGTAACAGTTTTACCGCTTATCTCGTAGTCAACACCCTTTGTGTAATCCTCGGCAAGAGTTGCGCTTTTGAAGCTCACTATTCTCGTCGGCTCATACATAAGCTCGGCAGTGTAGTTTCCGTTTTCGTCCTCAACGAACAAAAGCGTTTCGTGAGTAATAAGATCGCCCTTCCAAACAGGCGTTTTCAAATATACGTCGTAATTGTATTTATCAAAATTCATTTTGGATTCCTCCTCGAGCTGCTTTTTCAAGGTATTTCCGCATCCCGATAAAAGTAAAGTAAAAACGAGCAAAAAGACGGTAAAATAATGAAAAACTCTTTTCAAAATAAATACCTCCGTAAAAATATATCGGATAATATTATTATAAAGGAATAAAATACAAAAAGCAATTATAAAATAAGACACAAATGCAAAAAAACTCAAAAAAGAGGTAAAGCTATGAAAACCTTAAAAAACGTTTTGCTCACGGCTGTTCCCACAGCGGTCTGCGCGATTGCGGGAAGCGTAATAACGGCGCTCAATCTCGATTACCCGCAAACTCTCAAGCTCCCGTCCTATTATCCGCCCGGCTGGCTGTTTGCGGTAGTGTGGACCGCGGTATTCATTCTCATCGTAATAGCCTCTACCGCAGCACTTACCAATGCGAAAAGCCGCGCCGAAAAGGAAAACGCGCTGTTTGTCTTCAATATTCAGCTCGTCTTCAATCTGCTGTGGAGCGTTTGCTTCTTTTCCCTCAAAATGCCGTGGCTCGCCTTCGGAGAAATAGTTCTGCTGCTTGCGGTAATAGCGGTAATGACCGTCGAATACGGCAAGATAAAAAGGCTTTGTGCCTATCTCCTTATTCCCTATATAGTATGGGTAGCCTTCGCGGCGTTTTTCTTAAATCTTCCCATTGCGATAATGAACTGAAAAAATCGGTCTTGCCGTTTCGGCAAGACCGATATCTTATTTATACAATCTTTTTTTAAGCTCCTCAAGCTCTCTTTTTGCCTTTGCAAGCTCCTTGCGGTAAAGCTCGATTATCTTATCCTTTTCAGCGGCGGCGTCGTTTCTCACCGTCTTTAAAAAAACGCCGAGCTTTGCGGGAGCCTTTGCGCCGACCTCTTTAATGCCGCTGTAAAGCTTTGAGTTTTTTGCAAATATTGCGGCTTGATTTTTCTCCATATTCTCAATTTTGCTTTTCAAAGCCTCGTTTTCCGCCCTTAAAGCCTCATTTTGCTTTTCGAGCGCCTCGGCTCTTTGAATGCGCGCATCGACGCTTGCCTTATATCCCTCAAACTCGGAAACGACCTGCTTTATTTCTCTGTCGTTTTCCGCCCTCATCTCGTCGCACCTTGTTTCGCACTCCGAAAGACGTGCCGAAAGCTCGACGGTCTCGTTATCGAGCTCCTTTATATATTCAATTACCTGTTTTCTGTTAAATCCGTGAGAGGAACGCTTGAAAAATTTACCCTTCATTCTCTGCCTCCGAAAATATTTATACTTTAATTATAGCTTATATTTTCGTTAAGTCAATTAAAAAATAAAAAAAGTTTGCGAAAAACCCGAAATTTTTACAATTTATTGTAGACTATTTTGTTAAATTATTATATAATTAAAAATTGAAAAAGTGTAACCTTTTCAAAAACGCATATCAAGGAGCATAATAATGGGAATATTTTCATCGCTTTTCGGCGCGAAAAGAGACATTAAAAAAATACAGCCTACGGTTGATAAAATATTGGCACTCGAGGAGGAATACGGCGCACTTTCCGAGCAGGAGCTGAAGGGCAAAACACAGCTTTTCAAAGACAGACTTCAGTCGGGTGAAACGCTTGACGATATATTGCCCGAGGCGTTTGCAACGCTTCGTGAGGCGGCTTGGCGAGTGCTCGGCGAGAAGGCGTATCCCGTTCAGCTTATCGGCGGTATCGTTCTTCATCAGGGAAGAATAGCCGAAATGAAAACGGGTGAGGGTAAAACTCTCGTTGCGACCCTTCCTTGCTACTTAAACGCCTTAAACGGCAAGGGCGTCCACGTAATTACCGTAAACGATTACCTTGCCAAGCGAGACTCGGAGTGGATGGGCAAGGTCTATAAATATCTCGGTCTTTCGGTGGGACTCGTTATTCACGGAATGAACCACGAGCAGAAGCAGGCGGCATATAACGCCGATATAACCTACGGCACCAATAACGAATTCGGCTTCGACTACCTGCGTGACAATATGGTTATTTATAAGGATCAGATGGTACAGCGCGGCCACGCCTTCGCGATAGTCGACGAGGTCGACTCAATACTTATCGACGAGGCAAGAACGCCCCTTATAATTTCAGGTCAGGCAGATAAGCCCAACGAGCTTTACGCTATGGCAGACCGCTTCGTAAAGGGTCTTAAATCGGTAATGGTAACGGAGATGGACAATAAGGAGTCCAACGACGACAGGACCGAGGATTATATAATTGACGAAAAGGCAAAAACGGCAATACTCCTCAAAAACGGCGTTAAAAAAGCAGAGGCGTATTTCGGAGTTGCCTGCCTTTCCGATGCCGAAAACAGCGAGCTTTCGCACCATATAAATCAGGCTCTCAAGGCAAACGGAATTATGAAGAGGGACGTTGACTACGTCGTAAAGGACGGCGAGGTAATAATAGTCGACGAATTCACCGGCCGCCTTATGTTCGGCAGACGCTACTCGCAGGGACTTCATCAGGCAATCGAGGCAAAGGAGCACGTAAAGGTCGAAAACGAGAGCAAAACGCTCGCTACCATCACCTTCCAGAACTATTTCCGCCTTTATAAAAAGCTTTCGGGTATGACGGGTACCGCAAAAACGGAGGAGGACGAATTCACCGAGATATACAATCTTGACGTAGTTGAGATCCCCACCAACCGCCCCGTTGCAAGAATAGATAACGAGGACGTTATCTACAAGACCGTTGCCGCAAAATACAACGCTATATGCGACCAGATAGTCGAGTGCAACAAAAGAGGTCAGCCGGTGCTTGTCGGTACGGTATCCATCGAGCGCTCGGAGGATATTTCAAAAACCCTTCGCAAGAGAGGCATAAAGCACGAGGTGCTCAATGCAAAGCATCACGAGAAGGAAGCCGAGATAGTAGCACAGGCGGGCAAGAAGGGCGCCGTTACCATCGCCACCAATATGGCGGGACGAGGCACCGATATAAAGCTCGGCGGTAACGCAGAATTTATGGCGAAATCGGAGATGAAGCGTAAGGGCTTTTCCGATGAGCTTATAATAGAATCCACCGGTCACGCCGAGACCGATAACGAGGATATCATAAAGGCAAGAGAGTATTTTGCCGAGGCAGAAGCTCGCTATAAAAAGCAGATAGAGATCGAGGCAAACGAGGTAAGAGAGGCAGGCGGACTTTTCGTGCTCGGCACCGAGCGTCACGAGTCGCGCCGAATCGACAATCAGCTTCGCGGCCGCTCGGGACGTCAGGGCGACCCCGGCGAATCGCGCTTCTATCTCTCTATGGAAGACGATCTCATGCGCCTTTTCGGCGGCGAGCGAGTCTATAATATGATGAGTATGCTCAATATCCCCGAGGATCAGCCCCTCGAGATGAAGATGCTTTCAAGCACCATCGAGTCGGCGCAGAAAAGGGTAGAGGGCATGAACTTTGCCCGCAGAAAGAGCGTTTTGGATTACGACGACGTAATGAACAAGCAACGTGAGGTCATCTATGCACAGCGCCGTCAGGTGCTCGACGGAGAGGACGTCAAGAAATCGGTAATGAAGATGCTCGACGAGGTCATCGAAAACACCGTTTCGCAGTTCACAAACGACGTAAAGGACAGCTGGAATTTAGACGCTGTCCGCGCCGCCTTTGCAGGCGTGTTCCTCACCGAAAACGACCTTCGATACGATAAAAAGACGTTTGAAAGGATCGACAGAGAGGATATAATCGCAGAGCTAAAGGAAAAGGCGTATGCGAGATACGCCGAGCGCGAGGAGATGAACACTCCCGAAATAATGCGCGAGATAGAGCGAATAGTGCTTCTTCAGGTGGTCGACCGCCATTGGATGAACCATATCGACGCTATGGACGATCTTCGCGAGGGCATAAGACTTCGCGCCTACGCTCAAAGAGACCCCATCGTTGAATACCGCTACGAGAGCGCCGATATGTTCGACGCCATGATAGCCGAGATAAAAGAGGAAACCGTAAGACTTGCGATGACCGCCGTTATCCGCAGAAACGACGAGCTTAAGCGCAAGGAGGTCGCAAAGGCGTCTGACGCCTCTCTTGCGGGTGGCACGGGCGCACAGAAGAAAAAGAGCGCCGTTATATCCAAAAACGGACCCTGCCCCTGCGGAAGCGGAAAGAAATATAAGCGTTGCTGCGGTAAGGATGAGTAAAATGCTCCGCCCCGATTTCATATTTGAAAGCGTTGCCGACCTCACCTCCGATTTTTACCTTAAAAACGGAATAAAGGCGGTAATATTCGATATCGACGATACCCTTTGCCCACACGGAAGCGAGGCTCCCACCGAGGATTGCAGGGCAGCCGTTTCGGCGGCCTTGTCGGCGGGTGCGGGAGTCGGTTTTATCTCCAACAATAAGGCGAAGCGAAACGAATTTTTCACACCCATCGTCTTGTCGGCAAATAAGCCGTCAAAAAGGGGATATCTCGAGATATGCAAAAGGCTCGGCGTAAAGCCGTGCGAGGCACTGTCGGTGGGCGATCAGCTCTTTACTGACGTATGGGGAGCAAGGCGCGCAGGCATAAAAGCCGCCCTCGTAACGCCGATATCGAACTATAAAAACCCGATAATAGCAATAAAAAGAGTGCTTGAAAAGCCACTTCTTCGAAAATACAAAGGAAAATCAAAATGATAAGATTCGGACCCGCAGGCCGTGACGACGGCTTTTATCAAAGCGGCTACAAAAAAGCAAAGGAAATAGCGGCTTACGTTGCCGAAAACGGACTGAACGCATTTGAATATCAGTGCGTGCGAGGCGTTAAGGTAAACGAAGCCGATCTCGCCGCCTTAAAGGCGGAGGCAAAGAATAAGGATATTCTGCTCTCGGTTCACGCGCCCTATTACATTTCAATGTCGGGCGTCGACCCCGATAAGCGCTTAAAAAGCATCGACTATATAATGCAGACCGCCGTTGCCGCAAAAATGATGGGAGCGGACCGTGTCATCTTCCACAGCGGCTCTCTCTCGGGACAGACGAGGGAGGAGGCACTCCTTCTCGCGAAGGACACTCTTTTAAAAACCGTTGAGGCGCTTAAGGAAAACGGACTTTACGGCGAGATATATCTTTGCCCCGAAACAATGGGGAAGGTAAATCAGCTCGGCACGCTTTACGAGGTGCTTGAGCTTTGCAAGCTCGATGAATTCGTAATTCCCTGCATAGATTTCGGTCATTTAAACGCGAGAACGCAGGGTGAATTGAAAACGGCGGAGGATTTTGAAAAAATAGCGAAAGCCGTTTTTGACAGCAAAAAAGATAAGATACATTGCCATTTTTCAATGATAGAATACACACAGGGCGGCGAAAAACGCCACCTTACCTTTCAGGACGGAGAGACCTTCGGACCCGATTACCGCATAATGCTCGACGTATTTTCAAAATACGGCTTCGATATGCGTGTCATCTCCGAATCGGCGGGAAGTCAGACGGCAGACTCCAAAACGATGAAGGAATATTACGAAGCGTTGAGGTAGAAAAATGAAGCTAAACGGAAAAGAAATGACAAAGGCAGACGTGCTTCGTCGCACGGGAAATATCGACCAGATAGCCTACGTCCGAAAGGTAACGCTTTCGGAGGGCAAGGGCGAGGGAATAAGGCTTTACGAGATAGCAAACGGAAGCGGAATAGAATTCTCCCTTCAGGAATCGAAATGCCTCGATATCCTCGATATGAAATATAAGGGCGAGAATTTAAGACTTCTTGCCAAAACGGGACCCGTTGCCGAAACGAGAGCCGATAACCGCGGCATAAACTATCTCCGAAGCATTTCCGGCGGCTTTATGTACACCTGCGGACTTTCAAACGTCGGCAAGGAATACGAGGACGGTATTGCCCGCCACTACAACCACGGCAGAGTCCGCTTTATTCCCGCAGAAAAGGTGTCGGCTTCGGCGGCATGGGAGGGCGACGAGTATAAGATCTCGGTAAAGGGCGAAATGAGAGATTCGGGCTTTTTTAACGATAACCTCGTGCTTCGCCGCGAAATATATACCTCGGTAGGCGAGAAGGGCTTTCATATACGTGACGTCGTTGAAAACGAGGGCTTTTCAAAGCAGCCCATTATGATAATGTATCATATGAACCTGAGCTATCCGCTAATAGATAAAAACTGTGAGTTTTTCGCAACCGAAAGCGGCTATATGCCAATACCGGGTAGCGAGGCTGAGGCGGATCGTCGCCTTGAGATAACCGATCCCGTTGACGGATATGACGAAACGGGCTATCTCTACACCGTAAGCTCGAAAAACGGCAAAGCCTTCGCCGGAGTTTACAATAAGGAGAAAAAGCTCGGAATTTTAATTTCGTTCGAGGATAAAAACCTTCCTTATCTTCTCGAGTGGAAATCAATGCGCTCGGGTGACTACGCCTTCGGAATAATGCCCACAAACTGTCACATAATGGGCAGAGAGAAGGAAAACGAGCTTGGAACGCTCAAATATATAGAATCCTTTGAAAAACTGTGCTATAATATAGACGTTACCGTGATCGACGGCGACGACGAATATAATGAAATTAAAAAAGTATTAAAATAAAGGGGATATAAAAATGTTCGGAACAGACATAGCAATAGACCTCGGCACCGCAAACGTTTGCGTTTTCGTAAAGGGAAAGGGCCTCGTAATGATGGAGCCGTCCGTCGTTGCAAGAAACAGAAACACCAAGAGAATAATCAAAATAGGTAAAGAGGCACAGGAGATGCTCGGCAGAACGCCCGACAATATCGTTGCCGTCCGTCCTTTACGCGACGGCGTTATCTCCGACTTCGACAGCACCGAGGAGATGCTCCGCTACTTTATCAAAAAGGCTTGCGGCAGAAGCATATTCAGAACGAGAGTAATCGTCTGCATACCCTGCAAGGTAACCGACGTTGAATACCGTGCGGTATGCGACGCGGTAAGAAACACCGGTGCAAAGGACGTTAAGATAATCGAGGAGCCCTTGGCGGCTGCTATCGGCGCGGGACTCGATATCGGCGGCCCCGTAGGCAACTTCGTGGTCGATATCGGCGGCGGCACCACCGATGCCGCAGTTATCTCGCTCGGAAGCATAGTCGATTCCGAGTCGGTAAAGATAGCGGGCGATAAATTCGATGAGTCGATAGTCAAATATTTGAGAAAGAAATACAATATCCTCGTAGGTGACAGAACCGCAGAGGAGGTAAAGCGTAAGATAGGCTGTGTGCTTCCCAGAGAGGAAAAACTCACAATGACGGTTAAGGGCAGATGCCTTCTCACAGGACTTCCCAAGACCATCGAGGTAACGAGTGACGAAACTACCGAGGCGTTTTCCGAGCCTGCGGCCGCAATACTCGATATAGTTCATAACCTCTTTTCGCGTACTCCCCCCGAGCTCGTAGGCGATATCTCGGTAAACGGTATCTGCTTAACGGGCGGCGGCGCAATGATATACGGTATAGATAAGGCTATCGAAAACCGTATCGGCGTTCCCGTTCGTCTTGCCGACGAGCCCGAATTATGTGTTGTTAAAGGAACAGGCGCTGCCTTAGAAACTTATTTTGATTTGGATGATTGACTGCTATGAATATTTCAGAAATTAATACAAGTATGCTGTGTGACCTCTACGAGTTCACAATGTCAAACGGATATATCCGCTCGGGTAACGGCAACAAGACTGCCGTTTTCGACCTTTTCTTCAGAAAGGTGCCCGACGGCGGCGGCTTTGCCATAATGGCGGGCATCGAGCAGGTGCTCGATTATATCGAAAACTTCCGCTTCACCGAGGAGGATATAGAGTTTTTGAAGTCAAAGGGAATATTTGACGAAAAGTTCTTCGATTATCTTCGCAACTTCAAATTCTCCTGCGACGTTTACGCAATTCCCGAGGGAACTCCCATATTCCCAAACGAGCCTATTTTAACGGTAAAGGGTCCCATAATAGAGGCACAGCTTCTTGAGACCATGCTTTTACTCTTGATAAACCATCAGAGCCTCATTGCCACCAAGGCAAACAGAATAGTGAGAGCGGCCGAGGGCAGACCCGTTTACGAATTCGGCTCAAGAAGAGCGCAGGGAATCCACGCCGCCATACTCGGCGCAAGAGCGGCTTATATCGGCGGCTGCCTCGGCACCGCCTGCGTAGTCTGCGAGCAACTGTACGGTATCCCCTCGGTAGGTACGATGGCTCACTCGTGGGTCCAGATGTTCGATAGCGAATACGAGGCGTTCAAGACCTACGCCGAGACCTATCCCGATTCCTGCGCCCTGCTTATCGACACTTACAGCGTCTTGAAATCGGGTATGCCAAACGCCATAAAGTGCTTTGACGAGGTGTTAAAGCCTCTCGGCAAGCGCCCGAAGGCTGTAAGAATAGACAGCGGCGATATTACCTACCTCACCAGAAAAATGCGCGTAATGCTCGATGAAGCGGGCTATCCCGACTGTAAAATAATGGCTTCCAACTCGCTTGACGAGTATATTATCCGCGATACTCTTATTCAGGGCGCGAAGATAGACTCCTTCGGAGTAGGCGAAAGACTTATCACCTCGAAGAGCGAGCCCGTTTTCGGCGGCGTTTATAAGCTTGCGGCAGTTGAGGAAAACGGCGAGCTGGTTCCCAGAATAAAGCTTTCCGAAAACGTAACGAAGATAAATATCCCCCACTTCAAAACGGTCTACCGCCTTTACGAAAATCAAACGGGCAAGGCGATTGCCGACATAATCGCCCTCAAGGACGAAAAGATAGACTTTACACAGCCTATCGAGATATTCGACCCCGATTACACATGGAAGAAAAAGGTCATAACCGATTACTATGCCAAGGAGCTACCCGTAAAGCTCTTCGATAAGGGTAAGAGAGTATATAACTCGCCTCACGTAAAGGAAATTCAGAAATACTGTCTTAAAGAGGTGGAAAACCTCTGGGAAGAGGTCACCCGATTTGAGAATCCCCACACCTACTACGTCGACCTTTCCAAAGAGCTTTGGAACGTAAAGAACGATCTCATAGTAAAATATCAGAAATAAGGAGAATGGCTCGTGGAATACAACCATTTTATGCCTACGAGAGTTATCTCAAAGAAGGACGCCGTAAGGGACTTTGACTTTTCCAAGCTCGGCAAAAGAGCGATACTCGTAACGGGTAAAACGGGAGCCGTTAAAAGCGGCGCGCTTGCCGACGTTACCGAAAGACTTGAGGCGTGCGGTATCGAATACTGCATTTTCAACGAGATAGAGGAAAATCCGAGCATCGAAAGCTGCGTTAAGGCGGCAGATGCGGCAAGGAGCTTCGGAGCCGACGTAATGATCGCCATAGGCGGCGGCTCTGCGATGGATGCCGCAAAGGCTGCTGCGGTCTTTGCCACCAACGATTTTGCCGATCCCTACGAGATATACGTTTCGATTCCGCGCCGCGCTCTTCCGCTTGTTGTCGTCGGCACCACCTCGGGCACGGGCTCGGAGGTAACCGCCGTTTCGGTAATAACGGCAAGCGGTAAGGATGGCGAGCGTTTCAAGAAAAGCCTTAAATCACCGAGAATCTATCCGCTTTACGCACTTGTTGACCCCAAATATACCTATAAGCTGCCGTGGAATATTACTCTTTCCACAGCGCTTGACGTGGTCTCCCACGCGATAGAGTCGCTTTACAGCCCCAAGGCAGGGGAGATAAGCCTCATCTATGCATACGAGGGCTTAAAGCGCGCATGGTCGGCAATAAAGAAGGCGCATTGGCAGACCTTCGTTGAATTTCGCGATATAACCCCCGACGTGCGCGACGAGCTTTCCTGTGCCTCAATAATAGCGGGCATGGCAATAAACCTCACCGGCACCGGATTTGCTCACGCAATAAGCTATCCTCTTTCGGTAAATAAATACGTGCCTCACGGCTTGGCTTGCGCCTATTCGCTCGTGCCTTATCTTAAGCACAATCGCGGTGAGGACGAGCGCCGCGATAAAATGTTCGAGCAGGCGGTGGGATACAGCTTCGAGGAATTTTACGAGGATATGCAAAAGCTTCTGCCCGATGCTCCGAGCCTTTCCTACGCGGAGATAGACTCCTTTACCGAGCTTACCGCCACGAGCGCCTCGCTCAAAAACTCGATATCGCCCCTCTCCGGAACGGGCGTCGAAAAGCTCTATCTCGCAATGCATAAATGACCTGAATGCCGCTTTAAAAACGGCTTAAAAACACAAATAGAACATTTGTTTTAAAAACACAAAAAAATCAAGGGTTTTTTCTAAAAAAACAGGAAAAACCCTTGATTTTTTTTGTTATGATGGTATAATAGTGGTAATTAGTGTGCAAAAGTGGCACCAAGTGTAAAAAAGTGGTAAAAACGGAGGTGAAAAGGCATGTTAATAGGCGAGTATTACCACAGTATCGACGAAAAAGGAAGAATAATGGTACCGGTAAAATTCCGAAACGATTTTGCGGGCAAGGTCTATATCACCCGCGGCCTCGATAAGTGCCTTTTCGTTTTCGGTGAAAGAGAGTGGAACGACCTCTACGAGAGGATAAAGGCTCTCAAAATGTCCGATGCCACACCCGTTATCCGCTTCCTCTGGAACGGCGCCGCCGAGGCTGAGTTCGATAAGCAGGGAAGAATACTTATCCCCCAGAACCTTCGCGAATACGCCGGTCTTTCGAAGGACGCCGTCTTTGCGGGCTCTGCAACGAGAGCGGAGATATGGGATAAGGAAAAATGGTCTGAATACGAGCAGACGCTTAAATCCGATAATATCGCCGAGATAATGTCGAAGATAGGACTTTAAAAAATGGAATTTTCACATATAACCGTTTTACTTAACGAAACGGTGGGTATGCTCGATTTTTCAAGCGACGGAATATTTGCCGATCTCACGGCGGGCGGCGGAGGACACAGCGCCCTTATCGCCTCGAAAATGAGTAAAAACTCACGGCTCATCTGCTTTGACAAGGATGCCGAAGCCGTTGCGGTATGCAAAAAGCGCTTTGAAAACGATAAAAGAGTAACGGTGGTCCATTCCGATTTCAAAAATATGAGAGAGAAGCTTTCGGAGCTTGGAATTTCGGGTATAGACGGCGTGATAGCCGACCTCGGAGTTTCCTCCTATCAGCTTGATAACGCCGAGCGCGGATTTTCCTATATGGCAGACGCCGCACTTGATATGCGAATGGATAAGAGTCGCGAGCTCACGGCCGCAGAGGTAGTAAACAGTTACGGTGAGAGCGAGCTTGCCGATATATTTTTTAAATACGGTGAGGAACGCTTCTCAAGAAAAATAGCGGCAAAGATATGCGAGGTCCGCAAGGAAAAGCCGATAGAAACAACGGCGGAGCTTGTAGATGTAATTAAATCGGCAATGCCGAAATCGGCTCAAAACGAAAAGCAGCATCCCGCAAAGCGATGCTTTCAGGCGCTTCGAATAGAGGTAAACGGCGAGCTTTCAAGCCTCGACGAAGGTCTTAAGGCAATGCACGAAATGCTCAATCCCGGTAAGACGATGGCGGTAATAACCTTCCACTCGCTTGAGGACAGAGCGGTAAAGCAGTTTTTTGCGGATAAGGCAAGAGGCTGCACCTGCCCGAAGGATTTTCCCGTCTGCGTCTGCAATAAGCGTCCCGAGGCAGAAATAATAACTAGAAAGCCGGTCTTACCGACCGACGAAGAAATAAAGGCAAACCCCAGAGCGAGAAGCGCAAAGCTTCGCGCCGCAAAAAAGCTTTAAGAAAGGAGCAGGGGCTTTGAAGAAGAAAGTCATACGTCGCGCAAGCGTAAACGCGTCGAAGCAGGAAAAACAGAATAAAAAGCCTTTTAAGCCCTTACCGATATTATATCTCTGTATCGTAAGCGTGCTTATAGTCATCTCGGTGCTCAACTACGCCAAGCTCAACGAGCTGACCTTCGAGGCGGCAACGATAAAGAGCGAAACCGCGCTTCTTGAGGACGATATCGTGCGCCTTAACGTCGAGCTCAACAGAATAACCGACATAAGCACGATAGAGCAAAAGGCAGAAGAGCTCGGAATGGTAAAAACCGACAGTAACAACGTAAAGTATATCAGTATCCCTTCGGAGAACAAGGTTGAAGCCGAGTCGGATAATGATAGCACAATAGTCGCGTCGATCATAAAAAGTTTGTCCGTAATTATGGAATATTTCAGTTGATCGGGGCTTATAATTATACAAACCAAAGCCAAGAATGATACTTGGCTTTTGCTTTTAAAAGAAGGAGGGAAAAGAGATGTCGTCGGGCGTTACGAAACCGTTATACAGAAGAATGCTTTTTGTAAAGGGCTTATTTGCCTTCGTCATATTTGCCGTGCTCGTCGTTCAGCTTTTCAACCTTCAGGTGCTTCAGCACGATAAATATCAGCAGCTTGCAGTAGATCAGCAAACAGCGGTCATCTCGGTAGAGGCAAGCCGCGGCACGATATACGACAGAAACGGCATAGCGCTTGCCGAATCGGCAACGGCATACAAGGTCTACATAGTTCCCAACAAGATAGCCGACGAGGATAAGCAGCTTATAATCGACGAGCTTTCACAGATACTTTCGGTAGAGCCCTCGAAAATAGAAAATGCGGTATCGAAAACCGAGAGCAGCTACGTTGCTGTGGCAAGAAGGATCGAGCCCGACGTCGCAACGGCAGTCCGCACCTTCATAAAGGATAACGAGCTCAACTACTGCATCAACGTTACCGACGACCCCAAGCGCTACTATCCCTTCGGCTCGCTTGCCTCTCACGTTATCGGCTTCACGGGTGACGACAATCAGGGACTTTACGGCATCGAGGCGCAGTACGATAGCTACCTTTCCGGTACTGCGGGCAGAATAATAAGCGCAATAGTTTCGGGTGGCAATAAATTCCTTATCCCCTACGATTACGAGATGTATATCGCGCCCGAAAACGGCAATTCCCTTATGCTCACGATAGACCAGACGGTGCAGTACACCCTTGAAAACTACCTGCGCGAATATCAGGAGCAAAACGGCTCGCGAAACAGAAGCGCAAGCGTTATAATGAACGTTAAAACGGGCGAGATACTCGCAATGGCTACCATGCCCGACTACGACTTGAACGCCCCCTTTACCTTGACCGATTTTTACTCCGAAAAGCTTGAAAAGGACGGCGAAAACCGCACCGACCTGCTTTACGAGATGTGGAGAAACAAGGTAGTTTCCGAGATATACGAGCCGGGCTCGGTATTCAAAACGGTAACTGCGGCGATAGCGCTCGAGCTGAAGCTTGCCAAAACGAGCGACAGCTTCTATTGCCCCGGCTATCATATGGTCGGCGGACTCAAGATAAGATGCGCAAAACGTTCGGGCCACGGAAGCCTCGACTTTATGAAGGCGCTTGCGGTGTCCTGCAACCCGAGCTTTATGATGATAGCCGAGAGAATAGGCAACGACAATATGTACGATTTCGTCCACAGCCTCGGCATAGGCTCGAAAACGGGCATAGACCTTCCCTCCGAGGAAGCGGGATTTTTCTTCACGAAAAACAACTATAACGCCACCGAGCTTGCTACCTCCTCCTTCGGTCAGCAGTTCAAGGTGTCGATGATACAGATGCTTCAGATAGTGGCGTCCTTTGCAAACGGAGGAACTCTCGTAAAGCCTCACGTCGTAAAGGAGATACTCTCCTCCGACGGAAGTGTTATCGAAACGGTGGGCACCACCGAGGTAAAGCAGATAATAAGCGAAGAGACCGCAAAAGAAGTAATGGAAATGATGATAGGCGTCGTCGAGGCGGGCACGGGAACGAACGCTCGCGTCGAGGGCTATATAGTCGGCGGAAAATCGGGCACGAGTGAAAAGCTCGATAAAAGAAATGAAAACGGCGAGGTATGGCTCTATGTAAACTCCTTCGTAACGGTCGCCCCTGCCGACGATCCCGAAATAATAATCCTCACGGCGTTTGACGAGCCTCTTTCAACAAGCTCCTCAAATAAATACAATTCTCCCGCAAGGTTTAACAAAGAGGTGCTCGAAACGGTTCTTCCGTATCTCGGCTTCGAGCCAAACAAGAGCGATAACAGCGATACCGTAACGGTAGGCAAATACGTCGGCTCCACCGTAACCGAGAGCAAAAAGGCGATTGCCGAGCTCGGACTCAACGTAAAGGTAGTCGGCACGGGCGAGGATATAAAATATCAGCTCCCCGCCAAGGGCGAAAAGCTTTCAAAGGGAAGCACGGTAACGCTTTATACCTCAAGCGTCGAATCAATAAAGGCGATAGAGGTGCCCGACGTAACGGGACTTCCGCTCGAGGAAGCGAAAAGCATATTAAACGAAAAGGGCTTTAACATAAAGCTTAAGGAAAATTATAAAGACCTGAAGGACACTGTCGTAAGCGCGCAGAGCATTCCCGGCGGCGAGGTAAGACCTGCGGGACAGCTCATAACGCTCGAGCTCTATTACGTCTACGAAGACTACGAAAACGTATTCAATTAACTGATATGAGGTGCATCCTATGAAGCTCAAAACGCTTTTAAAGGATGTTGAAGTTCTGTCGCAATACGACGGCGACAGGGAAGTATCAAAAATATCGGTATTATCAAACGAAGCAGACGAAAGCTCGCTGTTTATCGCCGTAAAGGGCGAAAAAAGCAACGGCGAGAGCCTCATTTCCGAGGCAAAGCAAAAAGGCGCGGTAACACTCGGCGAAAGCGGCGCGGATATAACCGTTAGAGACGCAAAAGAGGCACGCGCACTTATCTGGCGAAACTTCTATAAAAGACCCGATGAAAAGCTGTCGGTCTTCGGAGTAACGGGAACCAACGGAAAGACCACGGTCACCTATCTCACCCGCCATATTTTCGAATATGCGGGCAAGAAAACGGGAGTTATCGGAACGGTGGCAAACGTTATAGGCACGGAGAGCGCCGCCGCAATTCAAACCACTCCCGCACCCAACGAGCTTTACAGGCTTTTTTCAAAAATGGTGTCGAATAAGCTTTCGAGAGTGTGTATGGAGGTTTCCTCCCACTCGCTTGAGCAAAAGAGGATACACGGCGTTACCTTCACCGCTTCGGCATTTACAAATCTCACGGGCGACCATCTCGATTATCACGGCAATATGGAAAGCTATCTCGAAGCAAAGCTCAAGATAATCGAAAGAAGCAAAAGCATTGCGATAAACGCCGACGACGCCTATGCAAAGGCTTTTTCCGAGAGAGCGGCTTGCAACAGTATCCCCGTTCTTTGCTACGGCATAAACAGTAAAACGGCAGACCTTACCGCCAAAAGCCTTAACCTGACTAAAGAAAAAAGCGAGTTTACGCTGTGTTATAACGGCGAGAAAATAAGAACTTATATATCCGTCCCGGGCAAATTTTCCGTCTATAACGCCCTTTGCGCCGTTGCACTTTCAATGCTCGGAGGAATAAGCCTTGCCGACGCGGCAGAGGCGCTTAAGACCTCCGGCGGAATAAAGGGCAGAATGGAAAGAGTAAAGGCGAAAAACGGCGCGACGGCGGTAATCGACTTCGCCCACACCCCCGACGGACTCAAAAACGTCCTTATTACCTTAAACGGAATAAAGGAAAATGGCAGACTGATAACCGTTTTCGGCTGCGGAGGCGACAGAGATAAGTCGAAGCGCTCGGTAATGGGCGAGATAGCGGCTAAATATTCCGATCTCGTAATAATCACCTCCGACAATCCGAGAAGCGAGGACCCTCACGCCATAATCCGCGATATAACCGTAGGCTCATCACGTTACAAAACGCCGCAGCTCATAATAGAGGATAGACGTGCGGCGATAAAAACGGCAATGCAAAACGCCAAAAGCGGCGATATAGTCTTGCTCGCCGGCAAGGGACACGAAAATTACCAAATACTGAAGGACAGAACGGTATCGTTCGACGAATATGAAATATTAAAGGCATACATTTAGAAGGAATGATGATGAAATGGAGAAGTTGACTGCTGCGGAAATTGCAAAAATGACAGGCGGAAAGATCGTCTGCGGCAATGAGCTCACCGAATGTGTGGCTGCCGAGATAGACTCGCGCCGTGTAACACCTCATTGCGTATTTTTCGCAATAAAGGGTCAGACCACCGACGGACATCTTTATATAGACAGCGCCATTGAAAAGGGTGCCGAGATAATAGTTATTGAAAGGCCGTTATCGGAGCTTTCCCTGAAAAATGCAGAGAATGCCGTTTTTATAGAGGTCATTTCATCCGAAAGGGCGCTCGGCGCGCTTGCTCTTGCTTACAGATCGCGCTACGAGATACCCTTCGTGGGCGTAACGGGAAGCGTTGGAAAGACCACCACCAAAGAGATGATATACGCCGTCCTTTCGGCGAAATATAACGTTTTAAAGAGCGAAGGAAACTACAACAGCGAAACGGGACTTCCTCTCTCGGTCTTAAACCTTACGAAAAAGCACACCGCCTCGGTCTTGGAAATGGGAATGGACGCGGCAGGTGAGATAGACTACCTTACCCGCATTGCAAAGCCCGCCGTTGCGGTCATCACCAATATCGGCGTTTCGCATATCGAAACGCTCGGAAGCAGAAAAAACATATTAAAGGCAAAGCTTGAAATAGAAAACGGACTCGGTGCCGACGGAACGCTTGTCCTAAACGCCGACGACGATATGCTTTTTGGCGTTGCGAGAAGCCTTTCCCACCCCATAATCTACTACGGCATAGAAAACCCCTGCGCCGGCTACCGTGCCGAAAATATACGCTATCTTGCCGATAAAACGGTATTCACGGTAGTAACACCCTACGAGAGCTTCGAGGCGGAGATAAAGGCGTTTGGCAAGCACAACGTTTTAAACGCTCTTGCGGCTGCCGTTGCGGGCTACCTCACCGGTCTTACCACCGCAGAGATAATAAAGGGACTTTCAAACTTCGTAGGCGAAAAGATGCGCCAGAGCATTTACGAAATCAACGGCGTTACCGTAATGGAGGACTGCTACAACGCAAGCCCCGACAGTATGAGAGCGGCATTTGACGTAATAAAGCGCCGCAACGAAAAGAGAAAGACCGCCGTTTTGGCAGATATGCTCGAACTCGGCGAAAAAAGCCCCGAATACCATTTCAAAACGGGCGTCGAGGCGGCAAAGGTATTCGATACCGTTATCTGTTACGGCGAAATGGCTAAAAATACGGTAAACGGAGCAAACAGCGTAAAGCAGGGATGTGCATTTCATTGCGAAAGCTCCGAGCAAGCAGCAAAAATGCTTATTGAAAAAAGTCAAAAAGGTGATATAATACTGTTTAAGGCAAGCCGCGGAATGAAAGCGGAAGAATGTATTGCCAAATTCAAGGAAGGTTGGAAAGAATAATGTCGGGAATGTTGTTCGTGCTTTTGGCACTTGTGATATCGTTTGCGGTATCGGTCATACTCTGTCCTTTTGTAATACCGTTTTTGAGAAAGCTCAAATTCGGTCAGACCATACTTGAGGAAGGTCCCAAGTGGCACGAGGGCAAAAAGGGAACACCCACCATGGGCGGAATAGTAATAATAATCGCCTTCGTGGTAGCGGCGCTCTCCTTTTCGTTAAGCGGCATCACATCGGGCGATTACAGAGTGGTCATCGTAATTATCGGCACTCTTCTTTTCGGAGCCATCGGCTTTGCCGACGACTTTATCAAGGTGGTAATGAAGAGAAATCTCGGCTTGAGCGTGGTTCAGAAATTCGTGCTGCAGTTTCTCTTTGCCGGCGCCTTTGTGGCGGCAATGGCTGTAATGGGCTATACCACCACCGAAATAAAGCTCCCCTTTACCGATACTATGCTCGATCTCGGTATATTTTACTATCCGCTGACAATATTAGTAATAGTATTCTTTAACAACAGCTTCAATCTTGCCGACGGCATCGACGGACTTCTCTCCGCCGAATCTGTTCCCGCCTTTGCAACGGTGGCGCTCGTAGCTCTCTCAATGGGCTTTGACGATATGGCTATAATGATAACCTCCGTCATCGGCGCGGTGCTCGGCTTCCTCATATTCAATATGAATCCCGCAAAAATATTTATGGGTGACACCGGCTCGCTTTTCCTCGGCGGACTTTTCGTCCTCTCGGGAGTGGCACTCGACCTCACCCTTATGATATTCCTTGCAGGAATAATGACGGTAGTAGAAAGCCTCTCGGTGCTTTTGCAGGTGGGCTACTATAAGATAAGCCACGGCAAAAGACTTTTCAAAATGTCTCCAATACACCATCACTTTGAGCTTTCGGGCTGGAGCGAGAACAAAATAGTTGTCGTATTTACGGTAGTTACCTTTGTTTTCTGCCTGATAGCCTTTTTTGCATTCGGAGTATAAATTCAAAATAAAAAATATCGCGAAAGGAGTAAAAGCGCGTGAATAACGAAAAAAATCCCGAAACAGAAGCAAGAAAGCAGAAAAAACGCGAAGAGAGATCGGTTGCCGAGCTTCAGGCAAAGGCAAGCTTCAAGACCTCACCCGTTTCAATGAAGCTCTGGGCAAAGGGACTTCCTGCCGATACTCTTTTCATGGTAGTCGTTTTTGCCCTGCTTTCGATAGGACTTGTAATGGTCTTTTCCGCAAGCTTCGTTTGGGGCTTTTACCAAAACGGCGGCGACAGCTATTTTTACATTAAAAAACAGCTTGGCTTTGCGGCAGTCGGCGTTGCGGTAATGCTTTTGACGTCAAGAATCAACTATAATTTCCTGCGCTTTTTCGCATATATCGTCTATGCCGCCTCTATCGTTCTGCTCGTGGTTGCCCTCGTGGCAGGTAACGGCGACGTAAACCGCTGGATAGTAGTTTTCGGCATAACGATACAGCCCTCCGAAATAGCAAAGCTCGGAACGATAATGTGTCTTTCACTCTATATGGCGGTAAATTACAACAAAATGAAGAGCTTTTTGCACGGCTTCGTAATACCGCTTGCAATAATCGGAGTTCCGACCCTTCTCACCGTTATCGAGCCTCACCTTTCGGGCGCCATACTTATAGCGGGTGTCGGCTTGGTGCTCATCTTTGTGGGCGGCACGAGCCTTAAATTCCTGCTTCCCGCAGGCGGAGTAGCCGTCGTGGGCGGCGCCACGGCCGTTATGCTTCTCGGAAACTATATGGCAGACCGTATCAAGATATGGCTCGATCCCTTTGCCGATCCGCTCGGCGCGGGTTTCCAGACGATACAGGGCTTATACGCCATAGGCTCGGGCGGACTTTTCGGACTCGGACTCGGAAAATCCCGTCAGAAATACCTCTATATACCCGAACCGCAAAACGACTTTATATTCGCAATAGTCTGCGAGGAGCTCGGCTTTGTGGGAGCAATGATAATAATCGCGCTCTTCGTTATTCTCATTTACAGAGGCTATAAGATCGCGATGAACGCCCCCGACAAATTCGGCTTTTTCCTCGTAGTAGGCATAATTACCCGCGTAGCGCTTCAGGCTGCACTCAACATTGCGGTAGTAACCAACACGATACCCAACACGGGAATATCGCTTCCTTTCTTCAGCTACGGCGGAACTTCACTTTTGATTTTACTTTTCGAAATGGGCATAGTGCTTTCCGTTTCAAGATATTCAAGACTCAATAAGAACTGAGGGTGATAAAGCATGAAGGTAATAATGGCGGCAGGCGGCACGGGCGGACATATTTATCCCGCAATAGCGATAGCAAACGAGCTTAAGAGCCGTTATAATGCCGAAATAATCTTTATCGGACAGAAAAACCGTCTTGAAGCAACGCTCGTTCCCAAGGCGGGCTATAAAATTGAATTCATACGCTCGGGCGTCTTTTACAGAAATAACCCTATAAAGAATATCCGAAGCGTTTTCAGACTTACCAAAGCGATTTTAAGATCGAAAAAGATCATTCGCGACTTTAAGCCCGATATCGTCATCGGCACGGGCGGTTATATAAGCGCGCCCACCGTAATGGCTGCACAGCAACTCGGCATCAAAACGGCAATACACGAGCAAAACGCCTTTTTGGGCGTTGCCACAAGACTCGTTGCGAAAAAAGCGGATATACTCTTTTTAAGCTTCGATAAAAATGCAAATTCGGCAAATGCCAAAAAGATAATAGTGAGCGGAAATCCTGTAAGAAGCGAGTTTTTAAAGGGCGATAAGGAAGAGGCGCGAAAGAGCCTTAAAATAGATGCCAGACCGCTTCTCTACATATCGGGCGGCTCGCAGGGTGCAGGCAAAATAAACTATTCGGTAATAGATTTTCTTGAAAAAGAGGAGAACCGAAGCCTTTATAACGTAATAATGTCAACGGGAAATCAGTATTACGACGAAATAATCGCCGAAATCAAAAAAAGAGGCATAGACCTTCCCGAAAATATAAAGATAATACCTTACGCCGATAACGTCCCTGAAATAATGACTGCGGCAGACGTTGCAATAACACGAAGCGGCGCTATAACCCTTGCCGAAATAGCGGTAAAGGGGCTTCCTTCAATACTTGTTCCGTCGCCCAACGTTACCGACGACCATCAGTATTTCAACGCCAAGGCGTACGAGGACGCCGGTGCGGCTGTTTTGATAAGAGAGGAAAGCTTCTCGGCGGCAAAGCTTGAGGAGATACTTCTTTACGTCTTTGGCAAGCAAAACACACTTTCGGCAATGTCGAGGGCGGCGCAAAGCGTTGCAAAGCCCGAGGCGCTTGACACGATAATAAACGAGATATCGTCGATCCTTTGATTCACCGCTTCTCCGTTTTACGCATAATATACATTAAGCGTAAATCAAAAACGGAGGGTGAAATATGACAAAATTATATATCGAGGGCGGCAGGCGACTTGAGGGAACGGTAATGGTGCAAGGCGCCAAAAACAGCATTTTACCCATTCTTGCCGCATCAATACTGCCCGACGGAGAGTCGGTAATAGAAAACTGCCCCGCAATCAGCGACACCGACGTTGCAATAAGAATACTTAAGGGACTCGGCTGCTCGGTATCCCGCGAGAGCGGCGTAATAACGGTAAATTCCGAAAATATAAACGGTTATGAAATAGAAGATTCGCTTATGCGAAAAATGCGCTCGTCAATAATGTTTCTCGGAGCGATAGTTGCCAAAACAGGCAGAGCGCGCATAAGTATGCCGGGCGGCTGCGAGCTCGGACCGCGTCCGATAGACCTTCATCTCAAGGCACTTGAAAAGCTCGGCGCAAAAATCTACGACGACCGCGGCTATCTCGAGTGCAGCTGCGAAGGCGGACTTCGCGGCACCGAAATAAACTTAAGCTTCCCGAGCGTCGGCGCCACCGAAAATATAATGCTTGCGGCGGCAACGGCAAAGGGCACCACGGTAATAACCAACGCGGCGAGAGAACCCGAAATAGACGATCTCAAGCGTTTTTTAAACGAAATGGGCGCCAAAATAAGCTCAGACGGCGGTCAAATGGTAATAGAAGGGGTAAAAAGACTTTATCCCGCAGTGCATCGCGTAATACCCGACAGAATAGTCGCGTCTACATATCTTGCGGCAATAGCGGCAACGGGAGGAAGAGGAAAGCTCATCGGCGTAGAACCAATGCATTTCTCGTCGGTGATCTCAACGCTTTCCGATGCGGGCGCCGACGTGCGCTGGTCAAACGATACCGTTGAAATAAGAACAAACGGCAGACTTAAAGGAATAAGAAACCTTCGAACTATGCCGTATCCGGGCTTTCCCACCGACGCGCAAGCGCCTCTTATGGCATTGCTTACCTGCGCCAAGGGCGACAGCGTATTCGTCGAAACGATATTCGAAAATCGCTTCAAGCACGTAAACGAGCTTATCCGAATGGGAGCGAAGATAACGGTGCAGGACAGAGTTGCGGTGGTAGAGGGTGTGCAAAGGCTCACGGGTGCAAGGGTAGAAAGCACCGACCTTCGCGGCGGCGCGGCTTTGGTTGTCGCGGCACTTGCGGCAGAGGGAAGAACAGAAATAGACAACGTCTTTCACATCGACAGAGGCTACGAGGCAATAGAAGAAAAGCTGGCGTCGCTCGGCGCTGATATAAAAAGAATTTAAAACGGAGAAGATAATTGAAAAAAACGGTTAAAAAGAGAAGATCCTACGTTCGCAGAAAAAGGGGAGGCACGGGAATTGCGATTCTCGGCGTCCTCCTTGCAGTTGCGCTCTTCGTAACCGTTTTTTTGCTTGCAAAGATACGTACGGTAGAGCTTGAGGGCGACTGCCGTTACACCCTTGAGGAGCTGGTCGCAGAGTGCGAGGGACTCGGGGTCGGAGAGGGAATACTCACCGTAAACGAAAAGGCGGTGAGAAAGGCGCTTATCGAGAAATTTCCCTATATCGAGGAGGTAAAGGTAAAGCGAAACTATGCAAGGCTTTCCGTTACCCTCGAAATAACCGAATCGAAGGAAGCGGTATCCTTCAAGACGGAAAGCGGCTTTATAATTCTCGATAAAAACGGCAAGGTGCTTGCAATTAAGGAATCAAAGCCCAATCTCCCCGAGCTTATCGGGGCGGGAATAACCGAATTTGAAGAGGGAAAAACAGCGGTATTCAAGGACGATACCGCTCACCGCATTTACAAGGCTCTGTGGGAGGAGATATTAAACGCGGAGCTTGCGGACAAAATAAACGAAATAAACATTTCGAAGCGCTATAATATCACCTTCGATTATATGGCGAAAATAATAATAAACCTCGGTAACGCCGACAATATTGCAAAGAAGATAACGGCGGCGCAAATCTGCATAAAGGACAATGAAAGCGACGAGGGAAAGGCGGAAATAAAGTTCCAGGACGACACCGCAAAGACCACCATTTACCATCCTTTGACCGATGAAGAGTGGATAGATATAAAATTAAACGGTTAATTTTAATAAAACACTTGAAAAATTGCTTATAATGTTATAAAATATAATAGAATAATAAGATGCAAGGAGTAAAGAAAATGGCTTTCCGCATTGCAGAAGAAATAAATAAAGTAGTTCGTATCAAGGTCGTCGGAGTCGGCGGCGCAGGTAAAAACGCCATAAACAGAATGGTTGAGGAAAACGTTCAGGGCGTTGAATTCATAGCGATAAACACCGATCTGCAGGATCTTTATATGACCAATGCAAATCATAAAATACAAATCGGCGAGAAGGTCTCGAGAGGTCTCGGCGCAGGCGCAAATCCCGAAATAGGTAAGCTTGCGGCAGAGGAAAGCCGTGAGCTTATTGCCGACGCTTTAAAGGGCGCCGATATGGTATTCATCACCGCAGGCATGGGCGGCGGCACCGGCACCGGCGCGGCTCCCGTTGTCGCATCGGTTGCAAGAGAGCTCGATATTCTCACTATCGGCGTAGTAACCAAGCCCTTCTCCTTTGAGGGCAGAAAGAGAATGCAGCAGGCAGAGGTCGGCGCAGAAAACCTTATGGCAAACGTCGATTCGCTCGTCGTTATTCCCAACGACCGCTTAATAAGCATACTCGACGGCAAGATAGAGCTTCGCGAAGCTTTCAAGACCGCCGACGTAGTGCTCAAGCAGGGTATTCAGGGCATATCCGACCTTATCACCGTTCCCGGACTCGTAAACCTCGACTTTGCCGATATCAAATCGGTTATGAAGGATGCGGGCAAGACTCACATCGGCATCGGCTACGGCGAAGGCGCAAACAAGGCGGAGGATGCGGCAAAGGCTGCCATCTCTTCACAACTTCTTGAAACCTCCATCAACGGCGCAAAGGGCATAATCGTAAATATCACCTCCTCGTCCGACATCACTCTCGACGAGATCTACCGCGCCTCCAATATGATATACGAATCGGTAAACGAAAACGGCAACATCTTCTGGGGCACCTCGCTCGACGACAGCATGAAGGACGCTATGAAGATAACCGTTATCGCATCAGGCTTTGAGGACGGAGCAGTCGCTCCCGTTAAGAAGGAAGCGGTAAACGAGGCTCCCGCAGCCGCGGCAGAGGCAGAGGAAGAAAAACCCGCCACCGAGGACGATATCGACGTTCTCCTTAAAATACTCGGAAATTCCAAATAAGAATAAGAAGGTTAGACCTTAAAATGCTGGACATAAAATTTTTACGCGAAAATCCCGAAACCGTTAAAGAAAACATCAGAAAAAAATTTCAGGACAATAAGCTTCCCCTCGTCGACGAGGTAATTGCGCTCGATATCGAGAACCGCAAGACTATTGCCGAGGCAGACGCACTCCGTGCGGACCGCAACCGCATAAGCAAGCAGATAGGCGCGCTTATGGCAAAGGGTGAAAGGGAAGAGGCTGAAAAGACCAAAAAGCTCGTAACCGAGCAGTCGGAGCGTCTTGCCGCATTAGAGGCAAAGGAAGTCGAGCTTGAGGAAAAGATAAAGAATATAATGATGGTCATACCGAACATCATCGACCCCTCCGTCCCGATAGGTAAGGACGATTCCGAAAACGTAGAGGTCGAGCGCTTCGGCGAGCCTCTCGTTCCCGATTTCGAGATACCCTATCACACCGAAATAATGGAAAAGCTTTCGGGCATCGACCTCGACAGCGCCCGTAAGGTAGCGGGTAACGGCTTCTATTATCTCACGGGTCCCATCGCAGAGCTTCACTCCGCGATACTTTCCTACGCCCGTACCTTTATGATCGACAGAGGCTTTACCTACTGCGTGCCTCCATTTATGATAAGAAGCGACGTCGTAACCGGCGTTATGAGCTTTGCCGAAATGGACTCTATGATGTATAAGATCGAGGGCGAGGACCTTTATCTTATCGGCACCAGCGAGCACTCCATGATAGGCAGATTTATCGACACCATAATCCCCGAGGAAAAGCTCCCCTACACCTTAACGAGCTATTCACCCTGCTTCCGCAAGGAAAAGGGTGCTCACGGCATTGAGGAGCGCGGTGTTTACCGTATCCATCAGTTTGAAAAGCAGGAGATGATAGTCGTCTGCCGTCCCGAGGAATCACCTATGTGGTTTAATAAGCTATGGCAGAATACCGTCGACCTTTTCAGAAGCCTTGAAATACCCGTCCGCACCCTCGAGTGCTGCTCGGGAGACCTTGCAGACCTTAAGGTAAAATCTATCGACGTTGAGGCGTGGTCGCCCCGTCAGAAGAAATATTTCGAGGTAGGAAGCTGCTCCAATCTCGGCGATGCGCAGGCAAGACGTCTTAAGATAAGAGTTTCCGAGGGCAAAAACAAATATTTTGCACACACTCTTAACAATACCGTCGTAGCACCTCCCAGAATGCTTATCGCATTTTTGGAAAACCACTTGAATGAGGACGGAAGCGTAAATATCCCCGCCGCACTCGTTCCCTATATGAGAGGTCAGACAAAAATAGGTTAAATAATAAAATCCCGCTTTGGCGTACCTGCGATAAAGCAGGTACGCCGATTTTATATCAAAAAGCAACTATAATTTGTTTTCTTAGTAATAGATGCAACTGTGAGTTGATATTCAATCAGAATAAGTTGTTTACATCCGTGGCTGCTTGTGATATAATTCAAATACAACCGAAGAGCTCGCGGTGAATTTTGGAAAGGAAACTATTACTATGAAAGAAATAAGCATCTCCAATAATATAGCAGATCTTAGAAAGAAAAAAGGTATAACGCAGGAGCAATTAGCAATAGCTCTTAATATTTCACCACAAGCAGTTTCGAAATGGGAAACGAATACATCACAGCCGGATACGCAGATGCTTCCTCTTATAGCGAAATACTTTGAGGTAAGCATTGATTATCTGTTTTATGGTGATGAATATGCCTACAACGATATTTACGATAAAGTTTGGCACAAAGTAGCGGCGTTTGATCAACAAAGCAAGGAAGCCTATTACGAAGCATTAACTATTTTTGCATATGCTCACCGTGGAGTTAGCAGATGGCGTTCCCCGGACAGGCTTCCTGTAATGTTTGACGAGCCGATACACTTTTCGAATAAAAATGGCTTATCTTTACTGTCGGGTAAAGGTTTCGGTGCTATTTTAACAAGAGAATTTTTTGAAAATATAAATCAACAAACCGTGGAATTTGCACAAAAATTATTGCCTGCTTTAACAGAGAAAAACAATATTCTCGTTTGTTTAGCGATTATATCTATGAGTGATATCAGCTTTGGTGAGTTACAGGAGAAATTGGCTATTGACGAAAATGCCCTGCGCGCCGCTCTCGATACATTGATTACCGTAGGAATTGTGATAGAGAAAAAATCCAAGCACAAGTCTTTAGGATTTACCTATGAGATCCACAGTATGTATCATACTTGTCTGTGTATTATTTTTGCAACGCTTGAAATGCAACGTTATTCCTTAAAAGGTATTTCCTGTTGTATGGGTTACGGTGATTATCCAATTAAATTCTGATATTTGCCCCGCCTTGCGCGGGGCTTAGCTTTTGTGTCCACAAAAGCAGTGCTTCGTATGTATTAACTAAAGGCTACAACAAAATTATTATCTGTTGACTAAACAAAAAAGTTAACACAAAATGAGCCTTCCCCAGTGGGGGAAGGGGGACCGCGATAGCGGTGGATGAGGTGTTACAAAACGTCAAACAACTCCTCATCCGTCAGCCTTGCGGCTGCCACCTTCTCCCACAGGAGAAGGCTTTTTTGCCCGTACGTTTTCATAGGAAGCAAATCGTGTGTATACACGGTTGCTATGCTTGTTAATCTATATCGTTTTTAATAAGCAATATATAGTTGAATAATTATATTAAATTCGCTTGCAAAGCGAGTCATTTCTAATACGCAGTTATTGACCTGCACTGACGTAAGGAGTATAATATGGTTGTCAGCTAATAAAATATTTGTAATACGGAGATATCCTTATGGAACTTAAATTGGGTACAATTATAAAAAAGCTTCGTACTGAGCGAGGGATAACGCAAGAAGAACTCGCGAACAAAATGGGAGTTTCCTATCAAGCGGTTTCCAAGTGGGAAACAAACACAACCACACCGGACATCGCCATCCTTCCGCAACTTGCATTGTTTTTCGGTGTCAGTATGGACGCATTGTTTTCTATGAATCAAGATGACTATATAGAAAGAATCAGCAAAATGATTCGTGACGAGTATTCGATCACTCCCGAAAACTTTGTATGGGCTGAAAGGTATTTGAAGGGATTGCTTAGCGAAGAAAAACAAAATAATACTGCACGCACTCTACTTGTGGAATTGTATGAGCATCGAGAAAACAGAGATTCGCTCGCAGGTGGACGTCTTTGCGAAGAAGGATTGCTTATCGAGCCATCCAATGTTGCTTTAATTGGCAAACTAACACGTATCAGAGAAAAGCGAAACGAATCAGATCGTCTCATAAAATTTCTTGAAACTCTATATTCAAAGAACATCCAAAATATTGCTATAATCGATGCATTAATATCCGCTTACATTAAATATGGAAAGTATGATAATGCGACTAATTTGATGAGCTCATCGAAAAAAAGAGCTATTTTCGATGTTTATAAAGGAGATATAGAGCTTGCATTTGGAAACAAAGAAAGTGCCAAAAGCATTTGGGCTTCCACTGCATTAGCCAATTATAATGACAGCCATCTTCTTTTTGAAATTGCAGAAAGATGCAACAAAATCAATGATACAGAAACTGCATTGAAATTATATCAGCAGTCCTATGAAGTTGCTCCTTCTCCTAAAGAAATGGATCCTCTGTATGCACAGGCGTTTTTATATACCAACATTGGTATGAAGGAAAAGGCGATTCAAATGTGGGAGAATATTATAAAAGCTCTTGCCGATGACTATGGTATAAAAGACGGTGAGTGTGTAGATTGGGCAAAAAGAGAAATCGAAAATTTAAGGTAGTATGGCTTTGTTGTCTTAAACTAAGTCACTGCTTGTCAAGAAAAAAGGACAGAGAATGTAAAACACTCTCTGTCCTTTTCCTGTCAGTTCGAGTATACTGCTCTATGGCAGTCACCCTTACGCGGGATTTTTTATTTATACTTGCATCATATTCGGGTAGATGAAATCTATTTTCTCATCGGGATAATGCTCGTCAAGAAATATTTCGAAGCTGTTTGACGGAATAGGCTCCGTGCGTCTTTCGTTTCGGCGAAGGACCGCCGATGCGGAAAGTATAACGTTTATTGCCGTAAATATAACCAATATTACGGTAAGAACGTTTCCCGCGCTTTTTGGGATCGCCTCTATCGCCGTTGCGATAAACGGATAAACGAGCTTTACCCAAATAACCCCCAAAAAGCCCCACATAAAAGCGTATTTAAGGCTCGTTCTGCCGCCTATGCTCAAAAACTGTCCCTCGTAGTTCCACGAGACCGTTCCGAAAACAAGCTCCTGAAAGAGCGAGCAAAAATACTCAACGGCGGCGCCTATAACGGCACTGCCCGCAAAAATAACGGCGTTGCTCTTTTTATAGAGCCTGCAAAGCAATACTGCCATCAAAACGGCGCCGATGCCGTAAACGGGAATAGAAAAGCCGAGCACGAGCCCGGTTCTCATCTCGAAATGTCCCTTTGTGATCATACACCAGACCGTTTCGATAAAGCTTCCGAGTACCGAGCCCACGGTAAAGAGCCAAAACAGCTTAAGCGGTCCCATACCGTATGCAAATGGGCGCAATGCGCGATTGTTTATCTTTTTTTCGTAAAACAGCCTTGTCTTTTCTTCAAGCATCCTTCGCCTGTTCATAAAAACTCACCACGCGGTATAATAATAGATCAAACGTAATAAATTATAATAATAACATTTTAAAAATATTAGACCAAAGTATAAACAAACAAAGAAAATTTATGAATTTTCTATAAATTGTGCAAAATAGATATTGCATAAATCGCGAAAAAGGAGTATCATATATACTGTTAGCACTCAAAGACACCGAGTGCCAAAAATAAGAAAATTTTTTAATTATCATAGGAGGCAAAATACCATGACACTCAAACCCTTGGGAGATCGTCTTGTAATCAAGATGGCAGAGATGGAAGAAACCACGAAAAGCGGCATAATACTTGCAGGCGCTGCAAAGGAGAAACCTCAGTTTGCAGTCGTTTTGGCAGTAGGTCCCGGCGGAATAGTCGACGGCAAGGAGATCAAAATGGAGCTCAAGGTCGGCGATAAGGTCATCACCAACAAATATTCCGGCACCGAAGTCAAGATCGACGGCGAAGAGCTCATAATCGTTCGCCAGAGCGACGTGCTTGCAATAGTTGAATAAGGAGTGCATTTAAATGTCAAAAATAATCATTTACGGAGAAGACGCCAGATAGGCTCTTCAGGCAGGCGTAAACAAGCTTGCAGATACTGTTAAGGTTACCCTTGGCCCCAAGGGTAAAAACGTAGTGCTCGACAGAAAGTTCGGCGCACCGCTCATTACCAACGACGGCGTTACCATCGCAAAGGAGATCGAGCTTGACGACGCCTTTGAGAATATGGGCGCACAGATAGTCAAAGAGGTCGCAACCAAGACCAACGATATCGCAGGTGACGGCACCACCACCGCAACCCTTCTTGCACAGACTCTTATCAGAGAGGGTATGAAGAACGTTGCGGCAGGCGCAAATCCCATGATACTCAAAAAGGGTATGAAGAAGGCTACCGATACCGCTTGCGAGGCAATTTTGAGAAACGCACAGACTGTTAAGGGCTCCGACGATATCGCAAGAGTTGCAACCGTTTCAGCAGCCGACGAGTTTGTAGGCAAGCTCATTTCCGAGGCTATGGAGAAGGTATCCTCAAACGGCGTTATCACTCTTGAGGAGTCCAAGACCGCAGAGACTTACAGCGAGGTCGTTGAGGGTATGCAGTTCGACAGAGGCTACGTATCACCCTATATGGTAACCGATACCGATAAGATGGAAGCCGTTATCGACGATGCCTTCATTCTTATCACCGATAAGAAGATATCTAACCTTCAGGAAATTCTCCCCATTCTCGAGCAGATGGTACAGCTCAACAAAAAGCTCGTCATCATCGCAGAGGACATTGAAAACGAAGCTATCGCGACCCTTATCGTCAACAAGCTCCGCGGCGTATTTACCTGCGTAGCGGTAAAGGCTCCCGGCTTCGGCGACAGACGTAAGGAAATGCTTCGCGATATCGCGGCTCTCACCGGCGGTGAGGTCATCTCCACCGATCTCGGCCTTGAGCTTAAGGACACCACCATCAGCCAGCTCGGACGTGCAAAGCAGGTAAGAGTTCAGAAGGAAAACACCATCATTGTTGACGGTGCAGGCTCCAAAGAGGATATCGAGGCAAGAAAGGTACAGATAAGAAACGCCATCGCCGTTTCCAACAGCGATTTCGATAAAGAAAAGCTCCACGAGCGTCTTGCAAAGCTTTCGGGCGGCGTAGCGGTCATCAGAGTCGGTGCTGCCACCGAGGTAGAGATGAAGGAAAAGAAGCTTCGCATCGAGGACGCTTTGGCAGCTACCAGAGCAGCAGTTGAAGAGGGCATCGTTCCCGGCGGCGGAAGCGCCTTCGTTTCCGTTATGGCAGACGTTGAAAAGCTCATCAAAACTCTTGACGGCGACGAAAAGACCGGCGCAAAGATAGTTTTGAAATCTCTTGAGGAGCCCCTTCGTCAGATCGCCGCAAACGCAGGCTGCGACGGCTCGGTTATCCTCAACAAGATAAAGAACTCGAAGGATACCGCATACGGCTACGATGCATACAACGAGAAATACTGCAATATGTTCGAGGCAGGCATCGTCGATCCCGCAAAGGTAACGAGAACCGCATTGAAGAATGCCGCATCCATCGCATCTATGGTCATCACCACCGAATCGCTGGTTGCCGATAAAAAGGAGCCTCAGGCTCCCGCCGCACCCGCAATGAACCCCGATATGGGCGGCATGTATTAAGATAAATTCAAAAGAGCGTCGCGTAATGGGACGTACTCTTAAGGACAGTTTTGAGAGTACATTACCTACCGACAGAAAACAGAAACCGCAGATTGATTTTCTGCGGTTTTTGTGTTATAATAAAAACATTAATCTTGAATAGTACAAGGAAGATGCTTATGAGAGAAGTGATCGAACATTATAACAAGCTAATTGACGAAAACAATGACCCTGCTCGTGATCCTAAACCATTGAGAGATTATATGGATAAGTGGGACGGAGAGAAGTTTATCGAGAGTATGCAACTTGATAAAGGCAAATCCGTTTTGGAAATAGGAATTGGAACAGGAAGGATTGCCATAAAAGTTGCACCATATTGTAAAAGCTTGTGTGGAATAGATATTTCCGAAAAGACAATTGGGCGAGCTAAAGAAAATTTATCAATGTATCAAAATATAAATCTTATTTGCTGCGATTTTATGTCTTGCGAATTTGAGACACAGTTTGATGTAATATACTCGTCATTAACCTTTCATGGACAGTAAACAAATTCTTTTTCAATAGTACGGCCGCAGC
>JAFVQJ010000032.1 GCA_017504945.1 Clostridia bacterium
CTTTCAACTATCTCGACAAAACAGTCGTGACGCTCGAAAAGGCGTATTCTCTCGATGTCCTCGAAGGCGTGGAAAGCGCGGCGCGTGCGAATGTCGCGGGCGGACAGTGCTGCAACTGCCGTCCAATTTTACCGTTATTTCGCTGCCGATTACCGATATTTCGGGCTTGAGCCTCTTGCCTGCGCCGACGTCGTATTCCCTTTCGGCAACCGTTTCGCCCAAGAAGGAAATGCCTACCTTGCCCTCCTTGAAATAGACGAGCGCTCCGCTGTTTTCGGGATATTCGCCCGTTTTAGCGCGAAGGAGCAGACCTACGTAGCCGTTTTCCTTTATGCTCATTATTGAGAAGGAGGCCTTGATCGTTACGTCGTCGAATACTCTGCCGGACGGTCCGCAAATAAGTCCGTAATCGGTTATATTCGTCTTTACCGTGCCGTTTTCGGAGTAGAAGCCGAGCATCGAGTAGCTTTCAAAGCCGCATAAATAGCTTCTTTGGCTTACGTTTCTGAATTCCGCCGAGGCGTTATCGGTTATAAGCGAAAGAGAGCCGTAGAGCTTTTTCTCCGATATTTCGGCTGTTATTACCGCGTTTTGATTATCGTTTATATAAACGGCAATTCCCGTTTGCTTATCGGCAATTATGCGTACACGGTTTTTATCGTCCGCCTTAACCTTTTCAGAGGCAGAGGCTATCTTTTCACCGTCGCGATAGAGTGAGATATCTCCGTTTGCCTTTATTTCAAGGTAATATCCGCTCTCGGTAGCTTTTTTTGTTATCTCCTTTTTACCAAATGAAATACCCGCGCCGCCCGTACCGCCGGTAATATTTAAGGTTGCGTCGAAGATATGGCGGTCGCCCGCGGGATAGCTTATATAATCGCAGTTGGAGTAGCCCTTTTTCGAGGTCTGTGCAAAGCCCGCATCGGTATATTGCCACGCGCCTTCGCCGTAGGATATCTTATGACCCGAATTCGAGGCGTATTCAAAGGATATATCGGTGTTATCCTTATTGGTTATCAGGGCGTTTTTGCCGTTTATCATATCACCTGCCGTAAAGCTCTCAAAGACCGCCTTACTGCCGCCTATTGCTATCATTCCGCCGTAAAGCTCGGAGAAATTTGCATTTATAAAGCCGCCGAGCTGTTTGTAATTTTCGTTATCGGTGCTGTAATATGCGGAAACGTAAAGTCCCGCCTTCTGAAGATGGAGATATATCTCGCTGTCGGTCAGGTCGACTTGCGCCTCCGTTACGCTAAATCCCGAAAGAGTCGAGTTAAGCATGAGCTTTCCGTTTTCAAAAAGCACGGAGATATTGTTTTTCTCGTCCTGATATACGGTAAGTCCCGCCTTGCCGTCCGTTTCCTTAAGCTTTACCGTTACCGAAAAATCGTTTGATGAAAACTCCGAAAGCATTCTCGCCGTTTTGCCATCTGTAAACAGGGTGAGAGCGCCCTTTGAAACGGAGAAGCTCTTCGGAAGCCTTGCATATATTGCGGCAGGAACGGTGCCCTCGAATTTATCGTAAACGGGAGTTGCGATCTCTTTAACGGTAAAATCGGTAAATTCAGCCGTCACGCACTCATTACCGCCCGCGACGAATATGCCCGCAAGCGCTCCCTCTTTTATTGCCACGGATATCTCGCCGACCTTTTGCATGCCGTTACCGTCGGAAACATAAGCGGTAAAGAGGTTTTCGGCGCTTCTTTCAAGCTTTAGCACCGCTTTTTCGGAGGTAACGGCGGAAGATGCGATATCGGTTACATTGCCGCCCTCCGCTTCTCTTGTCTTCATTACGGCTTTGCCGTTTTCTATCGAGAGAGATACGAAGGGTGAATAGATGCTTTCGCTTTCTCTTATCATAACGCCCGCACCGTTTGCCGACGTTGACACCGATATTTCGGCTGCGCCGAATATTTTTTCGGCAAGCAGACGGAAGCTGTCGTTAACGTTTTCAAGATAGCCGCTGCCCGTAAGAGTAACGGTATCCTCGCCAAATACGGCAGAGCCCAAAACGGGAACGCTTCCGATATCGGCAGAGATATATTTTCCTATGCTTCCGCCTCTTTTTTCGCTCTTTACTATTATCGCGCTCTGCGCCGAGCCGACTGACACGGTGATAACGCCGTTTTTAACGCAATAACGCTCTCCCGTTTGATAGTTTTGCAAAATATCGCCGTCGTTATAAAGTCCGAGCTTATATACGGGGATCTCAATATTTTCTCTCTTGCTTCCGTTGTTTATCGCGGTGATAACGGCTTCATCATCGGTAAAGCGGGCGTAGGACAAAACGTCGGGCTCACTTACCGCCGTAAGCGGCATAAAGCCGCCGTGACTCAGCACGTTATCAAAATCCTTTCTCAAATTGAGAAGGCTTTTATAGCTGTTAAATATTTTATAGTTCCAGTTTTTCTCGTTCCAATCGAAGCTCTGCATATTGCCGAAGCTTGCGCTGTGGCCCGTCATACCTATTTCGTCGCCGTAATAGATAACGGGGCTGCCAACCATGGTAAACTGCATTACAGCCGCTAAAATTGCTCTGTCCTCGTCGTTTTCGAGGTTGGTAAGCACTCTCGCAACGTCGTGGCTCGAAATAAGGTTGTAGCCCGATTTCGATACGGCAAAGGGGACCTTATTTACAGAGGTTGCCACCTTTTTGAGCATTTCCGAGGCATCGTAGCTTACGGTGGTCTTATAGTTTACGCTCTCATCACCGGGGTGATTACGGGGCGCATCGAAATAGAGGTAGATATGCTCTGCAAAATCGCCGTAGTTCCAGACCGAATCGAGAGCGGTGCCGTGGCGCTCCTCGGGCAAAACGGTCGTCTCGCCGATAAGCACCGCGTCGGGATTTACCAAATCCATATGGCTTCTGAACATTTCCTCGACCTCGAAGCCGTTTGACGAGCTCTTATTATAAGCGGGAACGTCAAGACGCCAACCGTCCATATTGTAAGGCGCTCCGAGGAAATAGAGAAGAGCCGAGTTTTTGCTTCTGCCGATATAGTCCTTGGTGAAATCGGTTTCAAAGTTTATTTTGAATACGTTTTCGTTATATACCGTCTGAACGTTGGGCCACTGCTTGTTTTTGGGAAGGAAATAGAAATCCTTAAAGGCGGTGTCGCTTCCCTGAAAGGCGCCCTTTTCGGGCCAATAGCCGTTTTTGTTGTATTCCTTCGAGTTCTGTCCCGAATAGAGCCAAACGCCGTCGGTTATAAACTTCATTCCGTTATCGTGAAGAACGGAGATAAGCTCCGCAAGCTCGGCGTTGGTGCCGTAGTAGCGGCTCACGGTGAGAAAATCGTCGGGTCCGTAGCCGACGTTGAAGGTGGCTTCGAATATAGGGTTTGTGTAGATGCTCTCAACGCCCAAGGTGTCCTTCAAATAGCCTATTTTGGCAAAGATACCCGAAAGGTCGCCGCCGTAATAGTCCTTACCAGTTATCGCCGATACCGTGGGATAGAGGTAGCCCGTGCGCGAGGTGCCCCATATACGCGAAATGGCACCGGTGTAAGAGCCGTCGCCCGCGTCGTTTAAGGTATCGCCGTTAAAGAAGGAATCGGGGAAAATCGAATACCAAACGGTTCCCTGCGACCACTCGGGCGTATTGAAATCGGGAGTTAAGATAAACCAGTTGCTTGCGGGAACGGAGGGAAGCTCCTTCGATGCAAGAGCCGCGGTATAATACAAGATTTCTCCGTTTGCGGTTATCTTAAACGAGTAGTATCTTTTCAAAGAGGATGCCGGCAGAGTTACGCTGTAATAATCGAAATACGAGTCTGACGAAGAGACCGACATTTTATGCTCGGTGTGGCTTTTATCGGTGTAGCCTCTTAAAAGAAGCGTAACGCTTGACACGTTGCCCTTTGCTGTGCGAAATATGACAGTTACCTCATCGTGCGAGGTCTTTCCCCCCTTTAGAAATACCTCCGACTGATCGTGAAAAAGAGCCGATACATTTACCGAGCCGATAAATTCGTCGCGATAGGAAACGGTGGGGGCGTAATCGGTCATATAAGGATTCTGAAGCATTGCGTATTCCTTGGTGTTTTCGTATTTTTTATCGGTAAGTTTCTCGCCGTTTGTCATATCTATCGCTCCTTCGTAATTCCAACCGCCGTATTTATAGCCGTAGCTCGTTGCACACGATGCGGTAAAAAGCGCAGTGGATATTATCATTAAAAGCGCCAATATTAGCATTATCCTCTTTTTCATATCCGTCACCTCATTATATATATTTATAATAACATCTTTCGCTTTTATTGTCAAGTGAAAAAAGCCTTTGAGGCATAAAAAATCCCGTGCGTCTTGCACGGGATCTTTTATTCTTATTTAAATTGCTCGTACCAGTTGTTTACCTCTTCGGTAACCTCGTCGCCGCCGAGATTCTTCCACTCGCCTACGAAGGTATCGAAGTAATCAATAGGCTCCTCGCCCACTATAATGGAGGCAATGGAGGTCCACTGATAGAGATAGAGGTCGTTCTCGTATTTCGACATTTCGCTGCCGGGAGCGGCGTTGAATTTATCAAATATGAAATAATCCTCTTCTCTTGCGTCAACGAGCTTCTGCATAGAGCCGTTTTCTTTAAAGAGAGCATACCAGCCGTAATGCCTGTTTATGCCCTTATCGAGATAATCGGTTATCGACTTGTAAACGCCCTTGTCTACCTGATTGAGCTTGCTGTCATCTTTATTGTTTATAGCCTCAGCAAGTAATGCTATCTGATCGTATTTATCGTCGTCATCATCGGCGGATGCCGCTGCCATAGAGCTTACGGGAGATATCTTCCATATCTCGTTGCCCGCCTCGTCCTGAATCATCGAGGAAACAAGCTCATCGCCTCTTTCTCCGCTTTGTACCTCGATATAAAGATTGAGTATCTTTATCATAGCCTCGGGATATTTTGCATCGTTTCTTACGGCGTAGAAGGAGTATGCGGGAATATCGGATATGACCTTAACGTCCTCTCCGGTAGCGGAGATGAAGGGGATGCACTCGTATCTCGCGTTGGGATTTCTTACAACCGTCTGCGCAAGGTTAAGACCGGTGGTGGCAACGCCTGCCATAATACCTGCCGTGCCCGCGTTCATATGAGCAAGAGAATCGGTGCCGGGAGCGAGCTCGGTGAAATTGGGAGCAATGGCGCCGTTTGCATAAAGCTCTTTGAGAGTGGTTACCGCCTGCTTCATCTCGTTTGTGATACCGCCGTAAACGAGATCGCCGTTTTCATCCTCGACCCACGCCTGAGGATGCGCGCCGTAGGCGTTAAAGATACCTGCAAAGCAGTTGAATATTGCGCCGTCTGCCGCAAAGCCGTAAGTATCCTTCTGATTGTTTCCGTCGGGATCCTGATTTGCAAAAGCGTTTGCAACGTTAATAAGATCCTCAAAGGTCTCGGGCATCGAGAGGTTTAAGTTGTCGAGCCAGTCGGTCCTTATCCACCAGAACGCAGTGGAGGCACCGCCGACGTTGTAATACTGCGGGAAGCCCATAAGCTTGCCGTCGAAGGTGCAGGGCTGCAATACCTCGTCACCGTAATCCTCCATAATGCTTTTAAGATCGTCGGAGGCGTAGTTCTTCACTATCTCGCCGATATCGGCAAGAAGCTCGTTATCGTACATAAGCTTTAAGTTAATAAAGCCGTTTTCAAAATAACCTACCTCTAAAAATTCGGGAACGTTCGATGAGGCAATGGAGTTTACGAGCTTTTCGAAATAGTCCTCGCTCGTGCTGGTGCCGAGAGTGAGCTTAAGCTTTATTCCAAGCTCCTGCCTGATATAATCGTTCCAAACGTTAACCTCGGGAGTCTGCTCGAGAGCGGTGAGCACCGCAGAAGCAGCCGCGATGGATTTGCCGTAGGTTACGGTAATTGCAGGACTGTATTTACCAAAGGGGCCGGGTTCAACCGTTACCTTTTCACTGCCGCCGCAGGCTGCAAGCGAAAGAGTGCCCAAAAGCAAAACAGCCGTGAGAAAAATACTGAAAAATCGCTTCATTTTACTTGTGTCCTTTCATTATATTTATATATATTATAACACACATTTCTTATTTGTCAATACTCTTTTTGAATATTTCAAAGCGGTACTGTTGTGCGGCGTTTGGATATTTTTCCTTATCCGTCTTTAAAAAAAACTCGTGAAACGGACGCACGAAAGCAGTTTTTTCTCCGTAAAGCGCGCGATAGACCACCACGTCGTTTAAGCTTTCGCTGTCCTTTGCAAAGCAGATTATTTCATAAAGATACCTGTTCGGTTCTCTCTTAAGCTCATCATCTGAGAGCATATCTCTTTTAAAATGGGACACTATATCCTTTTCTTTAAAATTTCTCATCCTTTTACCCTCCGTTTTTAATTTATTTTCCGTCTTTTTCATTATACTACACCGATATTTTTTTTGCAACTTTTTCTTGACTAATCAGGAAAAATGAGTATAATATATTAAGTAATTTTGAGGTGATCGCTATGTCAATCGGATTTTCATCATCAATAGAAGCTCGCGCCTACGATAACATAAAAAAGGGGCTTATGCCCGGCGCAGCGGTGTCGGTAATAAACGAAAAGGGCTTGATCTACGAAAACTGCTTCGGCGTTTGCGATATCGAAAAGAGAAATCCCATTGAGGAGAACTCACTTTTCCGTCTTGCTTCAATGACAAAGCCGATCACCGCAGTCGCATTGCTTATCTGCGAGGAGCGCGGTCTGCTTTCGATAGACGACCCCGTTTGCAAATACCTTCCCTCTCTTTCAAAAATGACGATAGGCGACGTTGACGCCGAAGGCAAGATAATTTCAAGGCACGAGGCAAAAGGCGTTCCCACCATAAAAAATATTTTAAATCACACGGGCGGCTTGGGTCAGGGCTTTGCGGGACTCAATTCCTTTAACGAGGTGTTCGAGCTTAAAGACGGCATCAGGCTTTGCGACGCAGTTCCCCGCTTCAACGAGATATGTCTTGATTTTGAGCCCGGCACTCTCTGCGGCTACACCACCACCCTCGGATTCGACTGTGCAGCTCATATAGTTGAGATCGTTTCGGGTATGGATATTGAGGATTTTCTTAAAAAGGAGCTTTTCGATAAGCTCGAAACAAACGGTCTTCTCTACACTCCGAGCGAGGACGATAAAAATCGCACCGTCACCCTTTACGACACGGTGGGCGGCGCCCTCATCAAAAAGGATATAACGGGCTGTAATTTCGAGCCCTATCCCATAAGCTATAAGGCGGCGGGCTGCGGAATGCTCGGCTCCCTCTCGGGCTACACTGCCTTCGTTTCAATGCTTCTGAACGGCGGCGTTTACAACGGAAGCAGGATATTATCGGAGGAGTCGGTCAAAAAGGCTTCAACCGTTTCGGTTCCCGATAACTTAAATCGCTTTTTCCCGCACGAAAAGTGGGGACTTGCAATGAGAGTTATAACCGACATCGTCCCCGGTGAGCAGGAGCTTCCCGTAGGATGCTACGGCTGGAGCGGTGCCTACGGCTGTCACTTCTTTATAGACCCCAAAAGGAAGCTCGCGGCGGTCTTTATGAAAAACGTTGCAAATGCCGGCGGAGCGACCGCTCCCACGGCAAGAGAGTTCGAGGCCGACGTTCTCAAGGATTTCTACAAATAAAATCAGATCTCTCCCGTTGAGGCACACTCCGTAAGGAAGTGTGCCTCAACGGGAGAGATCTTTATTTTTTAAATAGCTTATCAATCAGCGACTGCGCTTTTTGACGGCGCGCCGCTTCGGTATCGGCATCAATCACAAAATTGCCGTTTGAATCCTTAAATAACACGTTTCCTTCGCGTACAAGCGGCGGAAGAGTGTTAAGCGGCACATTTTCCGTTTTTTTGTTTTCGTCCTCTAAAACGGCAATATTTTCGATAATTCGGTCAACGGTGTATCTCATCATTTCGTTTTCTCCGTTTTAACACCGAGTGCGCCGTCGGCGGTTACGAAAAATACGATATCGCCGCAGTCTGCCGTGGTGAGCACCTCGCTGCCTGCCATTTCAAGACGCTTGACCACCTCGTCGGACGGGTGCTTATAGCTGTTTTTCGCCGCAACCGATATTGCGGAGTATTTCGGCGTCATCGCCGCAACGAAAAGGTTGCTTGAGGACGATTTCGAGCCGTGATGTCCGACCTTATAAACGTCGCAGTTAAGCTCCTTGGCGTAGATATTAAGTATTTCCTCCTCGGAAAGCTTCTCGGCGTCGCCCGTAAGGATAAAGCTCTTTCCTTTAACGGTTATTTTAAGAACGACGGACCAATCGTTAAGCTCGTCGTAATCGCTTGAGTTGGGAGCAAGAATTTTCACCTTCGCCTCGCCGAGAGTAAACTCTGCACCGCTTTTTGCCTCGGTTATCTCCTTATTCTGCCCGTCGATGCACTCGAGGAGTGAAATGAAGGTCTTTGAGGTGTGCGATACCTTCGGCATAATAATATTATCGTAATCGTATTTACGAAGGACGTTTTCCATTCCGCCGATATGGTCGGAGTGAGGATGGGTGCAAACGACGTAGTCAAGCTTTGTTATCTCCTGCGAATTGAGGTAGCTCTCAAGGTCTGCCTTTGCGGAGGACTCGCCCGCGTCGATAAGCATCGTTTTATCGCCCGAGCGGATAAGTATACTGTCGCCCTGCCCTACGTCGATAACGTGCATTGAAAAAACAGCGTCGGAAAAATCTGCGGGCGTGTTTGTGAAATACTCGTAAGCCATACCGCAAAGAATAAGGACAGCCGCGATCAAAAATACCGACAGCTTGGGTAAGAGATTTAATTTCTTTTTGCTTTTTGCCATATTGCATCCCTCTTTTCGCTTTTGTCTATTTTAACATATTGCAGGACGTTTTGCAAGAGGATAACGCGGATTGATAGAAAAACAAAAGATCCACCCGTGTGGGTGGATCTTTTAGTTTTAAGTTTAAGTTAAACTTATGCCTTGCGAGCCTTTACAACGAAAGCTGCTGCCATAAGAGCAACGATCATTGCGCCTGCGATAGCAACTACTTCGATGTCAGCGGGGCCAACGGGAGCTGCGGGTACGAAAGCGTTAGCTGCAGTGCCGTTTACGGTAACGAGGGTAACGTCCTGAACTGCGGTGCCGTAACCGTTAGTGGTAACTGCAAGATATGCCTTGCCGTCTGCATCAACGATGTTAGCCTTGTCAAGACCGTAGCCTTCAACCTTGGTGCCGTTAACGTAGAGCTCAACCTTGTCGCCTTCTACTTCGAATTTGATGGTGAATTCTGCATAATCAACGGTTGCAAGAGATGCATTGTCCCAACCAAGTCCGAGCTCGGAAACGAGGAGAGAATAAATACCGCCGTGGATCTTAGCAACGGTACCGTCCTGAGGAGCGATAACGTATGCTGCGGTCTTGGTGGTGTCACACATTACAGAGTAAGAGTTACCTGCAAAAATGTTGTGAGTGGAATCATTGTCGCCTTCGGGAGTGAACGAATTCTCAATAGCTGCGCCGGAGAGGTAAACGATAGCTGCTGCAGAGATCTGACCGGGTGCCGTTGCGTTTGCAACTTTGAGTTTGAGTTCAAGGCCGTCTACCGGAACTTTGGAACCATAGAGAACGCCTGCCTGAGAGAAACCGCCGCCGTCTCCAACCATTTTGATAGAGCCATCTGCTTCAACGGAAACAGTGCCCCAAGCGGGTCCGCCTTCGATTTCGGTCCAAGTAGTTGCGAGAGCTGCACTTGAAGAAACTGCAAGTGCAAAAACGAGGGTAAGGGTAAGTGCGATTGCGAGGATCTTTTTCATTTTTTACATTTCCTTTCAGAAAAATTTTTATTTTTAATATAATAATGAAATTATATTATATTAACTAAATAAATATAGTAAAATAACAAAACCATACAACATAATGGGAATTATGTTGTATAAAAATTGCTGTAAAATATTGCTTTATAATACTTTACGTGAATAATTTTAGCACATATTTTAGCTATTTTCAAGTAGAATTTTCATAAAATTTTCAATTTTATTATTTCTAAATGTTTTTTGTTTATTTAGCATAAATTTTGCCAGTCATCTTTGTGCAATTTGCATAAACGTTTTCACTTAAAAAATAGATTTTAACCGTATTTTTTGCCATGCAAGAAGCAACTCCAAATTTTCTGCGCCAATATACAACATAATTCCCATTATGTCGTATTTATCAATCGGTTAATATAATGTTTTATTATATTAAAAATAATTTTTTTTGAAAGGAAATGTAAAAAATGAAAAAGATCCTCGCAATCGCACTTACCCTTACCCTTGTTTTTGCACTTGCAGTTTCTTCAAGTGCAGCAACTCTTGCTTCTGCATGGGAAGAGAAATTTAATGCAGCCGGTATGACCGAAGGCGTTGTAACCGTTGACGGTTCAAACGCAATCAACTTATCCGCTCCTAATGGCAACTGGCCTCAAGCAGCTGTTGCATACGGCGAAAAAGTTGCACTCGATGGTTTGGAAATAGCTTTCAATCTTGCCGCATTTGAGTGGGACGCTGCATTCAGCTACAACTCATATTTTGCACTTACAGTTCACAATGCTCCTATCTCTGATTTCGGCATCGCTCCGTTAGTAGGCGTAAGAGCTTACAGCCTTGTTACTACCGATACAAACGGCTTTGTAGCAAGCTTTGGTGGCAATACTCTCGGACTCTTCGTTGACGCATTGGGCGGTTCCTACAGTCTGTTGGAGCGTGCAAACGTAACTGCAGGCGCAGATTCAACCCTAAAATTGGTTGTTGAAGAGGGCGCTATCAAATTCCTCGTAAACGGAACTAAAGTTACCGTATTCGATGAAGAAGCACAGGCTGATGTTGATTTCACAATCGACGCTACCAATATTCTTGATGCTGACGGCAAAGCATATATTGCGTTCTCTTTGGTTGGTGAAGGTGCTATTGCAAACAACACCGGTGTTACCATTAAGACCATCAACGGTCAGGCAGCTAACAGCTTCAACGGTCAGGCAGCAGGCGGCAACACCCCCGTTGGCCCCGCTGACATCGAAGTAGTTGCTATCGCAGGCGCAATGATCGTTGCTCTTATGGCAGCAGCATTCGTTGTAAAGGCTCGCAAGGCATAAGTTTAACTTAAACCTAAACTAAAAGATCCACCCACACGGGTGGATCTTTTGTTTTTGTTCAAACGGCGGTGGGCGGTAAATAAGCTTCGGTCTACAGTTATTGCCGGCGCCGGTATCTTTTACCAAAAGAATCCCCGCAGAATAGCGTAGGGTTGCTAAGGACAGTAAAAGATGCACGAAAATTTCGTGCATCTTTTATTTTTGTCTTATAGCGGAACAAGCAGGGAACTTGTACGGCAGTTC
>JAFVQJ010000033.1 GCA_017504945.1 Clostridia bacterium
AAAATGAAAGGAGCTTTTACTATGAGCATTTATGAAAAGGAGTTTTTTTCACCCTTTAGCGAAACCCCACCGTTGGTCTTTACTCTCGGCTGGCTTGAGAGTATAAGCAAGGATCGAGAGCAGACGTTTGACCGTCTTGCCTCGCTTGGAAATCAGAAACTATCATTGAAGAATGTGTTTACTAAGCAAGCAAATCGTGAAAAGCAAGGCGAGCTTGCCTCTGAATATCGGGAGATGACAGGCTTCCTTGTAAAGCTTAACAACTTCAAAGAGGACGGAAACGCCCGCAAAACTGATTTTTTTAACAAGACGGGAAAGGTCTATGCGGAGTGCATTTGCTTTGCGTACGGCTTTGCCATCTATCTCGACGAGGACGGTAAATTGTTTTTTTCGGATAACGCATCACATCTACGCAAGGGCAGTGTGCGTGAAAAGGATACGCCGCTTATACCCATTGAGGAGCTGCCTTCAAGTGAAAAAGACGAGATAGTGGAGCTTGTGGTTTCCATTCTCCCAGAGGCTTGCTGTAGCTTGGCAGGGCTGATAGAACGGTATAACGAAAGGTTTGATGTGTAATGGGAAGGATCTTTATCAATGTAGACAATACGCTCGCGCGAACAAGGCAAGCTTTGGATACGTTTGAAAGGCTATATGAACCTCGGTTCTTTTCCTCGCTTTCTCCGTACGCCAATATGGTAGATGCCGTTAATGAGATCATAGCAAGAGAAAAAACCGACGTTTTCTTCGTCACCAACGCGCCGCGTGAGATCGATTGTTTTGAAGAAAGGAAGTCTTGGATATTTAAGTATTTTCCTAAAGTATCCTCAGATAACATCGTAACGTATCCTACTGAATTGGATATGACGGCGTATATCCCCTTGGGCGTGATGCCTGATGATATTCTTGTTGCCGATTATAACAAGAGCCTTAATGCTTGGCGCAGGAGAGGCGGCATTAGCGTTAAGTTTGTTGGAGAGTTTGCTTACCAAGCGGAAACGCGGGATAAGTCGTGGCGAGGCTTCAGCACAAAATATACCGATCCGCCTTCAGATATTGTAGCGGGGCTTGAAGCCTTGAGCGTATGCGACTCCCCTGATTATGAGGGAAGGTACGATATGAGCCTTTCAGACGTTGCAAAATTGCATAAAGAATATATCGCGGTACCCAAAAGAAATATTCTTTCCTTGGGTGAAGGGCGAGATCCGAGGTCGCCTCAAATGCAGTTGTTCAGGGCGTGGTGTTGCTATGAAATAAGCGAGGGACGGATAAAAGCAGTTGATTTTGAAAATGCGTGTCAAACCATACACGCATACGAAGCGAGCGTAAGACGGACTCCTCGGAGGTGCTTTACAGATAAAGAGGGGAAGTTAAAACATGGAATATCTAAACAGGTCGCTTTGAAGTTTTGGGAGTCCTGCAAGGAATACTTGCGTTTTGGTAAGGCGATCGAGAAAGCCGAGGAAGGGACGGCGTTGTTTGTTAGGCGCACGCCTGAACTGCTTGTTTCGCTGGGATGCTCTGCCGAAGCTATGCATTACACCGCACGACACTTGCACGAAGCGTTGCAGGACGACGGAAAACACCCTATGTCCGTGGTTGATATGAAAAAGATGCCTGAACTCCTCGCCGATCCTGTGGCAATATGGCGAGTTCCCGAAGAAAAAGGAGAAAGACTTATCCTTTTGTCTGCGGAGAAAAATCTTGACGGAGATCCGTACATAGCCGTAGTTGAACCCTTCGGTACAGCCGTATATGCAGGAAAACCTGAGCCTTCAAATTTTATAGTCAGCTTTTATGCAAGAACACAAATATATGAAGATCTAAAGACGGCTGCGGCGGAAAATCGTTTTTTGTGGTACAACGTAGCACGCCTTGATCGACTTCTTCTTGAAATGGGCTTCCGCCTTCCGCGAGGAATAAGCTATCTGTATTCCGAAAAGATACTTGATAAAATCGATAGACCGCTAAATCCGATAGAGAAAGAGCAGAGTGAGAAGAAATCCACATACCACAAGCCCGAAAAAGAGGCTCTGCCACCCGTTAAAAATACAACTCAAAAGACCGCCGCGCAGGTCGGAGCAGTAAAGCGCGGAGCTAAAAAGATTTAACGAAGAAAGGGGGGAGCGGGATGCGCTCTGCCGTAATAACCAAAGACGTACTCGCTCTCTCCCTTTCGGGGAAGGCGATAAAGATATACGCCGTGCTTGAGCGTGCGGATTTCATATCACGCGGCAAGTGGTTCAGGTATTCAATCAAGAGCCTTGCGGGGGAGTCAGGGCTTTCCGAGAGCGGCGTAAAGCTCGCGCTTGGAGAGCTGACGGAGCGCGGCATCATCCACTCACGCGCCACCTACGGGGGCGGCAGGAGGCACGCTAACCGCTACCGTCTTATTTTCCGCGGGAGCAGGGATGCGGGCTACGTTTATCTCGACCTTGAGCTTGTGAGGGGCTTTTCCGCAAAAAAGCTCCTCGTATATCTTGCTATTTTGGCACGCTCTAACCGATACGGCGTATCCTACGCAAGCGAGAGAGCTATTGCCAAAGCTACGGGGCTATCAAGGACTACTGTGCGCAAATACACCGCCGAGCTTGAGGCACAGCGCATACTAAAGAGATACGCTCGCCTTTACGCAAAGTATGAAAAGACGAGGGCGCGCCGCAGCTTCGTTTACACCTTCGACGTTCCCGCAGAGGAGAGCGTAACGCTTCTTGCGACGCAAGAGCTGCCCCTTTGCGTCGGCTTCACGCACGAGGCTGTGCCGCTTTCCTATCGGCGAAGGAAGCCCCAACTCCTTATCATCCGTCCCCCTCCGTAGGGGTGGTACAAATTTAAACTACATAAACAACAAACAAAAGACTTTATTCTGAAACAAAAGAAGAATGAGAGATTGTATATTTATACATATACCTCATATTCAAGGAATAGGAGCAGAAATATCAAGAACAGACCGCGCGAGAGCCGTTTTTTCACCTTTTCCGCTTAATTACACCGAGAAAAGAGAAAATGCGGGATAACAGCCGCGCCGCAGGCACTTTTTCTTTGTTTCCGAAGCAAAACACACGCAAACGTTAACGAAAGGAGCAGAAAATGTCGTTTACACGACCTAAAGAGGTCAGAGAGATA